>NZ_JBITFQ010000010.1:132024-321758 GCF_044456225.1 Streptomyces sp. NPDC050988 | reverse complement strand
GCGCGCGGTCTGCTACGCAGACACGACGCGCCGCTGCTACGCAGCGGGTGCTTTTGACGCCGACGGCGTCCCGGTTTTGATCCGCTACGCGGCTCAAAAGCAACTACGGTCGACATCTGGACAGTAATGGTTGCTCTGGGTCTAAGTCGCTGACTCCCTCGGGTGGTTGCTGCCAAGACAAAAGCGGCTGGCTACGGGGTCGGGGGCTGTTGCGTCCTTTATCTGCTGGTCGTTTGATGGTTGCTCAAGTGGTTGCAGTGTGGGCAACCACTTGAGCAACCATCAACTGGAGTGGCCTCCGTGTTGTGATGGTTGCGACGGCCAACTGGTATCGGTTTGGTCATTGTTCGGCCCCCTGGCTGGTTGTGCAACTGTCGGTGGGGAATCCTGCGGAGATCTTGGTTGTAGGAGTAGGTTGAGGTCTTCAGAGTACACGACTTCTAGTGATGCATCAGCGGGTAGGCTTTGGGAAAATCGCCCGCCGGGTGTCACCTCTGATCAACTCGACAAGATCACAAACTGTGCAAGGCGGTGGCTGATGATGCTCTCGTTCGTGTCCTGTCCGCGGGGTGCCCGGTGAGCGGGAGCGGGGCGCCGGAGTGGCGTCACGTCGGGGAGCACATCGCCGCGGCGGCACGGGAGTTGCCGGCCGGTGTTCCGATTCCTCCGGGCGGGCTTCGGGCCTTGGGGGTCTCGGCGCCGGGGACGGGCAAGACGGCCGTGGGGTTCGGCACGGCGCGGGCGGTGGTTCCTGGCGGCCGGGTGCTGTGGCTGGCGCCGTGGCGGAGTCTGTTGGTGCAGACGGCGGCGGCGTGGCGTGCCGCCGGCTTCTCCGGGCGGGGGGTGGCGGTGGTCTCGAAGTCGGGTCCGGCATTCGCGGAGTTCGGGGTGCGGGCTACGACGAGTCCTCCGCAGCTGGGGCTGTGGGCCGGGCGGGGGCCGGTGTGGGTGTTCGCCACCTACGACTCGCTCAGCTTGCGCCAGGAGGGCGGTGAGGACGTTCCGGGGCCGCTTGAGCAGGCGTTGCTGGGGGCGTATGGGCAGGAGTTGGCGCCGTTCGATCTTCTGGTCGCGGACGAGGCGCACCACACGTCTGGGGATGCGGCGAAGCCGTGGGCGGCGGTGCATGACAACGCGCGGATTGTGGCGGATCGGCGGCTGTATCTGACGGCGACGCCGAAGATCTGGGCGGTGCCCGAGGGGCGGGCGGGTCGGAGGGACCGGCTCGTGGTGTCGATGGACGATGAGGCGGTGTACGGGAAGCGGGCGTTCACCTACGGGCTGGTGGAGGCGGTGGAGCGCGGGACGCTGGCGCGGTTCGAGGTCGACGTGCTGGAGATCGCCGATCCTGAGCCGCCGGGGGCGGATGCGGACGATGAGGCGGTGCGCGGGCGTCGGCTGGCGGTGTTGCAGGCGGCGTTGCTGAAGCTGGCGGCGGAGGTGGGCGTGAAGTCGTTGATGACGTTCCACAACCGCACCGTGGACGCGATGGCGTTCGCGCGGGCTTTCCCGGAGACCGCGGCGGAGCTGCATGCCGGTGATCCTGGGCGGTATCCGGAGCGGGTGTCGGCGGAGTGGCTGTGCGGGGATCACACGCTGGAGGTGCGGCGGCTGGTCATGGACCGGTTCGGGGACGGGGTGGACGAGGAGGGGCGCGAGACGGACTTTTCGATCTTGTCTTCCTGCAAGGCTGTCGGGGAGGGGCAGGACATCCGGGGGCGCCGAGGTGTCGGCGGGGTCGCGTTCGCCGACACCCGCGGCAGTGCGACGGAGATCGTGCAGAACGTGGGGCGGGCCCTTCGTCAGGCGCCGGGCGAGGGCAAGATCGCGCGCATCGTGGTGCCGGTGTATCTGCGGCCTGGGGAGAAGCCGGACGATATGCTGACCTCGGCCTCCTACCGGCCGCTGGTGGCCGTGCTGCAGGGGCTGCGCTCCCACGGTGACGGTCTCATCGAGCGGCTGACGCTGCGCACCGAGCACACCGGTCGCGGCGAGAGCGAGGACGTCACGGGTCTGGACCCCCAGCCCGTCACCCCTCCCAAGGCGAAGGACGCCGGCGACGCGGGCGACGGCAGTGGCGGTGACGACCAGGAGCAGGCCGAGGAGAGTCAGCGGCGCGCGGCGGAGATGTGGGAGCAGCTGCTGAAGTTCTCCACGCCCCGGGATCCGGACCTGATCGCGCGGTTCGTGGAGCGCCGGGTCCTGCTGCCCGACTCCGAGCTCTGGCTGACCGGCTACGACCTGCTGCGCCGGTGGGCCGGGGAGCACGGGCACGCGAAGGTGCCGCTGAACGAGACGGTGCCGGGGCCGGACGGTGAGCCCTACGCGTTGGGTGGGTGGGTCAGTGAGCAGCGTCGGGCGCAGCGGGAGGGGGTGTTGGCGCCGTGGCGGTTCGACCTGCTCATCGAGTTGGGGATGGTGTGGTCGGTCCATGACGCCGCCTTCGAGGTGTGGGTGTCCTGCGCGCGGCGCTACTTCGCGATGTACGGGACACTCGCTGCTCCTCGGGAGGCGGTCATCGACGGGCGGGCGATCGGCGAGGCCCTGCGGAACTTCCGTAGGCCCGGCGGGCTGGGGAAGAACGCCGAGCGGGCCCGGAGGCGTGATGGGCTGCTGTGTGCGATCGATCCCGACTGGAACCCGCGGGAGTGGTCGATCATCTGGCAGCGCCACTACGCCGGTCTGAAGACCTGTCTGGACGGCGGGGCGACCCTGGCGGACCTCCGCCCCGGGATGCTCGTGTTCGGCGACGACATCGGCCTGTGGCTCCTCCAGCAGCAGAAGGACTGGGGCCAGCTCAGTGAGAAGCAGCGCCAACGGCTGCTCGAGGTGGGGGTGCAGCCGGCGGTCCGAGGGACTCTGCCTGTCGGGGCGGGTGGGGACGATGTGCTGCTGGCGGCGGAGGCCAGCATCTGGGAGCGCAACCTCGCCGCGGCCCGTCAGTACCGGGAGCGGGAAGGCCATGTGCGTGTCCCCCGGGGGCATCGCGAGACGGTCGTGGACGCGGCGGGGGTGCATCACGTGCTGCAGCTCGGCGTCTGGCGCAGCAACACGCGGAGCCGCCGTGCGAAGCTGCCGAAGGAGCAGTACGAGGAGGCCGCTGCGATCGGGCTGTTCGCCTGAACGGTCTGGCGGATCCTGGGCGACCCGACGAGCGCAAAGCAGATGGGGAGTCCGCTTGTTGCCCTGAGTGCAACTCTGTTGGGTCGTCTTCGAGTTGCACTCAGGGCAACTCGATTATTGATTGCACTCAGGGCAACATAGGTGCGGCTGGTGCGGTGTCCTGGTTCAGCTGGGCGCCGTGGTCACCGGCGGAGGGTGCCCGTCAGGTAGTAGCCGGTGATCCGGGGGCGGCCCGCCGCCGTGGTGTTCGTGGCGTGGAAGTAGGACGCGGGGATGTCGAAGGTGCGAGGGTCCCGGCCGGACTCGTCGGTCACCTCAACGGTCCGCGCGCCGGGCTCGTAGGAGCGCACGACTACCGTCTCGGGGAAGTGGGAAGTCGCCCCGCCCTGGCACGTCGTGTAGATCTGGCGGGCCTCAACGCGGTGCACGACTCCACCTTCGGAGCAGACGACGGGAACCCGACTGTAGTGCCCGGGGGCCGCTGTCTGCTCGGTTTGGCGTCGGTGGCGGGCGGGCGAGTACCGGTTCGTGGCTGGAGGCAGGGTGGGCGTCGGCCGAGGCGCGGGATGTGGCGCTGGGAGCAGCTGGTGCCTCTGCCGTCCTGGGTTCCGCCGTGTAAGGGGCCGTGTCCTGGAGGCGCGGCCGGCGTTGTACAGCGGGGACCGCGCGGGTCGGCGTCTTCCCTGTGTCCGCGCTGTCCTGCGCCCCCAAGGAGAAGGAGCCGCCGATGGGCCGCATCAAGGCGGGCAAGCCTCGAAGGCCGCGCCCCGAGTCACGCACGGAGCCGCCGTACATCGCGCTCAGCCTCGACGGGCCGACGCTGGCCCTGGCGTGGAACGAGAACGCGGACCAGGCCCTCGCTGAGCACGGCGACAAGCTGGTCATCGTCGCTCCCGCCCAGGGGCAGGCCCGCTTGCTCTGGAGCGACCTCGCGGCCGAGACGCCCCGCGTCGGCACCCGCGACCTCATGGTGAGCGACGCCGACCAGTGGCGCGGCTCCCGCTCCGATCATCCCGACGCGTTCCTGGCCTGCCTCCGGTACCCGGAGGACGACAGCCCGGCCAGCGAGGACATCATCCGCTACCGGGCCTTCATCCGGTCCCTGGGGCTGGAGCCGGTCATCTGAACCGCCGGAGACGAGGTGCGCCACCAGCACCTGAAGAACCTCCGCTGCAGGGCCAGACCTGAACCGAACCTCCTCCGTGTGCGCCGAGCGGGCCGCCAGCGGCTGGCCGGGAGGGTGGCGGACCGAGGGCCTGACGCTGCTGGGTGCGCCCGCGTAGTCTGGTCAGGCACCGAAACCGGAGGTCGCAATGTCCGCTGAACCCCTCGGCCACGCTTCGGGGCCGATCGACCGGCCCCGTACGGTCGGCACGATCCGCCGCGCGCTGCCGCCTGAGCTGCGCGACCGCTTCCAGGCCGCCTTGGACGACGCCGACCCCGAGGATCTGTTCGGGCTGGTCGCGCAGTGGGCGGCTGTTGCGCAGACGACCACCGATGCGGGCGCGGATGCGGCGGCTGGCGCCGTCCGGTCCGGGACCGCGGCCACGTACGAGCTCGGCGACGTGTTCCCCGCGCTGGCCGGGATCCTGTGAGCCGGAGCCGTTATCGAGTGGTCTTCACAGACGGCGCCCGGGAGGCTTTGCGCGAGTTGGACGGCGCGGAGCGGCTGGCGAACATCGCCCCGGGAGCGCTGTCGCGGGAAGCCTTGAGTGCACTGCTCGCCGGCACGACGCTGGGCACACTGCTGGAAGACCTGGAAGCGCTGGCCGCCGATCCGTACGGCGGGCCGACCCTGGCGCGGACAGCCGGGGCGGAGGATGACCGTACGGGCCTGCTCGGCGCGCTGGCGGTCACTTACATGGTGAGCCCCGCGACTCAGCCGCCCGTGATCACGGTGACCACCATCCGGGGCCCCAAGGGCGCGTAATTGCACTGTGGATGCTGCCCCTGCGAGCGGTGTCCGCGTGGTCATCCAGGTCCATGACACCCGTCGGTGGCGCCCATCGGGTCTCGGAGGGTGCCGCGCGGAGTGGCCGGCTCTGCGCTCCGCCAGCCGGCCACTGAAGAACATGCCGCCGGCCCGTCCCCGATCACGCACCGACGCTGCAGCCCCTGCGGACGCGGGAACGGCACGGGACCGTCTACATGCCCGGCCAGGCCGCCGAGCCAACTAGCCACAACAGCAAACAAGTTGACGGCCAGCGGCCTACGATCGCGTCATGACGATTGCTCCGGAGGCCCCCGCCACGCTGCGGTTCCTGTCGTTGGAGATCACCGACCGTTGCCAGCTGACCTGTCCGACTCTCTGCTACGCCGAGTCCGGGCCAACCCGGAGCCACGGCAGCATGACCGAGGACGACTGGAACCGGACCATCGACGAAGCCGTCGTCCTCGGCGCCGAGGGCATCCAGCTCATCGGCGGCGAGCCCACCCTGCACCCGGCGTTCGCCAGGATGGTTCGGCGCGCGGTCGGCGCCGGCCTGTGCGTCCGGGTCTACAGCAATCTGCTTCGGATCCGCGACGAGCACTGGCGCCTGTTCGGGCACCCCAACGTGCAGCTGGCGACGACGTACCACAGCACCGTCGCAGCTGAGCATGACGCGGTCACCGGCCGAGAAGGCTCGCACAAGGCGACGCGTGCCAACATCGTCGAGGCCGTCAGGCGCGGCATCCGGCTGAAGGTCGCCGTCCTCGACGGTGGCGACCACGAGCGCGCTGAGCGGGCCCGTGCCGAGATGCAGGCCCTCGGCGTCCACGAAGTACACGTCAGCAAGGTGCGGGCGGTCGGCAACGCTGCGGGCACCGCGTTGCCGTCCACCGCGTCGCTGTGCGGGCGGTGCGGAGGCACGAAGGCGGCTGTTCTCCCGGACGGGAGTGTGTCGGTGTGCGAGATGGGGCGGTTCCTGACCGCGGGCAACGTCAAGGACGCGAGCCTGGCGTCGGTGCTGGCCAGCGACCGATGGGCTGAGGTGACCGCGAGCATCCCGCGTCGCGCCGGCGCGGCTCCCTGTCCTCCCGACTGCGCGCCGAACGACGACAGCTCGTGCGGGCCGGACAACTCCGGGCCGTGCGGGCCGGCCGACGACGGCTGACACGGACAAGCGAGCGGACACGGAAGGGACTGCAGGGACTTGGATCTGGACTGGGAGACTCATGCCCGCCGTCTTGCCGACGGGCATCTGCGGCCGGAGTCACCGTGGTGGCGGCCGATCGCCTCCACCCCCCGGCACCTGTTCGTGCCGAACTGGTGGGAGCGGGACGCCCACGGCCGGGTGGCCCGCAACGGTCCCGATGACCCCGAGGCCTGGTTCAAGGCCGCCTACCGCAATCAGACTCTCGTGACCCGGATCGGCACCGACCACGCCGATCTCGTCGAGCCGGGCACCGTGGTGCCGTACGGCAGGTGGCCGACCTCGTCCTCGACTCTGCCCAGCCTGATCGCCACCATGTACCGGCACGCGATGCTCGGTGACGGCTCCCGCACCCTGGTGACCACCGGCACCGGATACGGCACGGCCCTGGCCTGCAGGCGCCTGGGCGACGAACTCGTGACGAGCGTGGACGTCGATCCGTACCTGGTGGAGGCCGCGACCGACCGGCTGGCCAGTATCGGCCTGCACCCGCACACCGCCGTAGGCGACCTCACCGAGACGCTGCCCGGCGACTTCGACCGCATCGTGTCCACCGTCTCCGTCCGGCCCGTGCCCGCCTCGTGGCTGACCGCGCTACGCCCCGGGGGCCGGCTGGTCACCACCATCACCGGCACTGCGCTGATCCTCGTCGCCGACAAGACGCCGGACGGCAGCGCCCGAGGCTTCATCGCCTCCGACCAGGCCACGTTCATGCGCACCCGCCACGGTGACGACTACGACGACGTCTCGCCAGCAGCCGAGGTGTGGCAGACCGCGGACGAGGAGGGGGAGACGTCCGTCAGCCGTTACCCGCTCACCTACGTCCCGGACTCCTGGGCCGTGCACGCCACCCTGGAGCTGGAGGCGCCCGGCATCGAGCACCGTACCGAGCGGCACGAGGGCGGCGGGCGCACCGTGTGGATGGCTCACCCAGACGGCTCCTGGGCCCGCGCCAGCGCCAAGAAGTCCCGCGACCTGCCGACGGTCCACCAAGGCGGTCCCCGCCGCCTGTGGGACGTGCTGACCGATGTCCTCGACCGCCTCATCATCGGCGGGGAGCTGCCGGTGACCGGAGCCCGCGTCACCATCACCCCGGATGGCGAAACCACGCTCTCACGCGGCCGGTGGTCAGCCGCCCTGTAAGAGGCCGGTCAGGGGCCCGCCTGGGCGCCGCGTGTTGCGGGCCGTGATCAGCGGGTTCAGGGAACGCGGCCGACCTTCAGTACGAGCACGGTGATCGTCTCGTCGTCGGGCTCGTACAGGATGCGCCAGTCGCCCACCGGCATCCGCCAGTAGGCGGAGCCGCCCAGCTGCCGGGCTTCGGGCGGGCGGGGGTCGTCGGCCAGGGCGCGTACGGCGGCGGCGCACTCCTTGGCCCCTTGGGGGTCGAGCTGGCGCAGGCGGCGGAACTCGGTGGTGGCCTGGTGCTGCCACACCACGGTGTAGGTGGTGCTGGTCACGACGCGGCGGCCTGCCGGTCCTCGGTCTCCAGTTCGGCCATGAACGCCTCGTGCGTCACCACCGGTCCGCCGGCGGCTTTGCGGGCCTCGGCGTCGGCGCTGTCGGCCTCGTCCCGCAGGCGGCGCAGCTCGGCGAGTTCGTCGACGGGGATCAGGGCTGCGGCGGGGGTGCCGTAGTCGCTGATCACGATGGTCTCGTGGCCGTGGCGGACCCGGTTGACGAGCTTGCCGAGCTCGTCGCGGGCCTGCACCAGCGGGTACGTGTCATCCATACCCCCGAACTGTACACATTGGATGGTGTGTACGGGATGGGTTGGTGCGGCTGGATTCTTTTCGCCGGTCTTTTGCGCGGCGGATAATTTCGCGACCGCGGTTTGGTTTGCTTGTCGCCGTCATTTTCGTCACGGATTTTCCGGCAGCTCCTCTCTTTCGTCTTTTCGCGCGGGAGTCTTCTTTTCGTGGCGACGTTGAATTTCCCGGAGGTGGAGGAAAATTGTTCCGAATGTTCTTCCCCGGATTTTTTCGCTTCGGTCTTTGCTGGTCTGTGATTTCGATACACTGGCAGCCCCGGCGGGATTTCCCGCCGGGGCTGCCGCGGTCCGCTCCGCAAGGTCCGACGCCGGGAGCGGTTCCGGGGATCAGGAGGGTGCGGGCCGCCAAGAGGCGGCCCGCACTACCGGATCAGGACGAACACGATCCGCGCGAGCTCCACCAGGAGCCGCACGAGGTCCGGCCACGGCACACGCCGCGCCGCCCGGGTGCGTACTTTTGTTCGGGGCATGGGTAATTCACCTCCTCTGATTGCCGGGAACGAATAGCAGCGTAGCGCGCAGGGAGGCTATGCTGTTAATGCCGCAGGATATTCGCCGGTTTCCGGTGGAGCCCGGGCTTTTGACGGTCAACTGGAGGCCTGACGTCGGCCGTGCGCGTACCCGAAGGGGGTGCGGGCGGGCGCCGGGCGGGGAGGGACGAGCAGGCATGTGGTCGGGGCGCTGGGACAAGGCGGCGGAGCGGGCTTTCCTGCGCGGTGCGGACGGCATCGTCGCGCTCCGGGCCGGGGCGCGGGACGGCGGCGAGGCTGGCCGGGAGGTCGCCACGCGTCTGCTGGCCTGCTGCTTCGCCCTGGTGACATACGAGGACATCGGTACCGAACTCGAGGAGGCCGCAAGGCTGCTGGCCGGGCGCGGGAGCAGCGATGTCACCGATGCGCCGGGCGGGCGGGTGTGGCTCGCGCGCGTGCTGGGTGAACGGGCCGCCGGGCACAACGAGCGGCACGACCTCGACCCGCGCTACGACGCCGGGTACGTCGATGCCGCCGCCCACCCGGCATGGACGCTGCTGGCCCTTCCCGGGTTCGCGTGGCGGCTGCGGCTGCTGCAGGCCTCGACCAAGACCACGACGGTCGCGCTCGCGGCCGGACTCGGCACCGGCGCGCACCACGTCGCCCGCTGGGCCGCGGGCAGCGCCCACCCCTCCCCCGCGCAGCGCGAGCAACTCGCCGGGGTCCTCGGGATTCACCCGGCCTGGCTGGCCGAGGAACGCGACGACACTGCCGAGCTCGACCTCTACCGCTACGACCGGTGCCCGTGCGGCGGTGCCAGGGACTTCACCCGCGCCACGCTCGACCAGGCGCACGAGTACGGCGCGGCCCTCAACGAGGACGGGCCGGTGCACTGGTGCGACGGCTGCGGCCAGGCCTACCTGCGCGCCGCCGGTGAGCGGCTCGTGCCGCTGCCGCTCGCCCAGATCCCTGATCCCCTGTACTACGACCGCCTCTACAGCGCCGCCGATGCCGATCACGGCGGGCTGGGCGTGCCCTGGCCCCATGCTCTGTGGAGCCCCGGCACCAGCCCCCGCGAGCGCGGCCCGCTGCGCGTGCCCGACCTTCTCACCCGGCCTCCGCTCATGCCCGCGGCGCCCCGGGTTCCCGTACCGGCCGCAGCGCCGCGCCCGCGCAGGTCCCGGCCTGCCGGAGCCCAGCGGGGTGTACTGCCCGCCGCGGGGATCGACCGCACGATGCCGGAGAAGGTGCAGGCCCTCGTCGACTGGGTCGGGGGTACCGGCCGGGCTCTGACCGGCAACGGCCACCTCAAGCTCGCGGATGCTCGCGCCCTGGTGGAGGCCCTGGACACCGGCGATGCCATGGCCGAGGTCATCGGCGGCGAGGAGTTCCCGATCCGGTCCAGTGCCGAACTGGCCGGGCTGCACCGGGTGTTGTCGTGGGCGCAGGCTGCGGGTCTGCTGCGGATCGAGGACAACCGTCTGGAGCAGGTACCCGGCCGCCCGCGCGCGGGCGCCGATCCCGGCGCCTTGCGCAAGGACATGTTCGACGCTCTGCCGCAGGCCGCCCTGGCTGTCCTGGACTGGGCGATGTGGAACTCGGTCTCCCCGATCGCCGAGCCGGACGAGCTGGATGCCGCCCTGGTCATGGTGTGGGACCTGCTCGGCGGCACCACGAGCTCCCTGCCCGCGTCCCAGATCGCCGACGCTGTCTGGGGATCGCTGACCGACGACGGCGCCGTGGAGTACGAAGAACACGAACTCGTCGAGAAGCTGGTTCGGCGGGACGTCCGGATCATCCTGGAGCTGTGCCGGGACGCGGGCGCTGTGGACCTCTCCGACGACGGCGGCACGGCGGTCCTGACTGAGTTCGGCCGCGTCGGCACCGCTGGCGTCGGCGACCGGCCATCCCACCGCGAGCCGCAGGTGCGGCAGCCTCCCGAGGACGACTTCACCGATACGGACTGGGTGGTGTGGCGCCTGGAGGTCAGCGATCCTGGGCAACTGGTAGCCGAAGGGCTGGCGGACCGCACCGCGCAGAGCATGACCGAACTGGCCGGCACCCTGGGCTGCGTCTACAGCCACTGCGTCGACTACGACTCCATGAACGGCACCGCCGAGGGCACCTACTACGCCTGGTACGTGCGCGTGCCCCAGGCCGAGCACCAGCGCCGCGGCCCCGACGCGCTCCCGGTCGCCGTCATCACGCTGCAAGATCATCTGCGCTCAGTGCTGCCGGACGCCCTCACCGACTGGCGGCTCGCGCCGGACGGTTACCTGACCGGGCGGGTTCTGGCCGATGCGGCCTTCAAGGACGTCTACGCCGATGTGATCGGACCTCTTGAGGTGGCCTTGCTCGGTCTGCGCCGCGACGGCGCCGAGAAGCTCGATCCGGACGCCCAGATGTGGGCTCAGGCCGAGGACGGGGCGGCGGCGACGTACGCCCTGTGGCTGTGCAAGAACCCCGACGACGCCGAGGTCTCGAGCTGGCTCGTCCTGTACGTCGGCTACCTGGCCGGGCCGGAGTTCTGGGACTCCCCGCTCGGCCAGCAGATGCGCCGGTTCGGCGTCTCACCCGGCAGCCCCGTGCTGACCCTGCCGCGTCCCGGCCCGGTGATGTGGGTGGCCAGTGCGGAGACGCTCCCCATCACGCCGGGCTCGAAGGTCCTCCCGCTGGTCGGGGCCCGTCACCAGTGGACCGCCAGCGACGGGCAGCAGCTCGCCGACCGCGTCAAGCGAGATCTGCGCGCGCTCCTGCCCGGCTTCTGAGACGGCATCACCCCGGCCGGCATGGCCGCGCCACCCCAGTCACGCGGCCCTGGCCGCGCCGGGAGCGGGCCGCGCCGGGTAAACGGTGCACGGCTGGCCGAGGCAGTCGGTCCAGCCCTCCCCGTCCCGGAAAGCGGGATGCGTGCCGTAGGGCACCAGAACGTCAGCCAGGGGCTTTGCGCACACCGCGCAACGCGGCTTGCGCGTACCGGCCCGGCCCGCGGTTCTGGTGCGCGGCGGTGCGCTCCGTTGCCCGCTCGCCACGGACAGCCGAGGACCTCGGGCCGCCTGGGCGGCCAGGCGGTGCCGTCGCCGGTTGTCCTCCTCCGCCTGGGCGCGGGCGCTGTCCGCGCGCTGCAGGATCGCACGGTGTTCGCCGGCGAGCTTGTCGGTGAGGTACTCCGGCCAGACCAGGCCCCGTGCGCTCAGGCCGAGTTCGGCGAGGGGGACCGTTTCCTCATGGACGTCATCGCCCGGGCAGGGCGGGTGGTGCAGCGCGAAGACCGTCAGGTCCCCGGCCTCCCACCAGCGGCCGCTGCGCAGGTGGGGCCTGCCCCACACCACGCGGACCATGCCCTCCGCGAGCTCCATGACGCATACCGGAGCCTGTTCTGCGAACAGCACATGCGGCAGGGCCACCCCGGGGCGCATGAACCAGATGTCCTGGATGCCGGCTGCGGCGTAATCGCGGTGGCGAGCCTGCCACAACTGGTCCGTGATCAGGCTGGTTTGGGCCTCCAGGGCCAGGCGCGATCCGTCCGCCAGACGCACGTGGACATCGGCACGGCGCTCGCGGGTGGGGATCCACTGCTCCTGGCGGGCCTCGGCGATGTTCGGCAGCGAGCGCGCCCAGCGTTCCAGGAGCAGCTTCGCCTCCAAATGCCAGAGGGTCTCGGGGTGGTGGCCGCCGGTTGGGGCCATGCCCGAGGGATGAGCGAAGTGGAAGCGTCGGCTGCCGCCGGTCCTGCCCCTGGGCACCAGTGGCACACGGGTGCCCTCCGCGACGCCGTCCAGCCCTCTGAAGCAGGCCGCGCACACCACGCTCTCGCGGTCGCCGTAGCCGAGCCGACGCCACTGTTCCATCGGCCGCTCATCGACATGGACTTCCCGTCCGGTCTCCAGATCGAGGCCGACGACCAGCAGATCGTCCGATGCCATACGTGCTCTCCCCGAGGTGGTGGTCCCTGCTGCGGCAGTGTTCGCCATCGGCGGGCCCGCGAACGCGGGGCCGGGCCGCCCGTTCCGCCGCGCGGGAGGGCGAACCGACCGGCCTCGTCCGGCGTCCCGCCGCCCGGACTCGTCGAGAAAGGTGCTCCAAGTCGTCCGGCGGCGTCTGGTGGCACCGCTAGCGTTGGAGGCATGACGACTCATGGGGAGGGCACGTCGGCCGGCCAGGCCGCCGATGAGGCAGAGGCCACGAAGCGCGCGCTCAAGGCGCAGCTGTTCCACGATGCTCGGCAGGAGCCGGGACAGCCGTGTCCGTGCGGAGAATCCGGCGGACTGCACGGCGAGGAGTGCGACTGCGAGGACGGCGCGGTCCTCGTCCACACCATGCGGGTCGCCAACGGCGAGAACCTGACGGAGTGGGAGGACACCTTCCGCTGCAGCTTCGGGTGCAACGAGTGCACGCAGACGCTGACCCTGCCCGACACCCCGTGGGGCGTGCGGGAGACGGTGAAGGGCCGCGTCCAGCTCCGTGTGTTCTCCGGGGTCGTCCACGGCCAGGAGGAGCACGGGATCGTGAACGCGTGGGCCTGCTGACGGTCTGAGCGGCACCAGCAGACGCACGTCAGCCCCTGTCGGGCCTGTTGGGCCCGACAGGGGCTGACGTTGGCAGGCTGCGCGGCTCCGAGCACGTCGCAGCGGCCGCAGCTCGCCCTCCTGGCAGGGGGACGTACGCCGGACACCGTCTCGTGCCGGTGATCGGCATGGCAGCCCGGGGCGGGTGCTTCCACACGGAGGCAGCGGCCGGGACGCTCGGTGTACCGGCGGAGCCGAACCTCAGTGGTACGGTCGGAGGACTCATCGCCCCGTTTCGGGGTTTCCCCAGGAGGGGTCGCGCGCAGATGCGCGCCGTCATCAGCCCCATGGGGGAACAGCGCCACGCACACCAGGCTGGCGCCACTCGCGACGGCAAGAGGGAGCACGATGAGGTACGACCAGTTGACCAGGGGCCAGAAGCAGGAGGCCCAGGGCATTCTCCAGCGTCTGCGAGGCGAGGGCGTGGAGACGTCCGTCTCGCAGGTCGCGGTGCATTTCGATGACGCCTCCGCATGGGACGCCAAGGCCATCACCCTGGCCACGCTGCTGGACCGCACCGGCTGGACACGCAGCGCGCCGGTAGAGACGATCCACCGTGCCGAACTGCCCGCAGGAGTGCTGCGGCACGTTCGCAAGGTGCTGGGTGCCGATGGGTCGGCAGAGTCCACGGAGGCTCTGGAGCTGTTGCCCGAGGTCTGATCCGTCTGCCCCGGGCGCCGATTCGCTTGACCCCCAGCCGTTGAGTTCGGAGGGACGGACACCGTAACCGTCCCCCGAACGCTTGGCGCCACCGCTTGGCGCCACGGGGCGATCCGCTCGCTCGGCTTTCGTCTCCCCGGCACCACGGGCTGATCGAGAATCCCCCGGGCCGCAGCCCGGGCGCAGACCACCTTCTCCCACGGCGACGGCTGTTCCTGAGCACAGGAAGTGGGTGCCCAGCACGAGATCCTCACGCTCGCCGAGTTCCTGCCCCTGCTGCCGACGGCCGAGCCGCACCCCGGCCCGGGATTCGACACCCTGGCCGAGCTCTGGGAGCAGTTGCTGTTCAAGGACGGCTCCGGCGAGCGCTGGTGTGCGGCGTGTGGCGGGCTCGCGGTCCGCCGGCTCACGCCCGAGCAGTGCGCGTACTACCGCCGCTGCCACGAGTCAGCTCGATGACAAGCGGTGGCGACCGCGGGCGTGGTGCCCGAGGTCGCCGCCATCAGGCGGGCTCGCGTCAGAGACCTGGTCAGGAGGGTGCCTTGTTCAGGTGCTGCCCCGTGCCGGGCGCGCGGCCACGGGGCAGCAGGTCGTGACGACGTGGGTCAGGCGGCCGGGCGGACGGCGAGATCGGCGGCGGTACGCGCGAAGCGGACGGCCTCCTGAAGGGTGAACATGCAGTCGGCGTCGGTCGCTTCGTCCTCGTCGGGGACGCGGGCGGCCTCCCGCATCGTGCGCAGGGCCGCCGCCGCGACGACCGCAACCGGCGCAGTCGTGGTGTAGATCCGCTCGAACATCCTCGGCTCGGTGAGCCAGCCGTCGGCCCGCACCCCGTAGATCGCGGCATTGCAGATGTGGCTGGCGCCGACGAGCCAGTCCAGGACGTCCGCGGCCGCGCGCAGCAACTCCGCGCTCGCCTCTGTCTCTTCCCAGGCGGCCGCCTCCAGCACCATGTAGACGACCTGGACGAGGGGCGCGTCGTGCACCGTGACCTCACCGGCGGCGTGCTCGTCCAGGGCGGGCTGAAGGCGGGCGCGGGCGGCGAGGTCGCCTTGCGCGCGCAGCAGGGCGTGCTTGAGTTCGCGGTCCTTCACCGCCCAGGCCACCGCCGCGTCCACCAGGCGTGCCGCCTTCTCCCCCTCGGCGCCGAAGCCGGCGCGCAGTTGGGCGGCGACACGGCGGGCGGGCTCGGCGTGGCCGGGCTCCCGGCGGGCGCCGCCCGGGCCGAGCTTGGCGCGCAGCAGCTCGGTGTACTTGTTCTTGCGGCCCGTGGTCTTCTGCGCGGCGCGGGCGCGCTGACCTGCGCGGGACTGGTTGCGTGGCATGACGTCGTCTCTCCGGGCATCCCGCGCCTGCCCGCAGTCGTGCGGGTGGGTGTCGCGGGCCCGGGTGGGGACCTTGGCCGTCTGAGCTGTCCCGGCGCGGGCGGGGATACAGCATCGGCGGTCGGCGGTGCGCGTCCTGCCGGTCGGCATCATAGCGGAAACCGCCCGCCCTTCCTCGCCAACTCGCACCCGCCTTCCAGCACATCGGCGAGCAGTCGGCCGGTGCGGGGAGGGGTTCAGGGCTCGCGGGGGATCTCGTCCTCCGGGTCGTAGCCGTGCGCGACGGCATGAGCGTAGAACGCGCCGAGGGCCGCGCCCAGACGGCGTCCCCAGTCCGTGTCCGGCAGCGGGGGCCGCCCTGCCCATTCCTGCAGAACCGCCTGCTGCGCCTCGTCCGGCAGATCCCCGAACTCCAGCCCGGAGAAGCTGTCGGGTATGCCCCTGCACAACTGCCCCAGCCTCTTACCCAGGCCTTCGGGCAGACCCTCGGACGCCTCCGTCAGGCCTTGGGCCGCATCCGTGAGCGCGTCCACGACCAGACGGCCCTCATCGGAGCCGAACGCCCTGTGCACGTCGAACTCCGGTCCGATCAGCCGGGCGCGCGCCAGGTCGGTACGGATATCCACCTCGGTCCGCAGGCCGAGATCGCACTCGGTCACCCACGCCCGGTCCCCCACCAGGGCGTTGTAGCCGACGTTGAAGCCGGCGTCGTCCGCGGCGAAGGTCAGCGCGACCACGACGTCCGGGGCGAGGACGGCGCGCAAGCCGTCGCCGTCATCGTCGCCGGTCTCCGCCACCGCGAGCACCGGCACGTCGAGATCGCGGGCCAGGCGCCGCAGTTCCTGCGCAGCCCCGCCGCCGGCCTCCACCTCGTGCGCCGACGGCCGGAGGCCGGGCACCGCCTGGAGCCCGTCGACAACGACCAGGCGCAGCCCCTCCAGGTCCCGGGCCAGACGCGAGAGTTCACCGGCCTCGGTTCCGGGCCGGTCCTCGATCAGCAGCCGCGCGGCTTCCGGCCCGGCGCTCAGCTCGGTCACCGCGGCCCGGGCCGCCCCTTCCAGCCGCCCCTCGCGCAACGCCCGGTAACTGAACCGGAGCTGACCGGCCATCACCCGCGCGGCGATGTCCCGCGCGGAGGGCCCGAACGACGCGTACAGGACGGCGCCCGCATCCCGGAACAGCGCGGCCCGCACCGCACCGGCGGCAAGTAGCCCCCCGCCCGCGCCGGGCCGTCCGTCATCGCCCGCCGGGCCGGTGACGGTGACCAGGTACAGCCGCCCCGCGTGCAGGCCCCCGCCCAGTGCCTCGTCCAGAACCCGCACCAACGTCGACACCGGGGCCCGCGCACCCAGCAGCGACGCAGCCGCCACGGCGAGACTCCCGGGCAGCGGAGGCGGCGGACGCTCCTCGCCGTCCGGGCCGGGCTCCCCGGCAGCGGGGGGCGGGGACACGGTCACGGGCACCTCGCACGGGCGGGCCGGACGCGGCCGGCAACGGAGGTCCCACCGTACGGGCGGCACCCACAGCACCGGGACCGCCCCGGAAAACGGTCACCTGCCCGCGTGAATCCCGCCGCAGGGCCACCGACAAGGCCACCTGCAGCCACTACTCTGCGCAACGCCGCTGCAACACCCCCAGCCGGGTGCGGCCGGAGCGGGGGCGCCCGGCGGCTGGTCAGCGGGAGTTGGGGTACACCAGCCCGGGCAGTGGCGCGGGAGGCAGGGAGTCGTCCTGCGCCGGGAGCAGCGGGCCGCCGAAGCCGGGGGTGTCGACGAGAAGCGGCGTCCAGCTCTCAGCCGAGGGCTGCGAGTCCAGGTCGACCAGCAACACGCGGTCCGTATGGAAGACGGTCTTCTCCTCTCCTCCGCGGCTGATGGCGCCGGGGGCGAGGCGGAGGCTCTGGGGATCCTGCTCGGTCATGACGGCTCCTCGTCGGAGTGGGCTGGCTGATTGAGCGTACGGGGCCGGGCTGACAGGCAGAGCCGCATCCGGCCGCCCCTCCCCCACGGTCCGCCTGTATGGGCGGGCTTGCGGCACTGCACGGGATGCTCTCCGCCTCCGCCATGGGGTCGTCTCACGGTGCCCGCCGTCCAGCCGTGCCACAGTCCAGGATTGGACGCTACAGGCGTGACCCCGGTCACATGCGCCCGGCTCCAGTCCGCCGCCGGGCGGCTACTCAGCTGGCGGGATCGGCGAGGACCACCAGGTCGGCCGGAAAAATTGTGTACATCGTTCAGAATTTCCGGGCCGGTGGCGCGTGGCGGGGGGATGCCGCTCAGCGGGGCACGGTGAAGGGCTGGGTCGGGAGGAGCGGGCGCTGGTAGGCGGCAGGAAGGGCGGTGGCCTTTTCGGTGAGGTCCTGGCGGCTGAAGGTGCGTTCGCCTTGCCCGAACAGGGAGGGGTCGAGGTCGACGACGAGCTGGTCGCCTTCGCAGCTCACGACGGTGCCGCGGTCGTGCCCGAGGATCAGGCGGGTCCCGACATCCCACTGGGCCGGTGCGGGCCTGCGGGCGGCCGCGTCGGTGCGTACTCGGGTGCCGGTGGTGATCGGGCGGTGCAGGTCGGTGGTCAGGTCACCCCACCACAGCAGGTGCTGGATCACCGCCCGCACCATGGGCTTGGGCATCTTCTCGCCCGCGAGGTTCTCCTCCACGGCGGCGATGGGCAGTTGGGTGTCGGCGCACAGGGCGAGGATGGGTTCGATCAGCGCCTGCTGTACTTCGTGCATGGGGCGGCAGAAGCCGTGCAGGGCCTGGATGTTGGTGTAGTGCTGCGCGTCCTTGGGGCCTGTCCACCATTCGTGGGTCCAGCCCCGGGCGCGAATGGCTTCCCCGGCCCAGTCCAGCACCCGCTCGGAGGGGCACAGATCGCCGGCCGTCGGGGAGCTGTCGACGATGGTGACCTTGCCGTCGTTGCTGATCAGCATCAGGTCGGGGATGTAGCCGGCTTTCCCGGGGCCTTCCTCGGCGCGGAGTTTGAACGGCTGGCCGATCAGGGACCGCACCGTGGGGTCGAAGTCCGCCAGCTCCAGGCGTTCCCAGATGCCGTCCGTGGCCACCGGTGCCTGGCCGGTGCTGATCGCGGCGTACTGCCCGAGGTGGAGCTGCTCGCCGCGGTGGGTGAGCTGCCGTCGCCACGGTTCGGCGCGGGCCAGCTCGTGGACGTCGACGTCTGTCACGGGCATCCACTGTGCCGCTCGCCCTTCCTCGAACCGCAGTCCGATCTGTACGCCGTCAAGCAGTTGGTGGGGCCTCATGCGTGTCACCGTTTCATGCTGGCAGAGCCGCTTTCCGGCTGCGCCGTGCTTCGCCGAATCCACGGTGTAGGGGTCTGCCCTTTCTCGGCGTACGTCGCACCCTCACCGCCACCAACCCCGAGCAGGTGCAGACGATGCTGCGCACAACGAATGGGGTCAGGATCGAGATGGAACCGCACCTGGCCCGCGAGCTCGCAACGCGCTCGTGCGCTGGGAGGCCGAGCGGACCATGGACACCGGCACCTGGGTGGCAGCGCAGTCCGCATCCCTGTGAGCCGAGGACGTCAAAGTCAGGCGCCTGTGCGGGCAGGCGCCAGGCGTCGGCGCATCGCGGACGAAGCCAGCGGACCCAGCCCTCTGCCGAGAGGGGTTCCGGATATCATCGGGCGAACGCACTTCACCGTGAGGCGTGCCTTGCCCGGACCCACCTCCGGGCTCTGGTGAACCCAGCGGCCGCTGGGAGGTGACGCAGCGGTGACGCCCGGCGCTTTTGTCGTCCTTTGACCGCCCTTGCGCACTCTGGCGTTTGTCGTGGTGGGGCGGCATGACGCGGAGCGTGCAGGAGCTGTTTTGTCATCGAAGAACATCACCAGTCACCGCCAGCAGATCGCCAAGGCGCTCAACAAGGCGACGGGCTGCGGATACCAGCGGGCTCTGGAGCGTGTCGTCGACGCCGCCGAGCGCAATCTGCTGCCCCCGGTGCTGGACGCGGCCGGTCGTGCGGAAGCCGTCCGCATCCTCACCGATCCGGCTGCGGCCGCCCCCGTCCCGGGCCCCATGCTCGCGAAGGACTATCTGGAGGCCTTGGTGGCGGAGTTCCGTCTCCTGGGGTGGGGGGCCGGTCACCATGAGCCAGAGGTGGAGTGCTTCGGCCTCACGGTGTACGCGGGACCGGTCGCGGGGCTGAGCTTGTCGGTGGGACGTGCAGATGACGACGCCGGCAGCGATGAACGCGATCCGGACGACCCGGACCAATCTGACCTGGCCAAGCCGCTGTACCTGATGTCGATGTGCCCGTCGGGCAACGCCAGCGTCGAGGATTTCGAGGACGGCCTCGCGGACTGCTCCACCGAAGCCGTCCGCGTCACCGCGCGCCGCATGGACTCCAAGCTCGGCAAGACCCGGCTCCGCAGGGTCCGGGGCGCGGAAGAGCTCTCCACCATGCCGTGTCCGATCTGCGGAGACCGGTACCCCGAGCATCATCTGCTGAAGAACTCGCGCAGTGCCGTCCCCGTGTGTCCCGCCTGCATCTTCGACGGCGACCAGGCCTACCGCACCGATCTCCCCTACCTCGCGGTCAAACTCGACCGGCTCCTCCACGACGACCTGGCTGCTCCGGCGGGATGGGACGCTGTCGCGGCCGTCCTCGCCTTGACCTGCGGCGCCAACCTGGGTAACCGTCTCGACCGTGAGCTGAAGAAGCGCGGCGGCTGGCCGTTCGTCATGGAACGCTGGGGTGAGCCGCTGACGCGTTCCTGGATCTGGCTCCCGCCACCCGCTCACCGGCACGAGGCGTTCAAGCACCTGGGCGCCGGCGCGACCCTGGCCGCGCTCGTCGACGCCGTCGAACGCCACGACCCCACCGCCCGCGCCGCGGCGAAGGCCCTGTGCCGGGAATCCGGAGTGCGCTGGAGGGACGCCCTGTGGCCCGCCGCCATCGCCTTCGCCGTGGCCTTCACGACTCAGGGCCATGAGCGCGACCGCCACCGCACCCCCTTCCACGTCGTCCATTCCCTCAGCGACGGACTCGAGCAGACCATGAAGCCGTTCGCCGTCGCCGGGGACGCCTCGAACGTCGAGTCCGGGCTCGAAGTGCTCCTCGAGCACCAGCTGTTCCCGATGCTCCTCGGACACAGCCTCGACGAAGAACCCGACGACCCCCGCCGCCGGTACGGGGCACAGCCCGAAGACGACCGCCCCGCCCGGAGCCGAGGCGAAGCCCACCTCACCCACGGGATCGACCGCGCGAACCAGGTCGCTGTCATCCTGGGGAAGATCCCCTTCACTCCGCCCGGCGCCCCGCCCTGGGACGGAGCAGCACTGGCCGGAGCCGATGCCCAGGGTCTGGGCAGCACCGCGCCCGCGAACGACCTGTGCCGGGCGGTCCGGGACGAGACCCGCCAGCAGGCGGCCGAAGCCCTCTACGACCTCGACGGATGCGACGCGGTCGACGCCGAACAGGCCTGGGCCCGCAACGGCTGGTGGATTCCCTCGGACCACGCACCCCACGCGGTGCGCCAGGCACAGCAGTTCCTCCCCGCGAAGACCAGGGTGAACGCGCTGTGGTTCGGGCCCGCCGCCCAGTTCCCCGAACCCGTGCAGATCTGCGTCGACACCACCAGCGTCAACCCGCACAGCACCGGACCCCGGGACGTGCCATGGCTTCAGGTGTGGGACGGCCATTCGGTGTTCGGGCTGACGCTGTCCGACGTCGCGCTGATCCGCCGAGCCGACCCCGCAGACGAACTCACCCAGGTCTGGCCCTCCCCCAGCTCCGCTGAGCGTGAGGACGACGCGACGGTGAAAGAGACGAGCCCTGGCACGACGGACAGGCCGCTCCCCACACTCGACGAGCTGTCCCTGCTGACCAACCAGTTCCTGCATCTGGCAGGACACCGGCTCGGCGAAGCCTGGAAGAGCGTCGACGAGAAGGCGTACGCCGCCCACCAGCGTCTTGAGAAGGCTCTGGAAGCCGAATACACGGGGTTCCTGGCCACGACCGTCAAGGTGTGGATCAACCTGTTCGACACCGGGCACCCCTGCCCGAGCGGACGGAGCCAGGCGTTGCCCGCGTACGCCCTAACCGGCAAGCCCTACGAGGTGGAATTCAGTGTCCACGCGCATGACCCGTCCTGCGGCTGCGGCCAGGAGTACGGCTTCGGCGAGTTCTCCGACCGCGTCTGCCAGCTCCTCATCGTCCTGTGCCTGTACGGCGGGCTGATCGAGGTTCATCCCATGATCGAGAACGCCACCGCCGCGGACGACGGGAAGGAGAACGATGTCGCGCTGCGCGACATCACCTGGGAGGTCGACGGGCCCGACGGCTACGACTTCCGGGAGGTCCAGCGCCGAGTGATCCGGGACGTCACCGACGCCGACTCGAGCCTGAACACCGACACCAACCCGGCCTACATTCCGCCGTACATGGCCGCGGACGGCTGGTACCTGCCCGAAGGTGGAACCTCGATGATGTTCCACGGACGCCAGCACGGAGACGATGCGGACTGACCGCACCTGTGAGTAGGAACGGACCAGGAAAACGGTGTCGCTGTCAGAAGGTCTGACACCTCGTGGTCCGCCCGACGCGCGGGAGTCAAGACGATGCTGCCCGGGATGCCTCAGCTTCCCGGGCAGCGTGCATCGGTCAGCGCTGTCGGTGCCGGACGCCATGATGGACACCATGACCAGCCTTCCCCCGCCGACCAACTACACCACCTTCGATCTCACCGCCTCGCCCGAGACCGAGCAAGCCATCCCGGTCGTGGTGTCCTGGTGGAGCCACCCCGAGCCCGAGCACCCTCAGATGCGCGCGAACACCGACGCGATGCGGGGCTTCGTCCGCCACTACCGCATGCACGAGCACATGCGGCACTACCTGCAGGACCGGGACGGCGAGCGCACCGTGCTGAACCTGTCCGGCGACTCGGCCCAGATCCTGCATCATCCGCTGGCCCGGGAGTTCGGAGACTTCCCGGTACTGCGCCCGTTCCCGCGTGACATGGGCAATGCCGTGGTGACCGCTGGCATGGGCATGTGCGTAGTGGTGGCGGTCCCTCTGCCCAGCCAACCGTCGGTACGGGATCTGAGCCGTCTGCCGGCCCGGGACTTCGGCACGGCCCGGATCGATCTCCGCTTCGACGACGCCGCCCACGAGCGATACGCAGAGCACCCCCACGACCGGATCGAACGGATGACCTGGGAAGAGACCGACCCCGAGCTGGGCTCAGCACTGCGGTTCCTCTACGGACTGCCGCCGGAGGGCCGCCCGCTGTAACCCGCGATCCGCTCGCCCTCGCGGGCGCGACGCCGGGCGGCGTCGATGTCGCTGGCGTCCTACCAGTGCCGTCCTCAACTCCTCAGGTACGGCCGGGTGTTCGGCCTGGGTCGGGGCCACGGAACTCCTCGGGCTTCAGCCCCGGCACCTGGCCGACCTCGCTCACGGCCTGGCCGAACGACGCCGTGAGCGTGCTGGGCGCGGCGTCCGGGATGGCCGCGCCCAGGCCCGCGCCCTCACCGCCCCGCCCGCCGCCATCGGCACGGCCGCCGCGGCGGAGGCAAGGACCTTGGCGTGGCCATCACTCGCACGTGGCATGCCGCCGGTTGGCGGCCCCGCTAAGCTGTGCGCATCGCGCCGTAGGGGGCGCGCTCTTGCTGGCCATCCCACCGTTGGTCAGGCAGGTGAACCCATTGCCGACGCTGGGCCCCGAGATCGACATGCTGTGTACGCGCCCCGGCCAACGGCCCTGACGGCGCGCCGAGGTGGGCGGCGCGGACCGCAGGGTCGCGACCAGGAGAGCGCCATGCCGGCCACCGTCTCACGGACCAATGAAACCCACCGCTCCGCCATCGCCCGCCGTCTCGACAGGGAGACCGGCGTGGGCTATCAGAAGGCCCGGCCCTCAACACCGTGCGGGAGCAGGCGGACGACCTGCTGCGGCAGTTGCCGTTGGAGCGGCTGGACGGACCGGGATGTGATCTGCTGCTGCGCGCCCTGATGCAGCAGGACATCGAATTCTGGGGGCCGGGAATCGGCGCCCACAGGTGGCCTGACGCCTACCACGGGCTGTTCATGCACCTGCCCGGCCCCATGAGCGATGCGGCGTCACAGGCAGCCAATCAGGTCGCGCGGATCTTCCCCGAGCAGGCCCGCAGCAGCGGCACGTTCGACCCGTCCTGGCTCGCGAAGGAAGGCGTGGAACCGCTCGACGACTACGCCACACCCGGCGACTACGACGACGAGGACGAGGACGATGGCGGGGCCTCGCCCGTGGAGTGTGAGGCGCTGGACGAGCCGGACCGGTGGAAGCGTCTCGTCCTGGCCGCCGGTCCGCGGCCCGCGTTCACGATGCCCCCGCAGCATCTGCTGACGCCCGACGAGCGCACCGCCCTCGGCCAGCCGGACGACGACGCGCCTGCGGCGGACCGCAAGGCGCTGTTGGAGCAGATCACGCAGGAGCGGCCGATGGCAGTGGAGGCCTACCTCCTGCGTGCCGACCTCGTCCTTCCCGGTCCGGGCATCATCGACCCCCAGTACGACGACGCGGCAGGCCCCGCTCCGTCCGCCCGTGAACTCGCTGAGGCACGGGACTGGTACGAGCGTGCGGTCGTGGTCGGCGAACAGGCCCTGCACTTCTTCCGTGGCGCGCTGCTGTGGCGCGAGAAGAACAACCGGCCCTTCCTGAACGCCCTGTACGGACTGGCCCAGGTCCACTTCTTGCGGGGCAGCTGGAACACCAGCGAGCAGATCCTGTTCAACCTGCTCGCCCTCAACCCGCACGACGAGCCGCTGGCAGGCACCCTGCTGGCCAGGGTCCGCAGGGCAGCCGGCCTGCCCGCGCCTGATGGCGGGTGAGCGGATCGCCGCCCCTGTTCGCCTGCCCGTACTGTGCAAGGAGACCCCGCTCGTGATCGCCCTTGACGCCCACGCCCGCCCCGTCGTCATGGTCATCGGTGCCGACCGCCCGCTCGCGGCGCGGGTGTGCCAGGAGTTGGCCGGTGTCCACCACTGCAGGGTCATCGCGACGGCCGCCGACGCGCGGAAAATTCCGAGCGTCGACGCACGGAAGATTCCCCAGCAGCTCAAGGGCCACGGGGTGCAGCGCGGCTCTTCCTCCCTGTCGCCGGATGGTTCACCACGGCGGGGCTGACCGGCAGTCGCGCGTGCGGCGCCGGTGGCATCGGGGAAGAGAGGAAGAGGATCGGCGACCTCCAGCCAGGAGCTGCCGTTGCTCGCGATCCGGCCCCAGGTCGCGCCCCCTGGCCAGTACTACGCCGATGAAGCGCCCCACCGGGACCACCATCTGTCCCTGCCCTCCCTGCGACAGGCGCGGCCGGAGACCGGCACCGGGTGACCCTGGGGACTCGGTGCCACGGAGTGGGGCGGTGCCGCCGGGCGCAGCGAGTGCGCCTCGGCTCAGACTGCCTTGACGTCGTCGAAGCCCGCTGCGGCCTGCTTCCTCCACGCCTGGAGAAATGCCTCCCGCGTCGCTGCGCAGTCGCCGTCACAGGGCAGGGTGAAATACCCGCCAAAAGCGGTCACAAAGACCTGGAGATCGGGGCTGCTTCGCCACGCGTGGAGCTGCTCGTTGAACACCAGCTGGTCCGACACCGGGTCGAAGCCGTAGACCTCGGCCAGCACGGCCTCGATCGTGTCGCGGGCCTCATGGCGTGAGCAGCCGTCGACGAAGATGAACTGTGTAGCGGTCCGGGGATCGACATCCGGGTCACCGGGCGCCGGCGGCTCGGCACTGGGATCCAGGGGAACGACGCCCGGGTGCCAGTGGACCGCCGGAACACTGTCTGCCGCGCTCTCGGCCATGAACTCCTCGTCGGCGGCGCGACCGAGGGGACTGTCCGGAGGTACGGTCAGGCCCAACACTCGCAGCGCGTCGTGCAGGGTGCGAGGAAACTCGGGAGTACCAGTCACGAGCAGCACCCTAGCGACGCCCACAGTCCCAGAGACCCGATACCGGCCACACCGAAGGCCCAGCCCGGGGCCACGGAACTCCGGCGGGGCCGGGTGGGTCGCCCCTCGAGTAGGCGCACCGCGCCCGAACACACGGAGGCCCGGTCATAGGTGGTGACCGGGCCCTCCGTGCGTGAACTTGCCGGGCGGGATACGGCAGTTACCGCGGCCGGCGCGGGCCGGTCACACAGAGCGCAGTCCGGCTCGCGGAGCTCCCAGGCTCACCCGCCACCGGGTCGGCTCGTTCGCTGGTTCCCAGCGCGGCCCGCCGCTGGCCTTCACCGGCTGGGCGCGCTCGGGTCGCTCGCCGGGCATGTCCCATCGGCTGATCACGACGTCCGGGTCGGCGACCGCCTCGACGACGGGCCACACCTGGAACGGAACAGTCTTCCCGAACTCGGCGAGCAGCTCCTCAGAGTCGTCGACGTCGCCCAGACCCGGGACAGTCTGCAGCAGGGTGCCCATGGCACCGTGCGCCAGTTCGCGGCTGGAAGCGAGGAGCGTTGGCCGGTCGAGCAGCACGGGGTGTGGCTCAAGGCCTTCCCAGGTTCCGTCCGTGTCCACCACGATCCGCAGCTCCGGCCGCCCGTTGTTCGCGTCGTGCTCCAGGTGGATGAACACACCCAGCGGCCACCGCAGCGGGCCCGCCTTCGTAGGCCGGTCCGCCTGGGGGAGAGCCACGTACACGCAGTGCTGCGGCAGGGTGTCGAGGAACCGTTCGGCGCCGAGTGTCGGGTCAACGGGCACGTTCGGGGCCTGCCACAGCCGGGAGACGTGGGCGTTCTGGGCGTCCGGCTCGAGCCAGTACACGCCCTTGGTCAGGCGCCATGCCGCCAGCGCTCCGAGTCGGCCCATGTCGGCCGTACGGGAGTCGGTGGCGGTGAGCTGGTTGGAGCCTCCCCCAGAGACCACCGCGTACGACGCGCCCAGCGGGAGCCAGCACCAGTCCGGCCAGTCCGGCATTCCGGGGGCGCCCTTCTGCCGCACCATGCGGTTGAGTTGGGTGAATCCCTCCGGGTACCGCTTGCGCACCTCGGACAGGTACTGCGTGGTGCGCTTCGTGGCCAGGGCGAGCACCGTCTCGGCGTCGTCACCGGCCTGGGGAATCAGGCCGCGGCCTGGCTTACCCATTCCATTCCTCGTCTCTGTAGGTACTGGTGCGGGCGGAGCCGTGTCCCCCGGTTCCGCCCCGCTTACTGTTGCGCACCGCACTGACAACTGCGGCGCCTTCGGCTGGGTGCCGTCACCACGCCCCGTGTACTGCCGATCGTGCGCACCCCCGGGCGTCGGACATGGCGTCGTAGCAATCCGTCAGGGCGTATCCGCCGGGTGCGGTGCGCAGGCATCGTGGCGGAGTCCCTGGACGACCTCAGCAGTCTCGGCGTCCATGGCTCCGGCCGCCGTGGCGGCTTCCGGCTCCGCGCTGGCCTGCCCGGGCGGGTGTTTTTCCCTCGCGTACGCGGGCGTAGTTCTAGCAGAACGCATGCAACTTACCCCATTTAATGGCTAGTTGACACATTTCCGATATTCTGTCATGTTCTGTACGCGACTTCAGGGCGAACGGACGAGCGAGGGGTGGTCTCGCGACGAGGCGACCGGCTGACCACCGCCCGTACCAGAACCCAGCCCCGCCCCCACCGGAAGGACTGCCCGATGGGCCCATCCGCCCGCACCCCCGCAGACAAGCCAGTGGCTTCGTACGAGCGCTGGAGCGACGTCCCCGCCAACCTGGTCACGCAGACGCGGCTGGCCGACGCCGACCCGCCCCGGCGCCCCGGCGGGCCCGCCCGCGCCCGCGTCCGCGACTTCAACTGGCGGGGCAAGCTGGAGACCTTCGCCCTGTATGACGTGGCCGAGTCCGTCCCCACCGCGGCCACCGGCCGCCAGCTGGCCGCCGCGGCGCAGCGGCGGGCCACAGGGCGGGCGTGTGACGGGTGCGGGGTGCCTGGTCCGCAGCCGTTGCTGGAGCATGGGGAGCGGCGGGTGTGCGCGGCGTGCCGGCATGTGGCGCGGCTGGGTGAGATGCAGGAGCTGCTGCGGGTGCGCAGGGGCGAACTCGCGCGGTGGGCTTCGGGGTTGCTGGCGGGGCGGCTGGCGGTGGTGTGGGTGGAGCTCACCGAGGCGCCGCCGACGGAGTCGGGGCGGGCGCGGCCGCCGTTGGCCGGCCGCATCCGAGTCGTGGACGAGGCGGGCCGGGCTCTGGAGGACGTCTTGGTCCGCCTCGCCGGCCCGCGGACCCAGGGCACGCCCGTCGGCGCGGTGAAGGCCGACGTGGGAGCCGCGCGGATCGGGCGCGTGCTGGAGGGGCGTCGACGGCTGGTGTGGGGACCGCTGCGTGCGGTGACCGACCGGCTCGAGACGCTCGGGCACCCCGTGGACCTGGACCCCGCCCAGGCCGTGCCCTCCGGTCACGGCCCGGTCTGGCCCAACGACCCGGCCTCCCTCTACGCCCAGTGGCGCGGTGAACTCGACCCCGCAACGGGCCAGTTGCGCACCCCGTGGCCGCCCGGGAGCGCCGACCGGCTCTGGTACGTCCTCGGGCAGATGGCAGGTGCCGACACCCCGGCAGACGCCCGCGACGGTGATCAAGGCGAGTGCTGAGGACCGAAGATCCTGATGCACGCCCGGGCAAGCGAGCACCGGGCCCGCCCTGCTACCGGCGCGCGGCCTTCGACCGATCGGCCCTTCAGCCGTCCGGAGTTGCTGTGCCGGGCGAAAGAAGCAGACGACGGTCGCGGCGGATGGCGCGCAGCCTGTCCGTTCGGATCCGTGCGGTGATCTGGGCTCGCTGATAGCGGCTGGAGGGCGTCGGCCAGGACTCCGGGGCTTTTGTGCCGTCGTCGCTCTGGTCCGGGTAGAGGGTGGACCAGTCGGCGGTCCAGGTACCCGCCGTGGTGCCTGCCGGGATGCAGTACCGGGACAGTGCCTCCGCCACGATGTCCTCGTCCGTTCCAGGCGTGTGCCGGTGGCCGCGCAGGGTTGCGGCAAGGTAGCGGCGTGCCTCGGCCAGGAGGTGTTGGTGGCAAAAGCCGCCACGCATCATGCCGACGATCGCGGTGATCTCGACGGCCGCCAGGCCGACGTCGACCCGCGGCCGCACCGGCGTACACGTCATCTCAGCAGCGTCCTGGGCCGTTCGAAGCAGACTTTCGGATCCCAGGAGGCCGGCTGCCGACTGGCGCCAGTGGTGGCGCAGCACCGGCAAGGGGAGCGGGGTGTGCTCGTCGGGGCCGGTGTCCTCGGCTGCCCAGCGAGCCAGCGCGTGGCGGGCGTGCTCACCCGGGGGGTGTCCGTGCCTGGCCTCGTACCAGGCAAAGAGTCCCTGGGTGTAGTGGGCGATCTCCTGACGGCGGCTGGACTTCCATGCGATGAGCTCATGCGGGATGCCTGCGATCTCCCACACAGGGCGCGAGCCCGCGGTGACCTCCCGGGGTTCCCAGGTGACCTTGAGCCTCTCGGTGATCTCTTCCATGAGCAGCAGCGAGAAGAGCGTCCCGGCCGCGACCGCGTATCGGAACAGCTCCGCAGTATGAAAGTTTCCCCACTTCCCGTCGGGGCGCTGGACCTTGACGGACACCAGCGCGTGATCGGTGAGCAGCGGTGCGCCCCGGAGGTTGTCGAACCGCCGGAACACCGCCACCACCAGGCCATCCGCTGCGGACCGGTGCCGGCCGCCGTCCCCCCACCGCACCTGCGCCACCGCGTCCTCGATCCAGGCGATCGTCCGGTCACGGGCGAAGGTCTGGGCGTCCTCGACGATGGCACGGGTCTGCTCATCACCGAGGGCCCACAACAGATGGACACTCGGCGAGGCACGGAACTCCAGAGCGACGGCGAGGAGCGGCCGGGCGATATGCGCGACCGGCCGTCCCAGCACCGTCGCCTGCCGGACCGTCTCCGTGTCCTGCCCGGCTTCCGTGAGAGCGGCCTTGATCTCATCCGCGTTCGGATGCATACCCTTGCCCAAGAGCAGCTCCGCCTGCCGCTCAGTCACGGCACTGCCAGGGTGAAGGCCCATGGCGGCGAGCCCCCTGCCCGTCCACAGGCCAGGCGGCACCAGTCCTTCTTCGCGCTCTGCACGATCGAAATACAGGCGCCAGGAGTCCGGCCCTGCCCTCTTGATGTACAGCATGGCGCCCACAAGACACCACCTCACCCGAGGCCCAAGGAGCAGACGCCCGGACATCCCGCGGGACGGGACCGTATCGCCAGATACTTGCCATGCCTCCCGCCAGACGGGCAGGCCCGCTGCGGACTTCGGCGCGGATCCGCCGCCTGCCAGGTGAGGTGCACGGCGGCTGCCGGCAAGGCTGGCCCCATTCCCCGAACCTGGACGGCAGGCTACGGCGACGCCGCCAACGAGCTCAGCTGCGCCGCGCCGTGACCGTCCCGCGCCGCTGTCCGCCGAGCTGCGCGCCTCTCTGGACGACCTGGGCGATGATGCCCGGCATTGACACGACGCCTTCGCCTGACCACTGGGGCGTCGTCACGCCCTCGGGGTTTCGGGGGCCGCCTCGGCTGGCGCTTACGCGGAGTCTCCGTCGGTTGGGCTGCGTGACTCGGCACGCTGCCCGAGGAGGAACGCTGCGGTGTCGTGGTCCATCGTCGAGAGGGCGGCAACCGTGTCAACCGGCTCCCAGCCCGCTTGGCCGGCGAGGGCCAGGGCGCTGTCCACAGCGCCGAGCTGGTCGTTCACGGTCTCTCGGACATACTCCACGGCCCACGGCTCGTCCTGCGTCCAGGCGGCCCGTACGGCGTCGCTGAAGGCCCGCTCGATCACCTCTTCGCTGCCCGTCTCGTGCTCGGCTTGCAGGCGTTCAAGCAGTCCCGCCACGTGCCGGGCCGTGGGCAGGGACAGGTTGCGGCAGCGGGCCTGGATTCGCGTCTTCAGATCATCTGTCATACCTGGGCAACGAGGCGGAGCCGGTCGAGGAGTGTGATTCCCCCGGCGCGCAGGTTACGGGGACGGCTCGTGCCCGTTCCGGGCTCGGCGGATGCTGGCCTCCAGGGCCGCCATCAGGTCCACCGGCGGCACCGGCTCGGGAGGCTCCTCCCAGCCCGCGCCCGCGAGTTTGGCTTCCACGACCTGTTCCAGGGCCGCGCCGTACTCGTCATGCAGGGCACTGATGTCCACGCCGGTCAGGTGGTCGATCAGCGTCTCGGCGAGCTCCAGCTCCCGCGCGGTGGCCGGCACCGCCGCGGCGATGGGCTCGGGCGGGCGGACCTCCTCCGGCCACCGCAGGGCCTGGACCACGAGGACGCCCTGGTGTGGCCGCAGCACCGCCAGGCGCTCCCGGGTGCGCGCGGCGAACTTGGCCACGCCGAGGACCTCTTTGCGGGTCATCGCCTCCACCAGCAGGGCGTACGGGCGCAGAGCCGCCTGTCCGTCGGCAGGTCCGGCGTAGTAGAACCGCTCGTACAGCAGCGGGTCGACGTCCTGCTCGTCGACGAAGCCGACGATCTCCACGGCCTTGCGGGTGGCCAGCGGAAGATGGTCCAGGTCCTCGTCCCGCAACACGACCACCCGGCCGTCCGGGGCCTGCCAGCCCCGGCCGATCTCGGACTCGCCGACCTCGCGGGCCTCGGCCTCGCACACCTGCCGGTGCCGGATGCGGGCTGTGTCCGCGGCGTGCACGCGGTGAAGGTGCGGCCGCGCTTCCTCGATTCCCGTGTAGAGCCGCACCGGCACGCTCACCAGTGCGCAGGTGATATGGCCGGACCACAGCACGCTCATGAGCCCACCCTGTACGACGGGCCCAGGGGTCGCACCGCCACCACGCCGCAGGGAGGCGTGCGGAGAGAAGCAGGAGCCGGTCGGGCGTCGGCCGCGGCGGCGGACCTCCTCCGGCTCGCTACCAGTCGGCCACCGGCCTGAGGGCCAGGGCGTCGGAGGTACGGGCGTACTCCCATGAGTAGAGGTGGTACGCCTCCTTGGGCTCATGGAGCTGGTGGTGCGACCGCAGGGCGCAGACGAGCAGTTCGCTCTCCGCGACCCGCCCCGGCCACTCGTCCGGAGGATGCTGGCCGTCCTCGCCCCGGTGCGGGTTTCTCACCACAAGGCCTGTGACCCACTCTGTAGGCGCGCCGCCGGAATCCGCTTCCTCCAGGTCCAGGTCACTGTGCGAGACGACGTAACCGACGACCTCCAGCGGAACCCGCTGCTCAAGGTGGTGCCGGACGACTGCCGGGCTGCTCAGCGGACGGAAATAGCTGAACTCCCCCGCGTCGAACTGCTCGAACAGATGCCGGATCGGCTGGAAGTCGACGGGCACGCCGGGCAGTTGGAACGACAGGCGGCAGTCGTAGACCACCCGAAAGCGGTGGTTGGCGATGCCCGCGGTGAGGGTGTAGAAGCCTCCGCCCTGGCACGTGTCGAAGTAGGTGACCAGCTCGGTGTGGTGCGCGTCCTCCAGGGTGTCTTCGCGCTTCTTCCAGGCCCGCAGCGCCTCGACGAACTCCCGGGCGCCGACGCCGTGCCAGTTCGCGCCCGACTGCTGGATGTTCCACTGCGGTGCGGCACTGGTCCAGCCCATCGAGTCCAGCCCGTACAGCAACTCCACGATGCCGTCCTCGTTGTACGGCCTGACCGGCACGTCGAGAGAGACGCCGCTGCCGCTGCCGAACGCCCAGTCCACGTCGGGCAGCTCCGGCACGAAGATGAACTCCCCGAACCCGCCCCCGGACGTGACGTAGGGCAGCGGCTGCAGGTCGAGGCCGAGCAGTCGCGCCTCACCGCCCGGCAGGCCGGTGGCCGGCTGGCGCCGACGCCGGGGCTTGGGGACCGCGGCGAGGTGCACGCGGCCGTGGGTGATCAATTCCTCCCGCTTCACCTGCAGGAGGTTGACCAGCGACCTCGGTGTGCTCAGGACCTGCGTCAGCTCGTCTTCACCGAACAGCAGGATCGGCCCCCGGTCCCGGCGCACCCGCAGGTCCTCCACCGCCGAAGCCGTGAAGCCGTTCACGCTGATGATGACGCCGATGACAGCGGACGAGGCGGCCCGCTCCATCCTCGAGCGGACGGAATCGAAGACGTTGATGTCGGCCGGCTCGTTGTGCCACTTGGCCTCGATCAGATACCAGGTCTCCCCGTAGCGGGCCACCAGGTCCGTCTGCCGCGGTTTCGCGACGGACGCGTTGCGGTCGACCCGAAAGTGCGCCCGCCTGAACAACCGCTCCAGCAGCACCTCCAGCTGGTAGCCCCGCTTGTGCGCGGACGGCAGCGCCCCGAGCTGCTTGAAGTCCGCCAGCAGCGAAGACCCTCCCGCCCTGACACGTTTCCCCTCACCGGCAACCATCGGCTCCCTCCCTGTCCCGGTCCTCGATGATGGACTCTCTCAGCTCCACCGCGGGGTCCGGAGCCGCTCCCGACCGGAGAGCAGTGACCCTGTACGGATCAGGGCCCGGAAGCACCTGCTCCGGGCCCTGATGACGTCCGAGGGGTCAGGCAGGCGTGATGTTCTCCGCCTGCGGGCCCTTTTGCCCCTGGGTGATGTCGAAGGTGACCGCCTGGCCTTCCTGCAGCTCACGGAAGCCGGAGGCGTTGATGTTGGAGTAGTGCGCGAAGACGTCCGGCCCGCCGCCATCCTGCTGGATGAAGCCGAAGCCCTTTTCGGCGTTGAACCACTTGACGGTTCCGCTGGCCATGCTGGTGCCTCTCACTAGCTGTCAGGAGCCGCACCGCACGGCCCTGGAGGTGATCGCCCTGGTCCGGCACTGCACAGCAAAGCGCCCGCGCCACAGCGCGGGCAGGTACTGCGAACCACGACATCTGGCAGCGACGCTACACGGCGAAGCTATCCCTCACCAGAGAGCAACAGCCGCGGCCCTCAGCGAGCCGCCGGCACTCGCCGTGTACGCCGGTTCGGAGACCGGTCGGTCGCCCCGTTCTGGGCCTCCGCGCCGGCTTCGTGGCGCAGATGCCGGGGATGTCCTCATACAGGGCGTCCCGGACGACGCTGGTGCCGGAGGCTGATCGGCAGAGTTCGTTGTTCTCCATGCGTTGCGGCGACGCGGGCCCGCCAGGAGGAGGGCGGGATCCTTGTATCGCGGCGCACTGGCAACCGGCCGGGGGCGTCGGGATTCGGCGGGCGGCCAGGGCCTGGGCCGTCCCGTCCAGCACTGTCGTCGGCGTCGGTACTCGGGTGTTCGGTGTCAGTCGCGGGAGATCTTTGTTCCGCCTCTCCTCGCCTGGCGAGGCGTGCCGGAGCGGCGGAGTTGCACCCTGCCCTCCCTGCGCCAGGCGCACCCCGATGCCAGCGGCGCGTGATCCCGGCACACACCGTCACGCGGATGCGTCGCCTTGTGCATACTCGGCGCGCAGGTCGGCCACCAGTTGGGCGCGTTCCTCGGTCAGCGGCACCCGGCGGGCGATGAACGACCCGTGGGTGCTGAGTGACCAGTCGTCGCCGTCGGCTCCGTTGTAGCGAAGAAACCAGGCAGCCTGGGCTTGTTCGTCCACGTGCAGTTCGTCATCGGGCCAGTGCTGGTGCAGCGAGCGCCGTGCGCCGAAGTTGACCTGCACCGTGCCGGACAAGTCGGGCGTGGCGGGGATCTCGCCGTCGTCGCAGAGCTCGAACAGCCTGCGCCGCCGCGCGGCCAGCTGGGCCTGGCGCTGCTGCTTCGCCTCCTCGGCCAGGATGTCGGCGGCCTCCTCGGCGGTGGCCGGGCGCACCAGGATGCGGAAGTACCAGCCGTCCTCGCCGATCAGGTCGGCCGGCTGGTTGCCGTGCTCATCGCGGCAGTATTCCGGGCGGCGTTCGCGGACTGTGGTGACGATCGCGGAGACCTCGCCGTCGCGCACGCGATGGAAACCCGGGGCGTCGGCGGGGAAGGGGTGGCCGTGGTCGTAGAGGGTGCTGCGCAGCACCGTGCCCGCGGGCGTCCAGCGGTCGGGGCGCCTTCGGTAGGGTCCCGGCTCGCCGCGGGTGATCTCCCACAGTTCCTCCTTCGGCAGGCACTTGCCCTCCGGGTGGCGTACCTCCCAGCCGGCGCCCTGGCGGACCAGGAGGCCTGCGCCCGCTGCCACGAGGTGGCCGCACAGCATGCAGTCCTGCTCGCGGCCGTTGACGCGGGGCGGGGCTGCCTTGCGCTCGGCCGGTGGCGGGCAGTCCTGCTGATGCCGTGCCTTGAGCACCGCCTTCCCGTACGGGCCGGGCGCCGCCGGGGCGGCCTCGTAGAGGACCCCTTCGCCCTTCTCCAGCCAGCCGCCGCAGCGGCCGCACTCCTGGGCGAAGTCGTTCTTGAGCGGCGGCGGAGGCGGGCACTGGCCCGGCTGGTGCCGGGCCTCGGTGTAGCCGCGGTGATTGCGCACGAGGATGCCCTCGCGGGCGGCGACCGGCTGGCGGCACAACCCGCAGGTGTCCGCGCGTTCGTTGACGCGCGGCGGGGCGGCGGTGAGCTGCCGCAGGGATCCGGGCCGGGGCGGGTGCTTGTCCACCAGACGCCGCATCGTGCCGCGCACGGAGGTGCCGAAGGCAGTGCGGGCGCCGAGCGTGGAGTCGCGCTCCTCCTTGATCGTGCCGTCCCTCTTCACCCGCCAGATCCGCACCCTCTTCTTGTCTCCGCCGGACAGCGGGTCGCACAGCACGATCAGTGCTCCTGCCGGGAGTTCGTAGGAGGCGCCGGCCTCGAGCCAGTCCCCCAGGCAGCCGAGCGCCCCGTGCTGGGACTCGTCCAGTCCGTGCAGCAGCTTCCGCCAGGGCTTGACTGCCCCCTCGTCCGCTGCGGGGACCGCGACGGCGAACTCCGTGTCCGGCATCTCTGCCACTCCCTCTCCACGACCCTTCGCCGACAGGATGCCCGGCCGCACTGACAACGCCGTCTGGCCAGTGGCGACGCCTGCTCGCGGAGTGCCGGCCGAGGCGCCCTCCCCTGTGGCGGAACGCGGGCCGAGCTTGGCGCCTACCGGCCCGGCACACCGGCCCCCGGCTGGCGGACGAGGACGTCCAGACGCGCTACACCGGAGATCAACTCCCCTGCCGAGTCATGCCATGCGGTGCGCGTCCCAGGGGGCTGACGACAGGAGGCTTCGAGTGATGACGGTCAAGGGAATCCCGGCGTACCTGCAAGTTGCTGGCGCGATCGGCGACAGGATCGCCGCCGGCGAGTTCACGCCGGGTTCACGGCTGCCGACCCGGGTGAGTTTCGCCCGCCACTATGACGTGTCCGAGACGGTGGTGCAGTCCGCGGTGAGCTCCCTTGTGCGGCAGGGGCAGGTGCGGCGCGATCCGCACAGCACGGCCCTTTATGCGTCCGAAGAGGGGTCGGAAGTCGCCGAGGTCGATCTCGCGCAGGCCCTTCGGCGGCTGGATGTCGTCGAGGAACAGCTGGCGCAGATCCTCAGCGAGGCTTCCTCGACCGGTCCGGCGGTCCAGGGGCGGGGTTTCGGTGGCGGGGCGTGGCCGGGGCGTTCCGTGCTGCGCGGTGTGTCCGTGCTGCGTGAGGCGGGCAGCGTCCTGGCGCGGCTGCGTGCGCGCAGCGGCAGGGCCCACGGTCGTACCGCATAGCCGACGGGAGGTGCGGGCCGTGGAGAAGGCGACAGCTGCGGCGGATGCGGTCGGTGAAGCGCCAGGGGCGATCGAACGAGTCCGGCCGGAGGGGAGCGCTCTCGCTCGTAAGCCGCTCGTGTTCGTCTGGGACGAGGCGTGGTCGCTGTGTCGGCACCCCGGCCGTCCTGTTCCCGGCTTGGTGCGCCTGATGCAGCAGGGACGAGGCCTGATGACCCGCTACGCCGCCTTGTAAACGCAGGCTCTCAGGAAGCCGAGGGGCCAAGGCCGCTGTTCACGGGCTCGGCCGTCACGCTGTGGCCTACGATCGACGGGCCTCATGCAGGGGGGAAGCAGCATGGACCACACGGCGCGCATACCGGTGGCCGTCGGCGGCGGGCCGGCCACGCAGCCGTGGCGCCAAAGGATCCGGCGGATTGCGGCGGTGCCCGTCCTGGCTGCGGCTGTACTCGTGGCGGTGGCCGCGACCGCCGACTGGGCGGTGAGCGAGAGCGCCGCCTTCCGGGGGTGGCTGTTCACTCCGTGGGCCGGTCTGGTGGCCGTCGGCGTCGTCCTGCGTGGACACCGCCTTGTCCGGCGCGCGTGCACCGCTGTCAGCGCGCCGCTGCCCGGCCTGTTGCGGCACGGCGCCTGCCCCGAAGCCCTCGCCGCGGCACGGGCTGGGGAAGAGCAGGGCCTGGAAGAGCTGCGCGCCGCTCTGCGCGTCCGCATGTTCGCCATGATCGATCTCTATCCGCGCGAGGCCGCCGACGAGCTCGTCGCCGCGCTGCGCCACGCCCTCAACAGCCCCGAGCCGCTGCCCGACGAGCTGCGCGCCGCTCTGGACGACCTGGACGACGGTGCCCGGCACTGGCACGACACCCTCGCCTGACAGAGGTCTCCAGCGGTTGCGGTACAGGAGCAACCTCACGCCGGGTGTTGCCGGGGCTGTGTCTCGTCCTCGCCTCGGATTTCGACCGACTCCCCACGTCACAGGACGTGTCGGGAGATGATGACTCGATGAACGCACTGCCCGCCCGCTGTTCGTCCGCCCGTGCCCGAGCAGTCGAAGAACTGGCGGACGCCGCAGCGAAGTGGGGCTGTGACGTGCCCGACGACCCAGGGCTCACCGAACTCGCCGACCAACTGGCCCACGTGGCCGGTCATCTCCCGGAAGACTTCACCGCCCGCGCCGAGGCGGCGACCCGCCTGGAGGCGGCCGTCGAGCACCTACGGGCTGCGGCGCGGTTGGGCGGCCTGCTGCCCCTGGTCATCCTCCACCACCTCCGTCTCGCTCTTCAGTGCGAACGCAGCGCGCGTCAGGACCTGGACCGGACCGGTGTTCTGGAAAACTGACGAGAACCCGATGTCCATGCGTATCGGAGCAGGCCAGGGCATCGGCTGGCCCGCGCGGCGCCACCGGCTGCCAGGCTGATCCCCATGGACTTCGTCGATGCCGCCCTGGACAGCGTCTGGCCCGCCGAGCTGCGCACCGACCGGCTGCTCCTGCGACCGGTCATCCCCGAAGACGCGGACCTTGTCCGCGAGTTGCTGACCGACGTGCGGGTCCGGGCCTACTTGGGCGGTCCCGCCTCGCACGAACGCGTCGCCTCCCGGCAGGCTGCGTATCCGGCGACGGCCGGTGCCTGGGCCGTCGTACGCGTCGCCGACGACCAGGCGGTCGGTCTGGCGAGCATCGGCCCCGACCACCGGTGCGAGGGGCGCGCCGAAGTCTCCTTCCAACTGCTTCCCTCCGCCTGGGGCCACGGCCTGGGCCGGGAGGCGGTCAGCGCGATCGTCAGCTGGTGGACGGCGGTTGTGCCCGGCGGCGGCCCGGTGGTCGCTGTCACCCAGGCGGCAAACGTCCGCTCGCGCCGCCTGCTGGAGTCGGTCGGCATGGTGCTCGTCGACGAGCTCGACGAGCACGGCGCCCGGCAGTGCCTGTACACCCGTGGCGGCGACGAGGACGACTCCGACCTGCGCTGGGTCCGCCTGATCGCCTCACGCCGGGACGAGGTGGAGCGACGCCGCGGCGCACAGGCGCGCGCCACCGCGGCGGGTCGGCGCCTCCCGGGGGACCTGACGGTTCTCACCGCCGACGAACTGGCCCAGCTATGCCCTGCCCGCCACGGGGGCTACGGTCGCATCTGCGCCCGCGCGGCAGGCCACACGCCGGACCTCCACCTGGGCCGGGCCCCCGACGGCGCGTGGATCGCGTGGCTGACGAGCCGCGCGCCATGACGCTCCCCCCTGTCCGGCGCGGATGCGCTGAGGGCCTGAGCAAGGGGCAGGTCCCTGCCGCCTTGTGCGCTCTGCCCACCGCAAGTGGTGGAGTGCTCCGGCGGGCATTGTCAGTCGTCGCGGCTGGGCGGCTCGGCGCGGACGGTGGGCGCCTCGGCTGTGTCTGCATGGCCGTGGCGGCGGCCGGTCCGCGGGGGGGCTTTGGCGGCGGAGCTGCTGGTGGCGACGCCGGTCGCGCCACCAGGCCAGCCGGTGTGCGGACTCCTGGGGGAAGACCGACTGGATGACGACGACGATCAGGCTGAGGGCGAGGCAGCCGAAGGTCGCGGCGGTCAGCCACCACGGTGCGCCGCCGAGCGCCAGTGCCGTTCCGCCGAGGCCGGCGGCGATGGACGAGATCAGTGGTCGTCCGGTGTGCATGCGGCATTCCCCTCCGGGTGAGCGCACCCCGGGGGTGCGGTGATTTCAGGGACCGGGCGTACTTTTCGCTCGGCCCTGAGACCAGTTCAGAGCACGGAGGTTCGGCATGTGTATCGGTGGGTGTCACATACGGCGGCCGTACTGGTCGAACGCCCGGTCCCATGCGTCCTGCATCGAGTACTCGAGGGTCAGGGTGGTGTTCCGGCGGGCCCAGGTGGCGAGCCACTGCACGAGGTCGGGGCGGTGGCCGGAGAGGAGCGTGTCGACCACTGATCCGCCCGGCCACTGCCATGTGGCCCGGGTGATGAGGAACTTCGAGCCGATGCGCTTGTCGAACTGCCGGGCGAGGCTGCCGAACTCGCGGGCGTTGCCGCGGGCTTGGCGCAGGAGTTCAAGCCGGTCTTCGTCGCTCTCGTCGTCCTGCCTGAAGGCCTTGATGACGGCCTCCATGGTCCGCTTGGTGAGCGCGCGGGCCTCGGCCATGGTTTCGTGCTGTTCTTCGGCGGTGAGGAAGCCGAACTCGTGGGCCTTGCCGACGGGCAGTTCCAGTGCGATCCGCACGGCGGGTTCGTCCCCGGGCTCGAACTCGTGGGACCAGTCGAGGAGTACGGCTTCGATGAAGCCGCTGATCTGCTCGGGACGCAGGCCTGCGGCGGCTGCGACCACCGGTTCGATGCCGGACACCGGCCTCCAACCGGGGGCCTGTGGCTGCCGTGTGAGCGGCCAGAACGCCTGCCGGTTACGGAAGGGGAAGCGCAGCAGCTTTCCGTCGTCTGCCCACTGTGCGTAGGGCTCCTGCAGGAGGCCGGCGGGGGTGTGGGCCGGGGCGGCGGCGTGCCACGCCCCGGGCAGGCGCAGCATCCATCCGGGCGGGTTCATCTGGCGTTCGGTGACTTCGGTGACGTCATCGGCCGGGCGGAAGACGAGCCAGTCCTCGAAGTCCTGCAGGTCGACCTTGCGACGAGCCCGCCATACGGCGGCTCCGCCGCGCCCGCTGAAATCGTAACTCGTGGTGTCCTGCAGCAGGCGCGTCTTGCGCTCACCGGCGGCATGGAGAGTGTCCTGGTACAGCTCGTGCCAATCCGCTCCCTGCTCGTAGAGCAGGCGTTCGCCGGTCTCGGCGCCGGGGCCGGCCAGCAGGGACCGGGCGAGGTTCGCCGCCACCTTGAACCGCTCGGGAGAGTGCCAGGCCACGTCGTCTTCCAGAGCCTCGGCGACCAGTTGCACGTGCCGGATCCGCGCGGGGTCTGCCTCGCCGGAGTCTTCGGCATCGGCATCGGCATCGGCATCGGCGTCAGGGGCCCATCCGGTGTGCGCCCGTGCTCGCCCTGCCTCGACCAGGACCGCTTTCTCCGGTCCGGTGCTGGTCGCGGCTGTCGCCAGCTGCCACAGGCTGAGCGCGGCGCGGTGCCGCAGCAGGGGGACCAGGCCGTCCAGGAAGTCGTCGGTGAAGGGCTCGGTCACCGCGATTGCGGTCATCACCGCATCGGTGAGGGTGCGGGCCTGGTAGTCGCGGTGGCTGCGCGCGTACTGCCCGGGCAACCGCAGTGAGACGGCGCGGGCCCGCTCCAGCAGACCGTCGGGGACGCGCAGCCGCAGCGGTCGGCCGGCTCGAGGAGTGCGTCGTCCCAGAGGCAGCGGCGGGTAGCGCAGCACCGTCGAGATGTGGGTCAGCCGGTCCTCCGGCTCACGGTCTTCCTGAGCCTGAACGTGCTCCGTCAGCAGCCTGCGGACAGCTTCGTCCCGGGAGGTCCCCCAGCGGGCTGTGACAGTGGCCAAGGCCGTGAGAGCACAAGGCAGAAGACGGACGTTGGTCTCCTGGTAGGCGGGCACCGGGCCAGTATCAGGGCAACGCAGTGTCCGTCGCGGCAATCCGGGGATCGTCGGCTCGCCCGGTGTCCGGCGTCCGGCGCTCATGTCCTGCGCCGCACGGCGGTTTGGGGTCTCCGTACCGGCTCGGGGGATCTCGGCACGGAGACCCGGACCACTATTCTCTGCCCGGGGCCGGATTCTGGATGCTTCCCCACGCCGCGGGCTTGTGTCCCGGCCGCCCGAGGCGTCAGGTTGTCTTCTCGGCCCGCCTCCCGAGGTTGCCGTCAAGGGCTTCATCGTGGCGTTGGCCTCGAGTCACCTCCACACGCGTGGGCCGGACGGCATGAGTGTCATCTACGGGATGTGGGGCGAGCCACCGCACGTGCAAGCCGGCCGATTCGGCTTGGATTTCTTCGTCAGGTCGACCGAGTCCCCGTGTCCCCGTGGGCCGGACCAGAGCCGGTGTCTGCTGTGGGCATGATCAGTGGAGTCACCCGCTACGCAGGCGGCTGGCAGACTGAGGCCATGCCACGCACCCGACTGCCCCTCCCGCCGCATCACCTGTGGACCCTGCGTGCTCTCGCGGTGTTCGCCGTCTGCATGGTGCTGGTCGGCGTGTGGATCGGAGGATGGCTGGGCGTCGCCGTTGCAGCATCGGCCATCGGTGGGGCCCTCGTGGGCGCGTTCACGGTGCTCCCCCTCTCCAACGTCATCTATGTGAGGACGTTGGCCCGCGCCTTGGAAAGGGGCAGCACGCGCCGCACCCGGCGCCGCCGCTGAACTTCACGCGACGTACACCGGCGCCTGTCCAGAGGCATCGGCCGGCGTGGCAAGGGGGTGGGGAACGGGGGCGGCAGGGGCGCTGACGTGCTGGGCCCACCAGAGGCGGAGCCGGTACGGGGGGTGGGTGGATGCCGAGTTCAGGCTGAGCCGCAGGCGCGCGGGCCTCGGGAGTGTGCGCAGCAGGTCGGTGTGGCGTCTCCACAGGGCGATCACGGGGGCGCGGCCGCAGGCGCGGGCCGCGCGGGTGTCGCAGGCGAGTTCGCTGTGCCAGGCCCACCCGATGTACAGCAGCCGTAGTGCCGCTGCCGTCAGGACGGCGACGGGCCAGGGTGCCCACGCGGCCGCCAGGACCGTCAGGAGCACTCCGACGGCCTGGAGGACGGTCGAGCGCTGGTTGTCGCGGCGCAGTATGTGACCGAGCTCGTGCTCGAGAACGACGGGCAGATGAACGGCGTCGTCCGGCCCGAACCAGTTGCTGCCCAGCCACACGTGGGCGCGGCGCCCATCGCGCACCGACGCAGCCTCGTTGCCGTGGCCGTCGTGGTCCCAGCCGTCGACGAACGCGACGGTCAGCCGTTCGAGCCGGTGCTTGCGGGCTACGGCGTGCAGGTGCCTCTCGGTGCTCCGCACCCGCTGCACGAAGGTGCTGTAGAGCGGACTTGGGTCGTGCGGGCGCCTGGATCTCAGGAGGCTGTTCCAGGTGTGGTGCTGAGCCTGGAAGCCTTCGGCGACCTGGGCCCGAAGGTCGCTGGCAGAGTGCAGTGCCCAGGCCCAGCTGGCGATCACGGCCATGGGAAGGGCGTCGAGCCCCAGGTTCGGGCCGCTTCCCGACCGCGTGAGGACCGCGGTCAACACCATCCAGCCGACGAAGATGTGGCTCCAGTAGCGCTTGGGTATCCACCACAGCATCGGCGTCACTGCCCTGCGCGGGCGGGCGGCGCCGTCATGGTCATCGGCGCGTTCATCAAGATCAGCACAGTGTGCGTCATCGGTTCCCTACTTGCTGGTGCCGTCGGCCGGCTCCCGCCGAAGGAGTCGGGGAGCGCGGCGGGGCGTTGGCCGGGAGCGTCCTGCTCGGAACTGGCAGTCTTCGCGTCCGGCCCGCCGGAAAGCGCCGCTCGGACGCGGCGTTCCGCCGTGCGGTCCGGCGCGGGCAAAGCGGGTGCGGAACCGTCCCGCGAGGCGGGACGAGGGGCGTTGTCCCAGATGGCCGGGACAGGGTGTGCCGCAGGCTGCGGGGGCGAGGGGGTTCCTCGTCATCCAGGCTCTTTGGCCATGTGCCCGCAGGAGGTCCACCCGGTGAGCCGCACGATCCCTCTTCTGCTCTCGCTCTTCGCGACGTTGACGCTGCTGGTCGCCACCGCCAGTACGGCACGCGCGTTCCTGCTCGCGCAGTCGTCTTCGTACGAGGCGCGCGAGGCCCGGCAGCGGGCGGTGTCGCACTGGGCGGGCGCGGTGCTCGTCACGGGGGTCGTCCTGGTCGTACGGGCACGGCTGAACGCCACTGGGGCGGGTGCGTCGGGTCATGGCTCGGTGTCGATACCGTGGGCCGCTGTGGGGCTCGTGGCGGCCTGCCTGGCCGCTGCCGCGGTGGTGTTGGGCGTTGTCGCGGTGGGCGTACGGGCGGGTCTGCGCCAGCGCGACCGTGACCGCGCGGCGCAGCGCGTCAGGAGCGCGGTGCGCGAGCGCATCGCGTCGGGTGTGGCTCGCCACGATGCGGTGTTCGAGGAGTACGGGGCGCACCTGGTGGACTTCCTGGCGGCGCTGGAGCGCCCCTCACTGAACGATCCGTCCGTCGCCGAGACTGAGCGGTTCGACCGGGCCCGGATCGCCGCCGACGATGCCCGCCTTGCGGTACGGCTCAGCCCGGAGGAGGCGCAGGTCGCCGCGTACCTTGCGGCGGTGGCCGAGTTGGAGGTCTCCTGGCGGATCGCCCGGGACCACGCCGAGCGGGTCGGCACGTCCTACCTTGAGCCCGCCGTGTCCCGGCGCCTGGCGAAGGCGGCGGATCTGGTGCCTCTGGTGACGGGAGGCGCGAGCGACCACGAGAGGGTGCTGGCCTACTTGCGGGTGCGGCAGCTCGTCGGCCGGTCGGTGCGTGTGTCGCAGCAGGCCGAGCGGGCGATCGAGCGCCTGGCCCGTCCCGCCTTGGACAAGGCGATGGGCGGCCTGCAGCGGCCGATCGACTTCGACCAGTTGGCGCGCGCGGGCCGAGCACTCGGGCCGGTGGTCACGCCCGGGCCCGGTGCCCGGTTCGAACCCCACAGCGTGGAAGACGTCGAATAGTCCGGCGGGCCGAGGCGCGCGGCCGGCTGCGGCCCGCCTGCGCCCGTATTCTGCACGGCCACGCCGTTGCGGAAGCCACTGGGCGTGGCGCCGGCCCCGGGCGACCGCCTCCGGACACTTCGCGCGATCCCGCCCGCGGGTGAACGGTGCTGCGTACGCTGGGTGTTGCCGTCCCGGTGGTCCCCCCGTGCCGCCGGGACGCTGCATTTCAGCGGTCGCGAATCTGGTAGCCCCCCTCGACCAGGTCGGAGCCGGTACGGATCTGCTCGCGCTGCTGCTCGGGCCACCGGGTGGACTCGTCCCAGCGCAGGCCGCCGAGGTAGAGGTGAGTGAGGTCTGCGGAGCTCAGGTCGGCGCCCCGTACGTCGTGGCACGCGCGCTCGAGGAGCTCGTTGGCCTGCGCGAGATCGTCGGCCAGGCGGGTGAGCGTACGGCGGGCCGTGCGGGGTGTGGCGGTGGCCAGTTGCCCGGCGCTACGGCGGGTTTCGTGCACGGCGTCGGCGAGTTGCTGCGCGCCGGAGGGCATGTGGTCGGCGTGGAGCTGGGGTGCGAGGGTGAGGTCGAGGACGTCCGGCAGGCGGGTGTGGGCCTCCTGCGGCTGGTCGAGGGCGGCCTGGGCCGTTGTGCGGGCCTCGCTGATCTGCTGGGCGAGCCACAGCAGGTGCGCGCGGACGGGCAGGCGGACGGCGGCGTCCCAGGAGGCGATCGTGCGGGCGGCCGCTGCGACCGGCCGCCGGCGCCGCCACGGCATCCACCGGTCCCACGGGGCCGCATCCACCCTGTCCCCCTTGTTCGCCGTGCGCGTCTTGGGCTGCACTCTATGCATGCCCGCGCTGGAGGCGGGCGCCCGTTCCGCACGGGCGGGCGCAACGGCGGGAAGGGCCGGGGAACTTCTAGGTGCGGCCGGGGCCCTGGGGACGGTGCTGCTGATGCGCGGCAGCCTGCTCCTGGTCGTGTGTATGTCGCCGTGCGGTGTCGTGTGGAGCCGGTGAGGCCTCGGGGGTGGTGTGTGCCGGTGCGGCTGTCGGGGGTAGGCCGACCCGTCGGCGGCGCGCGGCGGCGGTTGCTGCCTGCTTGCGTGCCAGGCTTTGGGCCTCCATGCGTTCTGCCTGCTCCTGCACTCTCTGGAGAAGGCCAGGGTCGGGGTCTTCGATCGCGGCGATGAGCTCCTCGATCTCCTCGGCGGAGACGACGCCGGCTTCCGCGCTGCCGGTGTGCCACGTTGCCGGTGAGTTGAGCCTGCGGATGAGTTGCTGTTTGCGGGCCTTCAGCTGCTGCAAGTCGTCTTCGTCGCGCTCGGCGGGCGTCTGCGTGCGCATCTCGTAGAAGACCATGCCGTCTTCCGGGGCGGGTGACGCCGTGGGGCTTCCGGGTGTCGGCGGGCGCTGCTGCAGGCTCTCACGGTCGTGGGCTGGCGGCTGGGTGTCTGCCGACGGGTGGAAGGTGTCCGCGACGGGCTCGTAGGGGGTGCTGGTGGCATCCGGCTGCTCGTGGCGGGACGGTTGTGTCTCTGTGGTCTGGGGCGCTGGGAGTTCCGCGTAGAACCGCTGGAGGCGCTGGACGGTTTCCCTGCTTATCCGGTTCTGTCGTGGCGGGGCTTCGTCGGTGAAGGTCTGGGCCCACTCCTCCCAGTCGGCGGCTCGCTCGTAGCGGCGGGGGCTCGGCGGGATCCACGTGAGAGGCACCGCTTCGGCCTGGGCCCTCCAGCGGGCGGCCGCAGCAGCTACCGGACCGGGGCCGCCCGCGGAATCCGGGAGCAGCGGGGCCTGCACGGCGTGGTCGTCCCGGGACGGCCTGGCGCTCGGGGGACCTGGTTCGTACCGGGCCGGGGCGGTGGGGGCGGCCTGTGCCTGAGCGGTGGTCATCGGGTCGGCGATGAGTTGGTGAGCCTGTTCGGTGTGCACGTCGAGGAGTTCGGTGCCGTCGGGGCGCCGTGCGACGAGCAGGTGCCCGGTGTGGCTCGCCTCGCGGGCTGCAGCGAGCAGCGGTTCTTCCACGGTTGGGTCGAGGAGGGCATCGGCGTGGATGGCCAGTACGCCGTGCGGGGTGAAGCCGGTCGGCCAGTGGGCGGCCTCTGCGGGGGAAAGGAAGACGTGATGTGCAACGCCGAGCTGGTCGAGGAGCGTGGTGGTGTCGTCTCGAAGGGTGTCAGCGTCAACGACAGTCAGCGGCAGGTCTGTTGTGACGGCGAGCTGTGCGCCTGCCGCGAGGAGTGCCTCGCGGCCCGCGAGGCCGTGGTCGTACAGGAGCAGTCCGCCTCGGCTGTCGACGAGTGCGTCGACGCACGCCTGGACGGCGCTCTGCTCGAGTTCGGCTGGATTCAGCACAACTGGCCCTCCTGCCACCGGCCTTGGCCGCTTTCCCGGCGGCATGCCGGGACTGCACAGATCGTAGGTGGCCGGACGGGGGGCGAGCCGCGGAGAGTGCGCTCGGTCGCGGCATGCGGGAAGCGTCCAGCGCCGGGAGACCGTCTCGCGGGACGGCGGGCTCTTTGCCGGGCGAGGTCCCCGTCCCGCACGGAACCGGCAGATGCCGGGCGGGGCCGGGCCCCGGTGTGCTGGCCGACGACGGGGCGGCCGGGCCCTCGCGTGGGACAGGGGTCAGCTCGGCTGCCCGGCGGACAGGGGCCGCAGATCGCCGCCGGAGCTCTGCGACGGCTCGGCCCGTCGGTCGGAGCGTGCGGTGAGTACGGTCAGGAGCTTGTCGGCGGCCAGGGCGTAGCCGCGGTCTCCGGGGTGGAATCCGTCGTCGGCCAGCAGAGTGGGGTCGGCGGCGACGGCAGGGCTGACCTCGCGGTGCAGGGCGACGACGCTGCCGCCTGCGCGCTGGACCTGTTCGTGCTGGAGGCGGGCCAGGCGGAGGCCGGCTGCGTGCAGGAGGGTGCGGGCCGGGCGGGGCAGCGCGGTGACCGCTCCGATCGCGGGGCAGGTGGCGACGACGACGTGGGCACCCCGGCGCGTCAGGACGGCTACGGCCTCACCCAGCGTCCGGGCCGCAGCGTTGAGGCGGAAGGGCAGCGGCATGATGTCGTTGGCTCCGGTGGCCACCACAACCAGGTCCGGTGTGGCGCCTGTTGGTTCCAGGACCTTCATCGCCCTCTGGTACTGGCTTCCCAGGTCGCGCGCGCCGCTGCCGACTTGGGAGACGTTGACGACCCAGACCGGGTGGCCGGGGGCGTCGGCGAGGGCCTGCCCCAGCAGGGCTGAGGGGGCGGCTGCGGCGCCGGTGGCGCCGAGGCCGGCGGCGAGGGAGTCGCCCATGATGACCAGGACGCGCGGTTCGAGTTCACCGTCGGGCTGCCTGGCGGGCTGGTAGCGGCCGCTGCGGGCGATGATGCCGCGCCCGCGGCCGCGGTTGATACGCACGATGCGGCGCCCGGCCGCCCAGATCTGGACCGCCACCGTGGTGATGAGCACGGCAGCTGCCACCGCCACGACGGCCGCAGCCAAGAGCAGGGTCAGCATGAGGCCGCCTTCCGGCGGGCGTTGGCCCGCTCGATGACCTCCTGCTCGACGGCGGCGGCCCCTTCGAGCATGGTCAGGTACCCGGCGAGCAGCTCGCGCTCGACCTCGGCGGCCGCGTCCAGGCCGGTGCGCTCGAACACCCGCCAGTGGCTCACCAGCGGCTTGATCACGCGCAGGTGATGGACGTGGAGGTTGTAGATCTGGGCCCTGGCGATGAGTGCGGCGCGGCGCCGGTAGGCGGGCACGGTGTGCTCGCCCGGCATCGAGAAGGTGCGGATCTCGCGGCTGATCGCGGTGACGGCGGCGGACGGGTCGATCTGAAGGGCCGCGTCGACCAGGCCCCGGTAGAACAGCATGTGCCGGTTCTCGTCCTGGGCGATCCGCTTGAGCAGCCGCAGCGCCATCTTGTCGGTGTCGCCGGCGGCGCGCCCGGTGCGGGCGTGGGACTCGCGCGTGGCCAGCTCCTGGATCGTGACGTACACGCACACGTCCAGGACGCTCTTGTGGTTGTCGCGGAAGCCGGCCTGGATGGTGGCCATGGTGTCGGACTGCATCACGGCCGGGTCGGCGCCCCGGGTCGCGCAGAGGAACGCCCACAGGCTGCGGCTGTGCCGGTCCTCCTCCGCGGTCCACCGGCGCACCCACTCGCCCCAGGGGCCGTCCTGCCCGAAGTGGGCGTCGATGCTGGAGCGGTAGGCGGGCAGGTCGTCTTCGGTGGCCAGCGCCATGTGGAGTGCGGCGCGTACCTCGGGGCTGAACGACGACTGGTACGGCTCCCAGGGCTTCTCGATGAAGTCGGCGCCTTCGTCCCAGGGCACGTATTCGGCCGGATTCCAGTCGATGCCAGCGAGGCGGTAGTGGCGGTTGAGGGCGTCGGCGACGACGGGTTCGAGTTCTCGGGCGACATCCAGGTGCACGGGGTAACTCCCAGCAGGGGCATGAGGGGCGGACGATGGGGGGGGTCAGGGGCGGGTCAGCACGAGCAGCGCGTTGTGGCCGCCGAAGCCGAAGCTGGTGGAGAGCACCACGTCCGGATCCTGCTGTCGCGGCCGGCCGTGGACGAGGTCGAGGTCGATGCCGTCGCCGGGTTCGGTGAGGTTGCGGATGGCCGGGACGGTGCCGGTGGTCAGGGTCAGGGCGGCGAAGGCGGCCTCGAGCGCGCCTGCCGCGCCCAGCAGGTGTCCGGTGGAGGCTTTCGTCGCGGTGATGCTCGGCCGGTGCGGCAGCGCCTCGGCCAGCACTCCTGCCTCGACGCCGTCGCCGGCCGGGGTGCCGGTGGCATGCGCGTTGACGTGCTCGATGTCGGCAGGGGCGAGGTGGGCGTCGGCGAGCACCTGCTTGATCGCGCGTACCTGTCCCTCCCGTGCGGGGGTGGTGACGTGGTGGGCGTCGGAGGTGACCGCAGTCCCGGCCAGGACGGCGTAGCGGCGGGCGCGGCGGGCCAGGGCGTCCTCTTCGCGCTCCAGGACCAGCACGGCGGCCCCTTCGCTCATCACAAACCCGTCGCGGTGCCGGTCGAAGGGGCGGCAGGCCTCTTCGGGGACCTCGCCCTGGGACAGGGCGCCGATCCGGGCGAAACCGGCAAGGCTGACCGGGGCGATGCAGGCGTCCGTACCGCCGGCGACGACGACGTCGGCCCGGCGGGAGTTCAGCAGCAGAGAGGCCAGCCACAGCGCCTCGGCGCCCGAGGCGCAGGCACTGGTCGGGGCGTGTGCTCCGGCCCGCGCCTTGAGGTCGAGGCTGACCGCGGCGGCCGACCCGTTGGGCATCAGCCGCGGCACGGTGTAGGGCGAGACCCGGCTCGCCCCCTTGTGGGCCAGCAGGTCATGCTGGTCCACAAGGGTCTGGGCGCCGCCGACGCCGGAGCCGACCGCGACCGCGACCCGCTCGGGCGCCACACCCCCAGCGCCGAGCCCGGCGTCCGCCCACGCCTCGCGCGCGGCCAGCACGGCGAGTTGCTGGGAACGGTCGAGCCTGCGCGCGTGGACGCGGCCGATGGCCGCCTCGATATCGTGCTGGACCACTCCAGCGATCTGGACAGGGGCCCGCGGCGCCCACGGCGTATCGAGCTTGGTGATCCCTGACTCCCCGTCCATCAGGGCATTCCAGGTGGAAGACATGTCGGCCCCGAGCGGTGTCACCGCCCCCAGCCCGGTGACCACGATCCGCGACGGCTTCACAGCGCCCTCCCCGTCAGCGGTGCGGTGACTCTCACGACGCTCATGGGTATTGCCTCCTGAAGTGCGATGCGGCTGTCCGTCGGACAGGGGATGGCTCGGGTTGGGGGGATGTCGAGAAGGCCGAGGAAGCGGTGTTCGGCCCTGTCCAGCGACGTGGACACGTCTGCCAGTCGGCCGCTCTAGGCTCGCCCGACGCCATGGGGACCCTGCTGCTGGTGCGCGGCGGACTGCTCCTGGGAGTGCGCGTGCGGGGCCTGGCGCTGGCGGCCGGGTGCCGGATGCTCCTCGGCCCGCTGCCGCTGCTGGTCTCGCACCTGCTCGATGCGCCGTCCCAGCTCGTCGGGGTCGATGTCCTGCGACAGTCCGGCGACCTCGTCGCCGTCCTGTCGCATTGCAGTTGCCTCGGGCTTGAACTCGTCGATGAACCGCTGCTTGAGCTCCTGCGACGCCGTCCAGCGGGCGGCGATGAGATCACGAAGCCCCGCCGGAAGAACGTCGAGGCGTGGCCCTGGGTTGGGGCGGGGTGCGGGCGGTGGCATCAGGTCGCGGAGTCTGAGCGCGTGTACGGGGGCGGCGAGGTCATCGAGCGTGGCATCGCTGTAGTCATGGCGGGCCACGACGAGGTGGTCGGCGCTGCGCGCCATCGCCAGCAGCGGCTGGCGCACCCGCGGGTCGCGCAGGACGTCGGCGTGCACGGCCAGAACTCCGTCGATGCTGCCGGCCGGCTGCAGTGCCGCCTCGTCGGCGGACAGGACCGCGCTGCTGACCTCCGGCTGCAACTCACGGACCAGGGAGCGGATTTCGGAGTGGAGGACGCGGGATTCCACGATCGTCAGCTGGGCGTTGGTGGCAGCCGCCAGTTGCGCGCTCGCGGCGATGAGGACCTCCCGTCCGCCGCCGCCCGTGTCGTACTCGACGCGGCCTCCCCCCTCGGCCACGATCGCCGCGACAGTCTGCGCGATCAGGGGGTGTTTCAGTATTTTGGTCTCCACGTGAGCCTCCCGGCCGTCCGCGCCGCGATCAGTGGTCGTCGGAGGAGGCGCCGGACGCCATCAGGACCACCAGCGCGACGGCGGGTGCGGCGCCGCAGGTCATGCGCATGCGCGTCGGCTTCATCCGGGTCCTCCTGCGGTTGGCGGGGTGGCCCGGTTCTCGAGGTCGGGATGCCGGGCGGTTCCGAGGCAATCAGGTGGGCTCGGCTCCGAGCGCCTGGCGCCGGTCGTCTTCCCGTCGGCTGGGTCGGCGGTCTGCCCGGCGCTCCCGCGCTGTGGGATCTTCGTCCGGACCGGCCTCGGCGGCAGGGGGCGCGCCGGTGGTCTCCCGGGTCGTCCGCCGGGGGCTGATCTTGCCGACGGCGTCATACCCCGCGGGCTTGCGCCGGGTACTCGCGCCGGTTGTCTCCCGCCGGGCAGGGCCGGGCCGCTACCCTGGGAGTCAGCAGCGGCAGGTGCCGACGATCTTCGAGGCGGTTGTGATCATGGGTAGCGACGACGACTGGACCCCGGACTCCATCGCCCATGCCCTGCCCGACGCCGGCATGCGCATGGAGTTCCTGCGGCAGCTGAACACCACGCCGCTGTCCGGGCTCGCGGCGCTCGGCAAGAAATGGGTCAAGGTCATCACGGACCTGGAAGGCGCCGTCGAACGCGGTCGTGCGCTGCACGCCCACCAGCAGCAGCACGGCGGACAGCTGCCCCCGCAGTACACCGACGTCACCGAGCTGATCGTGGAGAACCGGGCCGCCTGAACCATGCCCATGTACCGGCTCTATATGGACTCCACCCTGCACGCCGTATACCGGGATCTTCCGGACAAGGCGCGCGCCCGGGTCGCCCAGTTCCTCCTCGACTCGGTCAACGATCCCCGGGCCGCCACCAGCCCGTACGGAGATGTCGACGACGGGCTGATGCGGCTGTGGGCCGCGGGCGACCTCGCCGTGGTGCTCCTGATCGGGGACCAGACCCGGACCATCACGGTCCTCAGCATCGCCTACGCCGGGCTGGACTAGTACCGGACTTCCCAGTCCCTGCGCCCTGTCGCGTGGTGCGCGGGATCTTCACGCCGCCGCGCGCGGGGAGCCGCACAACGGGCACCGGCAGGGGTCGCCCTCACAAGGCGCCGTCATCGCCAGACACCGTGCGCAGTCGCAGAGTTCGGGCTCGCCCGGGCGCCGCCGGTAGCCCGCGCCCAGCGGCGCGGCGGACGGCCAGGCGCCGGGCTTGTGACCTGCGGGCCCCGGGAACCTCTGCCACAGCGCCATGACCGCGGCGGGGGGCCTCACCGGGCGGACCCTCAGGCGCATGAACGCCGGCAGGTCGCCCTGCTCACGCATGGCAGCGATGTCGTCGGTCTCGAAGTCATCCACGGCGGTCCCCGCGCGCGCTCGCACCGTCTTCGCCGTCCGGGGGCACGGCCTGCCGGGGAGGTCTGCGCCGGGCGGAGCCACCGGGGAGCTCGGCCAGCGCCGCCGTCTTGCCGGCCGGCTCCGTGGTCCGCACATGCCGCACGATCGCCTGGGCCATGCTCCGGGCATCGACTCCCGAACTCCCGCCGGGCAGCTGGTCCTCGATGATCCGCTCGACGGCCGCCAGCGGCCGGTCCGGCCTCCGCTGTACTCGCTTCGTCACGCCGCGCCCCGTCTCGTTCTCTTCGGGGCATCCGGGGTGGCGGCACTCCCGTGCATGGACACACCGCCACCCCTCTCCCCGATCCGTCCCAGAACAGGAGGTCCCCTCACCCTGCCCTTTGCACAAAGGGGCTGGGGCCGACGCGGGCGCTCCCTCCCAACTCCTGGCACACCCATGTGCGAAGCCGTCCCGCCGGGCGGTTCCGTCGCGGGGCCACGGCCTACGCGCAGAACGGCCAGGATGCGAAGGGGAGTTGTGATGGCGCGGGAGGACGCGGACAGCGATGGCGCGCTGACCGTCGCCGCCGGTGATCCGCGCGCCGTGCTCGCGTCGGCCGCCGAGCCTGGGCGATCGGCCTGCAGGTGCCCGGCGTCGCGTGGGACCCGGTGCCTGCCCGCCGGGACCGGGCGCTGCTGTGGTGCACCGACGGCTCGTGAGCCCCCGTCGCCGTGGACGGCTGGAGCAAGCCGGACGCGGACGCGCAGTGCGGTCCGCGCCGGGTCTGGGACGAGGTGCGCGCGGCCTGGGGCTGGTGGGCCCGGGCCGGGCCGGGCCGGGCACCGGTTCGGCGTGAGCGCCGACCGCAGCGGCGCCTGCCGCCTCTGGCTCGACAGCCCCGCCACTCCCCTGCCCGACCGGGGCGCTGCGGGCCGGGCGGGCGCGGGGTGACGCACTCGGTGGCCGGGGTGACGGGCGGGTGACGCACTCGGTGACGCACTCCGAAAACGCCACGCACCCTCTGACCTGCGAATTCTGTCCGTCTGCGGGGGCGGGTGACGCGGGTGACGCACTTTCCGGGTATCTCTCTACGCCCCTTTCATCCCTTTTTTCTTCCACAGAGAGATAGGGGAAAAGTGCGTCACCCGCGTCACCCCTCCCGTATGGGAGAAGAAAAGCCCAGGTCAGAGCAAGTTTGCGAGGTGGCAAGTGCGTCACCGAGTGCGTCACCCGGTGCGTCACCGATCCCGAAGTGCGTCACCACCTGCGGCGAGGGTTCGTTCGCCCCGGTTTTCCCATGGCGTGCTTCACGGCGTGACGCCGGCGGCCTTCCACACCGCGAGCAGCTGCTCGCACGCGGCGTCGAAGCTGAAGCCCGGTGCGTGGTCCAGGGCGAAGGCGGTGGCGATGTCCCGGACGGCCGGGATGTCGAGGGTGAGGACCATCAGCGCCCGCTCGAGGTCGGCGGCGAAGGCGGCTGCAGTCCGGGAAGGCACAAAGCACTGCCCGAAGCCTTCGACCAGCTCCGCGATCTCAGCGGTGCCCTCCTCGCCGTCTCGTGTACGCCGCAGGACGTTCAGGACCTCCCACAGGGCGTCGAGCTCGAAGGCCTGCACGACGACCAGATGCACCGTGGGGCGCCCGCCCGCCAGGACCTCGTCCTTGATGCGGCCGAGTGTGTTCTCCGCGATGCGGTAGGTGAGGCCGGGCAGGAAGTACCGGTCCGCATCGCCGTTCGCCGTGGCGACCTCGGTGGCCCTGCCGAGCAGACCGAGCGCGTCTTCAAGGTAGGCGGCTTCCTGGATCCAGGAGGGGTCACCGGGCAGAACACACGCGCGGTCAGGCTGCTGTCGCTTCGTCACCTCCGCAGCATGCCCACCCGCAGCCGGAGATACCGGGCGCGCCGGCACCCGCCCTCCTCCGCGGGCTGTGACCGGTCGATCTTCGGGAGCACGGGGCAAACGGCCAAGGACTGCCTTCCTTTGGTCCGTCGTCTTCGGTGAGTGCCCCGATCTGCCGGGCCTGTCCGTCCGTCAGGGCCCCGCGCCGTGGTGCGCGGGACCCTGACGGACGGGGTCAGCCGTTCGCAGTGCCGGGCCCGGTGGAGATCCGCAGGGGGCGGCCGCTCTTGGTGCGCGGCAGCTTGCGGACGTCGACCCCACGGCGGCGCAGCGCGGGGGCTGCGCGTTGCAGACGTGCGGACAGGACGGCCGGGGTCCGGGGCCAGTCCTTCTCCTTGTCGGTGTTGGGCGGTACCTGAAGCTCGGCGAGGAGCTGGGCGGCCTGGCCCTCCCAGGTCCAAGGTGAGAGGCGGCTGGTGGCCCAGTGCAGGACGGAGGTGGCCACCGGGTCGCCTTCGATGACGTCGTCGACGAGGTCTTCCTGCGCACCGGTGTAGGTGTCCAGGGTGTGCCAGCCGGTGACTTCGTCCAGTGCCCAGAGCATCTCGGCCCAGTCGGCCATGCGCGGGCGTTCGGCGAGCTTGTCGGAGGCCTCCGGGATCTTGGCCCACACCAGGGCGGCCAGATCGAGCAGGCCGCCGAGGATCTCCGGGTGGGAGGCGTTGTACGCCTCCCACAGGCGGCGCTCGGTGCGCCGGTTCTTCCCGGTGATGGGCTCGAGTTGGATGGGCAGCATCCGCTCGGCCAGGTCGCCCTGCATGACGCCGATTTCGATACTGGTCAGCAGCACCGGGCGCTGGTAGATCAGGATCACCACGTCGTCGTCGGAGTACAGCTCTCGTTTGGTCAGAGCGTCTCCGGTGACCGTGCGCGAGAGGAAGTCGCTGAGCCAGCCCGGCATGCCCGAGAGATTGTCCAGCGCCAGGCACCACCCGGCCGCCGTGGTCACCGCGAGGTCATCTTCGCTCTTGGGCACGGACCGCAGGTGGGCCTTGGTCCCGTCGACCAGGCGCACCATCATCCGGCACAGGGTCGACTTGCCGGTGCCCTGCTCGCCCAGGATCCCGGCGAGCGGGCGCGGCATGTCCGGGCGCAGCGCGGCCAGGCACCAGGCGACGACCATCGGGTAGGAGTCGGCGCTCACCGGCAGGATACGGCGCAGCAGTTCGACCCCGTGCTGCCAGCCGCCGGAGGTCCGTTCGGGCACGGGCAGCTCGTGCACCAGACGGCTGCGCCGCCACAGCGGGCCCTCGCCGTCCTGGGGGACGAGCACCGCCCAGCTGCCGCGTTCGATGCACACCGAGAGCCCGTCGCTGCGCCCCAGGTCGAGCCAGGTCGTCCACCGGTCCACCTGGTCGGCGGCGACTCGCAGGTGCACGTCCTGGCTCTCGCTGTCCATCGCCATCGCCTCCAGCGCGGCGATCGCGTCGGCGAGCGCCGCCTGGGACGGGGTGCGCCCGGTGCTCAGGACGTACTCGCGGATCAGGCACTGGCGCAGGGACCCGGTGCCCCCGCCGCCGCCCTTGGAACGAATGGGCCGGGCGATGGGACCGGCGCCGATCTGTACCGCGTAGATGGTCTGGTCGCTGCGCACGAAGCGGTAGCCGGTCTCGCCGATCTGGCGCAGGATGTCGGCCTGCCGGGGCCGGGCGCTGTCGCGGTCATCGCGCTGCGGCAGGTGCGCGGTCAGCGCGGCGGCTGCCTGGGCGGCCGCGCTGGGATAGGCGGCGGACCTGGGGCTCTCCTCGCGCTGTTCGGTGCTGGGGGCGGGCACGGTGGACTGTGCGGTTGTCTCGCTCACGTCGCGGCCCCGATCCGTCGGGGTACCCGGGAGCCGGCCTCGAGCGCCCTGCGGATCGTGGACTGCGCCTTGGCCTCGTGCGGGTCGACTCCTGCGGACTGGGCGGCCTCGGTCAGGGCCTGGTGCACGTCGTCGCGGTCCACCAGTCCGGCCCCGACGAACTGCCCCAGGGCGAACGCGCTCTTGTTCAACTGGTCGTTGCGGCCGCTGCGGCACGCGGCGACGGCTTCGAGTTCCGCCCGCACGGCACTGGCGACGTAGCCGCGTCCGGCCGCGAAGTCCGGCAGGACCAGGGGCGAGAGGGGACTGCGCCGGGGAGTGCGGCGTTTGAGTCCGGCCCGCGCGAGGTCGTTGGCGAGCCAGCGCGGCAGCGGCGCGGGCGTACGGCAGGCTCCCAGGGGGGTGTAGAGGCCGTCCCGGGTCACGGTGCCGGGGGCGACCGCGTAGGAGCGGTCGGCGCGGATGTCGATCTGCCAGCCCAGGCGCCCGCGGCTGTCCATGCGCCACTGGCCGCCGTCCTCGACGGCGTACCACAGGTGCAGTCCCCCGCTGGGGGTGCGGACGCTGAAGGTCTGGGGGGACTCGGTGAGCAGCGGCGCGCGGCGCAGGGAGCACAGCAGGGCGAGCGCGTCGAGCCCGGAGCGGATCGCCTGGGGGTCGAGGCCGTCGGGCAGGTCGAGGCCGGGCAGGATCTTCTCCGGCTCCGGGGGTGTCGACTGGTGCAGGTCGAGGTCGACGATCAGCAGGCCGGAGGGGCCGGCGGCGACGCCGATGCCGTACGCCGGGTTCTCGCTCCACCACTGGTCGATGAGAGCGGGGTCGGTGGTGGCGGCCCGCACGCCGTGGCAGTGGCGGCCGGCGGCGATGCACCGGCATTCCTCGACCTTGTGCGGGATGTAATCGGCGTTGGGCTGTCCCGCGATCGTCTCGCGGCAGCGCGGGCAGTTCGCCGGGGGGATCTTCAGGCCCGGGGCGAGCGGGTGAACGTACCAGCCCTGCTCGGCGCACTCGCGGGCAACGCGGTGAGGGGAGGCACGGCCTGGGCCCCCAGTGCGGGGGGATTCGGTTCTGGCCAGCACAGAGTCCTTTTTCCGCCGTGTTGCCCTCTGCTCCACCCTCTCGCCCCGTACGCCGGGATCCCATGGGCGGCGCCTTCCCGTTACAGTGGAAGGCGCGCCCGGGGCGACCCGGGCCGGGGTGATGCGGGCGGAGCGCGGCATCACAGCTTGTTCGGGAAGGGCCCGCGGCACCTTTAGCGAGGGAGAGCGCGAGACCTTCTTGTGGCCCGGGACTACGGTCCCGGGCCGCTTCCATGTCACGCCGCGACCGGCGTTTTGGACCTGGTGGTCGCGGACAGACCCTTGACGGCACGCAGTTGCGCGATCCGCGTGGGGGGCAGGGCGGCAAGGACGTCAGCGGTCCGCCGGGAGAACAGCAGGAAGGCCTCGATACGCCAGTGCCCGGCCAGCCGCCCGAGCTCGGCGACGGACCACGGGGTCACCCCGCGCTGACGCCTGCCGACCACGGCGACCGACAGGTCGAGGACCGTGCCGATATCGGTGAACGTCTCATCCGTCACCGCAAGAACCGCCTTGATGTTGTCGCGGACCCAATCCTCGACCATGGGCGGCTCATGGAGCGCGTCCTCAACTCGATGCATGCCCTCGGGCATTGGCCCCTCCCGGCTGTAGGCCTCAAAACGTCCGGTGGCTATACCTCTGGTATAGCGAGGCTGACCATACATCACAGAAAGCTACTTTTTACGTACCGCACCCTTGCGCGTGTGACCTGGGAATTCACAACGGGCGCCGCCTGGTTGAGGGGCGAGCGCCGCCGAGGGGCAGCCGGGGGGATCGGCCATTTGCGCCGCCGGGCGACCGGTCAGCTGGCGCGCGGCTGTTCCTGCTCGCGGCGGGCGCTCTCCAGGACCTGCCGCCAGGAGACGACGTTCGGTCTGCGGCGCAGCAGAGCACGGCGCTCACGCTCGGTCATACCACCCCAAACGCCCCATTCGACGCGGTTGTCGAGTGCCTCCACCAGGCACTCGGTGCGCACCGTGCAACCCGCGCAGACCGCCTTGGCCCGGTTCTGCCCGGTGCTGTCCGCGAACAACTCGTCCGGGTCGGCGCTGCGGCAGGCCGCGTCCTCGCTCCAGTGGTCCCTCGAACTCGTCATAGCTTCCCTCCCCCGTCGCGGCTCGGCGACAGCACCGAGCCTATTGCGCAGGTCACGGCCGTTGCGGTGCGGGTCACGGCATCCGGGCGGGCTGCCCCTTCCACTGGGAGGCATCTCTTCGGCTCGGCCGCCCGGTTGTCACCACGGTGCCCGTGCGGTCAGCGGCCGGCCGGGGATCGGCAGTGAACGTTCCGCCCGGCGGGGCGGGAGGGTCAGCGGATGATCCCCGGGGGGGGCGCAGCACGGGACCTGGGGAGTCGCGACACGCGGCGTCGCCCGGGCGCCGGCCTGACGGCTGCGCGCTGCTATCGTGCGGGTGGACAGGGCTGTACGGCGGCCCGACCGCCTGCGTCGAGACCCGGCTTTCCGCGACGCGTTTCTCCGGCGGCAAAACCCGGCCACGGCCAGTCCTCACTCTCAGCACACAGGACGACTCCTGCAGGGCTGCGGTGCCGGGACGTACGCCTTGCCGATACGGAGTACGCCGTGGCCACAACCGTCACCCACCGTCGCACGCGCGCCCGCCGCCTCTACACCGGCGAACCGCACGCCACCGCGCTCAACGAAGTACGACGCCACCGCGATGTCCTCCCCGCGGCGTCCGCCCCTGCCCAGCAGGACCTCGAAGCGCGCGTCCTGGCCGTGCTCGTCGGCGAGTTCGGCGTGCACCGCCCCGGCGGCCTGGGCGGACCCTTCGCACTGTCCTGGGTCGGCCCGCGCGAGGACTCGCTGGTCCTGGCCGTCGCCGAGCCGTACCGCGAGCGCGTGCTGCGATGCCTGCTTGAGGCGGGCGGCACGCCCGGTCCGGAACAACGCAGGCCCGCCGGACAGTGGATCACTCTGGTCCATCCGGCCGGTGGCACCCTGCTGCTCCCCCGCGATCACGGCCCGGTCCTGCTCCACGCCGGGCAAGACCCGGCCGCCCGGCCGTTTTCCGGTACGCCCCGGGGCGCACTTCCCGACTGGGCGGCGCAGCCGGGCGGACGGGAGCGTGCGAGCACGGTGCTGCGCCGCATCCGCCTCTTCGAGGGCCACGGCACGGTCGACTTCCACACGGCTCTGCCTGACGATGCCGTGCTCGCCGGACCGCACCCGGAGTTGCTGGTACGCGCCCGGCGGCCGCGCGTCATCGCGGTCGTCAACTCCAAGGGCGGCCACGGGTGCAGCTCGCTCGCCACCGGCCTCGCCCAGGCGCTGGCCGGCCAAGGCCACCGCGTGCTGTATCTGCTGACATCGCGCGGCGTGCAGGACGGGCCGGGCCTGCAGGGGCACCGGTGGCCCGAGGCGGACCCGGGGCTCGCCGCCGTGGCTGAGGACCCCGAGCGTCATGTCCGCCCCCTGCCCGGCCTCGGCTACTCCTTCGTCCGCTGCTCCGCCCCGGGCGCCGACGGGCCCGACCAGGCCCGGCAGTTGGCTCTGCTGCTGCGGCACCCCTCCATCGACCGCGCCTTCAGCCACGTCGTCATCGACGCCTCCCCCACCGGGCTGCCGCGCGCCGCCGCCCACACCGCCGATCTGACGCTCGCGCCCTGGCGGCCCATGCCCCGCCCGCCCGGCCGGCAGGTCACCGAAGTGCACCTCACCCCCCTGGGGGAGGCCTGGGCCTGGATCGAGGCCGCCTACCAGGAGTTTGAGGACTCCGAGCCCGACGAACAGGAGGGCTACGACGCGTACGAGGAGCGCCTCGAGCAGTTCGCCCGGGAGAACGGGCGCACGGAGACGGACGACGAGCTCGACGACGGTCTTGCCCGGCGCCTGTTCCTCCGCGACACCGACGAGGCGGGCCGCCGGCGGTGGGGAGCACGGTGGGAAGCCGCGCGGGACGGTTGGATCGCGCACCTGCGGCACGAAAGCAACCACGGGTGGGACGAGGCCGCGGGCGCACGCGTCCCGCGCACCCTGTCCGACCAGGAGTGGCAGACCGCCCTGCACTCGTGGGTCGCCTGGGCGGCCGACGAGGTGCTGTGGGGCCTGCCGGCCTCCACCGGCAGGCGGCGCCCGTGGCTGGTCCCCACCACCCGGATGCCCGCCGACGTCGTCCGCACCATCGGCGAGGCCTGCACGGCTCAGGGACTTCGGATGTCCTCCACCGTCCTGCCCGACCTCGGCAACCAGGTCCTGCCCGCGTCGCGGGCCCGCTGGGAGGACTGTGTCCGGCAACTTGCCGGCGAAGCCTGCGCGCAACTGCCCCGGTGACATGACCGAGCACCCGATATCTGGCCGGTGATCGTGGAGGCCGGGCCGTGCGCACGGTCTCCGCGGCCCCCGCAAGGGTGGCGATGATACGGGAGAGCAACTGCCGCCCCCTCGCAGTGAGTAGCATCCGGCAGCAACAACCAGGTACAAGGAGCGTGCTGCCGTGGCCGACGAGTCCGAGAAGACCCCCATCCAGAGCGTGTTCGCACAGCAATTCGCCGAAGCCCTCGTGGCCAACCGCACGGAGCAGGAGGACGTCACCGCGCAGATCGCCGGTCTCCAGAAGCGCCTTGAGCAACTCCAGGTGGATGAAGCCTGGTTGACTCAGGCGCAGGACACTTTGCCTGCGGCGCTCGCTCCGAGCGAGCCCGAGGCCGAACCCGCCGCCGCGGTGGCCGAGGCGCCGCCGTCAGCCCCGGCCGAACAGCCCGGGCCCTCCGCACCGGCCGAGGCCGTCACCGATACGCCCCAGACGACCGTTCCCCAGCCGCGCCAGGACCGATCGGCGCAGGCGGAACCGCCCAAGGAGCCCGCCAAGGAGGCTGCTGCCGCCAAGAAGAAGACCACGGCGAAGAAGACCACCGCCAAGAAGACCACGGCGGAGAAGACGACGGCCAAGAAGACGGCAGCGAAGAAGACCACCGCCAAGAAGGCGGCGGCTGAGCAGGCTCCGGCACCGGAGGCCGCCACCGCAGAGGCGCCGGCAGAGAAGGCCGCGGCCGAGGAGAAGCCGGGGCCGCCGCTGTGGGAGCTGATCCAGGGCATCCTCCTCAAGACCCCCGGACAGCCGTGCGTGGCCCGTGAGGTCGCCGACCAGCTCACGAAGGACCATCCCACCCGGGCGACGACCATCCAGACGGTGCGCAACAACCTGGAGACCCTCGTCAAGAAGAACCTCGCCGAGAAGTCGCACCAGCAGGGGAGCGCGATGTACACCGCGTACGCCGACGAGGGTGCGCCCGCTGCGGACGAGCCCGCGGGTGGCGAGGGCGAGCAGGCTCCCGAGACGGCGGACGAGAAGGTTCCGGTCAAGGTCTAGCGGCCGCTGCGGCCCGCCCGGGCACCCGCGACGGTCCAGCGGGCCGAGCGCCGCAGGTGCCCGGGCAACAGTGCGGCGCCGACGAGGAGTTGGAAGGCCGCCAGCTCGTAGCCGAACGGGTAGTCCTCCCCCAGACCCCAGCCCAGGATGCCCGCGACACCCCCCGCTCCCAGCCAGGCGACGGCCGCGCACGGCAGGCCGGCCCGCACCCTGGCCACCCCGTAGGCCGCGACGGCCCCCAGGCCCAGCCCGGCTGTCACGACACTCAGCGCGGCGCGGTCGCCCAGCCAGGCGGCGCCGAGTACGCAGGCAACCGCGCCGACGGTCAGCGCGGTCCACGGGGACATCGCGGGAGCGGATCGGGTCACGGTCTCTCCGGGGCGGGGCGGGGCGCCCGAGCCAATCACGCCCCGGCCCGGCAGTGCAACGGGATCCGCAGGCGGTTGACCCGCGACCGCCTGCGGATCCCGGGGCCGTGGCTCTGCCGGCGCAGAGTGGGTTGAGGGCTCCGGGCCGCCGGGCGGGGCGCGGGGTGCTCCCCGCCCGGCGGAGCGGTCACTGGGTGTCGGATGTGTTCGTGTGGCGTCGGCGGCGGGATCCGGCCCAGACGGCGCCGCCTCCGGCGGCCACCAGGACACCGCCCGCGCCGATGAGCCAGGTGGTGTTGGCCGAGCCGGTGTGGGCGAGCTGCGCGGTGGGCGCGGCTGGGGGCGGTGTGGTGGCGGGCGGAGTGGTGGGGACGGGGGTCTTGGAGTCGGCGAGGGTGACGGTGACCGTGGCGCCGGGGGTGGCGGTGAAGCGCTGGGGTGCGGCATCGGCCTGGTAACCGGCGGGGGCGGTGGTTTCGCTCGCCCAGTAGTGCGTTCCGTTCTTGAGCGTCACGTCGAGCCGGAGCTTGGCGGTGCCGTCCTTGCCGGTGGTCAGCCGGGCGAGCTCCTTGCCGCGGGTGTGCTTGCCCGAGGCGTCGAGGGTGTCGGCGTTGATCGTGATGACCGCTCCGGGCAGGGGCTTCCCGGTGGCCTTGTCCGTCTTCTTCAGCACCAGTTCGCCCTGTTTGAACGGGTCGACGATGGTGATCGGGTTGGCGGCCGCGGTCTTGCCCTCGGTGATGGTGATGTCCTGGTCGGGCACGCGCGCGTGCAGGCGGCTGCCGGAGTCGGTCTCGCGCAGCCGGTAGGTGCCCGGCGTGAGGTCGTCGAATGCCAGGGTGCCGTCGGCGCCGGTGGTGCCTTCGGCGACGACTCGGCCGCTTGTGGGGTCGATCAGCTGGAAGGCGGCGCCGATCATGCGGTCGCCGCCCGGGTCCTTCTTGCGGATGGTCACGCCCCCGGGGGCGGCGGTGACCTTGATGGCGGCGTTGGCTCTCGCGGTGGTGGTGTCACCGGCCAGCAGCATCCGCTGCGCCTTGCTGTCGCGGGGCTCAAGGATCTTCAGCTGGGAGCCGGGCAGGCCCGTGGCGGTGGCGCGGACGGTGGCGGTTCCCTTGGCGTCGGCGGTGAACTCCCAGGCTGCGGTGCCGTCCTGGCCGGTGGTGACCTTCCCGTGCTCGCCGTCCTTGCCGGACTCGGTGAGAGCGACCTTCACCCCGGGCACCTTGGCGCCGGAGAGCTGGGCGGTGACCGAGACAGTGACCGTCACCTTGGTCCCGGCCGGCGTCTCGGTCACCTTCGGGGCGACGGTCAGCCGGTAGGGGCCCGCGTACTTCTTCGCCTCGGCCAGGTATCCCAGCGCCAGGGTCCGGGCGGACGGGGAGACGCCCGGGTAGCTCAGGCGCTGCTTGCCGCGCTCTCCGTCGATGCCGTAGGTGCCGCCGGCCAGCCACTCGTAGACGGCCGCGTCGACCGCGGCGGCCTGGGCCGCATCCCGGGTCTGGCCGTACTTGCCCACGACGTAGGAGGCGTAGGCGAGATGGGCGTCGGGGACGGGGCGGCCGGTGACCGAGGAGGTCCAGTGCTCGACGGTGGCCGGGCCGGTGTAGCCGCCCGCCGCGTCGGGGCCCTTGCGCCCGGGATCGGCGCAGAACGTCTCGTAGGTGCCGTACACCGTCATGCCGGGCGGACCGTACGCACCGATGTGGGACGTGGCGGCGCTCCCGTCGCTGTCCGGGATCGCGTAGCCGGGGCCGTACTTGTCCGCCTGCCCGGAGGCCGCCTGGGCGGGAGACCAGGCGAGAGCGCCGGCCACGGCAGCGGCAGCGGTGACGGCGGCCAGGCGGGACGCCACGCGGACGAGGGGTGCGTTCATGGAAGGCGTGAACTCCTTGGTCAGGGAGCGGACGGTGCGGCCCGGTCGGGCGCTTGGGCAGGAGGTGCGCGTCGTGCCCTCACGAGCACGCCGCGAGCACGGTGAACAACAGCGGGGCGGCCCGTGCTGCGGGTATGGGCGTGGGTGTGTGCCGGAGGTTTCCCGGTTGAGCCGGGAAACCTCCGGCGTGGGCGGGGCGGGAGGGACGTTCCGCCTTCGGCTGTCGACGGCCGCGCCGTCGATGCACCGTCGCCGGGGCAGCCTCACATGCCCGGGAGGCAGCGTGCCGGGTCAGTACTGCATCGGCGTGTTTATGTAGGTCCTGGCCACCCAGCCCCACTTGCCCGCGTGCACGCCGGACTTCACCTTCACGTATCCCCAGGACTTCGCGCTGCCGGTCGAGCCCTTGTTGCAGGACCAGAAGACCTTCGTGCCCTTGGAAAGCTGGCCCTTCGCGAGGTACTTGGTCCCCGGCCCGGTGCGGAACTTCACGGTGGTGGAGACGTCGGTGTTCAGCTTGACCGAGTGGTTGCAGGCACGGCTGCTGACCGTGGCAGTGGCGGCCGACGCGGTGGAGGCGGTGGTCGCCGTCACGCCGGCGACCACCGACAGGGCCAGCATGCTCGAGGCGGCCAGACGCGCAGGGGTTGTTCGCAGCTTCATGAGAGTCCTTCTGTCGGACGAGTGACTTGGGCTGTGCCGGATCGGGTGCCGTCCGGAGTGCGGCCCCGGCCCAACTGCCGGGATGTGGTGGGCGCCGATCGCGGTGCGGGGAGCCCTGCGCCTGGTTGAGTCAGGGGAGCTCGATGCCGCTGACGTGTCCGGACGCGACACGGGGCCGACACCCCGGCGCAGAAAGGCGCGGGCACGGGGTCCCGCGGGGCCGGTCAGTACTGCATGTAGACGCACTGGTCGACGAACTTCTTGTGGACCCAGGCCGTGGTGCCCTTCTTGAGGCCGGACTTGGACCGCTCGTTCAGCCGGAGCTTGACCCACGAGCCCCTGCCGGCGACCTTCGTGCCGTAGTCCCACTTGTAGAGGTAGCCGATCGACCGGTACGCGGTGGACGGCCCGGTGCGGAAGTTGACCCCGTTCTTCATGACGGTCCAGGTGGGGCAGGTGTTCGCGGCGGCGACGCGGGTGGACGCGGCCGTCGGAGCGGCGGCGAAGGCGGACGAGCCCGCCGCGCCAACGGTGAGCGCGGCGGTCGCGGCGAGCGCGACCGTGGGAACGGTGCGGCGGAGCACGGACAGAGCGGGCACAGCAATCTCCCTTGGTTCGGGCGGTTGTGCCTGGGAGCCTGCAAGCCTGCAAAGGTCCGTGACCGGTATGCCGTCGTGGTGTGCCAGGGCCCGCCACGGCGATCGCGGTTGCCGTTCCGGCGGGCGGGAGCGGTGCGGGGGCTCGTGTTCAGCCGGCGGCAGGGGCGCTGGCGGGCGCGGTGCGGGCCGAGAGCAGGAGCGCGCACAGGGCGGCGGCCATCAGCGGGATGGCGAAGTGGCCGCCGAGCGGGCCGGCCAGGGCGGTGCCGCCGGCCAGGCCGAGGCGGATCGCGCTGGACAGCCAGCCGACCGCCTCGGTCGTCGTGCCCGGCGGGGCGAGCGAGGTGGCGGTCAGGCTGGCCACGGTCAGCAGGGGGACGAACAAGGCGCCCGGCAGCATCGCCAGGGCGAGGACCGCCGGGGCCGGGAGCGGTGCGAGCAGGGGGAGCCATCCGGCGGCGAACACGGCGCCCAGCAGCATCAGATGACGCGGCCGTGGGGCGGTCGCGGGCTGGAAGCGGGCGAACAGGACACCGCCGAGCAGCCCCGCCGCGGAGAACACCGCGGGCAGCGCGCCCGCCAGCCAGGGCGAGTTCTGCCGCTCGGCCACGGCGATGGCGGCGACGTCGAGGGCGCCGACCGTGGCGCCGAGGAAGACCAGGGAGATCAGCAGGGGCCGCATGGCGGGCGGGCGCAGCACGCCGAGCCGGTCCCGGTGGCGGGGCGCGGCGCGCCAGGTGCGGGCGGGGCGGGCGGTGGCGAAGGCGACGGAGCCGGCCACGGTGACGGCGGCCGCCAGGGCGAGGGCCGCAGCCGGAGAGAGCCCGGTGGCCACCGCGATGGCCAGGGCGGGACCGGTGACGTAGACGATTTCCTGGGTGGAGGAGTCCAGGGTGTAGGCGGTGCGCACGTGCGCGGCGTCGGGCAGCAGGGTGGGGTACAGCGATCTGAGGCCGCCCTCGAGCGGCGGGCATCCGGCTCCGGCCAGGGCGACGCACAGGGCGGCGAGCGGCAGGTGGGAGGTTCCCGCCAGGGCCAGGGTGCCCAAGCCGGTGGCTACCAGGGCGGCTCCCAGGCAGCATGGCAGGGGCAGGCCGCGCAGGTCGGCCAGCCGCCCCAGCAGCGGCAGGCCGAGCGCCGGTGCGATGCCGTAGAGCGCGGCCAGCACGCTGGCGGTCGTCAGGGAGTGGCCGTCCGACTGCGCCGCCACGATCAGGGCGACGGGCACCATGCCCAGCGACAGGCGCCCGGTCACCGACGCGATCAGCAGGCGGCTGCAGTACCGGTGGCGCAGGACGTCGCGGAAGGTCGGCGGGGTGCGCGGTGGCTCCGCGCCGTCGGCTGGGGCCCGGAGGGGGGATAGCTGTGGTGCGGGGCCGGGCGTCAAGGTGGTGCGGGGGACGTCGCGGACCTGCGCGTGGGCCATCGCCTGCCTGCCTCTGCAAGGGAAGTCGGGGCCGCCCGCACGACGGGCTCGTCAGGGGTGCGCGCCGTGCGGGCGGTGGCAGCGGCACGGGGGAAGGGCCGCTGGTGGCACAGCCCAACAGGGCACCGGGTACCGCTTCAACGCCGTGTCCCCGGCAGCGGTCGCCGCCGGGTGCCAAGTCCCAGCACCTGGTGCGGCATTCCTTTTCGCCGGTCCGCCTCACGGGCCCTTCAGCCAGGCGGTGAAGGCGGCAGACAGCAGATGCCCGGCCCGCTCGCCCACAGCAGTTCGCGACGCCCAACGGCCGGCAGGAGGCACACCCGCAAGCGCTGCTGCGCAGGGGCGAGCGTCGGCCCGGCATGGCACGCGGCGGCATCCCCGAGTGGGGAAGCCGCCGCGGTGATGGTGCGCGGGCGTCACGGTTGTGTCCGCCACGGGCAGGCCGATGGTCCGGCGGAGCGTGGCAGCCGCGGGGGTGGGCGCCTGGTTTCAGGTCTTGGACACGGCGAACCCGTCGCGGACCCAGCCCCATGTTCCGGCGGCGAGACCGCTCTTGGAGCGGTGGGAGAGCTTGGCGTACATCCAGGCCTGGCGGTGTTCGACGGTGCCCTTGAGGACGCCGCAGGAAGCTATGAACGTGTCGCCCTTGTAGAGCAGGCCCTTCGCGGCGTATCCGGTGCCCGGGCCGGTGCGGAAGTTCACGCCACTGGCGGTCACCGTCGACGTGGCCCGGGTGATGTGGTAGCGGCAGGCCGACGAGCCCACAGCTGAGGCGTTCGGCGCGGCCATCGCCGCGGCGCCGACGAGCAGGGTGACGGTGGTGGTCAGGATGGCAAGGCGCTGGCTGACGGTCGATGGCACAAAAGGCTCCTCTTCGTGTGGACACCGGGCTCGCACGTCGTGGAGCACGGCTTGGAACCAGAGGGATTCTGCGGCGTCCCGGTCGCGGCCTGGGGGCGTCCCGTGTGGGTGCCGGTTGCCTCGGAATGTGCTTCGCGGGCGTCCGGTCAGCGCTTTACGGGCCACTCCAGGGGGTCCTTGTAGTAGCCCTGGGTGAGTTCCACGGCGGCGGCCTTCTGCCCCGCCGGGATCAGGAAGGCGGTGCAGATCTGCTCCGACTGCCCCGCCGCGAGCTTCTTGTCGGAGTCGAAGGGCGGGCAGTCGGGCCACTTCGCCTGTCCCAGGAGCACGATGAGGGCACGCGTGCGCTGGCCGCCGCTGGTCTTGACGACCAGGTCGTCGTCCATGTCTCCGAGCCGCATCGCCTTGCCGCTCTTGTGGGTGAGCGTGGACCAGACGTACACCGGGACCTGCGGTCCGTCCTCCGCGTCCTTCTGCAGTCCGGAGTTGTCGACGTCGGCCGCGGTGCCGGTCACCACCTTGGTGGGCGTGAGCGTGTAGGTGGCGCCGGCGGAGTCCTGCGTGCTGCTCTCCTGCACCGGACTGGCCTGGCCGAGACGGTACGTGCTCTGATCCTGTGCCGTGCTCGAGGCGGCGCTCGGGCGCTTGTCTGCCGGGTCCGTCGTCCCGTTGCAGCCGGTCAGAACCACGGCCAGGGCCAGGGCCCCCACCGCCGCCGGAACGGCACGAGTGCTCCTGCGCATGTTTTTCTCGCTTCTTCCTTTGCGGGGTCCGGCCAGCGCGGCTCACCGCGCTCGGCCCGGTTTTCTCCTGGCGGTGTTGATCCCGATGCAGGCTTGCGTGTCCGGCTGTCGCAGGCCCTCGCCCTGAGCGGTGAGACCGGTGGCGGTGTGCCGCTTTCCTCGGGCCGCGGCATCGCGGCACGCACGCCGTGATCGGGATCCTCGGGTCAGCAGCCCTGGGTGCCCTTGGGCACGTCCTTGCGCACATAGACCCAGCTGACCCACCCCGTGGTGCCCTTCGACAGGCCGTTGCGCGACTTGGCCCTGAGCGTGGCCTTGTACCAGGTGCAGTTGCCGAACCCGCCCGGGTTCGTCGCGGTCACCGTGATCTTGTCGCCGGTGGCCAGCAGCCCCTTGGTCGTCGTGTTGTAGCCCGGGGCGGTGCGGAAGCGGACCCCGTTGCTGCCCTCGATGGTGGTGTTGTAGTCGCGGACGTTGTGCACGCTGTACGCCGAGGCGGGGCTCGCCGCCAGGGTGCCGACGGCGAGGGCCGCGGCTATCAGGGTGGTGGCGGCACTGGTGCGCGTCTTCATGCGGTTCTCCGATGCAGGTGTTCATGAGCTCGGCCGTGCGTGCTCACTGCGGTGATTCGCCGGTTGGGGATGCGGCGTTGAGTCGGTCCCGGTGGAGAGCTGGAGAGTCAGGGACGTGGTGTGAGTCCCGTTGACGTGTCCTGCGACGCCAGTCGGCATCTCGGCACGACAGCCGGCACGGGACGCACATCCGGGGTGCGGGGTAGGACCATCAGCCCGCCAGGCTCACCAGGCCGTCTGCGCGGACCCAGCCCCGGGTCCCCTTGGATATTCCGGACTTGGAGCGCTGGGTGAGCTGGCTGTAGTCCCAGTTGCCGCGGCTGCACAGCACCGTGAGCTTGTCGCCTCGGTACAGGTAGCCGCGACTGCTGTAGCCGGTGGACGGGCCGGTGCGCAGGTTCCAGGCGTTCTTGCCCACCGTGGCGCGGAAATTCGACCAGTTCACAGTGCACTTGGCGTTCTCGCCGACGGCGTGGGCGGCCGGGGCGGTGGTGACGGTCAGGGCGGCGGCCGCTGCCACCGCCATGACAGCGGGGACGATGGCCGAGCGGGTCGCGATACGGCGGATCATCAAGGAGCCCTTTCGAAGAGCGTGGCGCGGAAGTGGCCTGGCAGGGTCGATGCTGCGCACCCGGGCGCGTCCGGTGCCGGGCTCGGCCGCCCGGCTCCCAGGGCCTGCAACGCCGACTTGGGCTGCCGGTCCGCAGGGCGGGAGAGCAGCGCGGTCCGATGCCTCCCGCGGCGACGGTGCACAGCGCCCCGAGCCCACCGGAGTTGAGTTCCGGAAGGGTGCCCGGGCCATCGTGCGGAAGCGCGCCCGCCCGGAGCGGCACGTCGAAACGCTGGTCGCAGGGTGCGGCGCTCCCCCGGTGGCGCCGCACCCTGACACGGCTGACGGCTCCCGACCCCGAACACGGGCGGACCCCGACGGGCTACTCCGTCAAGGTCCGCTCTGCGCGGTCGTCCTGCCGGCCAGCGTTCAGTTCCTGACCGGCCACTTCAGCGGGTCCCTGTAGAACCCTCGGGTCAGCTCGGGTCTGGCGGCGGGTCAGGAAGCCGCGGCCCCCGGCGCGTGACCTCGGCGAGTTCGGGCCTCTCCTGCAAGACCAGGCCGGAGCTGTCCACCCGCCACGTCCACGTGTTGCCGTCCAGAACGGGGCGCACGATCAGCGAATGCCCCTCGTCGAGCGCCCGGAGGCGGGCGGCGTCCAGCGCGCGGACCAGTTCGAGGTGGAAGTGCTCCGGCAGTGGTGGCCGCACGGCGTCGCCGTTCACCGTCCCCGAGAACCGGGCGTGCGGCGCCGGGCTGTCGGCCAGGGGCACCCATCCGGAAACCTGACCGCCGGGGACCTGGGCCATCAACTTCGGTCGCTCACCGACGAGTTGCAGGTACCGCAGGTCGTCCGCCCGGATCAGCCTGTATCTCATGCCGTCGTCGACCAGGCTCGTCGCCACCCACACTCCGGCCATGCTCGATTCCCCTCCTGACGGACGCCGCCGGGCGGACCCTGGTCGGGCCCGCCCGGCGGTGACTCACTCGTTGTCGGTACTCGGCGGTGGTCAGGTGGCGCGCGGGTCGGCGCAGGCCAGCTTGACCCATCCCTTCTTGGCGGTCTTGCCGTGGTGCCAAGTGCCGTACCAGTACGAGATGTTGTCGTTCTTGTCGAGCCAGGACTTGGTGATGCGGCCGTAGTCCTTGCCCTTCTCGAACACGTACATGACGTGCTTGCCCTTGCCGTTCGGCTGGGTGCGGACGTCGGCCTTCTTGCAGGTGATCTGCTGGCTGAAGCTGTCGGCCGCCATAGCCGGTGCGGCCGTCGAAACGCCCACACCTGCGGTGAGGGCGAGACCCAGCGCGGTCACGGCCGTGGTACGGCCAAGGAATGTCTTGATCATTTCGTCCTCGCTACTTACCTGCGGTGTTGCTACGGGGCTCGGCGGCTACTTGTCGAACTCGTGCCAGGACCCGCACTTCGTGGGGGCGTGGCCGTCCTTGTACACGCAGACCCGCATCTTGAACCTGACGCCCTTGTAGAGGGTCGGGGTCTTCCAACTGCCGCCGTCGCGGGCCCCCTTGTCCCTGACGTCGACGACGAAGTAGCCGTTTTTGGCGGTGCGGACCTGGGTGATCGCGGCGTAGCCGTCCACTCTGAGGTCGCCCGCGTAGACGCGGCCGTTCATGCTGTTGTAGAAGCCCTCGGCGCGGCCGCCGGGGGAGGTCCACCAGCCGGAGCTGTTCGCGGAGGCCGGCGTGGCGGCCAGACCCGCGATGAGGGCGAACCCCATCCCGGCCACGGCCGTAGCGCGGGCAACAGACGTCTTCATGTGTGCCTTCCTCCGTTCCCGTCCTTACGCGGATCAGGTGACTTGCCGGCCGCCCAGGCCGTACGGCCCTCCGGGGTGCTGGCCATTTCGGCACGTCTGACGCGCTGGCGAACTATCACGCAGGACTCCTTGTTGTGGGAGGAACTCCGGCCGGGCGGCCCTCGCTGCCTGCGGGTCCGCCCGGCCACGGCAGGGGGTGCACACCCTCGTGTCCGGACGCACCGATCCTTCGTGGCCAAAGGCGGTGACGGCGCCTGCCGCTGGCCGCGCTCCCACCTGCTGGCTCCGCGACTTGCCCCGCCCTCCCCGCAGGCGGGATCCGCCAGCCGCCGACCGCCAAAACGGCTGGGCCGCCCGGGAACTGTGCGGTTCGTGAGGCGGGAGGCGCACAGGGGTTGTGCGCCGCATCCTCCCGCCCCACGGCGCGCTCGGCGCCCTGGCGGCCTAAGGCGGCTGCGGGCGGGCGTAGATGGGGTAGCACCTGTTGCCGAGCGACCCGTACGGAGCCGATGACGTGAGCCCTCACACCGCCTCGAACCCGCCCGATGAGGGCTTGGCCATCGGCTTCCAGCCTTCCGATCCCGCGGCCGACACCGGTCAGCTGCACCAGCTGCACCGCTCCCTGCGCCGGGACGAACGGCAGTTCCTGAGCTTCCCCGACCACCTGGATGAGGTGATGCGCGAACTCGCCCCGCTGCTCGGGCTGTTCGTCGACCACCGGCTGGATACGTACGCGAGCAACCCCTTCGACACCGGCATCCAGGAGTACGAGGAGGCAGTGCTCGAGTACTTCGCCGCGCTCGCCGGCGCCTCACCGGACGATGCCCACGGCTATGTGGCGGCCTCGCCGCAGGAGGCGCTCCTGCACGGCCTGGCCATGGCCCGCCGCGGGCTCCCGGAGCCGTCCGTATACGTCTCCGAGCAGGCCAGCTGCAGCGTGACGCGGGCGTGCAAACTGCTGGGGCTGAACCGGGTACCTGTGCAGTCGCTGCCCGACGGCACGATGGACCCCGAGGACCTGCTCCTGCAGACACGGATGCGGCGCGGGGCAGGTGCCGTGGTGGTGGCCACCTGCGGCACCCCGCTACGCGGCGCCATCGACAACGTGGCCGAACTGCGCGACGCCGCAGCCAATTCCGGACCGGTGCACGTCCATGTCGATGCCACTGCGGGCGGACTGGCCGCCGCACACAGCAACCAGGTGCCGCCGTGGTCGCTCGCGCACGGCGCCCACTCCATCACCCTGTCCGGACACGGCCTCCTGGGCCTGCCCGTCCCCGCGGGCATCTCGCTGATGCGGCGCGAGCAGATCCCCGCAACCGCTCCGGGAATCACAGTGCCCGACCGTACGGTGGTCGGCGCGCGCGGCGGACTGCCCGCACTGCTGCTGTGGACGCGGCTGCGGTCCCTGGGACGGGCCGGGGTGGCCGCCATGGTCAACCGCTGCCAGGACGTCGCCGCCTACGCCGTCGACCGGTTCGAGTGTGCCGGAGCCCGTCCGGAGCGCTTCCCCGGCTCCCTGACCGTCACCTTCCAACGGCCGCCCGCCTGGGTCGTCGACAAATGGCGTCTGACGCACGCCGGGGACCTGGCGCAGATCGTCACCACCGGCCCCGTCACCTACACCGCGGTCAACGAACTCGCCATCGAGCTGTCCGCCGCCGGGTGGGAGGCCGTCGCATGACCCCCGCCGTGCCCCTGCCCCGCTCCCTGCTCGCCCTGACCACCGACGTCGGTGACCTGATGGACCACACCCCGGAATCCGCCTACGCGCACCTGCGTGACACGCATCCCGCCTGGTTCGCCACACCGTCCGGGGACGGGACGATCAGCATCATGCGCTGGCCGATGACCGAAGGCCAGGTCATCTACCGCGACCAGTGGTGGATGCTGCTGCAGGACCCGGTCGTCTTCCCCGACGGCCAGCACGGCCGGTACCTGCGCATGCTCGCCCCGCAGCCGGAACCGGGAGTGGCCGTGCTGCCTCTGCTGGGCAGCGACGTGGTCCTCATCGAACACTTCCGGCATGCCACGCGCGCCTGGCACTGGGAGATCCCGCGCGGAGGCGGCACGGCCGGGCTGGCCGACAAGGACAACGCGGCCAAGGAACTGAAGGAGGAGCTCGGCAGCGCGCCGCGGGAGTTCATCGAGCTCGGCACGCTCCATCCCGACACCGGCATCCTGGCCCAGGCGGTCGCCCTGTACGCGGCGCGCATCGACGAGGTCGGCAAGGTCCCGCTCAGTGAAGGCATCCGCCGGGCCCGTGCGTTCACCTTCACCGAGGCCGAACGGATGGCGGGCCAAGGGCTGATCACCGATGCCTTCACCATCGCTGCCCTCTTCAGGGCCCGCCAGGCCGGTCTCGCCGGCTGACGGGCGCGGAGCCCGCGGGCCGGTTCTCTCCCGGGGAGTTCCGCAGCCGATCAGTTCGCCGCACCGGCAGGGAGGAACACCAGGCAGTGGCGGCTACCCGGGGCGGCAGGCACCTCATTCAAGTCAACCGTGGACGCGCTCGGTGCCCTGTTCTACCGGGTGCGGTCTTCGCTTTCCGGCAGTCCCAGGACGCGCAGGGCTTCCTCCCAAACCGGTCCGCCCGCAGGGTAGGGAGAGGACGGCGGGCAGTCGAGGAGGATCGGCGTGTAGTGCGGCAGGACGTGAGGCAGCGTCCCGATGAGGGGAAGGGGGGACGGGTCGACGTCGACGAGGCGGACCCGGTCGTCGGCACGCTGAACCAGGAGTTGGGCCACCTCGAGCGAGATGCTGGTCTTGCCCCGCACCCGACTCCGCGGGGAGAGGCCAGCGCCGCCACGGCGGTTGGCGATGAAGCGCGCGGCCAGCTCGGCGCCGCTGGTCAGCTTGGGCTCGCGGCCCCCTTTTTCGATCGGCACTTCGAGCCTCCAGCCCGCGACGGATCCGGTCGACAGTACGGTACCGGGCTGCGCTGACACCGCTGCCCGGATCCGGCCAACCGCCGCCCCTTTGTACCTACGGGATCCTCGTGGAGTGCTCGTCTCCTCGGCGCCCGGCCGCCGGCCCAGGCAGTCGGCCGCGATAACCAGCGGCAGGAGCAGGACCACCGCCACCAGACCCACGCCGGCGGCCAGGCGCAGCGCCGCCCCCAGAACCCCGAGCACAACGGCAGCCGTTGGCACCGCATGACCCGCCAGCCACACGGCGGGGTAGCCGAGTGCGTGCCCGGCGGCCAGCAGAGCGCCGCACACCAGCGCGGCCATGGACGCCATGGCGAGGTGGGGCAGGCCGCGCCGGATGAGCGGGCCGGCCGCGCGCAGCAGCAGGGAGATGACGGTGCTCAGGACCCAGGTCACCGGTTCACCCCGGGGGTGGTGGAACCGGCGGCCAGGGCCTGGGTGTGAGCCTCGTCGTGGGCGGCGGGCCTGGCCGTGGCGGTCCCGTCCGGGGTGGTGGGGCGGGCCATGGCCTCCTGCGTGCGCGCGCGGATGTGCTCCTCGTCGAGGGGCACTGCGGACGGCGCGATGCGTTGCAGTGCGTCGCGGGCGCTGGTCAGCAGGTCGCTCTCGGCGCCGGTGGTGGTGCGCCGGTGGGCGGGCACCGGCTGCTGGAGCTGGTAGTGGATCTGTCCGTTAAGCGCCTGAGCCGCGCGCTCCGGGGTGCCGAAGGCCTCGATGACGCGACGCTGGGTCTGCGCGGCCGCGATCGGGGCGAGCGCCTCGGGCAGGTCGCGAGGGGCCGGGGCGGGGAAGGCCAGGCGGCCGAGCGCGTCGTGTATGAGGTGCAGTTGGCCCTCGCGCGCGGCCAGGTAGGAGGTCTCGGCGTGCAGCAGTTCCGGGTCGGTGAAGTAGTCGGCGGGGTTCTCGGCCGTGGTCGCGGCGCGCTGTGCGGTCAGGGCCGCGACGGCGTCTTGCGCGGTGGCCGAGTGCTGCCGCCAGGTGGCGGCCGGGCCGCTGGTGGCCAGGGAGCGGGCCGGGACGGGGAAGGAGTCGAGGAGTTGCTGCGCTTCCTGCTCACGCCCCGAGTGGGCGGCGGCGGTGTAGGCGCGGACGGTCTCGCGGGCCTGGGCCAGGTGCGCGGCGCGCGGCGCGTCGAGGGCGGGGACGGTGACGCCCAGCAAGGAGCCGTCGGCTTGCCGGTCGCGCAGGTAGTCGGTGACGTCAGGCTCGAGGACGGCCCGCAGCTGCTGGGCGGGCGCGTCGCGCAGGGCGATCTGGTCGAGCAGCCAGTCGGCCATTGCCGTGAGCGCGGGGACGTCGGCGGCCAGGGGCTGAACGGCGTGCCAGTCCTCGATCAGCTCGGTGCGGGGGCGGTAGACGCGCTCCAGCCGGTCGAGGAGGTCGGCGATCTTCAGTCCGGTGCTGACCACCAAGTCCGCGGTGGCCTCGTCCTGTTCGCCGGCGCGCTCCATGCTCGAAAGGAGTACGGAGGGCGGCGGGAACCTGATGAAGGCGCGCATGTGACAGGTCCAGGCGGCGGCCGCGGCGATCCACCCGAGCTCGAGGCCCTGCGGCGCCTCGGCGTTGCGCCGGTAGAGCCAGCTGGCCAGCAGGTCGGTGAGCCGGGCTTCGTCGTTGTCCGGGTCGCGCATCAGCTCGGCGGCCAGCTCGCCGGGGGTGTGCTCGCGCAGGCCGCCGAGCTCGGCGGTGATGATGGCCAGTTGCCGTGTTCCGTCGTCCAGTTGGAGCCAGCGGCGCAGCGTCTCCTGCCGGCCGCGGGTGACCTCCTGTACCGCGATGCGCGTGAGGTCGGCGCCGGTACGGGCGATCCCGGTCTCTCCCACCCGGGGCGCCTCGGTCTCGGCCCAGCCGGGCGGCTCGCTCCCCGCGGCTACCCACGCCAGGGCGTACGCGTCCTCTCCCCGCTCGGTCAGCCAGGTGCGGAAATCGTCGGGGAGGGGGGTGTGCTGCTCGCTCATCGAGGGGACCTTCTGCTCGGCGGTGGGGCGCCGCGCGGTCCGTGGACGGCGGCTGGCGGCAGCTTGCCCGTGCCGGTGAGGTCCACCGGCCTGCCCGCCGGACCGGTTCCGTCACGCGGGAGCCGGAAGGCAACCATCCCCAGGGGCATCCCGTGGGGCGGGACGAGCCCGGAAGAGGCCCTCGCGTGGTGCAGCCCGGCGGTGACAGCGGGTGCGGCGGCATGGCGGTACGAGGGCTGGTCGGACGGCGGGGTGGCAGGGCCGTTGCCTGCGCGGCGAGTGATCGTTGAACACGGGCGTGACTGCCCTCATGTCCCACCCTGTACACGATGTGTCCGCTGCCGATCCCTTGATGGCGGCTCTGCGGGAGCTCGCCGAGCGCGATCCTCAGCGGGCGTACCAGTTGATCGGAGAGGTGACCTTGCGGCTGGTCGCCGAGCTGCCCGAGGTGACCGGGGCGTGGGGCAGGATCGAACTGCGCGACTACGGGCGGGCACACACCCTGCTGGACGATGCCGGAATTCTGATCAATCAGGCAGCCCGTGTCCTCCTGGGGCTTCCCTCGGCCGGGCCGCGGGCCGAGCGGGAGATGGTAGCCCAGGCCCTTGCCGCGCCGGACGTGGACCCGGCCGACCGCGCCGGACGCGGGCCCACTCACGCCGGCCGGCACCGCCCTGTGCCCCCGGCGGACGACGAGGTGTGGGACCGGGCGGTGTTCCGGTTCCGCCAAGGCCGTCCCGCGCACTGGAGTTAGTCGCGGCCCGCCGGGTTTGGCTGCATAGCTCTCAACGAGTGTCGTTTGTCGATGAGGATGCCCGCCGCCCGCGCGAGGCAGGCGGCGGGGGCTCGACGCCTTGCGGCCCTCCTCGGACGAGAAGGCGATCAAGCCTTGCGTCCGACTCCACCGAACATGGCCACCTCGGCGGGTAGACCGGCCTCGCCGCCGTCCGGACGCCATCGGTTACAGGAGACGACGCCGGGGTCGAGGAGTTCCAGCCCGTCGAAGAACCGAGTGACGGCGGCGGGGGTGCGCTGGGTCAGCTTCGGCGTGCCGTGCTCGTTCCAGAAGGCCACCGCGGCATCGACGTCCGGCATGTCCGGCCGGGTGATGGTGTGCGAGAGGACGAGGTGGCTGCCCGCGGGCAGCGCGTCCAGCAGACGGCGCACGATCCCATACGCTTCCTCGTCGTCCTCGATGAAGATGACAACGCCGAGCAGCATCAGCGCGACGGGCTCACCGAGGTCCAGAGTTTGCGACGCCTGCTCCAGGATGGCATCGACGTTGCGCAGGTCCTCGTCGAGGTAGGCCGTGCGGCCCTGGGGAGTGCTGTAAAGCAGCGCCTCGGCGTGAGCAAGGACGATCGGGTCGTTGTCGACGTAGACGACGCGGGACTCCGGCGCGGTGCGCTGGGCGACCTCGTGCGTGTTGTCGGCGGTGGGCAGGCCGGTGCCGATGTCGAGGAACTGCCGTATCCCGCACTCGCCCGCGAGGTACCGCACGGCACGCCCGAGGAACAACCGGTCGGCGCGGGCGTAGTCGCCGATGCCGGGGTGCAGCTTGCGGATCTGGTCGCCGGCCGCCTGGTCGACCTCGTAGTTGTCCTTGCCGCCCAGCCAGTAGTTCCAGATCCGGGCCGTGTGCGGCTGGTCGGTCTTGATTCGCCTGCGTGTCTCGCTCGACGCCGCGGGAGTATCGGGCACGTGATGTCCTCCAGATCAGGCCGCTGAACGGTCAAGAGGCAACCTAGCGCCAGAAGTTGAGGACAGCGACTTCACCCTCGGCGGCGCCACAGGGCTCGGGCGACAAAAGCAGAGCCCCCGCCAATCGGACGCGGCGGGACGTGGGGCTCAGCGCAGGAACAGCCCGAGGACGGCGACGACCACGGCGGCCAGCGCGCGGACGGCGGAGGACTCCGGGTGGGGCTGCGGTCACGCCGACTCCTTGGCCCCCTGTTCACGCGTGGCGACGTAGCCGCGGACCATCTGATACGAGATCCCCGTCGCCGTGTACTCGTCCAGCAACCGCTCGAAGACCCGCTTCGCGGTGTGCCGCTGCTTCGGCGGCGCGTCCAGATCCCTGCGCAGCACCTCGTCGATCAGTGGCTTGTACGGATCTAGCCTGGTCGGACGCCGGGGCAGTTTCTTCCGCGGCTCGGGCCAGACCAGATCCAGTGCCTTGCGGACCGTCTGCCAGGTCACCCCGTACTTGCGCTCCAGCGCACGCATCGACATCCCGGCGCGGTGGTCCCGGCGGATCGCCGCGTACGGATCGGCCTTGGGTTTCGACAGACGCATCGGTGCCCCCAGCGGGAGAAGCACACCCATCGTCCCACCACAAGGCCCCAAGTGCCTCTAAAACTCGGCAACTTCGCTTTCACCGAGAGGGTGGTGACATCCGTGGTCATCGACAAACGGCATCGCGACTCACAGACAGAGCCACGGGTTCGGGTGTCCTGTCAGATCCGTACGAGGAGTGAGGCCTCGCCGACGCCACGGGCGGCGTTCGACGGCGCACCTCATGCTGGACGTGGCGCGGCAGGCTGACCCGGCCGGAGATGTCCAGTGACTGCGCAGCCGGGACGGTTGGCCGAAGCGGGGCCGCGCCGGGGGCGAGGTCAGGTGCGGCTATGCGGATGGGAGCAGGGCGTGCTGTCGTCCCACATCGACGCATTGCACAGGTGCCACCCGCCGGGGTCAGTCCCGTCGGGGCGCTGCTGCGGGTCGTAGTGGCCGGCCTCGCGGGTGCACACGATGTACTCGCCGGCGGAGTCATCGATCGTGCTCGCGTTGCACAGGTCGTTGGCCTCGCCGATCAGTTCGAGGATGCGGCGCCGGGCCATGGTGTTCGGTGGGGTCTCTGCGACGCAGTTGCGGGCGAACGCGCGCAGCAGGTGTACTTCGGCCGCCTCGCGGTCCAGCCGGTCCTCCTCCACGCGCACGATCCGGTACAACCCCGTGCCGTACAGGCTGCGCCCTCTGCTCGACCGGCGGATCTTGCGTGCCGCCTCCTCCACCGACCCGGCCACGGCGTACAGAGTGACGAACCTGACTCCGAGGTGCGTGTCGTCCACGCGGTGCCCCACGACCCGGTAGCGACGCACTTCCTGGTCGTCACGGCCGGACGCCTCCGCTGACTCCACGGCGGTCATGGCGATACTCCTTGGTCGTGGGTCGGGCGCTGCGTCGCCAGCGCGGTCCTCCGGAAAAGATCACGGAGCGAATCCCCCAGTGGCGGCAGCAACGTACCGCGCAGCAGACCGGACAGGCGAGCTGGACCGGCGGTGGCGAAAGCACAGCAGGGCAGGCGGGGCACTGGCCCCGGCGGCATCGCGTCGTGGTTCACCAACCTGCACACCTGCGAGCAACCGACGAACACGTGCAGAAGAGGCCCGGGGAGGTGTCCGCCGAGTCGCGGCGGGGCGGCGGTTGGTGGACGGGCCGCGGCTCGTGCGCTGTCAGCGTCCCTGCCCGGAACTCCGACTGCGGGAGCGTGGTGATGCGCGGCGAGAGCGTCGTACGGGGTCCGGGTCGCCTTCGGCGGGGGCCGAGGAGAAGCCGCCTGCGATGCCCGGCCGGGCGGGGGCCGTCACCTGTGCGGCGGGCGTGGCGGGCCGCTTGGTGGTGCGGTTCGGCCGCGCGGCGCGGGCCAGGACGGTGGCGTTCGGGATGAGCGGGGCGCAGGTCTCGCAGACCTCTTCGAGGCTCCACACCCGGCGCACGATCGGGTCATGTCGCAGGATCATCACCACTCCGCCTGCGCAGGACGTCTTGGTGTCGGGGTGGGCGCCGCATCGCTGGGAGCCGCAGTGGCAGTAGGCGTTGGGGTTGATGGTGGCGACCTTCGCGTGTGCGGCGGCGTGCGCGGCGGCGAAGGTGCGCAGCGCGGTGAGGTCCTCGGAGCGGGGCGGCATCCGGCACGCTGCGGTGCTGCAGGTGACCGAGGCGGCGCGGCCGCCGTGGCCGGTGATGCGGACCGTCCAGGCCCGTCCGGGGATGCGCTCGGTGGAGGATTCGCTGTAGGCGGTCGTCACGGCCGTCCGTTTCTGGTTGCTCGGTTGATCGGTGATGCTGGTCCACTATGTGCTACCCGCGGCGGCGTTGGGCAGCAGGTTTCGGCCCGGGGCGGTGCGGGTTCCAGGCTGTGAGTCGGCCACCTTCACCGGTGTCCCATCGGACGGCCGCCTCCGGCCGGCGATCAGATGCGGCCCACGGATGCCGGGCAACTGGTGGTCTGCGGGCGGGTCCTGTGGTGCAGTGTCCCGATCGCAACGAACCCGGAGATGGCCTGGATGGAAGCGGTCCGGCTGCTGACGCAGGACGGCGAGTCGACGCGGCAGGGCGCGCTCACCGTGATGGGCAGGCTCTGCGGGCAGGACCCCACGCTGGCCGAGGCCACCGCTCATGTCGTGCGGACCGCGATGTCCCAGTGGGAGGAAGACGGCTCTTCCTCCCCCGCGCTGGAGGAGGCCGCGCGCCAGTTGCTGGACGGTCTCGACACGCCGTTGGTGGACAAGCCGGCGCCTTGAGCGGGCCCACCGCGCCCACCGGTGCCGTGGTCGCCCGTCAGATGCTCGGTCCGGAGCAGCGCTGGCCGGAACGGGTGAGTACGGGGAGCGGCTGGGTGACGTCCCACTCGATGAGCTGACCCTCCTGACGCTGGTAGAACTCCCGCTTCTCGGCCTTGCGCCGGTCGTAGGTCTCCCGGCCGTGGATGCCGTAGACCTCGACGTATGCCGCGGGTGCCACGTCGGTGAGGATGAAGTCGGGCAGGACGGTGTCGGCGGTGTCGTAGCGCAGCGGCTTGTTGAAGGCACGGCGGCAGGCGGCGAGGGCGTCGGCCATGACCACTTCGTAGGAGGAATCGGCGGGAATGTAGGTGCCGGTGGTGAGCATGGCGGCCAGGTCGACGGCGATGAGGTGTCCCTTGGGGCTGCGCTCGACGACGAACAGGGCGATCCGGGTGGCGCCGTGCTCGGTGGCCGCCTTGCCGAAGACCTGCCGGTAGGAGCGGGTGGCCCGCGCGTGCAGGGCCGCGCGGGCATAGAGCGGGATGCGCTGGTGAGCCAGGCGGTAGGCGACACCGTACGGGGTGGGTGCCACCTCTTTGATCTGTCCGAGGACCAGGGCGCGCCGTTCGGTCATGCCGTGGCGTCCCAGGCGGGCGCGGAAGGCGTCCAGGGCGGCGGTATTGGCGTCGGCCGCGGCGGGGGTGAAGGGCGGTACGACGTAGAGCGCCTCGTCCATGCCTCGGCCGTTGATGGTGGTCTCACCCAGTTGTTGGCGCAGCCGGGCGTGGCAGGTGCGCCAGGTGAGGCGCTCTGCCTGCGGGTGCGAGACGTTGAGTTGGGCCTGTTCCCAGAGCCAGTGCAGCAGTCCGAGGAGGCCGACGGAGCGCCGCGAGCCTGCTTCGTTGCCGGTCTCCTCCGACGCGGCATCACGGGTTTCGGGCTGGGCCAGGGAGCTGGTGAGGGGGGTGGCCAGGCGGATGAACACGCCGTCGTCGGTCTCCTGGATGGCCTGCGTGCTGTAGCGGTCGCGGCCGGACAAGCCGGGCCCGACTTTGTGGAAGGGGCAGTTGGGGTCGTGTTGTTCGCCCTCGCCGGGCCAGCCCGCGACGTGGTAGCGGCCCGCGCGGGTGCAGCGGATCACCAGGCGCAGGGCGGGTCGGCGGCACAGGCACCAGGCGTGGCCGACCTCGGCCCGGGCGCGGGCGAACAGCGGGGCGGCCTGGGTGGAGTGCTCGCGCAGCCAGGCCAGTTGTACGGTGCGGCCCGCCAGTTGGATACGTCCGGGGCCGGTTGTAGGTGCCATGTCCATCTGCCTTCAGCCGAGAAGGGAGCCCGCACCGTGGGCTGGTCTTCGGGTGCGGGGGTGTCGGTGTGCTGCTTGTCCGGGCGGCGTTGAGGGGCACGCGGCAGGGTGTTCAGCGGGTCGGGGGCCGGTGGCCGGGGCGGTGCGTGTCGGGCGGGGGCTGCTGGCGCAGTGGCGAAGTCGGCGGCAGGAGGGCGGCGCGTTCGACGGCGGTACGGGCCCGCATCTGTTCCAGGCGGCGCTCGACGCGGGCGTGGGTGTACAGGTCGATCGCGTCGGTGAGGTGGTCCCATTCCTCGCCGTCGAGGCCTTGGGGGCGCGGGCCGAGGACGTCGGGGCCCGCGCGGTGGTGGCGGCGCCGGTAGTCGCCGATGGCGGTCAGGAGCTTGGTGTAGGTGCGCTGCTCGTCCTCGTCGTCCTCGCCGGGGGCGGTGATCTCCTCCATCCAGGTTTCGGGCAGGGGTTCGCCGGCGAGCACGGCGGCCAGGGCGTGCCGCGCGAGGCGCGCGTCCAGCGCTCCGTAGGAAAGGGGGGCGACGCCGAGTGGGTCGCGCAGGGCCGGGTGGTCGGGCAGGGGGCCGTTGGGCGGCGGCGCATCGAGGTGGCTGAGGGCCGCCTCGATCATGACCGAGGCGGGTGCGTCGGGCGGCGGGAGGTGCACCGGGCGGCGGCGTCCGGTCAGGGCGCGCACCCGGGCGTCCAGGTCGTCCCAGGCCGCCGCGTTGCTCGGATCGGCCGGGCGCGGGCCCAGTCCGGGCACGCCGGTGATGGCGTGGCGGGTGCGCCACAGTTCCACCAGAGCGGCTGTGGTGGCCCACGCGTGGCGGCGGCGGGGGGCGCTGGTGGGCGGTGGCGGGCCGAGCGGGCGGGCCCAGGCGGGCGGGGCTGCGGCCAGGGTGTGGCCGCGGTCGGCGAGCGAGCGGGCGAGGATGCGGTGGCGCTCGGCGAGGTGGGTGATCCAGTGCTCGGGGGTGTCGGGGTGGACCAGGGCGTGGGAGTCGGCGACCCAGTCGGGTATCTGGCCGCGGTAGTTGGGCCGGTGCGGGGCGTGGTCGGGCAGGCGCTCGCGGAAGCGGAGCTCGGCGTAGATCTTGTCGGAGACGGCGTCGGCGCGGGCCAGCGCCGCGCGCGCGGAGTGCCGGCGCTGGTCGGTGGTGGCGCGCCGGGTGGTCAGGGTGCGGCGGATCGCGGCCAGTGAGGTGGCGCCGGAAAGGGCGCTGGAGGTGGTCCGCTCGCGCTGGAAGTCCTCGCGGGCGGTGTCGCGCCAGTGGAGGGCGCGGCGCAGCTGGGACTCGCGGGTGAGGTCGGCGATCACGTGCCGGGCCGTGTCGGAGAGCGGGGTTCGGCTCCTCTGGGCGCGGCGGATCTGGGTGCGCACCATGGCCAGTTGGGCGGCGAGCTCGCGGCGGGTCAGCTCGCCCATCGGGCGCTGGTCCCAGGCGGGATGGGTGTGGCCGGCGCGGGTGGTGACTTCGGCGGGCAGGTGGGTGAAGGCGGAGTCGGCGGCCTTGAGGGCCTCGCGGGCAGCGGCCCGGTGGGAGGCGGCGAGCTTGGTGAGGGTGTGCAGTTGGGCCAGCGTGAGCGCGGCGAGCGGGCGAGGCCGGCTCGCCTGCTGGGCTTCGGCGGCGTCCTGCAGGCGCTCGCGCAGCCGCCAGGTCAGCACCGCCGAGGGGTCGTCCGCGTCGCCGAAGCCGCGCCGTGGCACGGTGTTTCCCAGCAGGCGGGGCAGGTCGAACCCGGCCCGCTCGGCATCGTGCAGGGCGCGGATGAGGGCCGGGTAGGCGTCGGCGGCCAGGAACATCGCGGCCCTGTCGGTGCCGAGGGTGTGCTCGAGCAGGCCGGTCAGCCGGGCGGTGGTGGCGCGCTCGGCGACGTCGGCGAACTGGGCCGACAGCTGCCCGGGCGCGCTGATCTCCTGCTGCAGGGCGGCGATCGACTCGGTCGCCGACAACTGGGCGCGGCGCCGCGCGGCGATCGATGCGAGGACGTCGTCGAGGCGGTCGCCGTCCTCGAGTCCGACGTAGAGGCGGTTGGTGCGCGCGCCGCGGGTCAGCTGGACGTAGACGCCTTCGCGGTTGGAGCGGGCAGAGGCCAGCGCGTGCGAGGTGTCCACCGTCATGCCCTGGGAGCGGTGGATGGTGGAGGCGTAGCCGAGCTCGCACTGGGCGGCCATGTAGTGGGCGGGCAGGCGGATGCGGCCGCGGTGCTGGGTGTGGCGGACCACCACGTCCCCGTCCGGGAGGATCTTCTGGACGCGCCAGGTGTCGCCGTTCTTCACGAAGTCCCGCCCGCCGCGCACGGTCATGCGGCGGCGGTTGAGGCGGGTGACGATGACGTCGCCGACGTGCGCGCGCTGTCCGGCGCGCAGGGCTGCGGCCTGGCTGGTGTCGACGGTGCCGGCTTCGATGTGCCAGGCCTGGGCGCGCAGGTTGAGCGCGGTCACTGTCGCCGTGTCGGCGGCCGTCATCAGCGAGGTGAGGCCCTTGTCCAGGTCCTTGGCCCAGGCGTTGAAGACCATGTCGCACATCGACTCGTAGGTTCCGGCGACGATCCGGCCCTTGTCCCGGTACCAGTCGAAGACCGCCCGCATCTCCTCGCCGTCGCGCAGGATCAGGGAGGCATCGGCCTCGCCGGGCACGCGGAAGCGGTGCAGCTGGTCGAGTTCGATCGCGCCTCCGGCCCGGGCGATGAGCCTGAGGGCTCCCCCGGCCTCGACGGCGGCGAGCTGGTGCGGGTCGCCGAGCAGGCGCACCACCGCGCCGGCGGCCGCCGCGTCGGCGAGGATCCGATCGAGCAGGAGGGTGCCGGCCATGCCTGCCTCGTCGACCAGGACGACGTCGCCGGGGCGTAGTTGGAAGTCCTTGCCGACCGTTTTGCCGTCGGTGGCCCGGCCGCGCTGGTGCAGCCAGGAGTGCAGGGTGTGGGCGCGCCGGTCGAGGTCGCTGCCGAGGACTTTCGCCGCTCGGGAGGACGGTGCGAGCGGGATGAGGCGTCCGCCGGCCGCGTCGACGGCGCGGGCCACCAGCTTCATCGCCGTGGTCTTTCCGGCGCCCGCCGGGCCGAGTCCGGCCAGCAGCAGTTGCTCGGAGAGCACGAAGGAGGCGGCGAGCGCGCGCTGTCCGGCGTCCATCGGGCCGCGGTGCAGGGCGGCGGCGCGGTTGAAGGTGCCCCGTGCGACCGGCGGGATCACGCTGGTGCGGGCGGCGGCCATGAGCCGGTTCTCGGCGGCGAGCAGGGAGTGGGTGGTGTAGGTCTGCGAGCCGATGGGCCGGTAGATGCTGGTGCCGTCGGGGCGTACGAGGTCGGGGTGTTGGGGGTTGATCTCGGGCGGGGTGATGTCCAGGCAGTCGCCGTGGGCGAGGACCCGGTCGGTGATCTCCTCGGCCGCCCGGGGTGCGGCAGTGGCCCCGGCCAGGGTCCGCATCAGGTAACGGCGCGCCTCGGCCAGCACATGGCGGCGGCGGAACGTCGTACGCCGCTCGCAGACCGCGGCCAGGACTTCTTCGGCTGCCGCGGCGGGGTCGAACGCGGCCGGGACGGACCGGCCTTGGGCGGCGGCGCGGGCGGTGGCGAGTAGGTTGTCGACGGTGGCGCGGTCGGTGACCGCGACCGCCCGGCGCCGCCAGGCGGTGAGCAACTCGTCCAGGGAGCGGGCCGTGCGCTTGGGAGGCCGGGTCATCAAGGCCGCCTGCCCCTGCAGTCGGGTGCGTGCGGACATCCCCGGCTGACGGCCGTGGCGGCGCCGGAAATCGTCGAACAGAGCCTCCGACACGGTGCGTACGGCATGGGACCGCTGCGCGAACGCGGCGCGGATCCGCCGGTCGATTCCAACGATCTGTACCACCGGCCGCTGGCCGGGGGTGACCTCAACCTCCTCGGTGGCGAGCCCCAATCTGCCGCAGACGAGCTCGAGGGAGCGCTGGTTGAACAGTTCGCTGGCCACGACCACTTCACGCATCAACAGGCGGGTGTCGAGGTTGCGCCAGCGGCCGTCCGGTCCTTTCACGCGCGGGGATATGACCGCGTGCTCGTGCAGCATGGGGTCGCCGGTGCGTGATTCGTAGTGGAGATAGACGGTGGCCAGCAGTCCCGGCTCGGCCCGTTCCTGAGCCACACCGCCCGGGCCTCTGCGCACCGCGAGCGCATGGTGCTCCAGCCAGGCCAGGGCCTCCGAGCGGGCCTGGGCCAGGACCTCGAGGACGATCCGCCGTACCTCGGGGCCGCCCAGCGCGAACAACAGCGACAACTCCTCGGAGGAGAAGGTGAGGTCGTAGCCGGTGCGGGCCTGGCGCTGCGGTCCGGTCCGCGCGGCCAAGAACCGGCCGAGCTCGGCACCGTCGCCTGGGTGCCGGTGGTTCTCGGCCTCGAAGGCGAGCGCCGCGGTACGCATCCGCAGGTCCTTCGTCTCCGCCTTCGTCAGGGGGCGGCACAGCTGCTCACTGGCCTGCTGCAGGACCTGCTCGATCTCCTGGTCCAGCGGGGACAGTTCAGCCAGCTGCGGCACGGCCGGCCCGAGCTTGGCCGCCTTCATGGCCCGTTTGAGCGAGGCCCCTTGGCTCAGTTCGCGGGCCGTAATCGCTTCGGCGTCGGGGTGCATGCCGAGGCCGAACAGGGCCCGCATCTGCGCGTCGCTCACGATGCCGGACAGGCCCAGTGCCTGGGCGGCCTGCCCGTGCCATACGCCGGGCGGCACCCCCGGCACGCTGGAGGACACCGTCAGCACGCTGCCCTGGGCACCGTCGCCGAGGGCGATGTTGCGCCGGTAGTAGCGCTCCCGCCCCGCCGTAATGCCTGTCGCCGTCATCCCCACGACGCCAGAAGAACACCGCGAAACAGGGTCATGCGGGCGCTGACCGGCTCGGAGCCCCGAACCTCCCAGGGCTCGAAAAACAACCTTCGAACGCGTCCCGCCGAGAGGGAAATCGGCTCCTGCGGCCGGTGGTGGGTCAAAAGTGCTAGAGGTGTACGGCGACCGGCCGGCCACCGACCGGCGGCCACACATCCTCACCCACACCGGCTCTCACCACAGACCCGGCACCCGTGGCATCCCCACACCACCGGCACCCACCGGCATCCCATACTCCTGGCGCTAGCCCCTCACCACGATCAGCCCCCGGGCGGGGCTCCTCCCCCGTCCGGTTCGGACGTCGTCCCGTGAGCGGGACCGGGCGCAGCGACGGGCGTGCTACGGCCTGGGACGCGGACGGCTCGCGCCGGTTGGCGGGTGTGCGGGCGGCTGAGACTGGCGCGACGCGGCCTGCGACGGGTGGGCCTGGGTGGCCGGGAGGTGGCTGCGGTGGCGGGAAGCCGGACCAAGGGCAAGGGGAAGAACAGCGAGATGCTGGCGCGGCGGAAGGCGGCGCTGGGGCGTGCTGCGGAGCGGGTGGCCGAGCAGCGGCGGGTGGCGGAGGAGGCGGAGGCGGAGCGGCTGCGCCAGGAGGCGGCGTTCGACGAGTTGGTGGCCGACTTCGAGCTGGCGGTGGAGGACGAGAAGGCGGTGGCTGCCGAGGTGGAGGAGGAGGTACGCCGGGTGCGTGAGCGCGGCCAGGTGCGGATCGACGAGGCGCGGGTGGCTGCGGCGCGGGTGGTGTTGGCGATGGGTGAGGCCGGGGAGACGGTGGCCGGGTGCGTGCGCCGGTTGGGCGTGGGGGTGGAGCGGGTCAAGGAGCTGCGGCGGCTGGGGCGTGAGGACCTGGCCGGGGAGGGCTCGGATCCGGTGCCGGAGAAGGCGAAGGCAAGCGGCCCGGAGAAGGCGGGCGGCCCAGGGAAGGCAAAGGTGGCGGCGGGCGGGCCGGGTGGGGAGCAGCGGGAGGGTGTGCGCGCGTCCGCGCCGGGGCCGACGGGCGGGGGCGCGGCGCCGGTCTCGGCTCCCCCGGTGACTGCTCCCCCGGTGCCTCCGGCCGCTCCCGTTTCTCCTCCGGCTGCTCCGTCGGCCGGGCCTTCCGGGGCGCCGGGTCCGGCGGGCGGGGCGCGGCCGGGGTGGCCGCAGTCGTCGCGGTGAGGTGTGGTGCGGGCATGGGTCGGCCCCGGCTGCCGCAGGGGCGGTGGCCGGGGCCTGGGGTCGGGGTTCAGCTCTGCTGGTTGGACCAGGGGGCGGCAGGCCGCTGGGGCGTGGCCGGCTGCTGGGCGGGGTAGGTGGCGGGCTGCTGTTGCCAGGTGGCGGGCGCGGCGGCCTGCTGGGGGACGTGGCCGGTGAAGCGGCCGGGGTCGACGTCCTTGAGGTAGACGGTGACGGGGGCCTGGTCGGCGACGAAGATTCTTTCGTGGACGCCGGGCGGGGTGAGTATCCACACGATGGTGTCGTCGCGGCGCCGGGTGCGGCGGATGAGCGGCGGGGGGAGGGTGACCTCCTCGGTGGTGTCGGTGTCCGGGTTGGTCTCGGGGACCGTGATGTGGTCGACGACGCTGAAGAGTCCCGGGTACTGGGCGAGTTCGTTGATGGTGGTCTCGTGCTTCACGGCGCTCCCCCCTTCTGGTTGTGGCCTGGGCGCCTGCGGGTTCGTTCGGACGGTAGGCGGCCTGGGAGGGGTGTGGGGCGGGTGTGGGGCGCGGGTACCGGGAGGCGGGATACGGGTTGGGGTGGCGGGAGCGCGGGGCGGGAAACACGGGAGCGGCCCCGTGCCGGGACGGGTGTCCGGGCACGGGGCCGTGGGATGCGGGTGGGTCAGCTGTCGTGGTCGGTGAGGATCAGGGGGCGGCGGGGGCGGGGGTGGCGCGGTGAGGCGAAGGCCCCGTTCCCGGCGTGAGTGCGTCGGGAACGGGGCCTTGGCGGTGGGAAGGGTGTGTCAGTAGAGGGCGCCGACGGCGTTGGCGATGGCCTGGGCGACGGTGTCGAGGGTGTCGGTGGCGGTGAGGTCGAGGGTTGTGGCGTCGCCGAGTTGGTCGTTGCGGAGGAAGAGGGCGCCGGTTGCGGTGACGCCCACGGTGAACGGGGTACGGTCCCAGGCTCGGAGGTGGCCGGTGACGCCCCAGGGGCCGGGGCTGGCGCCCCACTGGTCGCCCAGGTACTTCAGGGACTCCTCGGTGGCCTGCCAGATCGAGTAGGCGGGTACGGGCTGTTCGCTGTAGCTGAGGGGCATAGAAGGGTTCTCCGTGGTCGGTGGTTGGCTGCCCCGACGGGAGCGGGGCAGCCACCGGGGGCGCGGGACGGCCCGCCCCCGGGGGTGGGCGTGGGGGTCGTGGGGTTGTCGAGGGTGCAGGGCCGCACACCGCGCGGTGGGGGGACCGCGTCGGGGGCGGCCCGGCGAGACCCACACTTGACCCACGCGGGGCTAGCCACACAACCCCGGCTTCCCCGCCACCGGCTGAGGGCCGGGGAACACGACAGGGGCCCGCCCGGCCAGTGATGGCGGGCAGGCCCCGGGGGCCGTGCAGTGGGTCAGACGTCCAGGTCGGCGGTCAGTGCATGTCGGCCGAAGGCGTGCCGGAGGCAGGCTGCGATGGCCTCGCCCCACAACCGCAGCTCTTTGCGGGAGCGTGGTGGGGTGGGCAGTTCCGTGACGGAGACCTTGTGCTCCTCGGGCCACGCGACGGAGGTGTTGTGCACGAGCAGCAGGTCGCCGACGTTGTCGACGAACAGCCGCACGACCAGCCGGTCATCGTCGGTGACGATCAGCCCCCATGCGCCGAGGAACCCGGCCTCTGCGTGCCAGCCCGGGCCGAGGGCTCGGGCGGCCTCACGAGCGTAGTCGGACAAGGGGTAGGCGAACTCGATGCCGGGAGCGAGGTCATCTGAGGTGGTCATGGTTCTCCTGGTCTAGCGGCGGGGCGTTGACGGGTCAGTGGGAGGGGGTCAGTTTGGTGTCTGCTGCTGGCCGCCTGCGGAGGGGTGCCGTGGGCGGCTGCGGCGGGGGTGACGGTGGGATGCCGAGGGCTATGCGGGCAAGGCGGGGGTACGCGGGCTGGCCCCGTGCCGGGACGGGTGTCCGGGCACGGGGCCGCAAAGGGGTGGGGGCTACTTGGTGGTCATGGAGAGCAGCATGCCGTCGTCGTCGTGGGTGATGTGGAGGAGGAAGCGGGTGGCGTGGTCGGGGGCTTCGCGGAGCATGTCGATCAGGAGCTGGCCGTCGTCGAGCGGCTGGGTCAGGTCGAGGGTTTCGTGGAGGTCGTCGCCGCCGAGGACGGTGGAGGGGTCGGTGTCCGGTCCCCACTTGTCGGCGTAGACGATGTGGTGCCACTGGCCGTCGGCGTCGCGGGTGTGGGGGGTGTTGTCGATGCCGTTGCTCATGAGGAAGGTGCCGTTGCCCTTGATCCACCACAGGCGGGGGCGGGCGTCGGTCTCGCCGGGGCCGAGCGCGTGCTTGCGGGCGGCGATGGCGAGTTCGGCGATGGAGCGGACCTTGTGGAGGGGGAAGGCGAGCGTGCAGTCGTGTTGGGCGGGGGGCTGGTGGTTGGCGCCGCAGACTTCGCGGAGCAGGGCGCCGAAGTCCTCGGGGGTGGTGGGGGCGGTGGGGTGGGTCATGTCGGGTGGTCCTTGGCATCGGTCGGTGTGGATGGGCGCCGGGGCCGCTGGCGGCGCGGGGCCGGGGCGGGCGCGGCGGGTCCGACGGTGGGATGCCGGGGAGTTAGCGCGACAGGCCCCGGCCCCCTGGTGCGGGGCGCGGCGGGCCACACGGTCGGGGGCTCGGGCGTTAGGGCGGCACGGGACGGGCGGCGCGCTGGGTGTCGGGGGCGGCTGCTCGGCGCGGGGCGCGGCCGGGGCTGTCGGGCACTGTGGGGACCGGGCGGGGACATGCCGTTGGCCCCGTGCCGGGACGGGTGTCCGGGCACGGGGCCGTGGGAGGGGCTGGTCAGCTGTCGTTCTCGGCGTAGAACATGCAGTCGTTCGGAATGCGGGTGAGGAGTTCGCGGGTGACGTCGGGGGCGGGGACCGTGATCTTGCTGGAGGCGCGGGCGCGGTGGTCGCGGCGCAGGAAGTCGGTGGAGCTCTCGTCGAGGAGGACGTCCAGGCGGGTGACGCGGCTGCTGGGGTTGGTCTGGGTGGTGCCGGTGAGTCCGTTCAGGGAGGCGGGCGAGATGTTGACCAGTCGGACGCGGCGGCCGGGCTTGATGTCCTCCTGTGTGGGGACGGGGGTGAGGGGGATCTCTTCGACGGTCACGCTCATGGGGGCGGTTCGCCTTCCGGTTGAAAGGACCGCGGTCCCCGGGGCGGGGGCGCGGCTGGTGGCGTGACCGTGCGGAGGCGGGGGGTTAGCCGGGCAAGTCGGAGCGTTCGGGAGCGGCGTGGTGTGCGGGCGGCCCCGTGCCGGGACGGGTGTCCGGGCACGGGGCCGTGAGAGAGGGGCGGGGTGGTCAGTCGCGGTGGGTGACGCGCGGGTCGGTGAGGGCTACCAGGGTGGTGGGCTCGGGCACGGCGGAGAAGCAGCCGAAGGAGTCGACGCTCAGGTGACCGGTGCGGGCGTCGGGGGCCGGGGTCAGCCGGTGGTGGGGCGTTGCTGATGCGCGGTGTCGTCGGCGGCCTTCTTCCAGCCCTGTTGGATGGCGTCGGCCTGATCGAAGTAGTCGGTGGTGGAGATGCGGGTTCTGGTGTCGGAGTAGCTGGGGAGGCCGAAGTGCTGCGGGGGGCTGTAGGTCGGGATGCGGTCGATGGTGAGCATGGCGACGACGGTCCCGGCGGGCACCGTGCGCAGGGTGCCGTCGATGAAGACGCAGTCGGTGCCCTCCTGTTCGAAGAGGTACTCGCCGAAGGTGAAGCCGGGCAGCAGCAGATCGGCGTGGTCGTCTCCGTAGGCGGCGCGTCGGGAGGCGTCAGTGGCCAGGAGCGTGTGCCAGGAGCGCAGTCCTTCGACCGCCACGGTGGTGAACAGTTCGGAGGTGTCGATCAGGGGGGTCAGCGAGGGGGCGAGGATGCCGCCGTTGATGAAGCGGATGGCGCCGAGGGTCGCCCGGGTGGGGCTCGTGTACTGCCACCACAGAGCACCGATCGCCTCCACGTGGCGGATCATGTCCGGCAGGGTGCAGATGGTGCCGGCTCGGCCCATCTGGTGTTCTCGCAGGTAGGTGTTGAGCGGGCTGTCCCACATTTCCTGGTCGGTCTCGGAGGGCTTCGTACGGTCGCGGTAGAGGGTGTAGCCCACAGGGGGTTGCCTTTCCGTCGGACGGCGGGGTGTGGTGCCGGGGCTTTCCGCAGGGGCGGGGCGGTTCCGGCGCCAGGGACGGTGGACGACGCCGGTGTTAGTGCCGCAACACCGGGGTTCAGGCGCTCCGGGGAAGGCGGGGGCGCGGTGAGGGGGGACCGGACGTACGCACGTGCCCGCCCCGGCCCCGTCCCTGGTGCAGGGCGGGCCGGGCCGGGGCTGGGCCGGGGCGCGGGTGGTGGCAGGGCGGGCCGGGGGTGGTGAGGGCGGGCCGGGGGCGTCGCCTGCTCCCCCGGCCCGCCGTCGGCTGCTACTTGGCCAGCAGGTGGACGCTGCTGCGGCGGCCCGGCTGCCGGGGGCCGGTGCAGAGGTACTCGCCCCACTCGTCGTTCAGGCGCTTGCCGCTGCCGTCCCAGATGAGGAGCTGGCCGCACTGGGCGCAGTGTCCGGCGTCCTTCCCCGGTGTCCCCTGCGTCGGGGCCTGCGGTGCCTGGGGGGTGGTCTCGGGCTCGTGCATCTCGAAGAGGAATGCGAGCGCGGCCGTGAGGTCGTTCGCGCCGACCGGGGTGATGTCGATGTTCTCGCTGACCTCGTCGAAGTCGTCACGGGACACGATGAACTTCTTGTACCCGGCTTCCTGGGCGATGCGGACCGTTTCGGTGACGTCTCGGACGCTGCGGACTGTGCCGTCGAGGCCGAGTTCACCGATCATGGCCACGCCGTTCAGCGCGGCCGGGTCGATGACGCCGACCGCCGCGAGGGCAGTGCAGGCGAGTGCCAGGTCTGAGCCGGAGCCGGAGCGGACGACCGTCCAGTGGGCGACGAGCTGCATGAGGCCCGGTTCCCACTCCATGCCGCTGTTGGCGATGGCCGCGCGGATCCGGTCGCCGACCTCCCGGGCGAAGGTGGAGTTCGGTCCGACGATCTGGAAGTCCGGGGTGGCTGTGGGGTAGTACTCGGCGCGGATCGAGGCCATGCCCTCCGGCGTGGGGAACGAGCTGGCCGCGGTGCTGCGCCGCGCCATGTCGACGGTGGGGAGGGAGAGGGCGGCCGTCATCGGGTCGGCGGGGAGGGCGCGGGCCGAGTGGTCGGTGGCCAGAACCGGCGGGCGGGCGGGGAGGCCCGTGAGCGACTCGCTCGGCGTGTGCTGCGGCGGCTGGAGGTGGGTCAGGCGGGGCTCGTAGCTCATGGTCGATTCCTTCGGTGGGTGGCGGAGTGCCGGGGTGGGGCGGTACGCGGCGCGGCGAGCGACACCGCGCGCGGGGGATGGTTCACAGGGCGGGTGCCGGGCCGCAGGAACAGAGGGTGACGGGGGTTCCTGCGGCCCGGCCGTGCCGGGCGGCGCGGCCGGAGGGGGGCGGGGCGGCCGCTGCTCGGGCCCGGCGGCGGGCGGGCGCACTCGGCGCACGAACGAGGGGCGGGGTTCGTGCGGGGCGCTCACCGGCTGAAGTGAGGATCTGGTACGGCACGGTTAGCAGCACAACCCCGGCTGTCGGAGCAGGGGGCGCGTGCCGGGCGTGCGGACGGCCCCGCCTGCGGATGCAGGACGGGGCCGAGGCGGGGCGGCTACGCGGGGCGGGGGGGGGGGGGGGGGCCACCGGGGGGGGGGCCCCCCCCCGGGGGGGGGGGGGGGGGGGGGGGGGGGGGGGGGCCCGCCCGCCCCCCCCCCGCCCCCCCCCCCCCCCCCCCCCCCCCCCCCCCCCCCCCCCCCCCCCCCCCCCCCCCCCCCCCCCCCCCCCCCCCCCCAACGGCGGCCGGCCCCGTCCTGCGGGTGCAGGGGCGGGGCCGGTGCTGGTCAGTCCCGGTGGGTGACGCGGGGGCCGGTGAGGTCGACCAGGGTGGTGGGCTCCGGGACGGGCGTGAAGCCGTAGGAGTCGACGCTGAGGTGAACGGTCCGGGAGTCGGGGCTGGTGATCTTGATGACGTCGCCGACGGAGACGGAGCGGATGTTGCCGGGCCAGGTCTGCCCGTTGTCGTCGGCGCCGTGGAGGTTGCCGACCTCGAAGGCGGCTTCGGCGGCGTCCTCGTGGTTGCGGATGCGGTCGCTGGCGCGGAAGACGAGGCGCAGGGCGCTGTCGTCGCGGCGGATGGCGGCGGCGAGCGGGTGGTGCGGGTCGTAGCCGTCGAAGTTGTCGCGGTGCATGTTCATGTAGACGGTGGCGGTCCACACGTCCGAGACCGGGGCGGTGTCGGCGGTGTCGATGCGGGCGGTGACGGTGTGGCGGCGGGTCATGGCGGTCGTCACGGTGGAACTCCCATCGGGGCGCTGCTGGTTGATGGGGTGACGGTGTGGCGCGGGGCGGTTAGCCCGGCAAGACACGGTGGTGGTGGTGCGCGGGTACGCGGGCGGGTATGCGGGCGGCCCCGAACCCCGGGACGAGTTGTCCGGGGCGCGGGGCCGTGGGGTGGCGCTGCGGGCGTGGCGCGGGGGTCAGTCGTAGCAGGGGCCTGCCATGGTGGGGCCGTAGCTGTCGCCGGGCTGGCCGGCTGCCTAGGGGCCGCCGCCGGAGAGTCCGAGGACGATCCACTACACCTTGAGCCTTTCCAGGCTGTGGTCCTCGCGGCACGCGCACGTCTCCCGGCTCCACCTCGTGAGGTCGCACAGGTGAAGCCAGCGGTTCATGAACCGGCAGGTCGGGCACATCGCCTCCCCGCTCTGCTGCCTGGTGTCCCATCGCACGGGGTAGTAGCCGGTGCAGTCCGGACGGCACGGCTCCTCCTCGTGGCCGAGGAAGTTGCCGCCGCACGCGCAGGACTCGGACCACTCGGTGACGACGCGTCGGCCGACGTGGGTGCGTGCCGCTGCGGGGGCGCGGCGGATGTCGGCTGCTTTGTGAGCGGGGAAGGAGTGCATGGGGTCGCCTTCTGGGGGGTTCGCGGGTCGTTGGGGTGACGGTGGCGCTGCGAGGGGCAAGGCGAACAAGACGCGGCGGGTCGACGGCCGGGGGCGGGAACGCGAGGCGGCCCCGCACCCCGGGACGGTGTCCGGGGGTGCGGGGCCGGTCGGTGCGGTGGGCTGGCAGGGGGTGGTGCCGTGTGCGGGGGTTACAGGACGGGGATGTTGTAGCGGTCGGCGGCTTCGCCGGGGGTGAGTACCTCGCCGTCGGGCATGCGGACGATCATGCGGCCCTCGGTGGGGCTGTAGGTGTAGTCGCCGGGGCATCCGGCGTCCTTGAGTCGTTCGGACAGGGGCTTGAGCTGGAAGACGTGCACGGGCTGGTTCTCCGTGTGGTGTGGGGGGGTGGCGGGGGTCAGCGGGGTCAGCGGCGCTTGCGTGGCCGCCGGGAGTGCTCGCCGCTGCGGGTCCGCTCCCGGCTGGACACGGTGAACTGCCGGGCGGTCAGGTCGAAGACGACCCAGGGGGCGTCAGCGTGAGCGTCGTCGGTGGCGTACGGCTGGTGCTGCCAGTTGTTGTACGGCCCGTTCAGGTTGTGGAAGGCGGGGAACTGCCCGGAGTCGATGAGGGCGTTCAGCGCGTCCGTCAGGTTCTGCCACAGGACGTCCGTGCCGGTAGCGGTGGTGTTCGGGGCGGTGGTCACGAGAAGGGGGTTTTCCGTTTCTGCTCGTCTCCGGCTCGGGCAGCGGGTGGTCACAGGGACTTGGGTTTCGGCTTGCAGCCGTGGCTGGGGACGGCGTCGAGGAGTCTGGTGACGCGGTCGGGGTGGTCGGTGATCTTGACGCGGAGACCGCACCGGCCGCAGGTGTACGTCGCGGTCATGAGCGGCGGGGGGAACAGCCGGGCGCGGGCGGTGCGGAGCAGGGCGGCGAGCATCTCGGATGGGGGTCCTTGCCTGAGGCGGTGGCGGGGGCGTGCGGGGGCCCGAGGGGGCGGGGTGGTGGTCACCGCTCCCCCGGGGCCGGTCGGCTGACCATGGCCGGGCGGGCGTCAACGGCCGCAACCCGCCGGGCCGGGCCGGGCCGGCGGGCTGGGCGGGGGCGGTCGGCTACAGGGGGCGGCCGTTGCCGTCCTCGTGCGGTTCGGTGTCCTCTGCGGTGGCCTCGAAGTCGGGTTCGCCGTGGCCGTGGTAGACGATGCCGTCGCTGCCGACGTAGGCGTCCAGGTCGGCGGGGTCCAGGTCGGGGAAGTCACGCTGGAGGGTGATCGCGGCGTGGATCTCCTCGGCGAGCAGGCGCAGGAGTCCGGGGTGGACCTCGATGGTCGTGGTGGCGTTGACGGTGATGGGCACGAAGGTGGTGTCGCTGTTCTCGGGTGTGATGGCGTGCAGGTGGGACTGAGTCCAGGCGGTGAGGGCCTGGGCGAACTCGGTGGCCGGGACCGTGTGCGGGGAAGCAGCGGGCGCGGTGCGGACGGTCGGGGCGTCGATGCGGGCGGTGACGGTCGCGGCGCGCGGGCGGGGTGTGGTCACGGTCGGACTCCAGGCGTGGCGGGGGCGGGGTGGCTGGTCCGGCCCGGGGGGCGGGGTGGTGGTCACCGCTCCCCCGGGCCGGTCGGCTGACCATGGCCGGGCGGGCGCCAACGGCCGCAACCCGCCGGGCCGGGCGGGCGTTCAGCCTGCCTGGCGGGTGAAGGCGTGCGGGGCGAGGAGAGCGAGGGCGTCCGCGATGGGCTCGATCATGTCCGAGGGCAGGCACGCCTTCCTGAGCGCGGCGAGGGCGTCGGGGGCGTCCATGGCCTCGACCTCGCACATGAGGTCAGCGTCGTCGGGGTCGTCGGATGCCGTCTCCCGCGCGGCCCTCAGGACAGCATCGAACAGGACATACGCCGCCTCAGCGGTCTCGGCGGGGGTCTGGGCGGGGGGCGGGGTGTGGGTGGTGAGGGCGGCGAGGTAGGGGGCGACGCGGGCGGCGGCCTGGTCGGCGGCGGCGTGGAGTTCGGCGTCGGCCAGGCGGCGTACGAGGAGGTGGGTGCGCTCGTCGGTGACCTCGTAGCGGGGGTCTTCGTGGCGCAGCACGGTCTGCATGAGGCGGTGGTCGCTCTCGCGCTGGTAGTCGTCGGGGCCGTGGGCGGTGAGTTCGACGACGGGGCCGAGTTCGGGATGGGTGCATTCGCGGGCGGTGAATCCGCGGCGGCTTGTATCGGTGCGGGTGCCGCGGTACAGGCGCAGGCGGGGAAGGTTGTAGGTCTTGAGGAGCTTGGCGATCGTGTCGGCGCGGGCGCGGCGCGCGGTCGTGGAGGGGCGGAGCGGGGTGCGGAGGTGGGCGCCGGCCTCGGCGTCGGTGTAGGGCGTGGCGAGGGGGGCGACGGTGAAGGTGCTGTAGGGGGTGAGGTGGGCTGCGGCCCAGGCGCGGGCGTCGTCGTCGGTGGCGAACGGGCCGTAGGAGTGGAGGGCGACCTGGCCGCCGGTGCGGTCGGGGTCGGTAGCGACGACCATGAAGGTGTGGGAGAAGGCGCCGCCGACGAACTGGGCGTCGACGGTGCCTATCGGCTCCTGGTCGAGGTCGAGGAGCGTCGTCAGATGCAGAAACATGAACGGGGGGTGCCTTCCAGAAGCCGGGCAGATACCGAGCCGCAGACCTTCGTGGGGTGCGGCCGGGGGTGGCTGACGTGGAGCACGATGCGCGGGCGGCCGGCTAGACCAGCAACCCCACCCGTGAGGCGCCGGTGTTGGCCTTGCGCGGCCCGGCGGGGCACGGTCGGGGGTGTGGCGGGTGGGGACCACGAACGCGAAAAGCCCACCCCCAGCAGGGGGCGGGTCTCGTCGCATGCTGTAAACGGCCCCGAACTCCCAGCGGGCGGCCGCGGGTTCTGGGCCGGGAAAGGGCGGGGCCCTACTGGGAGGTCTTGCCGTGCCGGTCAGCGAGGTCCACGACCCAGGCGACGAACGCGGTCACGTCCTTGTCCACGTCACCGCTGCCGAAACCGCGGGTCTCTGCCCGGTCGGCCTCACAGTGACCGGAGATCACGCCGTGCTCGCTGACGGAGTGCAGGGAGTTTTCCATGCCCGTGTTGCTGATGGTCGCCCATGTCAGATCGGCCCCGTCGGCGAAGGTGTAGCAGGCGTAGGCGCCCTGCACCTTCCCGTCATCATCTGGCAGGCAGGCGATACCAGCCTCTGCGAGGCGGTCCATCACGATGTCGAAGACCGTGACATCAGGCTGAGACGACATAGGGGTGCTCCTTGAAGGAGAGAGGGGGATGGCCAGCCGCGGTCGGTGGTGCGGCGGCCGGTGGCGGCACGATCCAGGCACGGCCGGTAAGAGCCGCAACCCGAACGGGACGACACAGCAGGGTCGGGAGTCAGGCGAGGCGGGGGCGGGCGCAGCAGGGTGGGGCATCGCGGGAGTGGGGGCGGGTACGCGGACGGCCCCGCACCCCGGGGGTTCCGGGGCGCAGGGCCGAACACGGCGGGGGCGGGCGGGGTGGGGCGGGGGTTCAGCGCGCGGGATGCCGCAGTCGGTCAGCGGCTTCCCGCATCGCCTCAACGACGTCCGTAGCGGTGATGCCGGGGTTGTGACACCAGGCTTCGAGTGCTCGCTCGACCTCGCGCGGATCGGCGTCGGCGGTGTGGTGGAGACCCAGGTGGGCGGCGACGGCGGTGACGGCTGCATGGCACAGCTCGCCTGCGATGCCGAGCACCTGGAGCGGGCTACTGGTGACGGCGATCCCAATGACTCCGACGGCGTCCGCCCGCGACGTCGCGCGCGGGGGCATGTTGGGGGTCAGCAGGCGGGCGGTGGCCAGCTGGTGGACATACCAGCCGTCGGTCGTGATCCGGTGGACGGCCTGGTCGAGGATCTGGGCGGTACGTTCCGGCGTGATGTCGGTGGTGGTCACGCAGTTCCCTTCCTATTTCCGGCAGGTTCAACTGGGTTGCTTCGTGCCAGCCCCTGGACGTTGGTGCCGGGCGGGGGCCACGCAGGAGCGGGGATGCCGGGCGCCGTACTGGCCTTTTGGGGCTGTGGGGGTGCGGCGGGTGGTGGCTGACGTGGAGCACGGTGCAGGCACGGCCGGCTAGCGCAGCAACCCCGCCCGGCGTGACACGAGCGTTGGGTGGGCTGAGCAGCAGCGACGCCGTCGTGGGCGAGTCCGAGAAGCAGTGCCCCGGTCGCGGGCGAGTCCGAGCAGGCGCGGGCGCGGGCGAACGCGAAAGGCCCACCTCGGGGGGCGGGGTGGGCCGGTTGCGGGCGCGGCGGGGGCAGTTGGCGGGGCCGCCGGTCAGCCCGGGGGCCTCTCCCGGGCCTCTCCCGGTGTCGGGAGTGGCAGCGCCCCGCCAGCCCCCGGCTACGGGGAGCCGGGGGCTGGCGGGGGTGAAGAGGCGGTGCCCGGGGGTCAGGCCCGGGACCTGGCGGCCGGAGACTTGGTAGCCGGGGACGGGGCGGACTTCCGGCGGACACTCTCACGGCGCAGTGCCCCAAGCAGGACACCCAACAGACCGCCGTAGACGGCGTGGGCGTACCAGGCCTGGGTCTGCACAACAGCGGAAACGTTGATCGCAAAGACCACACACGTCAGGAACACCAGACGGCTCTTACGGGTCCCCAAATCGAGCGCCCACCACAACGCGCCCGCAGCGAGCGCAGTAAACAGCAGGACATCAACGACGTTGATCCACGACATGACAAACAACTCCCAAGACGAGGTGGAGTGGGGCGGGGTGAGGCGGGGTGTGTCCGGCGGGATGCGAACCAGTACGGCCCGCGCCGGATGAACACACCCTGCGGAGACGGCCACCAAGCCGGGCAACCCGACCAGACACCCCGGCACCACGACCCCCACCCCCGCACCCGACCCACCACCCCGACACCGGCGGCAGGCGGCGGAGGCGCAGCGGCGGCGGCAGTACCGGGCGCGGCGGGGCGGTGACACGGCGGGGCGGTCACGGAGGTCGGCCCCGGCCTCCAGGGTGCGGGGGCCGAGGCCGACAGGGCGGGCAGAAGGGCAGCCCCGTGCCGGACCGGTGTCCGGGCACGGGGCCGACAGGGCGGGCAGAAGGGGTCAGCCAAGGATCTCGGCAGACCGGGCCGCCGCCAGGTAGGGACCGAACTGGGCGGTGATGCCGTCGTAGAGGGCGCTGTCGCCCACGGAGTGCGGGTCCGGGACGGGGAAGAAGCCCGTGTTGTCGATGCCCGGCAGCTGATCGACGGTGTGCAGGAAGTCGACCTTGTCGCCGAACCCGACGAACGACCAGAACATCGGCAGCTTCTTCGCGTCCGTCAGGAGCTGGATGGTGGCCGCCCGGTCGTCCGGGTTGCCGTCGGTCTGGAACAGGACGAACGCCGGATCGGTGGCGCCGGAGGCCTGGTAGTGGTCGATGACCGCGCGGATTGCCCGCGCGTAGTAGGTGAGACCCATCCCGCCGAGCCTCGCGTGCGCCTGGTCGATCCGTCCGGCGTGATTCCCGAGCTCCAACTCGGTCGTGCCGTCGACCTCGGTCGAGAAGAACACCACCGGGACCCGGCCGTCGTCGTCCAGCGCCCGCGACAGGCCCAGAGCCCGCTCGCCCAGGTACTGCATCGTGCCGTCCCCGTAGAAGCGGCGCATCGAGCCCGAACGGTCCAAAACCAGGTAGACCGCCGCACGCTCCCCGTCCAGACCGTGCTTGGACAGGCTGAACGCCGCCTTCTTCGTCAGGTCCGCCACGCTGGTGCGGCTGCGGGCCGGGACAGAACCTGCGGCCGGGACAGAACCGGACTGAGAAGTCGTGGAGGCCGCGGCACTACCGAAGAGCTTGTTGAACATGTGGGTGTGCACCTTTCGATGAACGAGGAACAGAAACAGAGCCAGGTGATCTCTGCGCACCCACCGTGACGAGTGGGAGGGTTAGCGCCGCAACCCTCAAAACGGGGCCTCCAGCCCCACCCGGCGCGCACCCCACGACCGTAGAAACACCAACAGGCACACCATCGCGGGGAACTGGCCCCGTCCCACCCCGTGGCACCACGATCCGCCCAAGGAGACCGCCCGGCGGGACACACCCGTCCCGCACCCACAACCGCCCGAGGCGGCAGCCCGGCTGCGGGAACGCGGAACAGCTCGCCCCCGGGGTGATACCCGGGGGCGAGCCGTCGGTGGTGCGGGGGTTAGAGCAGCAACCGGAAGAGCCGGACTGGGCTGGGCGTGGCCCGGCGGCCAAGGCGGAGCGTGCGGACGGCCCCGCCTGCGGGTGCAGAACGGGGCCGGTACGCGGATACGGGGCCAGCGGCGGAGGGGTGTCCAGCTTGCGGTGCCGGGTCTCAGCGGGCGAGGCTCAGTGGTGTGAGGTGCGTAGCAGCGCGGCGACAGCTCCTTCGGGCGAGGCGTAGGCGCGCGGTCCGCCTTCGAATGTCCACCGGCCGTCCGGGCCTTGGCGGACGCTGCCGACTGTGTGGGAGTGCGCCACGGCGGTCAGGAGACCGTCGGCCTCCGTCACCTGGGCGGCTTCCAGGCTGGCCAGCAGATTCCGAGCGCCCCCCACCTCGCGTGCGTCCTCCAGGACGCAGGCCGTGGCGGTGAACCGGTAGCTGACCTCGGTGCCGAGATCGATCAAAAAGCGCAGCCGACCGCGCGTCCCGGAGTCGGTGACGGCTACAGACGAGACTGAGCGCGCCTTCTGAACAAGTGCGTCCACGCGCTGTGCCGCGCTGCGGCAGTCGCCAGAGGATGAGGCTGCGCCGGGCCCCGGCAGTCTTTCATCCGGCGAGACGGAGAAGAAGGCGCCTGTCCGGCCGCTACGGGTGCTCCTGAGGCGGAGCATCGCCTGGCGGACCGTGTCTACGGCGAAGTCGCCTTCGTAGCGGTTGCTGAAGTGCCGTCCCATCGGTCCCTGCACCGCGGCGGCCCTTGCCTTCATGCGGGGCAGGGTCTTCTCCACGTGCTCGTCCAACTGGATTAGGGGTGGCTTCAGCCACTCGCCGGCTTCGCCGTCGAGGAGCTGCAGGGCGTGGCTGGCGCCCTGTAGGGCGGTGAGGATGTCGACCGCGCGCCGGTAGCCGACCGGGCCGATGTACCGCATCCCCTCAAGGTCATCGAGAGCGGTGAACAGCCGGGCGGCCTCCGGCTGCCGCAGGTATTCGAAGAGGAAGGCCCGCGCTGCGGCGTCGACGAGCGGTTGGCGCAGGACAGTGACGCGCCTGAGCTCCGCGAGGGCCTTGCGGGCGCTGCCGTCTGTTGCCGAGTGGTCACCGGACATGAGTGGGTCCTTCTGTCGCAAGGGGAGGCGTTCGTGTTCCCGGGTGGCTGCCGGGGCGGGCTGGTGGTCGCCACTCCCCCAGGCCGCTGACCCGAACATGGCTGAGGGCGGGACAAGAGGCGCAACCGCCGCAGGGCCAGGGCGAGGGCTACCGGTGCCGGGGGCGGCTGATGCACCCCTAGCAGGGAGCGGGGAGGTCGGTGAGCTGGAGGGTTCGGCCGCAGCCGGAGTACCGCCTGTGCGGGTGCACACCAGGGCGCCGTTGGCTCCCGGTTGTAGTGGGCCAGGTGCGGGAGACCAGCCCAAGCCGAGCAACCAAGGAGAGCGACGGCAAAGGCGGATCTGGGTACGGCTCGCCACCGGGATGCGGGGCGGGCCGTGAACGCAGAGCAACGAGTGCGCGGGGCGGGTGCTGCTCCTGCCGTGGGAGGCGGTACAGCGGTGCCGGGGCCGCTTTCGGGGCTGGTGGGTTAGCGCTACAACGGGAACGCAGGGCGGGCTCGGCACCGCGAGTGCGGGGCCGGGGCGGCGGGTGTTCTCAGGGAGTGTGTTGGACGATGCGAGCGTTCAGCACACGGGGGAACACGAGGTGAGCCCCTGCTGCTTCATGGCTGATGAGGACCATGGGGCCGCTCTCGGGGTGGTCGATGAGCGCCTCCACCAGGCACGAATGCCCTTCGTTGTCCGGCACCCGGCCATAGAGTGGGATCACCTGACCCGTCTCGTTACTGATCAAGGTGGCGTGGTCCAGAATCGGCATGTTCAACAGCCTTTCAAAGCCGCAGGTTCTTACACAGGCAGTCAGGCGCGGCGGGCCCGGTGCCTGCGCTCGTCTCTCAGTCCCGGGTTTTGGGCCACCCTGACGGTCGGGGGCGTGGGGGCTAGAGCAGCAAACGGCCCCGCACCTGGGGACTGAGGCGCGGGGCCGAAACGGGGTAGGGCCGGTGCCCGGCGTGGGCTGGGTTACAGGCGGCCAAGGTTGGTGAGGGCGGCTTTGATCGGCTTCAGGGCGAGGGGAGTGTGGAAGATCTGCATGTCGATGGGGCCTTTGACCCGGCGCTGGTGGCGGTCGTAGGGGTAGACGCGGACCTCGGCGCCGAAGAGAGCGGCGAGGGTGTAGGTGACGTAGTGCAGGTCGCTCTCGTCGGGGATGTTGTCCCAGCCCGGCTCGGAGGTGAGCAGCAGCCAGCGGCGGCCGTCGCCGAGGGGGTTGTGCCCGTACTCCAGGGTGAAGGGTTTGAAGCCCCACGTGTCCTCGAAGTGCTCCCAGTAGTCGTCAACGGCCGTGACCGGGTGGAGGGCGTAGGGCTCGCGGTGGATTTCGGCGTCGGGTTCGTCGAGCATCCAGGTGATGCGGTGGGGCTTGTCCCACAGTGAGGAGATCTCCAGCAGCCGCTCCTCGGGGGCGGTGACGGTCCACACCTCCTCTTCGGTCCACACACCGCCGTCGTACGCGGGACGCTCTTTGGGCCCGACTCCGACGACCACGGCGGTGGCGGTTCCGTCGCCGTTGGAGCGCAGCCAGGAGTAGCCGGTGCAGTTCTCGAAGCCCTCACCCGGGTGCCAGGCGGGCGCATCGGCGAAGGCGTCGTCGGGGAAGAGCAGCAGCGCGCCGACCATCCCGGCGCGGCTCTTGGGGTTCTTGCTCCAGGTGCTGTTGACGGCGTGTTCAATGTGGCGGCGAAGGCTGCGCTTCATGAGGTCCTACGTAAGTTGGGATCGATCTGTGCGGGCGTTTGGCTGAACTCACCGTGCTCCGCAACGCGGTTAACCCCGCCAGCCTGCCCATACGCGGAAGGGCCCGGCCCGTCAGGTGGGAGTACGGGCCGGGCCCAGTGGAGGGTGAGGAAGCGGGAAGTCAGGGGGTGTGCTCGGCATCGGCCGCATCGGGGTGAGCGCGGCATTCGGCGACCGGACACACGGACTGCCCTGTTGCCGGGATGGTTCCGGCGTCGCAGTTCTCGCACACCATCCAGCCGCAGCCCACGCAGTCGCCGTAAGCAACGGTGGACTGCTCCAGGTCCTCACTGCACTCGACGCACACCAGTGGGGGTATCTCGTCGATGCGGGTGCGGCCCAGGACGGCGAGGCGTCGCACCTGCCGGTAGGTGAGCGGTCCGGAGGCGGCTAGGGGGCGCAGGAGCGGCAGGTCAGCCTCGTTAAGCCCTCGCACCGTGCAGCCGGCTTTCTCGATCCTGAGGGCACGGTCGTAGTTGTACGGCTCGATACGCCGGACAACCTGGCTCTGTCCGGTGTCGGTGATGATGGCGAGGAAGCGGGGGTCGGGCATGCCGGGGCTCCGATGGTCAAGGAAGAGGACGTGGGTCAGCCGGGCCGCTCGGTGCGCCAGGGGGGCCTGTGCACGGCGCGGCCCGGCGGTTGCCGGTCGCTCGCAGCACACGAGAGGGGGTTCGTGCGGGGCGTTCCGGCTGGGTCTGACTGTCGTGGACGGCGGGGCAAGCGACGCAACCCCCGCTCCCCCACCTGGTTCGAGGCCTGGTGGAGGCGCGGCGGGGGCCGAGGGGTTCAGAACGGGGGGACGGACCCGGCGGGCTCGGCGATGTGCAACAGCCCCTCGCGCGCGGTCAGGCGTTGGTCTCGGCCGTCCTCGCCGAGCAGGGGGAAGTTGTCCGCCGTGGCGGTCACGGTGTGCCCGCATCCGGCCGTGCACCCGTACATGTCCAGTCCCGGCACCTGCCGGTAGTTGCCGTACGGGCATTGCGTGCACAGCACGGGGTCCAGCACGTCAGACCCGACGGTGACCGGCTCGCGGAGCTGTGCCGCGTACAGGGCCGCCCGCTCCTCTCGGCGTGCCACGCACAGGGGGTTTTCGCACGCGCGGTGATACAGAACCGCGTCCGTGCTGCCGTCGTGGATGGGGTACTGGCCGTAGTCCTGGCACCACGTGCACTCAGACTCACGCGGCTGAAGCCCCAGGAACACGGCAACCGCACGAGCGCACGCTTCGGCCTGAGCGACCGGCCGTGCCTCGTCGCTGCTGAACCCGTCGAAGACGAACCGCGTACCGTCCTCGTCGGTGACGACGGCCGCAACCGCCATGAGCCCGGCGCGCGGGATGTCGTAGTGCGTGAAGCCGTTGCAGTCGTCCGCGTGGATCCACACGCGCGGCCCGTCGGTGTCGGCCTGCGCCACCAGGTACTCAGACGGAAGCCGATCGTAGGGCTTGACGACGCGGAAGCTCACGCCCTGGTGCACGAGAGCATCACGCAGCAGCACACCCATACGCAGGTCGGAGCCGTCGGAGGTCTTGGTCAGGGAGTATGGGAACGCGTACACGGGTGGGGGTCCTCTCAGTTGCCGTGTCGGCAGACGGGTGTCCGCCGGCCGCCGGTCGTGCCTCTTGCCCGGCGGGCACGGCCACCGTCAGGGCCCGCCGGGTTAGAGCGGCAACTCGCGCTGGGCGCGGGGTCTGTACGGGGGTATGGGGCGGCCCTGCCCCGCGTGCGGTCGCGGGGCAGGGCCGGAAGGCGTGGTGTGGGTGGCGGTGGTCAGGGCTGCGGGTGAGCGGGAGCACCGGTAGCCAGCACGTGGAAGAAGCCGACCGCCAGCAACCAAGCAGCGGCGCACGCCGCTCGGCTGTCGGGGGCCACCGTGAGCATGGCGCTGACGTCGCCGATGGTGTCCGGGAGTTCGGTGAGCATCGTGGCCTGTACGTGGTTGGCTGGCTGGAGGTGGCCCAAGAGGCTGCGGTCCTTCACCTGGGGGCGCAGTGACCAGGAGGGGGTGGCGGGGTCGGCGGGTGCGGTGGTTCGTGTGCCAGGGCGGAGCGCGTGGGGGTGAAGGGTGCCGAGGTGCTGGAGAGCGGTGAGCCAACGGTGGCCGGGGATCGTGTAGGCGCGGACGGTGAGGATGCCGTCGGGCGTGATGACGACGGTGCCCCTGGTGCGGGCGTGGCCGGTGTGCGGCGTGTCTTCGGTGAAGCGCAGGCCGGTCACCGGCTCCTGGCTGTGGTTGTGGTGGGGCTGGCTGGTCAGGCTGGGGGCGGAGGCGTGCACGGCGGCGTGCAGGGCCTTCCAGGTACCGGTGGCGGTCAGTTCGTGGTCGAGGTCCTGACGGGTGGTGAACAGGTGCAGGGCCGGGGCGGTGGCTGTGGCGGTGTGCGGCATGGGTGCTTCTCCCAGCGGTGATCGAGTGGGTGGGTGCGATGACCGTGCTGGGCGCGGCGGTTAGCCCCGCAACGAGCCCGCCCCTGCCTCGGTCCCCCGAGGGGGAACGTGCCGTGGGCCCGCACCAGTGAGCTACGGGTGCGGGCCCACGGTTGGTGGGGATCACTACCTGGCGCGCGGCCCGTGGAGGGAGCGCCCCTGGACGAGCTGGCCCGCCCTGCGGGGTGCGGGACGGGCGCGTGCGGTGCGGTCAGGTCTGGGGTGTGAGGGGCGGGTGGATGTGCAGGGCTTCGTGGCCGCGCCGGTCGACCTGCCAGTTGGCGGTGCGGAACGCGTCGGCGATCGCGGTGGCGGTCTTCTTGCGCTGCTTCGCGGTGGCGTCCTGGGGCGCGGCGATGTCGATGCTGAGCCAGCCGGGCCGCCACGCCACGGGGACGGGCGGGGTCGGGCCGGTCACCTCCGCGTGCACGTAGACGTCAATGGTCGGCGAGGTGAAGCCCTGGAACCACAGGTGCTGGGCGGCATGGGTTTCGGCTGGGGCGTGGGTGGGGGTGTCACGGATGACGCCCTGGCGTACGTGGAGGAGGTGTTCACCCACGGTCCAGGTGTTGTGTTCTGTGGCGTCGTACCCGGCCTGGCGCAGCCAGGCCAGGGCGAAGCGCGCCCGGGAGGCGGACGCGGTGTGGAGGTGGACGGTGACGCAGTCGCCGCCGCAGCACTCGGTGTCGGTGGTGACGGTGAACTCGTCGGCGTGATCGGGCCGGTGGGGGTTGTGGAGCGCGGGGCCCGCGCTGAGGAGGAGTTCGGTGACGTCCTCGGTGGTCGCGTCGGGTGAGATAAGACGGGGCGGGACGGCATCGACCTGGTAGACGGGGCCTTCGGGGTCGATACCGAGGGTCTTGAGGAACCAGTCGCTGAGGATGGTTGCTGTCTCGTCGGCGGGCCAGGCGGTGCCGAGCGCGAGCAGTCGGCGTGCCAGGTTGGCGATGAGCTGCCCGTCGGGCGTGGTGGGGTCGAACTTGCGGACCAGGGGCATGACAAGGCTCCGATCAATCGGGGGGTGGGTTGGGGGCGGCGGGCTCGGGGCCAGGCCGCGATCTCTGCGGTCACCGCTCCCCCAGGGCCGGTGGGCGCACCGTGGTGCAATGGCCGGCAACACCCGCAACCCGAGACCACACGTCCAAAGGCGGCGGCATCGGTGGCCGGGACGCGGCGCGGACGGCGCGGCGGGGTTGCGCGGGGCGGAGCGCGGACATGAAACGGCCCCCGCCACCACCAAGGGCGACGAGGGCCGGGACCGGAGGGCCGAGTACGGGCGGGCCGGTCAGGGAGCTACGCGGCGCACGCAGGGCGCCGGCGGCGCAGCCGCACCATGGAGCGGGCGATGGGCTATTTCCAGGTTGGGCCTTCGACTCGAAGGGTGTGCTTCGCGAGAAGTAGGTAAGCCATGCGCATCATGTGATCCACGCGCCGTGGGGGACTGATGTTCCGCAGGGTGAAAATCGCTTCCCGGAGTTCAAGGGATCGCTGCTGAAGCGCGGGAGTTCTGTGTTCTGGAAGCGGTTCATCGGCTGTCATGTCGTCGTGCAAGGTGATGACGGCACCGAGTAGCTCCCTGACCCTCGCCGGGAATTCGGGGGTGGCGTGTGCCGTCCAGGTCTGGCGCCACGCTTCCTGCGCCGCTGCCAGCAGTTCCTCTTGATCAGGAAGGGGAGGTACGGACATCAGCTGTCTCCGTGGGTGGTAGGGCTCGGGCTCCCACGGGCCGAGCAGGCATGCGCACCGTGCTGCGCGGGCGGGCAAGAGACGCAACGGTGAGGCGGGCTGGAGGGCGGCCCTCGGCCGCCCGGAGGTGCCGGGCGGCCGAGGGGCGCTGGGCGGTCAGCGGCCGGGCTGGCCGATCAGGACACGGCCTTTGCGGACGATCTCGTGCGTGCACTGACCCGCTTCGGCGGTGTGGGTGAGTTGGGCGGTGTGCAGGCGGGACAGGTCAGTCCAGAACCGGTACAGGTGCGGTTGGTCCGGACGCGAACGCTGCGGCAACCGCCGGGCGTAGCCACCCAGGGCGGCCGGGCTCGGGACCATCTCGGCTTCCAGTTCCACCCACGCCTGCCGGGTGTCGGGGTGGATGCCGAAGATCCGGTACACGGCGTAGACGCCCCAGTCGTCCGCGTGGTCACGGCCCGACCCGATCGCATCCGCTGCGGTCTGGTCGTGGCCCTCGGGGTCGAATGGCCAGTCGATGAACGTGCAGTGGAGAGTGCACGCGGGCGTGCCGGGCTGATCACCGGTGGCCGGGCGCAGATCCGGGCCCTGACGGCCCCGGCGGCTGAGCGGCGCCTTCGAGCACTTGAGGCGCACCCGCGTCTCACGGCCAGGCCCGGCGTGCTCGTCGCGGACGCCGTGACGAGACCGGTCAGCGACTCGGTCGCGGGACGAAGCCGCGTCGGGGGCGGGGAGCTCGATCCGGTACGCCAGGACACAACTTCCGCAATCCGCACCAGGAATCGCGGTCGACGGCCGACCACTGGCCGGATGCACCCCAGCAGCGAGCAGAGCCCGGACGTTGGCGTTTCCTGCCCGGGCGGGGATCTGCGGGTAACGGGGGGACGTGACCGTGATGGCGGCCGTGGCCTCGGGAGCGGGGGTGGATATGGGCATACGGGGGTTCTCCTTCGAACGCGCGGTGTGAGCAGCCGAGTTGGCTGGTTGCTGGCGGGCCCGGGGGCGGGTTCGGTGGTCACCGCTCCCGTCGGCCTGGCGGACCGAACAGTGGTGGTCCGCCAGGCAAGCGGCGCAACGTGCAGGGGCTGCCGGCTGGGTGTGGTTGGAGCAGGCCGGGGAGGCGGGTTTGAGTGGTCACCGCTTCCCCTGGCCCGGTGAACGGCACAGTGGCGGTCCGCGGGGCAAGCGGCGCAACGTCGCCGGACGCGCAAGCGTCACGGCGGCGGGGCTGGGGCGGCACTGCGGCGCGCGGGCGCTGCGGCATGACACCGGCCCCCGACCCACGCGGAGCGCGGGCTGAGGGCCGGTGCGTCATCTACAGCGTCAGGCGGCCTGTTTCCCAGTGCGGGCGGCCAGTTGTGCGGCCATCGCCCGCCGGATGACGGCCTCCGCCAGTGCCGACGGCATTGCGTTGCCGATCTGCTCGTACTGCTTGGTCCGGGTGCCCTGGAAGGGGTGGTCGGGCGGGAAGGTCTGGAGGGCAGCGGCATCGGCGACGGACACCCGGATCATGTCCTTGCGGCCGCCGCGGTAGGCGGGCAGTGCATCGGCGTCCACCAGTCGGGTGTCCGCGATCCAGCGGCCCGCGTCGCGTTCCCCGTACAGGGTGGCGCGGCTTCCGGAGCCGCCGACGCAGGAGGGGTCCGGGCCCCCGGCTGCCGTGCCGACTGCGACGGTGAGCGCGGGGCGGTGCGTCATCCCCCAGCCGAGCGCCTCTGCCATCGACACCCAGGGCAGCAGATCCTGGTTGCCGCCGTCCTGGTCGGTGGTGCGGCTGTAGCGGCGGTGGGTCGGGGCGGGCAGAGCCGCCTCGTCGTCTCGGCGGGCTACCAGGACGGCGCGGGCACGGGTCTGTGGGACGCCGTACTCCTCGGCGTTCATACGGCCCGTGACCACTGTGTAGCCCTCGCTGCGCAGGATCTCGGCCATCGCGTCCCACACGGGCAGAACGGTGGGCACCTGCTCCAGCATCACGGTTCGGTAGGGGCGTCCGGTGTCCAGGGCGGCGAGGACCCAGCGCAGCGGTTCCAGCACCAGGCCGGTGCGTTCGTCGTCCAGAGTGGCGAGTCCGGAGCGGATGTCCTTCCTCGCGGCGAGCAGTGCAGCGAAGTGCAGCACGGTGTCCAGGGCCCGGCGCCCGGCGCCCTTGCCGCCGATGGAGTACGGCTGGCACGGCGGTGAGCCGATCAGGTCCGTGGCGGCGGGGAAGTCGTCCGGGCTGTAGGCGCGTACGTCGCCTTCCACGGTGTCGAGTCCAGCGGCGCGGCGGGTCTCGCAAGCGGAATGGTCTAGCTCGATTCCTGTCACGGCGAGGCCGAGTTGCTGTGCGGCTACGTCCCAGCCTCCCGGGCCTCCGAACAGGTCGATTATGTCGACCGTGGACTCCTCAGTCATGGCCGGTTCCTCGATTCCTGGTTCTCTGTCACCGGAAGCGGAACCCCCGGATGAAGTTGGCCGAGCCAGGAGGCCACGAACAGGGATAAGTCGCGCAAACCATCAACTACGCGGCGTAGAAGGCGCATTCATAGGACGGCCTCCGGTCTCGCGGGAGAGGCGAGACCGGAGGCGGGGCGTTAGCTGGCAGGCGCGGCACCGGGATAGGGGGTGAGGGCGTCGGTGGCCGGGTTGTTCTTGTTCCAGGGGCGGCTGTGGGTCCGCCAGAGTTTCTCTTCGGGGTCCCATCGCTGGACGCAAATGTTGCTTACGCCGTTGGCGGAGTCGTTGTAGCGGAAGATGGAGCGGTAGGAGACGCCTTCTCCGTTGACGGCGTTGTCCCGGGCCCGGCGGGCCACCTCGTATGCCTCCTCCTCCGTGAGGTACGGAGCGCCCGCGCTGAGGCCGGGGCCCGCCAGTTGGATCCGCCAGGGGGCGTGGCGGAGGGAGTTGCCGGGGGTCGAGGCGAGGATGTCAGCGACGGTCGTCGTGGTGGTGCAGTTGGCGGCCCATTGCCGGGCCTGCTCCTGAAGCCACGGCAGCAGCGGCCCGGTGGCCTGCTCGCGCGGGTGGAGGAGGAACGTGGCGTCGTCCAGGGTGGCGAGGCGGGGATTGTCGGGACTGGTGATGTGTACGCAATTCCCGCCGAACCAGACGAAGTTGAAGCGGGTGCCGTCGGCGGTGGTGTCCTGGTACGTCCACGGTGCCCAGGTGGTGACCGGCCGGGTGGCGATACCGGCGTTGCGCCACTGCGCGGGGCCCTCGGGCGCGTCCCACACCGCACGTGCGGTGGTGGCGAACCAGGTGGTCCAGGCGCCCCAGGTGCAGTCGGCCTTCACCTGGGTGGGCAGGTGGCGGATCGTCCAGGCGATGACCGAGTCCTCCGTGCCGTCGCCGTAGCGGGCCGGGTCCGGTACCTGCTGGGGTGCGTGAATGCCCAGGTGTTCCAGTACCCCGGTGGACCAGCCGCTGGTGCGGCGGTACAGCCAGTCGGTGGTGACATCGGTGGGTGTGCGGCCGTCGGCGGCGAGGTCGATGATCGGCTGCCAGTCCTTGCTGTCGGCGGGGACAGGCTGGTGGTGCTCGGTGAGGGCTGCTTCGATGACCGGGCCACCCCGGTAGCGGACCTGTACACGTCCGCTGAACTCGCGGGTCGTCCAGGGGTGTTCGGCGAAGTTCTGGCCGGTGGTGATCTCCCTCCCTTCCCACCAGGCATCGCATACGTCGCGCAATGCGCTGAGGGTGAAGGGCAGCTCACCGACGCTGATCCGGTCGGGGTAGACACCCCAGTGCGGGACGGTGTTCCCGGTGCGGATCGTGATCCCCCTACCGCTGGTCCAGGTGAAGGTGAGATCGGCACGGTCATGGTGGTATGTCAGGGCGGCGGGCACGGCGGGTTCCTCTCGGCCGGTGGACAAAGGGGGGCGTCCGGCGCCGGGGCGGGGCTGATGGTCACCGCTCCCCCGGGGCCGGTGACCGCACCATGGGGCGGCGGCCGGCAAGGCCCGCAAGCGGGAGTCGGCACCGCACGAGCCGCGGCTCCCGGCTCCCTCACAGGTCAGGGGGCCGGGGGTGCGGGGCGGGCGTGGGATGGCTCCTCGCGCTGGACGCGGATTGCGGGGGCCGAGTGGAACGCAGCTGTGGGGGCTGGCGCGCGTGGGCGGGGCGGGGAGCGCGAAGCGGCCCGCCCCTCGATGGAGGGACGGGCCGTTGGGTGGTGCCGGGAGGGTTGTTCAGCGGCGGCAGTCAGCCGATGAAGGGGCGGCGCATCCGGGTTGGCAGGTGGAGCGGTGGACGCCGTTGAGCAGGATGCGGACGGCGTTGGTGCCCTTGGCGCGGCAGGGACGTTTGGCGTCGTTGCCGTGGATGACTTCGGCGCGCAGGACCTTGCCACTGGTGCGGCCGATGACGATGGAGCCGAACGCGCCGTGCGGACCGACAGCGTTGAGAGTGATGCGGCGGGTGTGGCCGTGCGGTTGACCCCAGGTAGGGCGGAGGCCCTTTGCTTCGGCGAGACGCACGATTCCGACCGTGTGCGCGGTGAGTCCCGTGAGATCAATCGTGGTTTCGGCTGCGGCGGGGATGGGCTCGGGGGCAGGGGTGAGGGCGGTGTTCACGGCGGTTGTCTCCGAGTTGTAGGGGCGGCTGTACGGGGCGGTGGCGCGGCCGGGCGCCGCCGGTCAGGAAGAGGTACGGGGGAGGCAGCTGCACAGTGCGTCGTGGATGACGCCGCCTTGGGTCAGGTGCTCGGGGGCGGCGTTGGTGCGGGCGCGGGCAAGGTCGTCTCGCGGGCGTGTGCCCGCGCTGACTTCGGCTTCGACGATGTACAGGCAGCCGCAGTCGCCCCAGCGGGCGGCTCCACGGGCGAAGCTGAGTGCTTCGTCGACGGCACGTCGGTATTCGGGTCCGAAGTGGGTGTGAGGGGTCAGCGCGTCGATGCGGGATTGTGCGGCTTGGGAGAACGGCACGGCAGAGCCTCCTGTGGGTCGGCGGGAATCGGTCCGGTATCGGGAGGGGTTGGTGGTTTCCGCTCCCTCGGGGCCGTGGCCGAACCGTGGTCTGGTGGACGGCAAGGGAGGCAACCGCGCCGGCCCGGACAGACGACGTCCCCGACACCCGCGCACGGGGCGGGTGTCGGGGACGTCGGTGGGCACGTGGCGTCGATCAGGCGGGTCGTCCTGCTCGGGCCATGTCCTTGAGCTGCTCCTTCGAGATGCGCATGTTGAACGCGGCCTGGAGCATGGCGGGCAGGTGGGCGGTGGGGTCGAGGAGGCATGCTCGGCGAAGGGCGAGGCGGGCGAGGGCCTCGTCATCGTCGTACCAGGCGCTGGCTGCGAGGAGCGTCAGCGGGGCGCAAGCGAGGACCTCGTAGGAGTCGACGGCGGCGGTCGCGAGGTAGGTGAACAGGCGGCGGGCAGCAGGGTTGGTGTGGGTGTCGGGCAGGCTCATGGACCAGTCGCGGACCAAGCGGTCACTCAGGGCGTACAGGAGGGTGGCGGTGTCGGCCGGAGGCAGAGCGGTGGTGGCCTGGTCGGTGAACGCGGTTGCCGCGTGTTCGAGCAGGGCGTGGGCAGTTCGGGGCCGGGCGGCTCCGAAGGTGTTGGTGGACGCGACGGTGTCGAGCGCGGTGCGCATGGTGTCGGCGGCTCGGCCGGTCAGTGGGGCGAACGCGGCAGTGAGGGTTTCCTCGCTGGGGGCGGGGAGCTGTCCGGCGACGGTGAACGCGACGGTCGCGGGGCCGGGGGTGGTGTCCGGCAGGGCGATTCCGGGACCCGGGTCTGTGTCGTGGGACAGGTCCCACCACTCGTTGGCGCTGATGCACAGGGACAGTTGGACCGTGACGCGGTGGTGAGAGAAGGCGGAGTGGAGTAGACCGGCCAGTGGCGCGAGATGGGTGGCGACCGTGTGGCCGTTCTGGCCGGGGGCCGGGTCATCCACGAGGTAGAGCACGACAGAGTCGAGCGTGGGCAGGCCCGGGGTGTCGAACTCGCTGGCGATCGCGCGGGAGCTGTCGGCGGCGAAGTCGAACCAGTCGGACTCCATCACGGGGAGCTCCAGGCGGGCGGCGCAGGCGAACTCCCTGTCGTGGAAGGCGGCGACGACCAGGGACTTGCGGGGTCGGTAGCCGATTAGGTAGGGCAGGGCTTCTGCGAGGTCAGCAGGGGTCTGGAGGCGGACGACAGCAGACTCTGGGCGGGACATGCGCAGGCTCCGTTCATTGCCGGTTGGTGTGGGGGCACCGTGCGGAAGCGGAGGGTTAGGGCGGCAACCGTTGGCGCGCTGGTGGCGCGTGCATGGCCGGGTATGGAGCCGCCCCCGGCACCGCGCGGGTGCCGGGGGTTCGAGGGCCTGGAGGAGGTGGGCTAGGTGTCGAGCTCGCCACGGGCGTCCATGACGTCGGTCAGGGCGTACATCCTCAACCCGTCGTCCTCGCTGTGGATGGCGTGGTAGCTCTCGTCCTTCCGCTGGTCAGGCGTGAGGGATTCGGCGCGAGTGCGGGCTTCCGCGTACACGATGTCAGCGGCCGTGCGGTCGACCGCACCGGGGCTGGTGTAGGCGAGGCGGGCGTGGACGAGGGTGAGGTGGCGCTGGGCGATACGGAGCGCGGCGGCTGCCCCCGTGGTGGTGTAGACGGTGACGCGGGTGGGGTTGTGCGCGTCGTCGACCGTCGGTTCCGGGTTGGCCCCGGCTGCCGGGGCCGGCTCCGAGGCGAGCTTGGCGGCCTGGGCGGTGAAATCGTGAACGTGCAGCGTGTATTTGAGCATCAACGGACGTGCCCTTTCCGGGACTTGGGGTAGGGCGCGGCAGAAGGCCGTGCCGAAGGGGACCGTGGATGCGTGGCGGGCTAGGCGGGCAACTGTTGCGGGCACGGGGTCACCGGACGTGGTGCAGGATCGACCGGGCCGCTGGCGTCATGCGAGGGCGGGGCGGAGCGTGGCACTGGCCAGGCATGCGGCGGCCCCGGCGCCATGCAGTGCGGGCGCCGGGGCCGAGAAGGCGCGGTCAGATGACCTCGCTTGTGTTCGGGTGGGTGTCGGTCACGCTGGTCAGTGGCAGGTTGCAGGCCTGCGTGAACAGCTCCTTCGGCTGCGGGTCGCGAGGAGCGGCGAGCTGCTGCTCCGCCGGCGGCGGCGGCTCACCGGGAGCGGCGCGGGGCGCGGGGCGGAGCATGTTGAGGATGTCGCGGGCGTCAACCTGGTAGTCGGCCTCCTTGTTCGCCTCGGTGACGACTGATGTCAGATAGCCGACCAGTTCGCTGTGGGACACAGGTCTCCTTTCGTCGGGCACCTGGCGGCTCCTGACGTGTTGTGTCAGGGAGCGGCGGTGCTGTGTGCGCGGCGAGCTGCCGCGACGGGGCGCACCGTGGCGGTGTCAGGTGCTAGGTCGGCAAGCGGAGGCGGCACCATGGCGGGGCGGCGTGTCCGGCAGGTGCCCTGATGGCCCCAGCGACCGCGCGGCGCGGGTTCCGAGGTCATCAGGACGTCCAGACAGGGCGGAGTCAGGCAGTTGGGGCGCGGCGGTAGCGCTTGGGGGTGCGGTTCAGATATCGCGGGTTCGGGCTGGTCGGCGCCCGGTCGACGTCAGCACGCTGGCGGAGCAGGTACGGGGCGTGGGCGGGAGGCTTCAGGGGTGACGGAGCACCCCGTCCGAAGACGGCGGTCATCGGGCCGGAGCTGGCAGTCCGGGAGACGGTTCCTTTGGTCCAGCGGAGGTGTCGAAGCCCGGGCGGGTCGCGGCGTGCCAGTCGGGCACGGGCCGCGCCCACGGTCTTCAGCGGCATGGGGGTTCCCTTCTTCTGTGCGTACGGTTCTTGAGGTTGCGGGCTGCTCGGATGTGCCGGGCGGCTCGGTGGTGTGCACCGTCGGCCCTCAAGGGGAAAGCCCCGCAAGCCCCGCCTGGGCCGAAGATCGGCCGCTCGGCGGGGCTCAAGGCTGGGGAGCGGAGGGCGCGGAGCTGGGGTGTTGCCTAGTGGGTGGGCCATAGGCAGACGGCAAGGACTGCGTCGTCAGGGGCCTTGCTGTAGGCGTCGGGCACCTTCTGGGCCTGGCGTGCCGCGTCGGTCATGTAGCGCTCGCCGCTCCACTCGTTTTCGGCGCGATACATCGACGGGTCGACTTCGTAGAGCGGTGAGAAGCCGTTGCCTCCGGCGTCCTTGGCAAGGATCACGATCGTGTCACCGGGTAGGTGGCCGAGCTCGGCCATCGCTGTGCGGAGTTCAGCGAGTGTCATACGGATCTCCCGTTGGGGCTCGGGGGCGCGGTGAGGTGGGGCCGGACCGCGCGGAGGCGAGGGGCACGCGTGGCCCGGCCGAGACTGGTTGCCACCGGGTGCAGAGGGGGGAAGCGGGGCATTCCGGCCGGAACTCACTGTCGAGAGCGGCACACCTAGACCCGCAACCCCCAGGGGCGGCGGCCGGCGGGGCGGCGGCCGCTGCCACGGCACACCGCGCGAAGCCCCGGCGTGGGCGGGAAGGCCGTGGGGTGCCGGGTCCGCTCCGGTCGGTGGCCGGAGCGGGTCTCAGCTGATCAGTGGGCGGGCGCAGTCGGGAAGGTGATCCGGTACAGGGCGGTGGACTTCTCGTCCGGGACGAGCTCCCAGCCGGACGCGGCGACGTCCTCGGGGGCGGCTTCGTCCATTGCCATGCGCAGCACCTCGTCGGCCGATCCGAGCGTCTCGGTGTCGAAGGGGCCGGTGTCGTCGGCCGTGTCGATCTCACTGTCCCCGGCGAACACCGCACACACACGGGCGAGGTCGGTCAAGTCGATCAGCGCCGACGTCGCCTCGGGGGCCAGGGCGCGAAGAATCTGGCTGACCCGGACGCCCGCGGTGCCCAGCGGCGCCTTCGGCTGGCCGTCGCGGGTGAGGCCGCAGAAGCATTCGACGTCCTGCCAGTCCTGGGTGTAGCCGCATGCGCACTCCCAGGTGACGACGCACCAAGGCCACTCCCGGCCGCCGATGGGGTAGTAGCCGTCGTCGAGCGGTTCGATGACGTCAACTGCGCCGGAGCCCTCGTCATCGACCCACTGCCAGTGGACGCAGATGACAACCGCGCGGGCAGCTGCTCGACGTCCGGCATTCCTGTTCTTCGCCTTGCGGGCGGCCCTGCGAACCTGCGGGGTGACGGCGATCGGTGTGGCGGTCGGGGTCTTGCCGCGCCAGCGGACGCGCACGGCGACGGCGCGTGCGGCGCGGTCGCCGTCCTCGGTGACCACGTAGGTCTCGCCGCTGTCGATGACGTGGACCGTGTCCGGGCCGCCCTCGCGGCCGTCGATGATATGGATGGTCTCCATACAGCTGAAGCCGTAGCTGTCGGCCATTTCCAGCGTCCCGGCCGATACCTGCCGACTGGCGTCGAGGCTGAAGAGGTAGGACCAGCCGGTCCACTTGCACTCGTATGGGCCGACGATGCCGTCCAGAGTGACGCGCGTGTCGATCATGTCGATTTCCTTCGGATGTGGGTCCGGCTGGAACCTCGTGGGTTCCAGCCGGATGTCGTGCCGGGCAGGTCAGTCGCTGTTCTGGGACGGGTTGATAGCCGTCGTGTGGTCGTGCCCGGTCTCCTTGCGGTCGTGCTCCAGGCCCGGGGCGCAGGTGGCGAGGTGCCCGGCCCAGTCCTTGTGCGGGCCGTCGGGGATGATGCGGAACACGAAGCAGCGGTGACCGCAGTACTTGCAGTAGGCGCCAGCCATGGCGTCCTCCTCGTCTGGGGTGGGTCGGGCGGTCAGAAGAGCGACGGCGTCGCGGTCGCTGCGAGGGCAGAGGTGCGTGCCGGGGCCCGCAACGGGGGTCGAGCGGCGGCAGGTGGAGCCGCGCAACGCGCGGCTGGGAGTGCTTGCGCGAGGGGTGTGCGGCCCGGCGGGTGCCGTTACCGCAGTGCACGGAGGGGCTTCGTGCACGGGCGTTCCGGGTGACCTCACAGTGCGGTCCTGCGCGGTTAGGCCCGCAACCTCCAGGGCTCGGCCAGCGAGCGTGGCGCCTTTGTGTTCCGGCCGGAAGGAGCGAACGGTCCGCTGTGGGACGGCCAGCGCGATGACGCCGCCGCCCCCCGCGCTGGTGGGCGCGGGGGGGGCGGCGGTGAGGGGTGACCTGCCGGGAGGCGGGTCAGTGAGGCAGTACGGCCTTGACGCGGCGGGCGAGCCAGGCTGCGACGATGACGGGAACCGCGTTGCCGACCTGGAGACGCTTGTCGGCTTCGGTGCCAGCGAAGATGTGGTGGTCGGGGAAGCCCTGGCAGCGAGCCTTCTCCTTGATGGTCAACGCCCGGTACTCACATCCGTCGACACTCATGTCGGCGGTGGGGCGTGCCAGGTAGTGGTGGCCTCCGCCTTGCGCGGTGAGCGTGCCGATGGGCTGGTCGAGCGACTTCACCTTGACGTTGTTGCGCCTGGTCACGATGAACGGCTTGCCGCCGAATTTCTCCAGCCCGGCGGCGACCTGTTCGCGCGCCTTCGGCGAGTACGAGGTGCGGGTGACCCGCTGTTTCCCCTTGAAGTAGCCGAGGCCAAACGGCTCCCCTCGCACCGAGAGATCAAGCGCCTCGCCGATGCCGCGGGTGACCGGCTCGACGTGAGCGCCGCAACGCGAGTTGGGGCACACGTAGTAGTAGTCCCCCTTCCCGCGGGGGCGGCCGTACTCGCCGACCTGGAAGCTGGGGTTCTTCTTCCAGTGCTGGACGCCTTCGACCGGGCCGCAGGTGGGGCACATGGCGTCGCAGGTCGGCCGGAGGTCGGGCAGTCCGTTGGCTTCCGCGATGTCGTTGCGAAGGAAGCACCACACCACCCTGTCCCGGGACTGCGGGAGCGGTGGAATCCCCTCGACCTTGAGGTGTGCGGCGTTCACCGAGGCGATGACCGGGGTGTAGCCGAGGGCTTCCCAAACAACCAGCCACGCCTTGAACAGCTCGGAAGTACCGAACTGGGCGACGTTCTCGCCGACGTAGGCCATGGGGCGGTGGACCTGGGCATAGCGGATGGGCTCCCACATGGTGATGCGGGTCAGCGGCCAGCCTGCGCCCGGCTTCGGGTAGCCGTTCTCGTCCAGCTCCACGGCCTTGCGCGGGGCGGCCTTGCCGCCCGCCGGGGATGCCTCAGTGCAGATCGGCGACGCGACCAGTACCTGGGCAGGGGGCACGCAGCGCATGTCGATGGCCTGAACTTCGGCAGGACTCACGAAGAGGCCGGGCCAGTTGATGCGGGCGGTTTCCACCGAGGCGGGGTGGTGGTTCGCGGCGTACAGGGACAGGAATCCGGCGTCGGTGAAGCCACGCATGTCACCGCAGCCGCCGGTGAAGAAGTGCACCGATGTTGGGCCGTCGAACAGGGCCGTCATCGCAGCAATCCCCTTCCAGGAGCAGGGAGTTGGAGTACGCGGCCAGGGGTTGGCCGGGCGGTGACGGCACACTCGGGGTGGGCACGGTAAGCCCCACAACCTCCCACCACACGGCTAGCCCGACGGCCGGACGGAACGACCTGTGGTAGCTCGGCAGCCGACAACCGGCAGGGAAGAGGCGGGGCGGGCCTCTGGCGTGTGGCCTGGGCCCAAGGCGGGCGTGCGGGTGCCCCGCCGTCACACGGCGGCAGGGCACACCTCGGTGGGCGGCTAAGGGGAGGAGAGGTTGTCGATCAGGCCAGGTCGCTCACTCGGGCAAGGGCGATTTCCTCGCGGCTCCCGTCGGTGTGCTGGAGCCGTACAACGGCCATGCCCTTGTCGTTGCGAAAGGTGCTGGTGAGGTGGCCGGTTCCGCTTTCAGTGGTGACCTGGGTTGGAGAGGTGGGGCACAACTCCCAGGGGGTGGTGGGGATCTCGTCGAGCCGACCGTCTGCCGCCAGGGACACGTGCTCGTAGTGTGCGGCGAGGCCGTCGACCTGCGGGCAGGTGCAGCGGACGTGGACGATGCAGGTGCCGGTCTCCGTGTAGCCGATGCGGACGGGCGGGACAGGTTCGAGCCCGAGGACGTGGACGCGGTTGTGCTCGACCTGCCGTGCGTGGGCGCGGCGGCGCTCGGCCAGAGCGGACAGGGCGCCGCGGATGGCAGCGTCCTGGTCGGGGGCGGGGGCTCCGAGGGGGTGGCGGCGACCGTCGACGTCGTAGACCGTGTACTCGGCCTCGCCGATGTCCGGCCCGGGGGTGCGCACGACGGCGTAGTAGACGACAGCCGCGAAGGTGATGTGGTCCGGCACGGAGCCAGGGAAGCAGGCGGGCACGGTGAAGAACTGTCCGTCGTGGCCGAAGAGTTCGCGGACCGTCTCTTGAGTGACGGAGCGGGCGCGGCGCCGGGTCGTGGTCAGCAGGGGGAGGTCTCCGGCGTTCAGGTCGGGTGTGCTCATGTTGGGGTGTCCCTTCTCGTGGCGGCCCTGCGTCTGGCGGGGCGAGAGGGACGGTGTCGGGACGGTCGGCTAGCTCGGCAAGAGCGCCAGGAGGGTGAGCCACGGTGCCCTGGCCGGTTCTGCCGTAACCGCGCGTGCGGGAGAGGAAGAGCCGGGCCGCGGGCGCACCTGGAGTGCGGCCGCGGCCCGGTGGTCGCCGGTTGCTGGACCGGTCTTACACCCGGTAGAGGTCCCAGTGCCTGGCGATCCGGTTCAGGTCGTTGGCGATGTGGTGCTTCTGGTCCTCGGGGACCTGCTTGTCGTAGTCGAGCTGCTCCTTGGTCCAGTTGTAGTCGAGGACGTTGTGGACGCTGGCGATGACGTCGGCCGGGACCAGCTCCGGTTCCCCGACAGGTTCGGGCGTGGGCCTAGGGTTGGGCGCGGTGGCGGGCTCGGCGGGCGGCGGGGTGGTGTGGAGCGTCTCGGTGCCGCGCACGTCGACGCGCCAGCAGGCGTCGGTCAGGGTGGTGGCGATGGCCCGGGCGGCCTCTTCACGGGCGTCGCGGCCCGTAGTCACGGGAGCGGTTACGTCGATCTGGACCCAGCCGGGGCGCCAGATCACGGGCGTGGGAGTGCTGTGGCTGACGGCTGGGGGCCTGTCGATGGTGTCGTGGTGCTGCGTGAATCCGGCATCCTGCAGCAGGCGGGCGGCGCGTTCGGTGGTCGGGGCGTCGTCTGGGAGGGCGCGGAGCACGCCGGCGTCGACGCGCACGGTACGGATCGCGGCTTCAGGGGTGATGGGGGTCTGTTCTGCGGCGGTGTATCCGGCGGCGCGGAGCACGCTCATGGCGGTGCGGACGCGGGCTGCTGAGGCGTTGGGGAAGGTCAGGAGCGTGAACTCGGCGAAGCGGTCACTGTCGGGTTCGGCGTAGAAGAAGCCCTCGTTTCCTGTGGGGTAGCCGTTGGTGGTGAACTCCTTGTACGCGGAGAGGAGTTCGGAGACGGTGTCGGGATCGGCCTCGGGTGAGACCGCCTGGGGCGGGACGGCGTCGACCTGGTAGTCGCCGCGGTTGATGTCGATGCCGAGGCGGATGAAGAAGTCGCAGACCAGCTCCACGGTGTCGCCGCCGTTCCAGCCGCCGTCGCCGTCCTCGATGCTCTTGCATTCGCGGAACAGGCGGCTGATGGCCTGGCCTTCGGTCGTGGTCGGGTCGAATTTGAGGCTGCTGGTGGGCACGGTCATGTCCTCACGTGGTGGTGGGGTGGATGCCGGTGTGCAGCGGATTCGTGCTGCGAGCCGGTGACCGGGACCGTGACGAGCCGTTGGGTAAGCCCCGCAAGCCGCGCGTGCTGTCGATGGGGGTGGCGGTTCGGCGTGTTTCTGGAATCGCGGAGCCGCCCCGACCCCGGGCGGGTGCGGGGCGGGGCGGTGGTGGTGGCTGTGGGGTCAGATGGCGCTCAGGCTGGCTTCACGGGCGTGAGTGGCAGCGGCTTCGACGTAGGCGCTGGCCAGGTCGGCGGAGGCGGCCCGCTCTTCGTCGGTGGTGTCGTCGGCACCTTCGAGGGTGGCGACAGCCTGGCGGAGGTGGTGGGCGCACTGCCTGTACTGGGAGGCTGCGGACTTGCCTCCCTTGTCGTCCTGCCAGGTGGCGCGGGCTGCGGCGATGATGGCGAGTACGTCAAGGGGGAGGGTGAGACCGTGGCCGACGAGGAGGTCGGCGATCTCCCACACCTGGGCGCTGGTTGGGCCGTGCGGCTCGCGGGCGGTGTCCTGTGCGTGAGCCACGCCTTCGGGGGGCTGGGACTGGTTGCGGGCCGGGATGAGTCCGGCGCGCTCGGCGAGCTTTCGTTCCGCCGCGCGGTCGGCGCGGTCGAGTTCCGTGCCGCCGTCGGCCTCCTCCTGTTCCCCCTCGGTGCTCCGGGTCCTGGCCTTGCGGTGGTTCTTGGTGTCGGTCACGGTGAGTGGTCCTCCAGACGGTTGGACGGTTGTTTGTGGGCTGGCCCGACGGTGGCCGGCTGCAGGGCAACCTGCGCAACCGCGTGGGGCCTGCTTCCGGCCGGCGTGGCAGGGAGCAGGCCCTAAAGCGGTGGGTCCGTCGGTCAGAGCGACGTTTCACTGTTGGGTGGGAACGGCGGCTCGCTGCTGCGGGCCTGCTGCTGGCGGTTGGTGAAGGTGGTGTCGTCGTCGGGCCACACGGGGGTGATCGACCGGATCGCGCACAGGCCGTCAAGGTCGTCGTCCGGTTCGGCGGGCAGGACCAGGACGTTGCATGTGTGTGCGGGGAGGAAACGCGCCAGGTCGGCGAGGGTGCCGATGGAGTACCAGGCTCCCGCTCCCCCGCTTTCGCGCTGCAAGGTGGCGCAGGCGACGACAAGTTGGGAAGCGGTGGCGTCGTAGAGCTCGACCACCAAACGGTCCGGCGTGCCTACGGGCTGGATGAGGTAGCTGGTGATCTCGTGCCCGCGCTCTTGTGCGAATCGGCCGTAGCGAGCGAGCAGCTCACGCCGCTCCTGCTCGTACGGGGTCAGCGGCCGGTCCGCGGGGTAGTCGAAGTGCACTCCGAACGGGACCTGCTCAATGACCGGCTTCAGCTGAGTCATGGGGTTCGTCCTTCCAGGGGTGGCATGGGGCCGTTCCCGGCCGGGTGTGGCCGAGAGGGGTGCCTGAGGCGCACCGTGGCCGGTGCCGGAGCTAGCTCGGCAAGGCCCGAAAAGGGAGGCGTGGATCGGGCATCGAGACAGATCGGGCCCGCCTCGGCCTGGGGCGGTCGGGGCGGGCCCGGGGACGGGGCGGCGGTCAGCGGCGGCGGACCGTGCCGGAGGGAGCCTCGGCGGTGACGGTCATGTCGGGCCGGTGCGAGCCGTAGAGGGTCACCGTTCCGGAGGCTGCCTGGATGTCGACGATGCCGCTGGCCTCGGCGGCGATGGTGAAGGTGACGGAGCCAGATGCGGCGTGTACGCGCGCGTACTGACCGCTGTGCTGGGTGACCTTGACCGATCCGGATGCGGCGTTAATGTCCGCCGCCTCGGTGACCGTGCCGATCCGCACGGACCCCGAGGCAGCCTGGATCTGTGTACGGCCCACGCTCGCCAGGTTCACCGATCCAGACGATGCGTCGATCTTTGCCGCTGCCAGGTGGCCGAAGGTGCGGACGCTGCCGATGCTGGTGGTGCTGCTCAGGCCGGATCCGGACGGTAGCAGGAGCTCGATCTCGATGCCCTGGTGGCCGTTGATGACCACGCCGCCAGTGGACGAGGTGACGGTGACGCCGGAAGAGTTGATGTGCATGTTGCCGAAGGAGCTGAAGGAGTAGGAGCTGGCCGACCCGGAGACGTAGGTGCGGCTTCCGTGGGCGACGGTCCGTGCGGGCACCGTGATGCGCGGCACGGTGACGCTCAGCTGGTTGCCGTTGTGCTGGATGCGGGTGTCCCGGGCGGCCTGGGCGTACGGGCTGTTCGGGTCGGCGCAGTACACACGCACCGTCGGCACAGAGACAGAGGCATCGACAGCGGTCCACAGGGTTGCCGCCTGGGCAGTGACGGTGGCCAGGACGGGACCGGACTCCTGCTCGTCACCGGTGAAGGTGTTCAGCGGCTCGATGCCGGACTTGGCCGCCTCGGCGAGCAGGATGCGGTCCACAGGTTCGGACTCGGTCCGGGCCTGGACCTCCTGAACGTCGCGCTTGACGATCTCGAAGTTGGTCATCTCGGGGTTCTCCCTGGCAGGTTGGGTGCGCCGGTGCCGTGGCCGGCCCGCGCGCCGGGCCCGGCACATGAGGTCCGGGCGGTTGCGGTGGCCCTTGTTCGGCAGGCCGGGAGGACCGTGGAGGGGCCGGGGGTTAGCGCCGCAACCAGCCGCAGCGGTCTCGTTCCGTGGCTCCGCCGCCACCGCACGCCCCGGGCAGTCAGTGCAGGTCAGCGCGTACGCAGGCGGGCAAACGGCTGGGCGTCCCGAGCGCGGGCCCGAGCCCTGGGAGAGTTGCCGGTCAGGTCCGCCCCGGGGGACTGGGCGACGGGATCGACCGGGCCTGCAGGGTGCTGCACGCACTGGGCGCCGGAGGTCGGCAGCGGATGATGTACTGGCCCTGGCGGCCGAGGAACACCAGGAGGCCGTCCCCGGCCGGATGGCTGGGAACGGCCAGAACGGGGCGAGTCAGGCGGCGCGGCTGTTTGCATGCGTCCCGGCGGGTTCCACGAGGGCGGTGGGCGCCGGGACATCGGAGAAGCTCGCCGAGTCATCGCTGAGATGGATGGTGAGCCCTGCAATCGCTGGCCTGGCCGGGACGGCCAGCGGGGCCGCACTCCGGCCATCTGGCAGAGGGCGGCCCCAAGTGGAGGCGGGTGCCGGGGTTACAGGAGGGTGCCGTCGCAGTCGGCGTATCCGTCGGCGGTCATGTGGGGCTCGATGCATCCGTCGTGCTCGGGCTCGTTCGCGAGGTCGTCGTCGGTGATGATGACGTGGCGGCGGCCGGTGGCGTCGGTGACGGTCCATACGGCTTCGGTGATCTCGCTGTCGTGCTGCAGGGCACGGGCTTCGTAGGCAGCGTCCACCAGGTCAGGGACGTCGTCGACCGTGACTGACCAGATAGCGGTGTGGGTGCCTGGTGCGGTGTCGGCCGGGGGGATGCTCGGGATCAAGACCAGTGCTCCCAGATTGAGCGCCTGCTCCCAGCCAGCTTCCTGGAGGGTCTCGGCATAGGCCGAGTGCTGGACTTGCTGGTCGCGATCTCCGGTCGGGTCAGGGCGGTGCGTGACGGTGATGTAGGTATCCGGGTCAGTGGTGCGGCGGATGTGCAGCAGGGAAAGGTCGTAAGCGGTGGCCAGCGCTTCGCGTACGGCCGCGAGCGCGTGGTCGAGAGGCAGGCTGTCGCCCATGGTTCTCCGTAGAGTCGGCGGGTTCAGACGCCGGGAGCCCCGGCAGCAATGAACGGTCGACGAAGCGGCAGCAAGCACCGCAACCGGACGAACAACCGTGGCTTGACGGGCTGCTCGCGCCCGGCTGACGCCCTGGAATGGCGGAAGGACCCGCCCGGCCAGGATCGGCGGGGCGGGTCCGGTAGTGCGCGGAGCGGAGGCTGGGCAACGTGCCCGGGTGAGCGACGCCGGTCCCGACCGTGTGGTCGACCCCGAGGGCCGGGCGGGTTAGCGGCGGACCTTCGGGGCGGCCGGAGCCTTCGGCGCGGCGGGAGCCTTCGGCGCGGCGGTCCTGGACGGCTTGGGCTTGGCGCCTGCGGGCAGACGTGCTTCCGGAGTTCCGTGGTGGCTGGGAGTACCCGGCGTGGTGTGCGAGGTGCACGGGCGGGTGCTCGGGGTCTGCTTCGCGGTAGTGACTCGCGTCGGCGCCGTGGGGCAGTGTGCCGGGGTGGAGTGGCCGGTGCCGTGGTCTGAGCCGGGGAGCATTGCGAGCAGCACCAGCACGACCGCGAGGGCCAGCACGGCAACGGCGAGGGCGAGAACGGTCAGGGACGGGACGGTGACGGGGCGTGTGCGGGGCATGGACGCATGGGTCCTTTCACAGAGGCGATTGGTGGGGAAGGCCGGTCCGCACCGCATCGCAGGAAGCGGTCGTGCACCGGCTGGCTGCAAGGACCGTCGCCCGGAGGGGAGTTAGGGACGCAACTGCGACTCCACGTCGCGATCACCGGGTACGCCAGCGTCATGGCCTGCGGTTCGGAGTGCCGAAAGGGCCCGCTCCCCGGAGCCGTAGTGGCTGCGGGGAGCGGGCCCTGATTTGAAGGGTGGGGCGGGGTGGCGTGCTGCGGGTCAGACGCGGATGACCGAGTGGCGCCGGACGAGTACCGAATTGCTCACACTGGCCTGGCTGGCGTGTCCGGTCTGGCCGGGCACTGCGGGTGCGGCACTGATGCCGAACATGTCAGCAAGGGCGGCCATCAGGTTTCCGGCGAACTTCCTGGTGTTGTCCATGCCGTTCTTGTCGAACATCCGGAATCCGTCGCGCTGGGCCAGGGTCCAGCCTCCAGGGGAGCGGCGGCAGCGCGTGTAGTGCAGGTGCAGGGTGCCCTTGGGGCCGGAGACCTGGACGGTGTATCCGGTGTCGGTCGCTGCGGCGAACGCGCGGACGCTTCCCTCATTGCCCTTCCGTTCAGCGGAGTTCCGCATCCTGTCGAGTGCTTGTCGCACCATGTCCGGGAGCTGGGTCTCGTCCTCCACGGGTGTCAGGGCCGGGATCTCGGAGCGCCCATCAGGGCGGGAGAGCACATCCGGGTCCTTCCAGATGTGTACGAAGTCATCGAAGTCGCGGGCGAGTTCGCGGGATGAGCCGTCGACGGTGAGGGTCGAGCTGTTCCACTTCCAGGAGCCGCGGTGGTTGCGGCGCCAGGTGATGGTGAGTTCGACTCGCTCGCTGGTCAGCACCAGCAGATAGTGCAGTGGTGAGGTCCTGCGGATTTCGGCGGTCTGCCCCGTTGCTTCCCACAGGTCGTGGCGCATCGTGGTGACCTGCTTGGGCAGGATCGCGGTCTGGGTCACGTGCTCAGGCATGAGTGCTCCAATGCGGCGTTGTTCAGGTCGGTGAGGTTGGCGTCGTCACCGGCTCGGACCAGGAGTCCGCAGCGGGTGCAGCGCAGGGTGGCGATGGGGTCCCAGTCGTCGCCGTGGTCACCGGGCAGGCAGTGCACGGCCTGGAAGGAGGCAAGGTCGTCCGTGGCCACGGGCGCGGGTGGATCAGACATGGATGTCTCCCGGAAGGGGGTGCTGCGCGATGGAGTGGGTTCAGCGCGGGTGGTCGTCCGCCGTGGCCGACGCGCGGCAAGAACCGCGGTACAAGGCGTGCGGAAGATGGAGGCGCCGGGCCGCATCGCTCATGGGAGTGGGCCACGTGCGGCGACCCGGCGAGAGTGACAGTGGCGCGGCCGGGGGTTAGCAGCGCAACCGGTCCGGGCGGTGCCGGATGGCGGGCGGCGAGCCCACCTCCGTGCAAGTGGAGGCGTTCCTTTGCCGACAGCGGCGCGACGGCGCCGGGCGAACCTGGGGGCGCTGCCAGGAGCGGGCCCGTCGGGCCGGTGACGGTCGGGCGGGCACGGAGTGGTGGAGGAGATCGATCAGTCGGCTTGCGGGAAGAGGGAGTCGAGTGCGGCGTGGGCGAGTGCGTCCAGTGCGGTGGTGTCTGCGGTCGAGGCCGGCAGGTGGGCGCGCGCGGCCGCCAGGGCCTGGGTGACCTGGGTGCGGGTGTAGGTCGGTTCTGCCGGGAGCGCCGGGGTGGCGTGGCCGTATCCATCGGGCACGCCGGCGGTGCGCACGAGGCTGTCCCATTCCTCGCCGTCGGGCCAGTGGCCGACGTTCACGGTTCCGTCGGCGTGCAGATCTGCGCCCACGTACAACAGGTCGGGCCGGTCGGCGCGTTCGATGCCGATGGTGGCGGTCTCTTCGTCGGAGGTGTCGAGTACGTCGATGGTGGCCAGGATCCGGCGGGAGTCGTCAGTGATCAGGAACTGCATGAAAGTCTCCAGAGGTCGGGTGCGGCGCTGTGCCGGGTCGGTCTGGCCGACGCTGGCCGCGTCTGGGACTAGTCCGGCAACCTGCTCGGCGTTGCGCGGGGGCGCCGGCTGGCGAAACGCCCCAGGCCCGCCCTGGCCGGAGTGATGGCACAGGGCGGGCCTGGGGAGGGTGGTGTCGGCTCAGCGGGAGGAGCGGGCCTTGGACTGCTGACGCTCGCGTCGGGCGGCGGCCTCGGCATCGTGTTGCCTCTGAAGCTCACCGAACGAAGCGGTCATCCCCTTGCGGTGACGGTTGACGGTCATTCCGACGCGGGGCGGGCCGTGGACGGCCAGGAGGTCGGAGGCCGCCTGCGAGGAGTACCCGGCGGCCTTGAGGTCGTCGAGGGTGAGGAACACGTCCGCGTCCCGGTCCCGGGGGTCGATCAGGATGTCTTCCTTGCCGCCACGGGAGAAGACGTACTTGAAGTTGGCGGGCGGATTCGGTTCGACCAGGCGGCGGAACCGGGAGACCTCCTTGGTGTACGCGTAGAAGGTCAGGCCCTTGGGGGCCCCGCGCATGATCTGGAGCCACATCAGGGTGTAGGCGTCGTCGAAGAAATCTCCGGCGTCGTGGATCCTGATGTGCCCCAACTTGCCCTTTTCAGGGTCGGGTTGGTAGCGCGGGTGGCGCAGCTCGGCGGCCATCCGCTCCTGCCACAGGAGCGGGGTATCCAGCACCATCCGCAGGTTGCGCAGGTGACGGGCGCGGGCGGCGGGGAAGCGGATGTAGCCGGAGTCCGCGCCGAGTGCGTAGCAGTGTTTGGCGCAGACCCCTGCCGAGGGACAGACGTTGACCGTGCGCACGGTGGTGGTGCCGTCCGGGGCTTCCTCCGTGAGGCGGACGACCCAGGCGGGCAGTGTCCAGTTGAAGATGCCCTGCTTCTTCATGCGTTCGTTCTGCGAAAGCAGCCAGTCGGTGGCCATGATGGGCACTCCACGAGTCCAGGGATGTCGGATGAGGTGGCGTGCGGTGTAGGAGGCAGTCGGTGAGACAGATCGGCCGCGGGCCACGGTGCTGTCTCGGTGCCATGCCAGCGCCCGAGCCCTTCGCCGAGGCCGGACTGCGGGATCAAGGTCCCGGTGTCGGCGGTGAGAAGGCGGCGGGGTGGGCTGCGCAACGATCTGGACCGGTCCCCCGCTGAATTGAAAAGGGGGACGTGCCACGCGGCGCGGTGGGCCGGTCCAGCGCGCTCACACTCGCGCGCGGGACGGCAAGCCCCGCAACCCCCGCCGACGGGAAGGATCGATTGGTGCCTGGGGGTCGCCCACCGTTCTGGACTGGACGGCCCAGGACCCGCTTCCGGCCGGGCCAACGGCTCGGGGCGGGCCCTGGCGCGCCCCCGGGGCGGGGAGCCGCCTGCCAGCGTGGTTGAACTCCAATGGCCCCGGGGCCCCAGTCCAGAGACCGGAGCCCCGGGGCCGGGGGTGTGGGGTTCTAGGCGGTGCGCTTCAGGCTGCCCTTGGGGGCCTTCCTCACCGCCGGGGTGTTGTTCTTGAGCTTCTTCGAGCCGGAGACGAGGTCCTTGAAGCCCTGGCCTGCGCGGAAGCGGGGCACCGAGGTCTTCTTGACCCGTACGCGCTCCCCGGTCTGCGGGTTCCGGGCGTAGCGGGCCGGGCGGTCGACCTTCTCGAACGAGCCGAAGCCGGTGACCGAGACGCGCTCGCCGTTGACGACGGCGCGAACGATCGCGTCGAGTACGTGGTCGACGGCGTCCGCGGCCTGCTGGCGGCCGCCCATCTTGTCCGCGATGGCCTCGATCAGCTGGGCCTTGTTCATGGAGCGATCCCCTCGTGGGTGACATCAACTTGGTTGCATCAGGCGGGGATTGGTCCCGCCTGGCGTGATGTACTGTGCGGCGCCGCCTAGTTAGGCCCGCAACTCCCTGGTCAGTGGGCTGATGAATGGTCATGGCCCGTCCCGCGCGGATCGCGTGGACGGACCATGGTGGGCGGCCTCCAGGGCTGTCGGTCTAGGCACTGCGTCGTACGGCGGCCTGCAGTTCGGCGAAGGGGCGGGGGATCTCGGTGCTGCGAAGGCGGCGGTAAAGGAATCGGCCGACGCGCAGGGATCGGGCCTTGGTGTCCGGGGACTTGGCGGCAGCCCGGCGAGCGGCGCTGTGGGTGTCGCCCTCGACGATGAGCAGCCAGGTGCCGCGCTGGTCCATGACCGCCCAGGTGTTGGTGAGCTCTCCGGGGGCCACGGCGGCTGGCGGTGCGGGCCGCAGGTCAGTGAGGGCGACGGTGATCAGCTTGCGGTGCTGGCCGCTGAGGGCCAGCAGGTTGCCGTCGCGGTCGGGACGGCTCTGGATGGCCACGATGTCCTGGTAGCGCTTGGTGCGGTCGGGTTGGTAGGCGGCGACGGTGCCGATCGTGTGGGTCCTGGTGAGCTGGATCCGCTGGTACTTCTTTGCCGTGCGAATGCCCAGGTGGGAGAGGCGGAAGTGGGTGAGGCCGGTGTAGCCGGTGCCGGTGCCAAGGAGGCGGCCGTCGGCTCGGTGCTCGCGGATCCACTGCCGGCGGCGCATCAGGTCGATTGTCGTGCCTTTGGCGTCGGTGGGCATGCGGTTGGTGTGGTCCTGCAGTGCGGCGATCAGCAGCTCGCGCTGGTAGGGCGAAGGGGTGGCGGTCGTGGAGATGTCGGTCATCGGGGTGGCGTCCTTGTGGTGTGACGTGCAGGCGGCCTGTGTGGTCGTGCGCGGCTGGAGAGGGAGTTCGATGCCATGGCGGTCCCTTCCGAGGGGGCGTCGTGGTGGGGTGGCCCGGACGGGTTGGTGGCCCGGTGGACGGACCGTGCCGTGGCAGTCGGTTAGGCGGGCAACTCTCCGTTACGGCGCCACTCGGCACCGTGGTCCCGGGACCACCGCGACGGTGGCGTGACGGCGGTCGGCGGCCGCGAGGATGCGTGCGGTCTCGTCGGGGTCGGCCTCGGCGGCGGGATCGAACCAGTAGTAGTGGGCGATTCCTGCGGCCAACGGGTAGACCTGCTCCCAGGGCGGGAGGCCGTCCTCGGCCGGGCGAACGGTGTCCGGCGGGTCGAGGAGGGTGTCGATCACCACCTGGAACGCTGCGGCCCGGAAGTCGCGGGCGTGCGCTCGGCGTTGGCGCGGTGGCATGCCGGCCAGGTGGGCGCGAGCGGTGGAGTGGCGCTCCCAGCGTCCATACAAACGAGCGACATCGGAGACCCGGACCTCGGCCCTGTCGAGAACCCGTGGGAGCGCGGACAGGAAACGTGCGACGTCCCGGGGCGTGCCGTGCACATTCAGGGTGCGGGTGTCGTCGGGCCGCGCATGGACCTGGACGCGGTAGAGCGCGGCGAACCGGCGGGCGGCCCAAACGCGCGCGGCGCTCTTGGCTTTGTCGCCGGGAAACGTGAGGCTTCCGTGTGCCCGGGCCGGGTCCTGGACAGCGAGCTGGGAACGGGTGGCATAGCGTGCACGCTTACGAGCCGCACGTTGCTCTTCCGCGTTCTGGCGTGCGCACGCTGCGCGCTCGATCTCCTCGATGACGCTTCCGGTGCCCGTGCTCGCTGTCGGGCGGGCAGGGGCTTTCGGTGCCTGCGAGTGGCGGCCAGGGTCGTAGATATCGGCGAGCTTGGCGAGCTGGTCGCCGATGCCGCGTGCGCCCGCGAGGGGGGCCGTCAACTCCGGCCACACGGTGCGGCTGGCTTCGACGTAGGCGCGCGGGCCGAGGACGGTGACGTCGGCGCCGAGAATGCCCAGGTCTGCGGCCTGCTGGCGGAGCCTCTCGCCGGTCACCGAACCCTCGTCGCCCATGCGCATGTCGTAGGGGGCGATGGGGTCGTGCAGGTTGAGCAACCCATACAACGCCGACAAGATCAGGACACGGCCGGTCCGGCCGCCGTGCGTGAGTGCGTCAGCGGCCCGGCGCAGGGCCAAGTGATAGCTCCCGGTATACCTCTGGCCTGCGGGAACGGGCCTTTCGGAGCTGTTCTTGCGTCCTCCGCACGACACGATGATCACGCGCGGACGGACAGTGGGCGTGCTCATGTCCGTTCAGCTCCAGGGGGTTGGTGGGTGCTGCGCGGAGCCGGCGGTTCCGACTCCGTTCGCCACACCGTGGAGCCGATCGCTGATAGCCGCGCAACTGCCCTGCCTTCCTCCTGGCCCGCGTGGTGGCCTCCGGGAATGCCGAAAAACCCGCCCCCTGACGGAAGGGGGCGGGCCGACGGGCAGCGGCTGGTGGGGTTGAGGCGTCGGGTTCAGACGCGGGAGGGCCGCGCGGTGACACGAAGGCTGTTGTAGCTCATCGTGTAGGGCGTCATGGGGTAGCCCAGCCGTTGCAATGTCTGGTGCGCTCGGAGGCAGATTGCTTCCTCCTCCGCCGTTCCGGAGCGCATGTCGTAGCCGTCGTGGGCGAGGGCCGTGACGATGACCGCTCCTTCGGAATCTGTCAGGAGGGTGACGCCTGACGTGATCACCATGGTTCCGTTCTCGTCGGGGTCGTCCAGGACGTAGGCGAGCGAAATCCCTGCGGCTTGGAGGACGTCGGTGAGTTCCCCCTCGAGTCCAGACGCTGCCTCACGAGCGTGGTCGTGCATGAATGCTTGCCTCCTCACGTGCTTGCTGTGATGTGCCTGGCCTCGGTCGAGCAACTCTAGCCAGGGCGAGCGCCTTCGGGTCAGGGGCTTCAGCGCCGGGCGCGAATGGGTCGGAGCGGGTTCACTCGACGGCGGATGGCGACGGCGGTGACGGCGGTGACCGCCAGGGCCGCCGTGACGCTGAGAGCCAGGACGCAGTGGCGGCGGGCGGGAGGCGTCTGGCGAGCGGGGACACGGACGCTGTCCACCCGGCTGCCGCGGCTGTCGACGGGCGCCTGGTTGGCGGGCCAGATCATGCCGTGCGGGTCGTACGCGCCAGGGCCGTCGTGGAAGGCAACGGCTTCGAAGGCGGTGCCTGCCACCACTGCGGTGCGGCGCTCGGTGTAGTGGAGGCGCGAGCGGTGCGAGCTGGGGAAGCTGTCACTGCTGCGGGCGCAGTTGCCCAGGGCTTCCTCCCAGTGGGCGAGGTCTTCGAGGGCGTGCGTGCCGTGCAGGTGCACGGTGACCGTGCCGGCGCACATCTGCACCGAATCGAGGTGCAGGTGGGGGTGGTCGGCGGTGAACTCGGCGAAGGCGATCGCGGTGGGCTGCACGTTCTGGGTGGTGCGGGTGGGCCTTGCGTGGAAGAGCATGTCGGCTCCTGCAGGGGCGGTTGGGTGGGCCGGACTCGGGTGAGTCCGGCGGGGCAACCGTGCGGATCGGGAAGGCAAGCGGCGCAACCGGCGGGATCCGTGCCCGGGGCCGAGGGCCCGGGCACGGATGCGGGGTTCATTCCTGCGGGCCGTCGACGATCCACAGCTCTGTGTTCAGGGGACGGCCGGAGGGGGACATGACTTCGCCCTCCAGGCGGTACTTGCTGCCGCCGTGCCGGTGCAGCAGTTGCCGCAGGGCCACGGATGCCTTGCGGACTCCGTTCTCCAGGCCGATGGAGACCAGCGCGCCGAGCTGACCTCCGGCGCGCAGGAAGCCGTGGGCGTGCACGATGTGCGCGGCTGCGAGGTCCCGCCGGAAGGGTGGGTACATGATCACTGCGTCGTACCGGGGTTGCTGCGGCAGGGTCAGGAAGTCGGCGGTGATGACATGGCGGGCGAAACCGGCGGCCCTGATGTCCACGGCGCGGTGATGTTCCAGTTCGATGCAGTCCACGGTGCTGCCGCGGTCGGCGGCCTCGGCGGCGAGGTTGCCGTGGCCGGCGGAGGGCTCAAGGACCGTCCAGTCCGGGTGAAGTGCCAGTTCGTCGCACATCTTCTCCGCGACCGCCGGCGGGCACGGCGCTTCGCCGCGAAAGGGACGGGGCGCTGTACACCTGTTGGCGATGATGTCGTCGATCAGCGGCTGGGCCTGCCCGAAGGGGAACAGGTCGGCGAACACGAAGGCTCGTCGCCGGGGGCTGAAGAGTGCCCCTGCGGCGGTGAGGACCTTGGCCGTGCGCGCTCCGACCCCGTGCGGGGCCAGGTCCATGCCCGGGGGCAGGCGCACGGTGGTGCCCTCGCAGGTGGCGCGGGCGAGGACCTCACGCACGTCGTGGGCTACTTGCATCTTGCTTCTCCTTGGTCCGGGGCACCTCGGTCGGGTGAGGAACCGGGGTGGCCTGTGGTTGGCCGGACCATGCAGAGGCAGCGGGCAAGCGGCGCAAGCGCCGTTCACGTGCTGGGAGTTGTGGGCGCGCAGGCGGGCCCCGGTCCGCCCGCGTGGAGGGGCAGGCCGGGGCCGCTGGGGTGAAGGCCGGGCGCAGGGGCGTCGGCCGGGTCAGCCGATGAGGGTCGGCGCTCCGTTAGGGAACAGCGCCCGGTATTCCAGACGCACTTGGTGCTCTTCGGTGATCTGGCTGTCGCTCGGCTTTACGCCGATCGCTGCCGCTGCCTCGCGAGCAACAGCGAATCGGCCTTGTAGTGCGGCCACAGGGGTGTGGGGTGGCCATGTGGCCGAGGGCCATGCGTGCGCCCAGTCCTCGCCGTGCTCGGTAAGGGCTGTGGCGTACGCGTTGAACTCTCGGAACAGCAGCTCCCCCAGGGTGTTGCGCTCAGTCTGGTTCGACATGGTCACTCCCCCGCGTGGGTGTCGGCCCCCGCGGGCGCCAAGGGGCGCAGGGCGGCGGATGAGCTGGCGTTGGACACGTGAGACCTCCAGGGCAGTTCGGCATTCAGGGCTCGGCGGGTGGACCGTGGGGCGCGGGCCGAGCGGGCTGGGCACTGCGGGTGGACTACGCGAGCGGAGTGCGGGACTGGGACAGGAGTCGTCGCACCGTCCGGGCGTCGCTGCGCAGTTGTCCGGCTGCCTGGTGGCAGGCCGCGCGCAGGTACGCCGCGATCAGGTAGGCGGTCAGCCGCTCGGGACGGGTCGGGTCCGGGGAGTGCGGGAGGTACAGGACGTTGGCAGGGGGGACCAGGCCGAGCCGGACGTACGCCTCGATCAGGGACCAGCGGTCGTCACCGTGCCCGTACTGCGCCTCGGTCCGGGCGAGCCCGTTCTCCATGCCGTCGTAGAGACCGCTGAGCAGCACTACGGGCAGGTGAGCGATGGCGTCAGCGGCGCGGTCCAGGGCAGCGTCGTCGTCGGGGTCGAACAGGTCCTCGGGGAGCCCGAAGTACTCGTTCGCGACCGGGTCCTTGCCTCCGTGCGCGGTGTAGGCGGTACGCCAGTCCGTGACCTTCGCGGATCCGGCCTGGACCTCGCAGGGGTCCGTGTGCTCGCCGGAGATACGGACCTGGCCCAGCCAGCCGGGCCGCCGCAGCCGCCGCACCGGCGGGAGTCCTGCTTCCGGGCATCCCTGCCAGGCGGCACGGGCGACGGCACCCGCGCGCCGCAGCAGTTGGCCCATATGGGGAGACGGCCCGGGGAAGGGACGGCGAGCAGCAGTGGACTTCGTCATGGCATTTCACTCCTCAAGTGGCGGGCCCCGGGCACGGATGGTGCCCGGGGTGCTGGGAGCGGGCTTGTTGCGGGCCCGGCTCGACCGGCTGTCGGAACGGTCGCCAACTCGATGCCAAGCTCCGCAACCGAGCGGCCCCAGGCGGCCGGGAACACCGGGGCCCACCCGCGCACCGAGCAAGCTCGTGTGGCGGGTGGGCCGAGCTCCACGTCTTGCGCTCCGGCGTTGCGGAGGGCGGGGTGGGGGCCGCGTGGTCGCGCCGGTACCGGCTTGTCAGCGGGTGGCGACGCGGAACTGGGTGCACTCGCCGGAGGGCTCGTGGGCGGTGTGGTGCCGACCACAGCGGCAGTTGGCGATCGGCTGCTCGCCCAGGGTGTCGCAGTCGGTCAACTGGCATACCGGGCAGCGGCCGTTCGACAGATGCGCGAGGGCCTGCAGTAGGGGCATGGCGTCCTTCTCGTAGGGGCGGATGGCATCGTCGAGGAACGAAGAGTCCTCCGGCTGCTCGTCGGCCTCCAGGCCTTCATCCTTCATGAGCTGGGCGCGCTCGTTCTCCCAGGAGGTGATGGACGCGGCCGCTTCGGCCATCAGCCGCTGGACGGCAAGGTCGGTTCGGGCCAGGCGTTCACCGGTCTCGCGGATGGCGGCCAGGCTCCAGACGATCACGTCTCCCCACGTGGCCTGCTCCGTGGGAGGGCGGAAGAACTCGACGTCCTCGGACAGCGAGGCACGGCGTGAGCCGTCGGGGAGGTCGTAGGTGATCAGCGCGTAGCGGACGTCTTCCGCGTCGGGCCAGACCAGAATCGGCTCGGCCCACGTGACCTGCGCGCTCCGCGCGGCTGCCAGGAGCTGCTCCAAGTCGTCCCAGGTGAGGGCGGGTGCGGTGTCGAAGAGCTCGTGCCACTGCTCGGGGGATGGGTCGGGGTGCGGGTGGGGTGAGTTGTAGGCGGCGAGGGTGTGCAGCACCCAGAGGGCGTACGCCATGGCGGTCTCCGCTCGGTCCGGTGGGCCGCGCTGAGTGCGCGGCGGGTGCGGGCGAGCGTGGAGGCGTGAGCATCTAGGCGGGCAACATCGCCCCCCGGGGCCCTTGTACGGTCCGCTGGATGGGACGCGGGGTCGGCGTCACTGGGACTTGCTCAACCGGCTGGCGATTGGGTGCTGCGTGGAGGCATGCGAACGGCCCGCCTGCTGATGCAGGCGGGCCGCGGGATCGCTCGGGTCGAGCTGGGTCGTTCGGCTAGCCCGGGAGGTGTTATGCGTGCTGTTCCGTCATCTCCAACTCCCACTGGTGGAGGAAGTCCGGGTCGGAGGGCGCCGCGTGGGCAACGGGACGTCCGTCGGTGAACAACTGGTTTCGGGTGATCAGGTGGGGTGTTGCCCTGGTGGCGTCGCTGGACAGGTGCGGGCAGGACTCCAGTGCCATGTCTTTGCAGGTCTCGTGGAGGGCGGCCTGGAGCACCTGCCCTTCCGGGGTGGCCATCACCCAGGCCTCCTCATCCAGCGCGAATCCGCATCCTTGGCACAGCCAGTGGTTCTGTGCGTCAGCGAGACGTCGGGCATCTAGTGCTCTCCACCAGACCTCGTCTGCGGCCCGAGGAGCGACCCAGGGGACGGGGAGACCCCGATGTAGGGGGCGCGGCAGCCCGGCCGGGTTCGGTGCGGCCAGGCCGCTGGTCTCAAGGGCGCGCCAGACGGGCGTCTCCATTCCGAGAGCAGCGCACCAGTCGGTCGCGCAGTAGAACCGGCTGCTGGTCTGGTCGAGTTCGAGGGCCTTCTTGCACTCGGGGCACGGCACGCTCATGTGGACATCCTCTCCAAAGCAAGCCGCTGCTGTGTGCGGCCCCGGTCACGGCGCCGGCGAGTCGGCCGGGTCTGGCGGGACCGTAGTCAGGGCGGAGGCAAGGGGGACAAGCCATCCCGGCTGTGGGCGCGGGTCGAGTTGGTAGGCGGCCTCGGCCCGCGCACAGCGGGCCGGGGCCGGGATGGGATGGGGGGGGTGGGGTGGGGTGGGGATCAACGTGGGGAGGTGTTCCCGCTCTTCTGGCTCTCCAGGAGTTTGTGGAGCTGGTCAAGCGTGGGGGCGTTGTCGAAGGATTCGTCGACGGTGAGGAGTTCGCTGGTCGCCCTATCCACGACGTCGTAGCTGAGGCCGGGAGCGTCTCGCCAGGTGAGGCGGTGCACCTCCAGGGTGTGGCCGTCCACCGTGTGGGTGTCGACGAGCTGCTCCGCGATCACTTTGTCTCCCATGTCCAGTTCTCCGTTGCAGGTTGGGGTTGTTGGTGATGTGGCCCGGTGGCGCTCGGTCGTGGCTTGTTGCGGCGCGGCGGGCCGCTGCACCGTGATGTCGGTGACGGCAAGCGGGGCCATCTGCGAGCAGGGAGCTGGTTGATGACGAGCGCCGACTTCCCGAGGCCGGGCATGGCAGCGCCCCGGCCGCCAGGGGTTCTGGCGACCGGGGCACTGAGCGCTGCGTCAGCTCTTCCAGATGCTGACGATGGCCTCGACGAGTCCTTCGAAGAGGTCAGCGATCCAGGATCGATCGCGGCGGCGCTTTCGTGAGCGTCGGGTCACTTGGTGCACCTCGGGTCGTTCGCCACCACGGCGAGCGATCCGTACTTGTTGTCCCCGTGGTAGACGACGTAGACCCTGTTGGGCCCATCGCACTTCGAGCCCACATTCGAGAAGCCGTCGGCCATCCTGATGAGGTCCATCGGCACGCCGTTGTCCTTGCCGGAGCGCGGTGCGTCCTTGAAGGGCTCCGTGTACTTGGCGCCGCACCCGGCCAGGGTGAGGGCGACGGTGGCTGCGATGGCACCGCCGATGGCGAGGCGGCGGTTGCGCCGTGAGCGGGGAGTGGGGTGAAGGGTGGTGGCGCTGGGCTCGGTGGTGGTGGTCTTGCGGGCAGCGGGCATCGCTGTCATCGCTGTACTCCTGTGTCGATGAAGTGGTTGGTGGTTGGTGCTTCCTGCTGGCCGTCAATCGGCAGCCAGCCGCCCTGAGTTGGGCGAGTGAGCTGACCTTGGCCGGTCGAGGGGTTAGCGCCGCAACCCGCACCTGACCTGGGTTTTGGTGGAGTGCCGTACATCGGTCGCGTGACCGTGCCCTGTTGGCGTCGGGGCCGGGTGGATCGGTCCGGTCACAGGCCATCTGGGCGGGCTCCTGCGGTAGTTGGCCGTTGGCGGCGTGGTGTGGGTGAGAGCAGGGCGAGCTTGCTGGGTCTGCGGGCTCGTCTCCGCTGGGGTTGGCGTTCTGTCCCGCACCCTGGATTCGCGATCGGGGTAGCTGTTCCGCCTCCCGGGATTCGCTGTCACGTACGCCGCGCCATTGGCGTCGGGCGACGCCCAGGGTTCTGGGCACAGCGACTGAAGCGACTGGTACGCGGAGGTGATCTGGCCCTGAGAAGCGATGACGGGTGATCCGCACCCTCAGACAGGCGCCCCCTGGTGGTGCACCCGTTTCGGATGCACCACCAGGGGGCGCGGGAGCCTGCAGGGCCGGCCGGGTTCTGCCTCTAGTCGCGGTGGGTTTCGCGTCGGGCCTCTTCCAGGTGCAGGTGGTAGCGGCCCAGCTGAGCGGGCTTGGTGTCCGGCTTGAGTTCGAGGAGACCGCCGCAGGTGCACGCGAGGGCGCTTTCCGGTCCCTCGGGCGGCTCCAGGATGGGGCTGTGGCCGGGGTGGAAGTCGGTCTCCTGCGGCGCGGTCGGGGTTACGGTCAGGGTGCTGGTCATCGGTGAGCTCATTTCGTGAGTTGGCGGTGGGTGGAGAATGGGCGGACGGCGCTAGTAAGTGAGGGTTGCGAGGTACTGGTCGGCCGCGGCCGCCCCGAGGTGACGGCGTAGGGCGTCGCCGCGGCGCCAGGTGATGGGCCCGTCGAGTGCGTCGAGCATGCGGGCTGCGGCGATGATGCCGTTCAGGGTGAAGTCCTGCTTGAAGCTGTGGCCGATCCGTCGTTCCAGCAGGGCGAAGGTCTCCGGGTGCGGGAGCTCGAGGGCGAAGCAGACGCGGGTGGCGAGGATGAGCCAGTCCGGCCCGGCGAGGACGCAGTAGACGCAGGAAAGGCGCTCCAGTCCGGTGTCGTAGATGGGGTGGTACTCCAGGCCGTTGCTCGCGATCTCCTGCCAGACCTCCTGTTCGGACAGCCCGTGGATGATGTTCCAGGTCAGCACGAGCCGGTTGGCACTCGTCGTACGGGTGTCGAGGGCCAGGCGTGCTTTGAGAGCGCGCGAGGCGGATTCGGCCCCGCGGACCCCCATGACGTTGAGCACGATGGCCTGGCGGTCGAGGCCGAGCTCCCCCACCCAGGTGGTGATGACGGGACCGGTGGGGTCCCGCTTCAACGCGGAGGTGCAGAGCCGGCGCTTGGCGTCGGGCCACATCTGGCGGTTCTCGACCATGCCCAGGAAGCCGCCGTCGGGGGTCACGAGGAGGAACGGGATCCCGTAGCGCTCGGCTTGACGCCGGGCCAGTTCCGGAACCCCCGGCCACTCGGAGCCGAGATCGCAGTGCATGACGCGCACCTTGTGCAGGCAGCCCGCGGCCTTGGCCGCCGCCACCGTACGGTGCATGGCCACGATCGAATCCTTGCCGGCCGACGTCTGAATGATGATCAAGTCGGCGGCACGGATCAGGTCGACGGGATGGTCGGCCAGGCGGTCCAGGAGCACGGTGGTGGCACGTCGCCGGATGCGTTCGGTCGGGTACCGGTTGAGCGCCGGACGGTGCGCCTGAGCCGTGGCCGAGGCCCGTTGCAGCCGGGCTTCGGCCTTGCGGACCTTCTGCTCGGCCTCCTGGTGCTCCTGGACGGCGGCGCGGAGCGCGGAGTACGCCGGGGAAGCTCGGTCGGCTCCGCCCATCGCGTGAATGTGGCTGTTCCAGTGGTTGAGCTGGGCCTGAGCGGCACCGTGCTCCTCGTATGCCTCTCGGACGCTGTGCTGGGCCGTGCGGTAGACGCTGGCCGCCTTGCCGGCGCAGCGGATCAGCTCGATGGTGCGCAGTGCGTTGTCCATGTTCACGTCGGTCTCCTCGGTGGGGAATGCGGTTGGTGGGCCGGTGGCCGGGCCTGATCGGCCCGGCCGTGGAAGGGCGTTGCCGGGGTTGCTACGGGCGGGCCCCGGGAAGCTGGACCCCGGGCATGTCGAACACCACGACGGCGGCGTCCGGATCACGATCGGCACGGGTGGCCGCGAAGTGCGCGCGGACGGTGGCGGCGGCCTCCCCCGGGCCCGTGGCGGTCACCTCGTAGGAGGACAAGGCCGCGTCGTAGAGGACGTTGAAGAGGGCGTCCTTGACTTGCGGGGCCTCGATGGGCGAGGGAGTGGGAAGGACGTCGATGACCTTCACTCGCCATCCGTGGTCGGCGGCGACGACGGTCCAGGAGTCGGCTTCGCGTTCGTACTTCCACCGGATGGTCTGTACGAGCTCGTTCACCGGGGTGGCGTCACGGTCGGTGTACTCAGTCCAGGGCCAGTGGAAGGCCCCGGGTCGGTAGCGACCGTCCTGGTCCGGGAGGACCTCGGCGCGGCCGCGCGGCGTCACGATCACCACGGCGTCGCCCTCGAAGTGGGCCGGTGCGTCCCAGCGGCCAGCGCGGTGCGCGGTCTGCGTGTCGTCGCAGATCTGCCGCATCACGGCGCGGGTGAAGCGCGGGGCGCAGTATCCGTCCCAGTGCTCCGGCCGGGTCTGGCAGCGGTAGGGACCCGCAATGCCCTCGAGGCTCACCTCGTTGCGGATCCACTGGGTGGCAGAGCCGTCGAACCAGTCCCGGATGGCGCGCGCGCAGCTGGCGCTGTCGTGCGCGATGTCGGCGAGGGTGGCGTTGTTCAGGGAGAACTCGCGGTTGTACAGCTCGTTGTCGGCGTAGCCGTCGAATTCCGGGCCGTACCACATGGCGAGCCATCCGCTGTGGTGCGCGATGGGGTGGTCCACCGACGCGTCGTCCGTGATGACGATGTGCAGCTGGTGTTCGGTGATCTCGCTGTCGGGGCCGAAGGAGATGTACCGGGCGGTGCAGCCGCCGCCGGTGTACCAGAACTCGGAGGGGATTGCGTAGGCGTCGAGGGCGGCCTTGAGTGCCAGGTCGGCCCTGATCTCCCGAGCCGTGCCGGTCTGCGCGGCGAGTGCGTGCGTGACGGCTTCGCGGGCCTTGAGGAAACGGGGGTCCGCCAGCACGATTTCTGTCGAGGGCATGCCAATTCCTTGGGAGGGGGTGGGTTTGCGATGGGTGGCGGTGCGTCCGGCCACCTGAGGCGTGACCTCGCTGAGAAGGAGCGGGTCGCCGACGATGACGAAGGTAGGAGGCGGCGGGGTTAGCCCGGCAACCGCGACGGAGCACTGCAGGGATTGGGCGGTTTCACGCCGCGACAGTGCGCCACGTGGGCCGCATCACAGCAGGTCAGAGTGGCAGGCGATGGATTCGGCTGGATTCCATCGGCATGATCGGGGGATGTTCGCCAAGTTCCGCAGCCGTCGTCAGCGCCGTGTCCCCGATCTTGAACCGGGGTCGGTCGCGCCGGCACCGGCGCCGACGCCGCCCGCTCTGGGCGACGCCGAGGTCCTCGGCCGTGTAGAGCGCCTTCGGGCGGCGCTCCGGGCTGCCGGGTTCTCCCTCGACCAGGCGGCGGGACCTGAGCCGGTCTTCTTCGGCGAACTGCGCGCTGGTCGCACCGTCGAGCTGGGCACCGTTGAGCTGGAAGCGATCACGAGCCACCTGGGAGGAGTCCCGGCTTCGTACGTGCTCGCCGATGAGCCCCATGCTGAGGTACTGCGCCGGATAGAGGCGGAGGGCATTCGGATGGATCTTCGCAGGGACGGCTTCAAGATTCAGTCGTGCCGGGGCAGCCTGCCGGACGACCCTGAGGCCATGCGCAGACTGGCCTCTCACATTCGTCAGCAGATGGACATCGCGGTTGCCTCCGCCAAGGCCGGCGAGACGCCTCCGACGCAGGGGCCGACCTCCACTTGAGGCGGCGCCCGGGACCGGGGCTTGTGCGGAAGTCCGTTTCAGCAGCTCAACCGGCGCAGCGGTTATGCCTCCGAAACGTCCTTGATCCCCTGCAGGAACGCCTGGTCGAGTGAGCCCTGTACCGTACCGTCCGGGCGGGGTTCTCTTCAGGCAATGCCTTCAGTCTTGAGGCCGCGCAGTGCGGCAGCTGCCGCAGCTCCGGCGGGATGGCCCCAAGCCGCAGCTTCTGTGGCTTCCTTCAAGGCCGCCTCCGCTATGTCGCCTCGTCCATGAAGATGAGCGGCGATGCCGATGGCGAACTGATCGCCGGCTTCTGGCAGCAGTTCCAGTACCGCTTTCCACCTTCGGCTGTGGAGCGGGCGGGGCTTGTGCCCGTGGTCGCCGTCGTCGGCTCCGGCCGCGTAACCGAGCACACGCCAATCCGGCGACCGGCCGCCTTCCGCGCGAAAGACCAACCCGGTCGAGGCGTCTTGGGGGACGGCGCTGGCCCAGTCGAGCGCGCGCCGGAACAGGGGACGGCACTGCTCGTACTCATAGTCGCCGCGTGCACACCAGAGGCTGTACAACTCGTCCTCGCCGAGGGGGCGGTGGATGCCGCAGCGTCGCGCGTCGACGGCGGCCTGCACGAGGAGGTGTCCTTCAGGATTGTCGCGGGCCCCCCGGTGATATCGCTTGATCAGGTTCTCGCCACCGACAAAGGACTCAGCGATTCCCTTGCTGACGGGGTAGCCCATCTTGCGGATCACGGCTCGTTCACGTTGGGTCATGCTGAACGGCACTGAGACCCGCTCCGCGTATTCCAGAAGGACCGTCCGTGCCGGAGCGGTGACTGCTGAGCTGTCCTTCAGGAGGCGCTCACGCCAGGCCGTGTCCGTGCTGGCCAGCATCAAGGCATGCGGTAGGACCTTGTCCAGCACTCCACTGCCAAGGAGTACGAGGTCTGCTGGTGAGAGGCCGTCGAGCCACAGGACGAACCGCTCGCCACCGCTGAACTGGGTCACGAAGTCTGGCCGCGCGCTGAACTCGGCGAGTTCGAGAGCAGTGAACGGTGCAAGGTGCGCCGACGGAAGGCACCGTTGCACCGCCTCGTACATCGACCTCGTCACACCTGACAGCGGCGGGCCGTCCAGGAGAACCATGGGGTTCGTCGGGGCTGCGGCCGATTCGAGGAGTCGGGCGACTCTCTCGATCGGGTCTCCTGGACCTTCTGGCCGAGGTCGCTGGTTCACGGCAGATCCTCAAGTCGAATGGGCACGTGCGCACACCATGGTGGCACTGCGCGCATGGGATTGATGGTTCCGTACACGATTTCGATCAAGCCCCCCGGGACCCTGCGGCGCGTCTGTCACTCCTGCGCAGGATGCCTGATCGATCCGCGATGTCGGGGGGCGGGACGGGTCCTGGTCCTGCTCGGGCCGAGGGCCCCAGGTCCGCAAGGTCCGTGACGGGGCACTCGGCGGGCGAGAGGGACAGGTGAGCAGGCTGTTGGAGCCCGTACGTGGACTCGGCCGGGACGTGGCCGGCGCGGAAGGGGCAGCCAAGCCGGGGCGCGCGGTGGTCACCGCGGCCAACCAGTCCTGTCCAACTACATGCCCGAGGTCAGCGTGGTGCCGATGTTTGCGGTCCTGCGTACTCGACTGTGGCCGGAGGGGTACCTGGCAGTGTGCTTCTGGCACCGGGATCTCCTCGTGGAAGGCGACGCGGGTCGGCAGAGCGGGGCGCCTGCCTCACACAGGACATTGCCACAGGGGGCCGACTCGACTTCGCGCCAGGGAGTGGACCGCACGTGCCGGGATCCAAGTGCTCGCTGCTCATGGGCAGGTCAGTGTTCCCGGTGGCACGCAGGGACTCGTCCATGCCTCGGGAAGCCAGGCCGTAGCGCCTTCCGCCAGGCCGGACGCGGAGCGGTAGCGCAGCCTCAGCTGAACCCAGCCGTCGGCCTCGCGAAGTTTGATCCCGCGGTCGAGGTAGAAGAGTTGCCCGATCGGCGCGAAGTCTGGGCCGGGTCCGGAGTGTGCGAAGACCGCGTCGCGGTTCACGTACCGCGCGAGGTAGCTGACTGCCGTTGCTGCGGCCGTGGGCGTTTCGGTGGGCGCGGGGTCGGCAGTGCGATGGCCGAGGGCGAAGAGCTTCACGTCGGACCTTCCCTGGAGGACAGGACGGCTCTTTCGCCGACCGTGATCGTGTGCAGAACAGCGTCGCGGCGACTCATTGGTCAGACAACCGTCCGGTCCTGCTCGAGGGAGCCGGAGGCCTGCGCTCCCGGGATGTGGCTCCGCTGTCGCGGCGCACGTCCCTCGGGCTGGGACCAGAACATGCCTGGAGGCCGGGTCCCAACAGGGCGACCATGCGGCGGAGCTGCTCGAGCCGGGCCTTGGTGTCATCGAAGGCGCGGGGCAGGGCGTTGGTCCCCTCGTCGAGGAGCGCCCGCGGGTCCGTCGTGGACCTTCGCGTCGGAGAGGTCCGTGTTCGCCCGGGCGGCGCCCGAGCGCGTCGTGTCCTCGGACAGGTAGTCGATGATCCGGTCTAGGCCGCTCAGCCGTCTGCGTGTGCCTCGCGTGGCCCGTTCCAGAAGGCCGACGGTGATGCCTCCCCCGGTGACGGTGGCCGCCAGGGTGGTGGCCAGGCGGACGTGCATGTTGTGGCGCGAGGACATGCGTCGGTAGGCGGCGGTTCCGCTTGCGGCAGCCGCGGCGAGCGTGGAGGCGATGATGGCGGATCCGATGAGCACGAGGTTCGCCTCTCGGGCCCGGCGTTGGGCGGGGGTGCCTTGGTCGTCGAAGAGCATGGACAGAATCTCCTCCAGTAGGTCGGTGGGGTATCCCGTACGGGGCCGTGGAACGTTCAGGCGGGTGGCCGGGAGCTTCCGGCGGCGCTCTGGGGCACTTGTGAGGGGATGTGCTCCCGAGGAGCGCCGTGGTCGGGGATCGTGATGTCATGCGGCGGCCCGTGGGGTGCCCGGGCGGCGGAGTCCGGCGGTGAGGGCGCGTGCGAAGTCGGCCGCGGCCTCGGGTTGCTGCCGAGGCCCTTGTGCCGCGTCGATGGCGCGGAGGAGCGCGGATCCCACGATGGTGACGTCGGCGATGCGGCTGGCCTCCTGGGCTTGCGCGGGGTTGGAGATGCCGATGCCGACTCCGATCGGGAGGTCGGTGGCGGCCCGCAGGCGCTGCACGAAGGCGGGCAACGCGTTGTGGAGGGGGCCTGTGGAGCCGGTGACTCCGGCGACGGCGGGAGCGTAGAGCATGCCGCCGGCGGCGCTGCAGATGCGGGTGAGGCGAGCGTCACTCGTTGAGGGGGCGACGACGAATATGGTGTGCATACCTGCCTGTTGGGCAGCGGTGAGCCAGCCGTCGGCTTCTTCGATCGGCAGGTCGGGCAGGATCACCCCGGCGGCGCCTGCTTGCGCCAAGTCATGGGCGGCGCGATCGAGGCCGTACTTGTACAGCGGGGGAAAGTACGCCATCACCAGAACGCTTGCGGGTGAGGTGGCCAGAGACCGGATGCTCTCCAGGAGGTGCTGGACGCGGAATCCAGCGGCGAGGGACTGGGCTCCGGCCTGCTGGATTACCGGGCCGTCGAGCATGGGCTCGGTGTACGGCCAGCCGAGCTCGATGACATCGGTGACTTCGGCGAGGCTGTGCAGGATCCGCAGGCTCTGGGCCTGGTTGGGGTAGCCTGCGGGCAAGTAGGTGGCGAGGGCGGCCCGGTTGTCGGCACGGGTACGCGCGAGCACCTGGTCGAATCGGGCGGGCGCGCCGGCGGCGGGTCCTGCCGGTGGGGGGCTCGTGGTGCGCCATGTCGCGTTCATGGGGTGAGGCAACCAGGCTGCGTGGCGTCGGCGGGGTGCTCGCGGCTTCGCGTTTCACCGCGCGGCTCCGGGGTCGGGGGAGCTGTTCCGCCGGGCGGTACAGCTCCCTCCGTGCGGGTCTGGTGGTCGGTCCTTCGGGGAGGCGTGACGCGGGACCTCTGAGTGATCGGATCGAGCTGATCGTTCACCTGGACGCCAGTGCTCGGGAGGAGAGAAGAGCGACGGTCGCCGCCATGCCGACGAGCACGGTCAGTGCCACGGGCAGGCTGGTGAACGCTGCGAGCGCTCCGATGGCCGCCGGTCCGGCAAGCAGGCCAAGGTAGCCGACCGCAGTGACAGTTCCGACGGCGCGCGGTCCGCCTCGTCCAGCGGCTGTGATCAAAGAGGGCATAGCCGTGGACAAGCCCGCACCGAGTGCCAGCCAGCCGAGCAGAGCCGCGGGGGCCGTGCCTACGGCGAGCGCGCAGCCGAGGCCGGCTGCGGCCAGTGCGCCGCCGGCGCGCACTACCGCTGGTGCTCCGTAGCGCGTGGTCAGCCGGTCGCCCAGGAGACGGCCTGCGGCCATGGCCGCGCTGTAGAGCGCGTAGGCGGTCGCCGCGGTTGTTTCGGAGGTGCCCAGGAAATGCAGGTGTACTGCTGACCAGTCAGCAGCGGCGCCTTCAGCCCACAGACACGCAGCGGCGAGGGCACAGAGCAGCCACACGGTGGTGCGAGACATAGACGGGGTACTGACCTCGTCCGTGGCTGCTGGGGTGCTCTCGGGTGCGCCGTCGAGCGATGTCGCTGCTCGAACGCTCGGCACTGCAGTGAGGGCAGCGAGGACGGTGAAGGCGCCAACGAGTGCGAAGAGCAGGTTGTGGGGCATCCATGTGGTCAAGGCCGCGAGCACGGCGCCGCACAGTGCTCCGACTGAGTAGCTGGAGTGTAAGCCCGCCATGATCGACCGCTGGTAGGCGAGTTCGCAGGCGACGGCCGAGGCGTTGGCACCGACATCCAGCAGACCGTGGACCAAGCCGAAGAGCACCGCTGCCAAGATCAGAGTCGGTAGCGTGCGGCACTGTCCGAGCAGTGCCAGGGCGATGCCGAATGCGAGCATGGGGGCGACCAGCAGGCCTGAGGAACCGTGCCGATGGGCCCACCGTCCCCCAGCCTGGACTCCGACGACCATGCCGGCCGCAGCCCCGAGCAGGACGAGTGCCAACCGGCCCGGCCCAAGGTGCGCTGCAGCCTGAACCGCGGGCATCCTTGCTCCCCAGACCGCCATGGCCATGCCGGGTACAGCGAAAAACCTGATCAGCACGCGTCTGTCGGCTCGCGGGGGCGTGAGCTGCCGCGCCGGGGCAACCGCGGTCATGTCGCCTCCCCGGCTAGGCTGCCAGGTCGGCGCTCTGGGCGGCGGTCTCGTCGACGACCTCCTCGAGTAGCGCCAGCGGCACGGGAACGAGTGGCAGCGCGCCCGTGTGCAGCACGTTGCCGGGCTCGGACAGCAGCACCATCGGGGTGTGACCGGTCGGGTTGTCGATGTAGCCGCCCTGGTTGTCGTAGGCAAGCAGGTACTTCACCAGCGCGGTGTCGACGTGCGGGGGGATCAGGGGTTCCACACCGCCCGCGGTGACCAGTTCGCGGTGTAGAGCGACGAGCTTCTCGTCAGCAAGGCCCAGGCGTCGGGAGACTTCGGCGGCGACCAGCATGCCGATGGCCACGCCCGCCCCGTGCGCGACCTCTCCACGTGAGGCGTGTTCGATGGCATGCCCCGTTGTGTGCCCGTACTCCAGGACGAGGCCGGAGCGGCGCTCGTACTGGTCGTCGAAGGTGACGTCCGCCTTTGCGGCCAGGCTCTCGGCGATGATCCAGCGCAGGGTCTCGTCGTCGTAGCGGGCCTCGGCGTTCAGCGCGCTTCCGAGCCTGTCGATCATGGTGGGTCGGATGGCCAGGGCGTTCTTGATCACCTCGCCCATTCCGGAGCGCATTTCGCGGGTGGGCAGCGTGTGCAGCATGGCCGTGTCTGCGAGGACCTCGACGGGCTGGTAGAAGGTGCCGATCAAGTTCTTGCCAAGGCGGGCATTGACTGCCTGCTTCAGAGAGAGAACCGAGTCGAGTTGGGCAACCAGTGTCGTAGGTACATGTATGAGGCGGACGCCGCGGAACAGCAAGGCCGCCAGGAGGCCGGCAATGTTCCCCGTCACGCCGCCGCCGAGTGCGACGACGACGGAGCGCCGGTCGGCGCCTTTCTCCAGGGCCTGTTCCGCGAGTGATCCGACGGTGGTGAGCCCCTTGTGCTGCTCGCCGACCTCGTGGGTGAGCAGGTGGGCCGGGCCCGCTGTCTTGGCGATTCGAGCGATCAGGTCGAGGCCGTAGAGCTCGGCCACCGTTGTGTCCGCCACCACCACGTAACTGCTGGCGCTGTGTGCGGCGAGACGAGCGACGATGTCGTCAACGCAGTCGGTTCCGAGTCTGTACGGGAACGTTGCGTCTTCCATCGCAATGACCTGATTGAAAGTGAACGTCATGATTCTTGCGATCCTTCAGTCGTGGGCGAGGCGGTGTCGCGGCGCTGATGCCTCGTCATGCGATGGTTGGTGTGATTCCGTGGGACTGAGGTGCGGTGATGTCGTCGGTATCGCCGAGCAGGGCGGCCGGACGCAGCTCCGCCTCAGGGCTCTCAGTCGGCGTCCGGGCGCTGGTTTGCGGTCCTGGGCGGATCGGGTGCGCCTGGGCCCGGTTGGTGCCGAAGTCTGTGTTCCGGGGTCGTCCGGCGGACGGACCTGGGCGATGTCCGCATCCTGCGCAAGACCGTCCGTCGGTCGCCTGAAAGCGCATGGGAAGTAGCGGCCGGCAAGATTGAGCCTTGCTCAGTCGCAGTGGACGCCCTTCTTCAGGACCTCGTAATGGGCGCGGAGGTGGCCAGGCGTGCCGGTGTTCATGTCGCCGGTCACGGTGATGCAGGCATGCGGTGACTTCACATAGACCGGACCCGCCCACCGGGTGTAGACCTGCCCGCGCGCGTATCCGTCGGATCCGCCGTCCTTGTAGGTGGGGCTGTGCAGGCCCACGCCCAGCCCCCAGGCCTTGCCCCGCAGTTGGGGAACCGGCTTGGATATCGCGCAGTTCTTCTTGGTCTTGGCGCTGTAGTAGACGTACACGTAGCCGCCCGTGCGCGGCCCTTCCTTCCCCGAGACCTTGGTCATGGCGTGCTTGCCCACGTAGCCGTAGGACGAGCCGCACAGCGACGTGGCGGCCGCGGCGCTCGGCGCGGTCGCGACCATGCCGGCGAGCGCGGCGACACTGACTGTGGAGGCGGCGAGGACTGCGCGGAACTTCTGCATCGGATCACACATCCCTGGTGTGGAGGAGCCCATGTGACGGGCGGGGCGATCCGACACTGCCGCTGTTCGCCAGCGCACAACGCGATCCGACGCACGACATCCCAACAGCTGGATCCGCATTCGCCGTCCACGTCCCGCGCGACGGACCGAGTTGGTGCTGATGGCCGGCGGCCATTGCCCCGTGGAGGCGTTGGCCGTACCGACGCCTTCATCCCGGAGTCGGCTGCGCCGTCGGCCGGCGGGGCCCGCACGCCGCGCAGCGCAGGGGCCACGGTGGGCGCCGGTCAGTCGGGCATGCAGGGCTGCAGAGCGTGGACGGCCCGGGTGATCAGGTCGAGTTGCTCGGGTAGCGGGGCACGGATCCCCCAGTCTCCCAGGTCCGCGAGGGCCTCACCGATCAGCGGGGCGAGGGCGGTGGAGTCCGCATCCGGTGGCGGCTGCTGGACGGCACTGACGTGGAGCGCGAGCGTGAGCGGGCCTGCCACCTCGTCGAGGCGAGGGCTGAGCATGCGCAGTTGCGCGATCGCCTGCTGCCGGAGGCATTGATCCTGCCCGGTCATCTGCTTGGCCCAGGAACTGTCCACAGCGTGCAGGAGGAGCTGACGGCCGGTGTTCCAGCCGTGGTGCACGGCTCCGGGTTGTTGCAGGTCGGGGTGGCTGGTGGCCGGGAAGATCGTATGGGATGGGGGGATCCGGTCGATGCGAGTGATGGCAGGCATGCGGTCCTCGGTGTTGTCGCCGCCGGTCTGTCCGGCAGGGTGGGCGAAGGGACGGTAGGGGGCACGTGCCCTAGCCGTGCAACAGGGTCACGCGCGGGCGGGAGTGAGGTCCACATCCGCGGGGCCCGGCTCCGTGGGTGTGTTGTCACTCGGTTGCATCGGCGTCAGAGCCGTTGTCGGGTGGCCGTGTTCCGTGGGGCGGGACGCACTGGCGGATCGCGATGCCAGGAGGTGGGACGTACGCGGCAGGTGCGCCCGTGCGGCGTGCGGCGGGGCGACGGTGGTGCCGCTACCCGCCCGACCCGCGCGAGAGATCGGACCCCACTTGATGGACCTGCTGGAGAAGTGCCGCGCCTATACGCGGGCTGATGAGGCACGCGATGTTGGGCTCTACCCGTACTACCCGGCCTTTCAGGGGCCAGGCGGAGGCGGTCAGGCGGTACTGGACGGCGCCGAGGTCCTCATGCTCGGCAGCAACAACTACCGGGCGCTCAGCTCGAGCCCACAGGTGATCGGTGCCGCACAGGACGCGATCGCCCTGTATGGGACGTCCGCGACCGGGTCCCGGATGCTGAACGGGAACCTTGATCTTCACGAGGAGCTCGAGGCGGACCTCGCGGACTTCTTCGGCTACGAGGCGGCCTTGGTGTTCGCCACCGGCTACATGACTAACCTCGGTGTCGTGTCCGCCCTGGCTGGACGCGGTGACCAGGTGTACCTGGACGAGAAGGCCCACGCGTCACTGATCGACGGGGCCCGGCTGGCGAAGGCCTCTGGCGCGGAGGTGCGGTGGTTCGGCCACAACGACCCCGGTGACCTGTCCCGGCAGCTGGCGGCCGCACCAACGCAGTCGGTCCTGGTCGCCACCGACGGGGTGTTCTCCCTGGAGGGCGACTTGGCGCCGGTTGCTGAACTGGTCGCGGTCTGCGAGGAGTACGGCGCCACGCTGCTGGTCGACGACGCCCACGGGGTGGGGGTGTTCGGGCGCGGCCGCGGTGTGATCGAGCAGGCCGGGATGCAGGGCCGGGTGCCGTTGATGACTCTGACGTTCGGCAAGTCCCTGGCGTCGCAGGGCGGCGCGGTTCTGGCGGATGCCAAGACGATCGACTTCCTGCGCCACACCGCTCGGCCGCTGATCTACTCGGCCGGGCTGAGTCCGGCCGACACCGCCGCCGCGCACGCGTCGCTGCGCGAGATCCGTCGGCGCGCTGAGGTGGAGCCCGACCTCTTGGCGGCGGCCGAGCATCTGCGGCGTGCGCTGGATGCGCTGGGGTACGACGTGGCCGGGAACGTCGGCCCAGTCGTCCTGGTGCGGTTCCCCGACGAGATCTCGATGCTGTCGGCTCAGCGCGTCCTGGTCGACCACGGCGTGTACACCAACGCCGTCCTCCCGCCGGCCTGCGAGCGCTACCAGCTGAGGATCGCCTGCACGGACGCGCTCACCCCCGACTCCCTGGAGGCGGCGCTCGGTGTCTTCGCCGCGCTGCGCGAGGACCTGCTCCCCCGCTACCGCCAGGTGGCGTGAGCCGCGTCGGCAGCCGTGGCCAAAGGAGCCAGCCGCAGGATCAGGCAACACTTCGCGCGCGCCACGGCAGAACGCGGGTACGACATGGCCCTGGTCGCGCGGGTCGCTCTTCGGTTCGTGTGGCGGCGCCACACCTACGTGCCGTATCACGCCGACATCGACCCGCTGGAGATCCCCGCCGCCACGACCACCACGGCGGAACCCGCTCAGTAGGACTTCACCGCCCCGCAACGCCCGGGCAGACGCCTTGCTCCAACCACCGAGGTCCGTGTGATCACGAGGCCTCACGACGTAAGGAACCCCATGGTCCTTCCCACCCTCACCAACGACGACCGCGACGCGGCACGCCATAAGGCCATCCTCGCCCGTCAGGCCCGCAGTGCGGTACGGGCGAGCCTCAAGGCCGGCACCCTGACGCTCGCACAGGTACTGGACCGGTCCGACACCATCGTGGGCCGCATGCCGGTACGGCAGTTGCTGACCGCACTGCCCGGCATAGGGCAGGTGCGCGCCACCCGTTCGATGAACGCCCTGGGCATCCCGGAAGGACGTCGCGTGCAGGGCCTGGGGCCCGCTCAGCGCGCCAAGCTCCTGGAAGAGTTCCCGGCCGCCGTGTAGGTCACCTGCCTGGTGGCCGCCGCGGCGCCGGGAATGGTCAGCTGCCTGCGGGGAGCTTGCTGACGGCGGTCTTGATGTGGCGGTCCACTAGGGCGGGTGCACCCACCAGCATCACCGCAACGTTGCCCTTGCGGACCGCCATCGTCTTGAGCACCTGCGCCCCGGAGGGCAGCTCCATCGTCGAGGTGTAGGCGAACTGCTCGTCTCCGAGCTCCGGGGTGGCCGACTTGGCGATCTTCACCTCGATGGGGGTGGTGCCTGCCGTCATCGTGTAAGTGGGACACGCCGTGTAGGCGCCGATCAGCTCGCGGAGCTTGCTGGAAAGCACCGAGGGGCGGTCGCTGTGCAACTCTTCGCCGAGAGAGGCGTCCGAGTCGTAGGTGAAGCTGGCCTCTGCCTTCGAAGCGAACATGGTCTCATCGCCGCTCTGCCCCAGCTTCTCCAGCGAGGGGCACCCCTGGACCGAGACGTCGTCGAACTTCCCGCTGTCGGGCTCCTCCTGGGCCTGGACGTATCCGGCACCGAGATCCGCCTGAGAGAGCAGCAGAGGGCGCAGGGCACCCTCGGTGAGCGGCTTCGGCTCCGCCGCCGGCTTGGCCTTCGGCTCCGTGTTGCCGTCTCCTCCACCACTGCCACTGCTGCATCCTGTGATCAGCACGCCGCACAGAACCGTGGCCAGCATCCATCGTCGTTGTGTCCCTGACGTTGAGATGCGCATCACGATGACTCAACTCCCTCTCCGATTACCGGAACATGACACTACTGCCTCGTGTCGATCAGTGTCTCCCGCGGCACGCGTGCCGAGGCCCTACCGCGCCGGGCGGGCCAGGTTTCGCCTCCTGGCGGGATGCGTGCGGCGGGGTGGCCGATGTCGGAGTTGAAGATCGCCCAGACCAGGCGGTCGCCGGCTCGGTGGCCGTTCCGCGGCGCCGTTGAAGGAGGTCGGAGGTCTCGCAGGTACCAGGTGGAGGGCGGATGCAGGCCTCGGTGATGGCGGTGCGAAGCTGCCTACGGCACAGGCCAGTGGATGTCCTTCAAGGCGCGAGTCGAGGTGCCCGCTGCTGGCGCTCACCATCAGCAGGGCCGCGATCGCTGCGGGCGGGGTGCACGCGCCTTTCGCGGCAGCTCTCCAGCGCGGCCGTCGAGTGCACGGCATCGCCGGGGTGTCGCCGCTGAAGGCGCTCAGCCCGGCTTCCAGGTCGTCGGCCAGGATGCCGATGCCTGCTCGGGGTGTGATCGTGGGGCGAAGTTCCGTGGCTGCGCTGGTCGAAACTGAGGAGCCGGACCCGGTCGTCTGCCAGGAGGTGCCGGATCTCGACGCCCCGCACGGCGGCGGAGACCGATCATCCGTGCGCCAGGACCAGCGTCACATCGGCAAGGCGGGTGGCGTGCGGCCGGGCAGGCGTGGAAGTCTTGTTGCCACGGTGAGCTCCATCGGCTACCCGACGGGGACCATGAGGTCGACGGTCGGACCGTGGATAGTCGGCAGGGCAGCGCCGAGGGTCCTCATGATCTTGAGGACCCGCACGTTGTCCGAGCCGGTCATGACGACCAGCGAGGAGCAGCCGAAGGCGCGGGCCTGCGTGCGGGCGTACCGCACGAGATAGGTGCCAAGGCCGCGGCTCTGCCAGGAATCCTCGATCATGATGCCGAGCTCGGCCGCACCGGCCTCGGTCGTACGGACCAAGTTGGTGGTCGCGACGAGTTGGTGTGGTTCGTCTTTGGGATGGGTGACCCAGGTGAGGCTGCGGTCGGGGCGGGTCAGATGTTGGAACTCGGCGAGTCGGAGTGATCGCCGAGCGGCCTGGTAGCGGGCGAAGCACGTCTGGAGTGAGCATCGTTCGTGGAGCGCGTTCACCTCGTCGAAGTCGTCGAGGGTGGCGGGGCGGGTGACGGTCTGGGTGCCGGCGTGAGTGAATCCGGTTGCGGCGGTGGCCTGTTGAGGCGCGGCGGCAGTCAGGGGGGTGGGCACGGTCGTCCTCGGCTTGGAAGTCGGGGCAGGGGGCTCAGCACACGGTGCTCGACTGCCGCAACCGTCGGTAGACCGGGCGGGGGTTACTGACCGGGGCCCGGCACCACTACTTGATGTGCCGTACCTCGTGGCGGGATTACGGTCCATGGCCGAGCGGGTCGGACACAGCAGGAGAGAACACCTTCGTGGGAAACGCGAGCACCACAGGGCCATCCCGTACCCGGCTGATACCTACGTTCCGGTGATCAGGCGTTGGCCTTTTCGTAGGCCTCACGAATGGACGCCGGAACAGGGCCTCGGGTGTTGACCTCGTGACCGTTCTCCTTCGCCCACACGCGGATCTGCGCGGCGTCCTGGCTGCCTCCGGAAGTCGCGCGCGCCTTTCGGCGCTCCCCCGAGGAGCGGCCTCCCCTGTGGCGTGCCAGTCGTGCCCGCTCGGCTCGCCGGGCGTTGGCCTCCCGCGCGGCCGCGCGGTCCTGTTCCGCGCGCTCGGAGTTTTTGGCGAGGCGCTCCTGCTGTTTTCGCAGGAGCGTCGTGAGCCGATTGATGGCACTGGGTTGGATCCAGGCTGACCGGTAGTCGCGGGACCAGACTTCGACCAGCCCGCGCGTGCGGGCTTTCAGGATGCGCACAGTTGCGGACTCCATGATCCGCCCCGCGCCAAGGCGCGGGCCCCCTGTACGTTCGTATGCGTTCTTGTCGACGACCAGTACGAGGGTGCCCAGAGGGACCGTCAGGCGTTCCCCGGGCTGCACGAAGTGCCCTAGCACGGCGTAGCCTCCGTGCCGCGTGGGGTCGATGCCGGTCACCACCCGGCGCCAATGACCCGTCGAGTCGGGTGGGACGGACGGGATGGTGACGGTCACGACTGACAAGTTCGGTCTCTCCAGGCGAACGGGCGGACGGACTTCGGACAGCTCGCATGGGCGGGGAGGTACGCGCGGCGGTCATTCGAGGCATTCGCGCACCAGATACGTCAGCTCCTCGATGGCGCCCAGGAGGTCGTCCTCGTCCTCCGGGATGTAGTCCCAACGCCCCTGGTTGTGGAGGTAGGTCCATTCGGCGCGGTCGATGACTGCGATGCCGGAGAAGCCAGCGACGACCTTCCCGATCCTGTCGACCTGCTGGTCGGTGAGGGGTGCTGTACCGACCTTGATCATGATCGTTTCGGGGTCGGCGAGTCCATCCGGGTGCCAGTCCAGCCGGCCGCCACCGGTGCCCGGGCTGAGCGCCAGAGTGACGAACCATCCGTTGCCGCCCGGGGAAGGGCCGGTCACAGAGGAGTCCACGACAACGTCCACATTCGCTCCTCTAGGGGGAGAGGGAAGGCCGCCAGCAAGAAAATCGACGCTACCACTCTTTTCAAATAGATGAAGTCATCCCTTCTGGGTGGGTAGGGTGGGCTCATGCACCAGGATGGCCCTGCGCCGGTCTTCACCGGCCCCGATGAAGCGCTGGACAGACTGACGGAGTGGGGGCGGGAGAGTCGCAGCCTCGCCCGGCGTCGCGACCCTCTGGTCAGGGCCGCCCTGACCGGCCCGCTCGCCCATCACGGCGGCCTGCAAAAGGGCCTGGAGGCAACCGGACTGACCGCCCAGACCCTGCGACGCATCAAGGGCCGCAACGACATCCCTGTCCTGGCCAAGGACACCAGTGCCGAGGTCGACTGGGACGGGTACGCCGACTACCTGGCCACCGAGGCCGCCGAGATCCGCGAGGCCCTCAGCCGCATGCCGTCTGCGGCCGCCAGGACACCGACTGCCTACGAACTGCGCGCCGGCCTGCTTGAGGACCTCGCCGAGCGCGTGCGGAACACCGAGATCAGCGACGTGGGCTACTGGGGACTCACCATGGAGCTGCGCAACGATGCGCAGGACGCGGAGAACCCCGTGATCGTGCTCCAGGACGACTGGCGCGAGACGCCGGAATCGACCCACGTACGGGCGCAGTACGCCCGCATCCTCCACGAGGTCGCCGACCAGATCACCCGATTCCGTACGGTGGGCGAGGTCGGCTTCGAGCACCTGGACCCGGCCGTCCTCGCCCGCGCCCGTGCCGAGCTGGCGCCCTCGGCATCAAGCCACCTGGTCGATGAAGAGGACACAGAACAGCCGCTACAGCCCACTGAGTTGCCCAGCGAGGGCATGTCGGAGCGGAGGGAGCAGAGGTGACGCGGTCAACTGCCATGCAGGAGGAATCGTCCCCGACGGGCGTGACCGGGACGGAAGTCCTGGTGGAGTGGCTCGCGAGGTGCGTCCGCGACGGAAACACCCAGGTCACAGCGCCGCTTCGCCGGAGCGGGAGAGGTCGGCCCCCTCACTCTGTGCCCGGCATGCCCGGGGACGTCCCGCCGGAGGTCGCGATCCGCGTCGCCCGCATGTTCGTCCGCTACCACCAGGCGGGCGACTTCCGCTTCTCCCTCCGTCTGACCGGCTACGGTGACATCGGGCAGGCCCTGCGACGGCTGTCCCGCGCCGACCCGCCGGGCCGTCCCTGGGAGGAAGCAGCGGAGCGGGCTATGCAGAGCCTCCTGAATCCCCGGCGCCGGCTCCCGTGGCGGGAACTGGAGCACGCTCTGGACACCATGAACCGCGCTCGCCTGATCCCGCCGTCGTGGACACTCCTGATCGACGACCTCACGGACTGGCACATGCGGGGTGACGCCCAGCCGCGTACGACGCGGGAACGATGGGCATGGTCTTTCTTCAACGTCCCCACAGCCTGTTCCGGCCGCGGTCGCACCTCCGCCGAATAGCGCACCCGTGAGGAGTTGCTGAGCATCGCGTGCGTACGCGGCCCGGGGCGGCGGCTTGCGGCTCACCTCCACTCGTGGTGGGTATCGCCCGGAACGAGCGCCTGGGCTGCGGTGGCGAGGTGAGAGTGCAGGAGGGCAGCGCCCTGCTCGCCGTCGGTGTGGGCCGCGTTCATGCCCGCGAGAATGATCCCTGGTGCGCTGATCCGGTTCCACAGAACGACGAAGGCCATTGGGTCCTGGGGCGGCATGGCGGGCAGCAGTCCCCGTGCCTTGTGGTGCGGGCCGATGGCTGCAGTGAGCTCGGCGACGCCCAGGGCGAGGAACCCGTTGCCCTCGGCGCTGACACGGTGGTCGAGGAGCTCTTCCCTGGTGCCGCCGGTCGGCGGTTCTTCTTCCCGGTGGTGGCGCAGGGTTGGGGCTACGGTCAGGGCCTTGATGGTGCGGGCTTCGTGTGCGGTGCGCTCGGCGTCCTCCTTGTCCCCGGACTCCAGGAAGCGTGCCGCCGCGTCGAGGAGGAAGCCAAAGGTGCTCTGCAACCGGAAGGTGAGCACCTCGCGCGCCGGTTGCGCGGGGACGCGTCGCGGGACGACTGAGCGGCCGGTGGCTTCCAGTTGCTCAAGGACGTGGGACCAGGATGCGTGGGTGAGGCTCGTCTCAGGGCTGCCCAGTAGGTTCCCGGCCGGCTCGACACGGATGTCCCCGATTGCCTCGTGCACGGCGTTCTGCATGATGAGCCCCCTTCTGGGATGGGCGCGAGCAGCCGCCATCTTCCCGCCTCTGGGCGCTTCGCAGTGCAGTGGGGTCCCTCACGCCGTCAGCAGTCCGGTGGACGCTGGGTCGGTTCGCTCTCGTCCCGTCCAGGTGCCCGAGCCGACGTGTGGCCGGTGGCCTCCTGCACGGGGGCGGTGCCTGCAGAGCGTGTCGGGGATTGGGCAGGGGACGAGCTCTTGCCCTGACGCCCGCGGGGAGTTGGGGAGTTCGGCGGTGAAGAACGCGCGAGAACACACGGGCGGGGCTCCTGTCGGTTACGCGGAGAGGCGTGCAGAGCGGAGCTCGGCCGCGGCGCTGCGAAGGCGCGCCGTGCACTGGGGGTAATCGGTGCCTGAAACGAGTAGGTGCCCGCTTCGCCATAGGGGGCCCACGCAGCGCGCGTCCGGATACTGCTGAAGGGTGGCGTATGGGGTGATGTGGGGATGCGCTGGCTCGGCCGAGGGCGACAGCGGGGTCCGGTGAGGGCCCTGGAGGAAGCGCACAGCTGCCGCGCCGAGACGGCTCTCCTCAGCGAGGAAGGTCCGGCCGCGGGCATGATGGCCAGCCTGGGAGATGAGGTCGATCCCTGTCACTTGCTCGATCAGCATGCCCAGCAGCGGGTCCGTCAGATGGGGCGTGACGCTGATGACCCGTGGCCCGGTCGAGGTGATCCGCATGCGGATCTGCGCCGGACCTGATCGGTGTCCCAGGGCGGCCAGCGCCCGGCTCGCCGTGTCCTCGATGGCGGACGCGCAGACGTCGTCCGCGTCGACCACCACTTCCACCGGGAGCAGTGCGGGTTCGGCCTGCGGGTCGAAGATGGCGTGGGAAATCGCGACGACCCTGGGGCCGGATGGCGAGTCGGCCGTGTAGGCGGTGGCCTCGATCCCGTCGAGCAGCGGCTCTATCACCGTGCCGGTGCCCGGCCAGGTGGCTGCGGTGGCTGCTGAGAAGGCCTCGGCGAGTTCGGGGATGCCGGTCACCTGGCGCGCGGCATTCCGGGTGCGCGGGGAGGCCGGCTTGCACACCAGCGGGAAGCCGACCTGATGCGCGGCTTCCAGGGCCTGGTCGTAGGAGTCCGCGTGGACGGCTCCGCTGTTGTCCACGCCGGCACCGGTGAGGAGTTGGGCGGTGCGGTGGCGCAGGGTGGTCGCTTCACTCGTCGCGGTGGATGGTCCGGGCAGTGCGAGCTCCTGGCGGAGCAGAGCGGCCGTGCGGGCGTGGGCGGGATGAAAGGTGAGCACGCCGTCGATGGGCCGGGTGATGGCGAACTTCCGTACTTCGTCGAGGATTTGGTGGGGATCGAGGAGGCTGGCGGTCCGGGCGTCGGCGACATGGGGTCGCTGCCAGGTGGGTGCTCCTGCATCGATGAGAAGCAGCGGTCCGACTGCGGCGAGGCGCTGTATGGCGTGCTCCCACTCCGCCTGCGGTCCGCTGCCCAGGACGACGAGGTGCCCGGTGGGGCCGTCTTCCCGGTGGGGCGCGTGGGTGTTCACGGGCGGTGCTCCAGAGTGTTGGAAGTGGGGCGCTCGCTGGCGGTGCCAGAGGGTTTGATCACTGTCGCCGGGTGACGTGGGGCGGGGCAATGGTTCCTCGCCCAGGTTCCCCGGCTGCGGTCGCCATGAGGCTCGTCGTGTCACATAGCGGGACGTGAACTGAATTTCCGATTGCTGCTGGCGGGACGCGGTCCACACGATGGGAGAGGGCGGCATCAGCGCAGGTCACGTGAGGTGTACGTGGGATGACGGTCCACGGGGTGACACCCATGTCAGCGAACCGTCTCCCCGGCGACGCACCCTGCTGCCCGAGCCTACTCACCCGGACGGAACAAGCTCTGACCTGCTACTTCGATGTTCAGTTGCAGCCAACTGTGGGTGCGCGCAGCTTGTTTGGGCGTGTACTGGAAGACCCTCTTCCTGGAAGAGGTGGTTCCTCCACAAGATCCGATTGTCACGGTAGAGATGTGCCTGGCGGGACCCGTGAGGCGGGATCAAGCCCCGCAAGTGCCTACCAGGAGGGACCCTCAGTGATCGACTCCGAGCTTGTCGAGTCCGCGGGCACGGTGGACGACGGCATGACCGCCCACGCCCGGGTCTACTTGGTCCTGCAGACGTTGAACAGCATGGGCCCTGGGCTGCACCCTCTTCGACGCATCATCGACGAGTCCGGCGTCACCAAGTCGACCGTGCACCGCATCCTGCGCGCAGGTGTGGAGGCCAAGCACCTGATCTACCGCGCGCCGGGCCGCTACGGCATCGCCACCGACGTGGCCAACCACCGCCCGGATGCGAGCGTGCATCTCAACCTTCCGCACGACAGCGCACTCGACCGCGAGACGACGGTGCTGCAGCGCCAGACCGCCCAGGTGGCCATGGCGTTCAGCGCGGTGCTGATCGACGACACGCCGGGTCGGCTGATGCTCGACCACACCTACGGTCGCCGCCAGGACTTCCAGGCGGCGTTCAACCACGCCGACGTGGACACCAAGGTTGCCCTGCGGTACTCGCCGCTCACCGCGGATGCCGCCGGGCTGGCGATCCTCTCGCACCTCGACGGCGCTGCTCAGAGCCACCTCATGCGGGAGATACGTTCCGAGGGCTACGTGCTCACCCAGTCGCCGCTGCCGGACTGGAAGATGCTCGGCGTCCCGTTGTGGCGGGGCTCGACCGTGTACGGATCGCTGGTGGTCATGGGGCTGCGCCCTCAGATGGAACGCAACCGTCGGGAGTACGCCGCGGCCGCGCTGGCTTGTGCCGCACGCCTGAGCGCACGCTGCGAGTTGGGGAGCGGTGCCATGCGCTTGGCGAGTTGAGGAGCTCGCTCTGCATGTGAACCCGCCGAAGATCGCTTCTCGTGAAGGTGACCGCCGGCGAGAGGATCTCCCACGCTTCCTGCGGCTGGCAGCCATACCTGACCATCAGCGGGCCGCGGTTGTCTTCGCGCAGGTGCTCAGTGCTCAGGCTGCGGCTTCGCCGGGGTCCTCATCCTCCGGAGAGTCGCCCGGGTAGGACCACCCATCGACCCAAGTTTTACCAGGAGGGAGGTCTTCCCCTGTCTCCTCCTTGTACTTCTCCTTCTTTTCCTCGCTGGCGTTCTGACCGTCGGGGAGCTTTCGCAGGAAGGAGTCAACGTCATAGGCACTGCTGGATCGAGGCGGCTCGTCCGTGGTTTCAGGGGCGGAGAGCGGCTCCTGATCCTCGGCGTCCCGCCTTTCGGCGAGACTGGCGAAGACGACGGCCAGGGCCACGCTACCGACGGCCCCGCCGACGGCGAGGACCTTCCCCTTGTGCTTCTTGATCAGGTTCTTCGTGTTCTCGACGAAGGAGGTGGGCTCGCCGTCCTCAGGGGTGGGCTCGCCGGGCGTGGAGTCAGTCACGCGCACACATCTACCGGACCCAGCCCTCACCTGTCAGGCAATCACCTGATATCGCACGATCAAGTTCAGTAGCCGGATCTCTTCGAGGCGGATTTCCTCGACCAGGGGCGGAAGGATCGCCCATCAGGGCCTCGATGACCATCTCCGCCTCCCGACGCATACGCCGGGATCGGCGGCCGCCGGCCGGGAGCTCGCTCGACCTCCATGGGCGTGGGTCGTGGTTCTCCCTCGGTTCGGGTTCTTTCAGATCCCCGCCCCGCCGGTCAGCCGTCCTCGTCCTCCAGTTCGGGAGGGACGGGCTGCTCTCGGTGGTCACGGACGACGGGGTCAGCAACCTGGCAGCACGCAAGGATCGACGCCAGCGGCCTCTGTGCTCGCCTGGCGCCGGATCCGGCGCGGCGATGTGCTTGGGTTTCGAGCCGTCCCGGTTCCTCGGCCTCCGCCACTCTGGCCGCCTGAGCGTCACGCCACGAAGCTGCCGGCCGCTGTGGGCAGGTTTCCCAGATCCGCCAACGATGCGCCTGTACATGGACTTTGGTGCTCGTACGAAGCAGACGTTGCGGACTCCAGCGACGTCGTGCGGTGTGCATCTGTTGCCCGTGCGGAGGGGGCTGCTGTCACGGCGGGGGGGGGCCGCCGAGCTCATGCAGCGCGCTCCGGTACTTGCGGGTCAGGCTGCGTGCTGGTCGTGCGAACGGCACGTTTCAGGCAGGGACCCGTCGTTGAGGTCCACGAGCACCAGAGTGAGGCGCGTGAGTCCGAGGGCCTTCAGGGGCCGCGGGGTCTCTTCGAGCAGTCGGCAGCCCTGGAGGCCGATGTGCGCATCGGGGTGACGCAGTTCGCGGACCGCGCCTTCGTGGTGAACCAGGTCGGCGCCGGAGCCCAGAACCCAGTTGGGCATGTCGGTGAGGTAGGCGTCGCGCAGCGGGGGGTGCAGGTAGACGTCGCGGCGGATGGCCTGGAGGCCGGTGTCGTCGCCGTGGCGTTCGAGACTGGAGGAGAGCTGCGCGAGCATGGCCAGCTGCCACTTCAGGTGGTCTACGAACACGGCCGGGGCGTCCGGGTGAAACAGGCCGAAGCGCAGGAAGTTGGTGGAGGGCATCGCGGTGGGGTGGGCTCGCACCCCACGGAACAGGTCGCGGTAGGCCTTGTTGGCCATCTTCACGTCCCACCGTTGGTCGATGACGAAGGTGGGCAGCGAGAGTGCGTCCATCATGACGCTGTAGTCGCCGAGGAAGGCCGAGGTGGCCGGGTCTTCCGCTTCGGTGCGGTGGAACATGGCGCGCAGGTCCGGCTGCGGAGCCCGGCCGACGGCGTACAGGAACAGGCGGGTGGTCTGGAACTGGGACATCTCCAGAGCTTCCGCGAGGAGGTACAGCTTCTCGTCGGTCCACTCTTTGAGGGTGCCCCGTTCCCAGTTGCCATAGGTGCGGGCAGTGATGTCGAGGCGTTCGGCGACGTCGTCCTGGCTCAGGTCGAGGTAGTCGCGCCGTCCCTTGAGGAAGTGCTGCAGGCGCTTGCCGCGTATCTCCGCAGTCAGGGCCTCCTCCGTGTCCGCCGAATCGGCCTCTGTGCGCACGGTGGTGTCCACTGCGGTTCCCCCTTGACGTTGCGGCTCGGTGCTTGGCCGCCCTTGCAGCCGCTGTTGGGGCACATGGCGGGCCGTGCGGTCGTGAACGGCCCCCGTCCAACGCGTATGTGGGCGCCGCCCCAGCGCCAGATCCGCCATGGCGAACCTCCCCTTCGCAGTACTTGGTCAGCCGGTGGGCTGCTCTGGTGTGGTCCTTGGCCGAGACGGTTTGGCTATCGCCTTTGAGGTCCAGGGCATCCCGCTCGTGGCGGGGTTGCAACTGCCGGCCGTGTCGGCGCCGGCCGGTTCGTGGTTCGTATGACGGGCGAGGCCGTCGACGCTCGGGAGGTTGCGGGCACCGGTGGCGGATGTGTCCGGCCAGTTGGCGTTGCCCGGGTTCAGGTGTTCCGGGCCTGTCTTTCCCGTGGCGGTTGTATGCGGGGCCAGCGGGATGTCTACGCCCAGCACCAGCGCCGTGCCGCCCATGATCGGATACCGATGGCGGCGAGCATGCTGCGTCGGTGTCCGCGATGATGTAACGCTCATCCACGTCTCCCCGTGAGGCGATGGCGCCAGGCCCGGTCGCTGTTGGCCTAGGAGACCATTTGACCGGGGCCAGACGCAGTCCCCGCCGCCATGACGCGACGCGGACACGACTAACCGCGAGTGACCGAGGGTGAAGCCAGTCCACCGGTTGGAGGACGGCACTCCGCCACCAACAGCGATCATTGTGCAGTAAACCCTCTGGTGTCAATTGTCACCACGACTTTCGCTCTGACCCTCCAGTCAGCTACAAAGGGCAACGCCCTCTGGTGTGCGAAGCACCTGCGGGCGCTACTCTGCTACCGCTGCACAGGCGGGTTGACCGACCGAAGAGCAGGAGACCGCCCGTTCATGGAGAACACCACCGAGCCGGAGGGCGTCGCGGCCGCCTTGGCGGCAGTCAAGGCGGAGCTCGAAGAACTGGGGCACACCCTCGACGTGATCATGTTCGACCAGCTCGCCCACGAGACGGGCATCGCTGAATCGACGATCCGTAAGCTGTTCGCAGGGGAGCCCGTGGGCCCGGAGGAGGTCGACCCGCCCTTCAAGGACCGTCTGCGGTTCCTCATGGAAACCCGGCTCCATCCGGACGGCCGGCAGTACACCCGTCCGGAACTGGCGGCTGCCGCGCACGTCGACAGGTCGATGATCACCAATCTCCTGACCGGCAAGCGCAAGCCGGGGCTCGAGACCACCAAGGCGCTGGCGAAGCACTTCAAGGTACCCGGCTTCTTCACGATCGGCCCCGAGGAAGCCCTCCTCGCGGCGCTGGAGCCTGTCCTGATCGAGGCCCGCTTCCTTGCCAGGGTCAAGGGGCAGCAGGTCGAGCACGTGGCCCTGCGAGGGTCCGTGACAGGGGGCAGTAGCGACTTGTCACGACAACTGCAGGCGGCTATTGACGAGGTGTTGGCGACCGCGCAGAGCATGAAAGAGGCGTCACCGGAACCGGACGACGATCCCGAGCTGCGTGAACTCACCGACACCGTGCGATCCCTGCCGGCGAGCAGCCGCAAGGGCGTGATGGGCGCCCTCCGGAGCGCGGTAGGCCTCGCCAGGAAGAACGCCTAACCCCCCTGCGAGGGCGCTCAGCCCTCAACGGCGCAACTCGGTCGCCCCCTGAGCTACTGCGCCCGGCGCCGCTGGGTTCGCGCGCGCCGGTACTGGCGGGCCAGGACGCCCAGTGCTGCCAGCCCTCCCGGTCCCGCCCCGCGGCGCAGAAGCCCTCCCCCCTCGCGCTGAACCGCCCGGAGCCGGAGCTCCTGGACGGCGATCAGTGCTTCGAGGAACGGCCGGTACTCGGCCGCGACGAGCGAGGGCAGCACCCGGCATTCCGCGAGCGAGTTCTCGGCGAGCTCGGTCTGCCCACGGACCAGGCGCTCCAGCCCCGGCACGCACGCTTCCGACCTGCTGCGCAGGTCCTCGAACTTCAGCCCGTGCCGGTCCAGTTCATCCTGCGGAATGCCGATGCAGCCCTGTTCGGCATCCTCGGACAGATCGGCCAGGAAGTCGCAGCGCTGCCAGCCTTCGATCAGCGCTCGGCATCCCTCTACAAACGGCTCATCCCGTCCGGCGTCGGGGACGGGCGCGATCAGCGAGGCGGTGAGCATCAGGGCGGGCAGCGAGTAGCTGTCCACGTACGCCTGGAAGTCGGCCTCCGAGTCGAAGCCCGTCCATTCGGCCTCGACCGTTGCGCCGTCGAGGAAAGCCCGCACCCGTGCGGCCATGTGGGGGTGACGGCGCGTGGTGTCCCAGAGAGCCAGCAGGGTGGGCTGCGTGGGCGGCCCGCTCCCCTCGATCCCGGCGGTGCTCTCCTCGTCCCAGCGACGGAGGGCTGCCTTGCGTGCGCCTACCTCTCCGGTATCGATCAACTCGTCGGTCGTGTGCATGTACGCCACAGCGGCGATGACGGGCGGGTGGAGCCGTGCAGGCAGCAACAAGCGGGCCGCGACGTACTCCTGCAGCGCGAACCTTCGCACGAGCCTGCGCTGAACGTCGTAGGCCCTCCGCAGATGCGGATCAGTGATTCCGGCCCTTGTCAGGGCGGCTGCCCAGCGCATCGGGATTCTCCTGTCTTCGTTGGTTTGCTACGGCGCGTGTGCGCCGTCAGCGGGTTATGAGCGCCCTGGCCGCCTGGAGAAGGACACGGGGCCGGGTGAGCGCGCGCGGGGGCTTGCGCATCTGGACCACGTCCATGAAGGCTCGGTTGACCTCGGCATCGCGCAGAGAAGCGCAGACGATTCTGTCGCCGATCCAGCGCAGAACGGGATAGCCGGGGGGATAGGGGCCGGTGACGTGAGGCTGGGCCAGGTCCGCGGTGGCCGATACATCCCACGCCGCGTCCACGAAGGCGGCAGCGCGGCGGAAGTATCCCCAGGCCGGGTCGTGGGGCGATGCTCCGGACCGCAGGTATGACGCGAGGGCGGAGGCCTGCAGAGCCGCGAGCGTGAGCCCCTGCCCGTAGACCGGGTTGACGGAGGCCATCGCATCGCCCAGCACGACCAGGCCGCCGGGGAACCGGCTCATGCCGCCGAAGCGGCGGCGCTGGCTCTCGCGGAAGTGGAAGGTGTCGACGTCGCTCCGCAGCGCGCAGTGCTCGGCGACCTCCCGCAGTGGCGCAACGCAACGTCGCATGCGGACAAGGAACTCCTGCGGGTCCCTGCTGGGCCGGTAGTCGGCGTAGCCGGCCAGGACGACCGACCACCGGCTTCCCTCGACTGCCGCGAGGGCACCCGGCTCGCAGATCGTGGGCTGATAGCTGCTTTCCGGGCCCGGAGCAGAGTGGGCGATCACCGTTTCAGGGAGTTCGGCGCCGCGGTCGAACGATGCCGTCGCGTAGCCGAGGTCGACTCTCATCCGCTCCAGAGGCGGCACCGGCCACCCCTCTTGCTCCAGCCACGTACTCAGACGGCTCGAGCGCCCCATGGCGTCGGCAACAAGGTCGGTGTCCAGGGCGGTTACGGTTTCCTGCCCGTCCGGGACATAGCGGACACCATGCACGCGGCCACCTCGGACGAGGAGTCCTTGACCACGGCCCGCGGTGAAACGGACGTTGGGAAGACGCTGCGTTCGCCGACGCACCGAGCTCTCGATGAACGGGCGTGAGGCGCCAAGCATCTCGAGCTCGTCGATGGCAGGACGAAGCCTGCCATCGACATAGAACTGAACTGCCTGGCCCCGGCCAACCCGGGCGCCTTGCTCAGCCATCTCCGCGATGATGCCGGGAAACCAGCGCTCCAGCTGGAAATGCCCCATCGCGAGCAAGGCGTGCAGCTGCTGCCGGTGTGGCGCGCCCGGGCCGGTCGACCCGGTGTCGAGCGCGTCTGGCTCCACTATCACCACGTCGTCGGCGAAGTCGCTCAGCACACGAGCAGCCAGCAGGCCCGCGAAACTTCCCCCAAGAACAACTGCCCGCTGCACGGGGCTCCCCTCCGAGCCCCCTGACGGCTCAGCTCCGCTTTCAGTGCCCGTCGCCAAGAACGGCGGCCGCAGCGACACTACCTTGCCCCCGCAGTCGCCTGAGCTGCTCCATCGGTTCGCGGGAGAGACCGGACTACCTGCAACGATGCGTCGACCAAGGGGAGTTCGAGCGCCCGGGCCACTCGCACCAGGCGCGGTCGCTCCTTGGCGGCAGGCGTCTTCTTTCCCGGCACGTACGGTTCGGAACTCGGGCCACCAGAGAGAGGAGCGACAGCAGCACCGTCCCCCTTATTGCGAGCAGCCTGCAGACGCTCTACGGCATCCCGCAGGACTGCGGCTGTCGCGGCGGCTTCCAGTTCGACCTCAGACAGGCCCTTCTTGCCCAGGCCGACCCTGCGCCGGAGCTCGTCGACCTTCATGGCCTCTTCGTACAGGGCCCTGACCGAGTTCGCCGGCAAGGAGCGGGCCCAGGCGTCCCGGTCCAGCTCCCGGATGCCATCGAGGATCTCGATGACCTGACGGGTCAGCGTCCAGCGGACGTTGAGGAGGCGATGGGGGCCGGAGCGCATGGTGGTGGCTGACGGATCCGCGGCACTGCCGTCCCGCTGCCCGCGTGTGGAGTCGAGCGACAACTCTTCATCGACTCCGGCGACGACCAGTTCCCACAACGGCGTCAGAACCGCGATGTCCCGGCGCTCGGCGAGCCACATGCTCACCGCTGCACCGCTGACTCCGTAGCAGGTCATGATGGAACCCACGGACCCGAAGCCGGACCCCATGACCCCCACGGTGTCGAGTTGGTGGTACCCGGCCGCAGCGGCGAGGATCGCGGGCGCCGAACAGACCACGTATCCGAACGTCACGAGCATGCTGACGCCGAACCAGCGAACAGCGTGCATGATCGCTTGGTCGTCGATCCGTGCGCGCCGTGAGCGACGCCAGATGCTCACCGTCCCACAGGTGAGCATGGTCAGAAACACAGCGAGGAAGACCCTCACGTGGGGGTCACCCACGTGTTCGGTGTTGAACTTCAGCGGAACGGCGGGCCCTTCGAGGTCAGCGCCGGCAAAGGCGATGATCATGATGGTGAGGGAGAGGCTGTAGGCAAGCGACCAGGACCTGATCGACTGACGCGTCCACCACGTCTTGCCAGGGCGGGACGGCGTCCACAAGATCGTCAAAAGGTGGTTCGTCCCGAAGCACAACAGGATGCCGAGGTAGATCGGCAGGGTGGGGAACCACGGCTCGCCGAATGCCGAGCCGACACTGCGGTACCCCAGCGGCGAGGCCACCATGTAGACGATCCCGCCCACGGCGTGGGTGGTGGTCTGCAGGGCAAACGAGGGAGTGGGCGTGCGCAGGAGGGCGAGACCTTTCCAGCACGCGATCGACAGGTGAAGGGAGGCGATGAAGAAGTAGACGGCGGTCGCGGTGTTCTCAGACACCAGTCCTCCGGTGCGTGAAGGTGGTTGTGAAGCCGTGGGCGTCGGGCTGCCGGAATGCGATCTTGCGTTCCAGCATCACCGTGGCGAAGGCCTCAACCTTTCGTTCGATGCGTGAGTCGTAGTGCGACCGTCTGAAGAAGGCAGTGACCGCGTCCGGGTTGAGCGTCGGCGCGAGCTGGATCGCCAGTTCCCTCGGCAGCGGGCTGCTGTGGCCGGCCTCGACGGGCACCTCGGCATCGTGCGAGTCATCGAAGAGGAAGTGCCCCAGCTCATGAGCGATGGCGTTCAGCTGAGTCAGTTCGCTCGCGTTGACGTCGACGACGATGAAGAGCCGCTCCGGAGTGGCGATGCAGAACGCGCTGACCCTCGACGGCAAGGCGAGATACAGGACGCTGATGGGCTTCCCGCACCGCTGGGCCACCAGCTCAACCAGGCTGTCGATGTCCTGGACACTCCTGAGGCCGAAGTCCTTGCGGATCAGCCTGGCTACCGCATGCGTCTCGCGGAGGATGGCGAGCTGATCCCGAAGCCGGCGGGTCCGGCGAGGCCCGTCCGCTTGGCGGCGGCACGGCCTCATCGTCGACTGCATGCTCGAATTCCCCCTTTGGCCCGATTCGCTGTGGCTGCTCGGCGGCCCGACCTGCGCGGGCTGTCATCGGCGAATCAGATGGTGCAAATGTTCTGTTCTTTGGACCCAGGCGGGTCTGCATCGGTGCGCAGCTGTGAGGACCGGAGGTCGTAGCAGGCACATGTAATCGACCAGGCAGGGACGAGGGGGCAGGTCGAAGTCGGTCCGTGGGGGCAGCAGTCGGAGGACCGCCGGCGGCACAAGTCTGCGCATCTGCGGGGCAGCGCATGCCGCTGCGGGAGCTGCGGGTGGACCGGTGCTGCCGTCCGGGGCGGGCGGACGTAAGCGTGCTGTCGCGGAGCGGGGGCCGGCGCGGCTGCCGGATGACGGCGGGGAAGGAGGTGCGGCCCGAGGCCACTCCCGTCCTGCACTCGCTGACCACCATCTCCCGTCCTCCTCGCCCCCGTGTCACGTCGTGTTCCGGAGCTGCCGCCTCAAGCAACTCAAACACATGTTCTATTTGCGCGTCGAGCCGACACGTGCAGCGAGGTCGCACCGACCGGTCACGCTCTGCGCACACCGCCGACGATGCGGATGATCCCGAGACCGAGGGCAACCGCATGATCACTTTCTGCGTGAAGCGGCCCCACTATGTCCCTGCGATTTGCTATAACGCAAGCATGTATTCCATTTCTCACGACGCGAGAAAGTGTAGGCCCCAACTATCTCGGCACGCGGGAAACAGTCACCCCCTTTCTCACGTGGCGAGAAAGGCCGGGGCAGCCACCCGGCTTGAGGCGGCTGTGAATAACCTGTGCGAATCAGGGGGCTCTGACCTGGGCTGGGTTCCGTATGGAGCGTGGCATAGCCTGTGCGTGCATCCCGCAACCATGTGAATGTTGAAAGAGGGTTTTGTGCGCGCCATCACCATGAAGGCATTCGGTGACCCAGAGGTTCTGCAACTCGAAGAGGTCAAAGACCCGGAACCGCGCGGACCGCAGATCGTCGTCGATGTGACCATAGCGGGCGTTAATTACGCGGATATTCACGTAAGGAACGATACGTACCTTGCGCCGGTCAAGCTCCCCTACACCCCCGGAAACGAGGTCGTCGGCACAACGGCCGACGGAAGGCGCGTCGTCGCACTGACCCGCGGAGGCGGCTATGCGGAGAAGGCCCTCGTCCATCGCAGCATCAACTGGCAGATCCCTGACAGTGTCACCGACGAGCAGGCCGTCCCCCTTGCCCTCCAGGGGAACACCGCCTGGCACCTCCTGTTCACGGTCTGCCGGATCCAGGCAGGCGACACCATCGTCATCCCCGCCGCGGCAGGCGGCGTCGGCTCCCTCGCCGTCCAGCTCGCACACCAGGCTGGTGCCAAGGTCATCGCCCTCGCCAGCACGGACGTAAAGCGGCAGCTCGCGCTCGACCTCGGAGCGGACAAGGCCATCGACTCCGCCTCCGACGGACTGACCGACCGGATCAAGGAGGCGGCCGGCGGACCCGTCAGCGCGGCGCTCGAGATGAGCGGCGGCGACATCTTTCAGCAGACACTGACCGCCCTGGCCCCGCGTGGACGCCTCGCCTGCTTCGGGTTCGCCAGCGGGCAGCTCAGTGATGACCCGAGCCTTCGATACCTGCTGGAGAACTCGATCACCGTTTCGGGGTTCTGGCTCCCCCACCTGTACACCGACCGCAGGCGGCCACTCGACTTCTCCATGAAGGCGCTCTTCGCCGCCGTCGCCAACGGCAGCCTGAAGACCCTCAACGGAGGCACCTACCCGCTCGCGGAGGCCGCCCAGGCGCACCGAGACCTGGCAGACCGCCGGACAACCGGCAAACTCAGCCTGGACACGTCCCAGTAGGATCCTTGTCACGGGCATAGTCGGAGGCCCCCACGCCTCCGCATGCCCACAGGAGTGCTCCTGCGGGAGGAGCACGCCCCCCACAAGGGAGTTCAGGGATGGCCGCATCGAATGCTCGAGGCACAAACCACGCAGAGCGCGCCTTCTTGGTCACGCAAGCCTTCATAAGCTACCCAGGGGGGCCGATCGGGCCCGGAACCATCGCGGCTGCCACGGGCCTGGACGACTCCACGGTCCACCGAATACTGCAAAGCGGCGTCTACTCCGGAATCTTCGTCCGCAGCGGCCGCGGAAAGTACCAACTCGGCTCGAAGGCCGCCGACCTCGGCTTCCACGCACTCACCGACGACAACCTCGACGACGACATCGTCCAGGAGATCCTCCAGACCCTCCGGCTCAAGACAGACGGAGGCCTGGCCTTCCTCTACATGAAGGCCCCTCACAAGGCAGCCGCCCGGCAGTGCGTCGACATGGCTGTCGGCGACTCGGACCTTGTCGAACTCGGGATGACACCCCGCGAGGTCCTCATGGTGACCCGCTCCCTGCGCACCGGCGCCTCGGGCCGCACCATTCTTGCCTACCTCGGCGAAGAACTGCAGCGCAAAGTCCTGGCACAGCCCATACCGGAAGAAGCGGGCCCCGGCGTCTACACCGACGACAGAGAACTCCTCGCCTCGCTCAAGGAGATACGGGACCAGGGCTACGCCATCGGCCACCAGGAGTGCATGAAGGGCTGGAACTCCTGTGCGGCACCCGTCATTTGGCACGAAGCCATCTACGGCGCCGTGCTGCTCCTCAAGCCGGCCTACGTCATGCCCGAGGTGCCGCAGTCAGTGATCGACGCGACGGTCGAGGCAGGGGCCCGGCTCAGCAGCCTCAACGGCGGCTGGCCGACAGACTCCTGAGCGATACGAGCACGATGGCCTCACCGAGTCCGAACGTGCCTCGATGGTCCTCTTCCTGTACGTGGGTTGAAGAGCGACAAGCAACTGCCGCCCGGACGGCCGTCTTTCACTCACCGGAGGGTGCGTGCGTTTCCGGGCGCCCTGCCGAACTGTTCGGCTCGTCGGTCGCCTCTGCGTGCACCAGGCGTGGCCGACCTGGTGGCTCCTCCACGGGGATCGTCGGAGCGGGTGAGTTCCGCTGTGCCGTCGGGGCCGTGTTGACGGTTTCCTTTCGCTTCTGATCACTTCCCGTCATCGGGTGCCCCGGCGTCCGCTGAGGTGTTGAACTGAGAGTTCCCCTCGGCCCTCGGTACTGGGAATGGAGCCCATGGACACGTCTACCGGCCTGCTTCCGGACGGATTGGACCAGCGTCTGGCCGACACGGTCCGTGCTGGTGCGCTGATGTCCGTCACCGGACCCGATGCAGCCGTGGCGGAGACCGCCGTGAACGGCGTGCTCGACGCAGGCTTGCCGGTCGTCCGGATCCGGCTCGACTCGGCGGGCGCCTCAGTGGCACAGCCGGAGTTCGCTCGGCTCCTCGCTGCAGAGTTGGGCCTGGGCCGTCATGGGGCGGCGCCGTGGCCAGTGGCCGACGTCGAAGAGCGGATTGAGGACGAACTGGCCCGTAGAGGGGTGGTGCTGGTGGTCCACGGGTCCGAGCGGATGCTTACCGAGGCGCTGTATTGGCTCTACAGGGTCTGGAGCCGGACGGCGCCCGGCAGGCGGCTCACGGTCGTCTTCACGGGAAGCCAGGGCTTCGACCGGGTGCTTGCCCGGCCCGCGCTTGCCGACTTGAAGAGCTGCATCTTCATCCACCATCGCCTCGCCGCATGACGCCATGCGTCACCGCGTCGCACAGACGCACGTTGCCTGTGCACGGGTTTGCCCGGACGGGGACGGATAGAGTCTGTCGTCAGCCCCTTGAGGCCTGTGCGGCCAGATGACCTCACGCGCCACGGTGGTGACAGGGGGAAGGGGAAGGCAGTCCGCGCAGGCGGGCCGGTGTGAGAGGGGCATGCGGCGTGGCCGGCTCCGGGCATGAGGCCGTCGATGTAGTTTCTGCCGACGGTGGGGCAGTTGACGATCCCCGGAAGGAGTTGCTGAAGCGGCGTGCCCAGGAAGAGGAACGCCGCCTGCTGCACACCGGTGACGCAGATGCGCTGTCGGCCCTGGACGCCCGCGGGTTCGGGCGGTTGCTGGTGCGTGCCTGCGCGGATCGGATGTTCACGGCGTCGCTGTCCGCCGAGACAGCGCTCCGCGCTTCGGCCGGGCGGCTGACCACGCGCGATGTGCGGCTGATCCTCCTGGAAGCAGACAGCGGCGCAGTCGCCGAGGACGCACGGCAGGCCGTGTGGAACGTGATGGTGAAGCGTCCGGAGGACGCAACCGCAGTGCTGACCTCGCACGACCAGGCCGGTGGCGGCGGGGCGCTCCTGATGCGGAGCAAGAGTCACGAGGGGCAGGCCTGCTGGCGCGCGGGTGGAAGGCTTTTGCACGGCGTGGTGGTGCGCGCTGATCAGAACAGAACGGCCTCGCACCTGGCGGCCCTCAGTTTGCTGGGCCAGCTCAGCGGCGTGCAGCCGGTACCGCAGGGGCCGGTGGCGGACACCGGATGGAAGCCGGTCACCGTCCCGGCTCCGGATCTGCCGGTCCAGCGGACGGACGACCACACCGCGGCGTCCGCCTTCCACGAGCAGCTCAAGCGGATGTGCGCGCAGCCGGTGACGGCGCCGGCAGTCGTGGCGGAGGTCGCGGCCCGGGCCAGGGCCGCCACACTGCAGCCGCGGGACGTGTACGTGGTGCTGTTCGAGACCATGGCCCAGCAGTGGGCTCCGGCTCGGCAGGCCGCGATCGAGGCGGCGGCGCTGCCCGGAGTGGCCCCCAGTGTCCTGTCTCTGCACGCTGCGGCGGCCAGGCAGCCGCAGCCCCAGTACACGTACCAGACGGCGGGCGACTATCAGCCTCCGCGCTTTTCGTGCACGGTCTCCTACGATCCCGGCGACGGCCTGCTGGCCGCGGACTGCGAGACCAAGCGGACCAAGAACCAGGCCCGGGACAGTGCGGCCCTGGCGGTGCTCGCGAAGATCACCGGCCTGGAGGCCACCGACCTCGAACCCGTGGCCGGGCCCGCGCCGGTGCACCGGCTGCCGTCGGGAAAGAACCCGGTCAGTGCCCTGAACGAGCTGGCCCAGGTCGAGGTGATCACTGGCCTGGACTTCCAGGTCACGAGCGGCGTGAGCGGCAAGCAGCCGCTGTTCACATGCGTGGTGTCGTGCACCCGGGCCGGACGCGACTGGACGGCGACCGGACAGGGCGTCGGCAAGACCAGTGCCCGGGAACACGCGGCCGGCGAGCTGCTGCGCCAGCTCGCCCACGACGGCGCATCGGTCACCCCCGCCGCCCCCGCCCCGGCGGTTGGTCGGGCGGTCTCGGTGATTCCGAAGCTCAAGCCGGGAAAGAACCCGGCCTCGGCTGTGCACGAGCTGGTGCAGATTGAGGTCATCTCCGAACTCGACTTCGCCTACGAGGAGACGGGCAAGCCGTCCTTCGCGTGCACGGCGTCCTGCCTCCATGCCGGGACGCTGATGCAAGGCCTGGGCCGCGGCCGGAGCAAGAAGCTGGCCCGCGAAGCCGCTTGCCGTGATCTGCTGACCCGGCTCACGCTCATCGCCGGACCGCCCGAACAGGATGAGGCCGGGCCCGAGGGCTCTGACGGGGCCGCTCAGCGCCCGGACACCGGCCCTGAACTGCCCGCCTGGCCCGTCCTGTCCGGGCCGGAGGCGGCCGAGCTGACGCGGTCGGTGGTGCGGCTGCTGGGCGAGGGCGCGGCGCTGACCGTCGACCTGCGGGGCGGCGAGGCCCGCATGCTGCTGTACCGGCCGGACGGGGCACCGTTGCCCGGACCGTGCCATGCGGAGCTGGCGTCGACGGCGGAGCTGGTCCTGCCGGGCATGGGTGTGGCGGTACGGCGGGTGCCGGTCGGGGTGTGGCGGGTGCCGTGGCGGGTGCTCGTCAACGCACTCGCTGCGCTGGCTCGTCGAAGCGGTGCGGGCGAGCCGGTGCATCCCACCGTGCCGGTGTGGTGGCAGGTGGTGCGGCTGGGCCTGGAGGCGGTGGCGGGCGAACAGGTGTATCCGGGTGCCGACGACGCGGGCCGTGACGTGTGGCGGCTGGGGCCGCTGACGGCGGTGCAGCGGGAGCGGGCCCGGTTGCTGGCCCGCGCGCTGCCGGCCCACGCGCATTGTGTGCCGCTGCCGTCCAAGGCGCCCCCGTACCGGCTGTGGGCGCCGCAGGTGGTGCTGCGTCAGGTCCTTGATGCGCTGGCGGACGCGGTGGTGCGGTCGGCCGGGGCGGCGGCCGTCCACGGCCCCGGCCCGTATACGAGCCCCGCGCCCAGGCGACAGCCCGCAGGGCTGGTCGACTGGGGCGAGAGTGTCGAGCAGCTCGCCGACACCGGCGCGCCCTCGCTGCTGCTGAGCATCAAGCCGCCGCCCGCGAACTCGCCTGCCGACACCGAGCTGCTGTGGGCCGTCCTGCGGATCAAGACCAGCGGCGCCGACGGCCAGTCGCGCGTGGTGGACGCCGCTACGGCGCTGCCTGAGTCCGGAGCCGACCCCTACGTGCTGCGGCAGGTCCGTCGTAGCGTGCGCGCCGGAGCACGGGCCTGGCCGCCGCTGCAGCGCTTACTGGAGACCGATACTCCTGGCCGGTGCACGATCCGGGCGGTCGAGGCCGCGCTGCTGCTGGGCGAGATGGGCGCCGAACTGGCCCGCCTGGGCATTGAAGTGTCCTGGCCCAACCGATGGCCCCAGGCGCTCGGGGTGCACACCATCGTCGGCTCCCGCTCCACCACCTCGCCGCCGGACCGGGAGAACGCCCCGCATCGTTTCGCCCTGGACAACGTCCTGGACTTCCGCTGGCAGTTGACCGTCGACGGCGAGAGCCTCACCGACTCGGAGATGGACGCCATCGCGGGCAGCGGGCGCGCCCTGGTCCAGGTCCGCCAGCGCTGGCTGCTGGTCACCGAGCAGACGGCGCAGCGTGCCGCCCATCGCCGGCTCGATCCGCTGCCGGCCGCGGACGCGCTGACCGCCGCCCTCTCAGGCAGTATCCGCATCGACGGCGTTCTGCATCCGTGCGAGCCGGCCGACGCCCTGGCCGACCTGGTGGAGTTCCTGCGGGTGGGTACGCACCAGCCCGTTGCCGTCCCCGCGGCGTTGCGCGCCGAGCTGCGCGACTACCAGGTCCGCGGCCTGGCCTGGCTGGCGAACACCACCAGGATGGGGTTCGGCGCTCTGTACGCCGACGACATGGGCACGGGCAAGTCCCTGGCCGCGCTTGCCCTGCACCTGCACCGCCGCGAAACCGCGCCCCGCGCCGCTCCCACACTGATCATCTGCCCCGCGTCCATGATCACCGGCTGGGAGCGTGAAATCAGCCGCTTCGCGCCCGCTACCCCGGTTCGTCTCTACCACGGCACCGAGCGCACCCTGGCCGGGCTCACCGACGACACGGTGGTGATCACCACCTACCAGACGCTGCTGCGCGACGGAGACATCCTGGCCGCCCAGCCCTTCGACCTGCTCGTCGCGGACGAGGCTCAGCAGGTCAAGAACCACCTGTCGGCGACCGCCCGGACCCTGCGGCGCCTTACCTGCAGCGCGCGCGTGGCGCTGACCGGGACTCCGCTGGAGAACCGGCTGGAGGACATCTGGGCGCTCATGGACTGGCTCAACCCGGGCCTGTTCGGCACGGTGCGCATCTTCAACGAGCGCTACGGCATTCCCGTGGAGCACGACCCCGTGCACGCGGACGCCACCGCGCGGCTGGCCCGCCTGCTGGGCCCGTTCATGCTGCGCCGCAAGAAGAGCGACGCCCACATCCTCCAAGAGCTGCCCGAGAAGGTCACCAGCCACCGCTACGTCCGCCTGTCCGGCGAGCAGGTCGCTCTGTACGAGGCGGTCGCGCGCGACACGATGGAGCGGATCCGCAGCAGCGGGCCCGTGGAGCGCCGCGGGCTTGTGCTGGCCCTGCTCCAGCAACTGCGGCAGATCTGCAATACCCCCGCCCACTACCTGCGGGAAACCCCTTCCGCGGAAGGCTACGACCCGGATGCCGCCGCCGTACGGTCGGGCAAGCTCGCCGCCCTCGACGACCTGGTCGCCCAGATCCGTGAGACGAACGAGTCGGCCCTGGTTTTCACCAACTACGCCGCCATGGGCCGCCTCCTGGTCACACACCTGAGGGCGCGGGGTATCGGCGAGCCGCTGTTCATCCACGGAAAGATCCCCCCGGGCCGGGCACGGCAGAAGCTCATCGACGCCTTCCAGAACCGGCACAGCCCTCTCATGGTCCTCACCATCAAGGCCGCGGGCAGCGGCCTGACCCTCACCGAGGCCGCGCACGTCGTGATGTACGACCGACCCTGGAACCCGGCCGTCGAGGACCAGGCCATCGACCGGGCCCATCGCATCGGGCAGACCAAGAGCCTTCAAGTACACCGGCTTACCAGCGAGTTCAGCATTGAAGACCGCATCGACGCGCTGTTGGAGCACAAGCGGGCGCTGGCGGACGCGGTCCTGTCCGGCGGGGAGACGGCACTGACCGAGCTGACCGACGCCGAACTCGCCGACCTCATCACGCTGGGAGCCCGCACATGAGCGCCGCCGTCCCGTCCACCGCATGGGCCGACGCCTTCGAGGACGCGCACAAGCAGGCCACCTCCAGCCACACGGTCCTCCTCCAGGGCTACGCCGTACACCTGTCCGGCGACTTGGGGCCTCTGGAGGTCGAAGTGGGACGGGTCCGTGCACTGGTCACCCCTCGCCACGAGGAGCCCTGCCAGGCTGCCATCCACGTCACCGCTCTCTCGGAGGCCGAGGAGCACACCGTCACCGGTGCGCTCGCCGCCGGCCGCCACCGCAACGCCGTCCTCGGCGGTCAGCTTCCGGCCGCCCTCCTGCAGCCGGAGGCAACCGGCGAGGTCGCTCTTGGCCCCGCGCCCGAACAGATCTCCTTCACCTGCGCCTGCCACCAGGCCCCCTGCCAGCACACAGCCGCCCTCGGCCACGCGCTCGCCCAGCACCTGCGCGCCCAGCCCGCGGCCTGGTTCATCCTGCGCGGCCTGCCTCCCAGTCGCCTCGCTGCGCAGCTGTCCCGCTCCGCCTACTCCCCCACCAGCGCCTCTGCCCCGGCACCGGCCTCGACGGCACCGGTGAAGGACACCCCGGCCGCCCCCGCCAGGGCCTACCTCAACGCGCACCACGTCTTTCAGGCCCAGCCCGCCCCGGTCCCCAGCACCGCCCCGGCCACGGGTTCCGAGCCGGTCCAGCCGCTCCTGCACGACCACCGCCTCGCCCCACCGCCTCAGGGCACCGACCTGGAGCAGCTGCGCCACCTCGCCGCCGAGGCCGCACGCCAGGCCGCCGCCCTCCTGGCCGACGGCACCGCGCTGGAGAGCGACCCCGTCACCGACGCCGTCCGCCGCACCACCGCCCTCGCCCCGGGCCGGCGCACCGACGACACCGCCTACCGGCTCGGCCTCGAACCGGCCGTCCTGCGCCGCCTGCTGAGCGCCTACGGCCACGGCGGCACGCCCGCCGTGCACACCGCCCTGCACCCGCAGCCTGCCCCGCCCGGCGCCCTGGGCGCCGCCGTGAAGGCCATCACTCCGCTCCGGCCCTCGTCCCGCACGCCCCTGGCCACGCACGGCAACCAGATCACCGACACCGCGCTCGGCATCGCTGTGCGCTACGGCCCCGACGCCCGCTGGTACCCCTTCGGTGCCAGTGAGCAGGACTGGGAATGCCTCGCCCCGCCGGCCGACAATCCGGCCACCGCCTACCGCGCAGCCCTCGCCGCGAGACGTTCGCGTGCCCGCGCCTCATGGGCCTGACCCACCGCGTCGGGACTTGTGCGAAACCTTGCACGGAACTGGGCGCACGGGGCGTCGCGTGCGGACCCTCGCCCATGCCCTGAGCGACCTTGGGGTCCGCATCGGACCGACCGCTCCTCTCCGACGGGGCGGGAGAACTATCTCGGCGTTCTCAAGTCGCGCGAGCGCGTTCTTTCGGTTTCCCCTCCGCACACGCTGACCTGCCGCACCCATTGGTACTCGTTCTCGGGATGAGTGTGGGTCGAGGAGGAACCACGCAGAGAGTGCGGTTGGTGTCACGTGACCGCCGGGACCGGTGCCGTGCGTGTCGGACGCGGCGAGGTCGACGCCATCAAGGTCATGGTCAAACCCCTTGGTGGCTCCGCCTCCGAATTCGGCGGCGAGCACGCCCGCAAGTAGCTACCGGCCAGCCCGAGCCCTCATCGCGTACGCCATCCACTCGGATGCGACGGGCTCAGCTTGTTCCCCGGACAAGGTGTTGACTTCTGCTCTCATCCACCCGGTGCTGACTGTGAGGGGTCGATAGGGTACGGGTTGTGACTGATGAGCGTGATGCGTTGCAGTGGACGCTACTGGGTGAGCGTCCTGAGTCGGCCGGGTTTTTGAAGGTGGGGTGCCGGACGTACCGGTACCCCGATGGCCGGGAGGATCAGTGGGACATCCTCCACGGTCCGCGGACAGTGGCGATCGTGGCGCTGACCGACGATGGGCAGGGGGTTTTGGTGCGCCAGTTCCGTCCGGGCCCGGGCCGGGTACTGGCGGAGCTGCCCGGAGGCATCGTCGAGCCGGAAGAAGGCGTCGAAGTGGCGGCCGCCCGGGAGCTGTTGGAGGAGACGGGGTATCAGGCGGGCTCGGTCGAGGTCGTGATGCGGACCTTCTTGGCCTCCTACGCCACTCATGTGCGGCATGCGGTGCTGGCGCGGGACTGCCGTCGGGTGGCCGAGCCGCAACCGGACCAGGCGGAGTTCGTGGAGCCGCTTATCCTCCCGCAGGGCGAGTATGTGGCGCACATCCTGTCGGGGCAGCTGACGGACACGGACATGGGGCTGGCCGGGCTGGTGGCTGCCGGGCTGCTCAAGCCGACCGTTTGAAGGGTTACTGTGCCGTCCCGCCCGCCGGGTGGTTGAGGGCCGTGGCGACCCGTCTTTTGGGCCAAGCACTCACAGTTGCCACAACCACCGGATCCGCCCGCAACCTGCGCGCGGTACTAAATGTCGTCACCGCGCACCAGCCGCAGACCCGCGGAAGTGCCTGAAAGTCGAGCCCGCGCCATAAGCGGGCGGCGCTGCAACGCCAGGAACCTGTCGTGATCGAATTCTCCGGGACGCTCACTTCCTCCTTGCCGCATCGAGCCTGTGCCGTTACCGGCGACAGACCACCAGGTGTTGATGGTCTTTACGCGCCCTCCTCGGCGGGCTGGGCGACGGCCACCGAGCGGCCAATGCCGATCTGCGGGAGCGGAGTAAGGGCCCAAACGCGGCATCCGGCCGTTGCTCTGACCATCCCCCGTCGCGGCAGGCGGTGCCCGGCGAAGCAGGTGATGATCCCGCGAAGCGACGCTCCGCCCTCGCGTTGATCGGCGGCACGGCCTCATGGGCCGGGGCGGGCGGCCGCGCGGCCGAGCGGGCCCTACAACGCGCCGCTGACTCGCGAGCGTTCCCGCCACCGTGCAACGGCGTTTTAGCCGCGCAGCCGTCACTATCGCTGAGCTGGTGAAACGGACTTTCGTTCAAGCCCCACCGCGTCACCGTCTGAATGCTGTGCTGCGGCCTAAGCTTGATCATTAACCTCGCTGCTGTTTCAGGCGCACGTGTTCGGTGAGGGTTTCGATTCGTTTCACGGTCTTTCCAGGTTCGTGACGTGGGGCTGAGCTGCGGTTCTTCGAGCCGGGTGGGCGTCCGGGGCCGGGCTTGGAGGGTCTGGGCACGTCGGCGGGACGGGCGGTCTTCACGCGGAGGTGGCGGAACCCCCGGCGGACCCGGGCAGGGGTGAGCCGACGAGGCTGCGCCGGCCGCTCCCAGGGCCGACGAAGATCCTCGGCGAGTGGCCGGGCAAGGCGGAGTTGGGTGTGGGCGGCGATGATCAGCCACGTCCACAGGTCGGCCGTGTGCGGGTCGCGGACCTTGGGGACGGTCCAGCCCAGGGTCTGTTTGAACAGCCGGAAGGTGTGTTCAAGATCGAACCTGCGGAGGAACGCCTGCCAGCGCAGGTCGACGTCTGCGCCGGTCATCCCGGTGCGCGAGGACCACAGCCACACCGGCTTCGGGTTGCGGTCACCGGGCAGGTGCTCAACCTTCAGACGGATCAACGTGCCGTGGATCAAAGGGAGTTCACCGCAGTGGTCGAGCCAGGGGCCACGGGCCTGCAATCGGGGGTGCATCCGGTCCCAGGCGAGGGCGTCGGCCGTGCCGTAGCGGGTGGTGTCGCACGTCGTGGCCTGGTCAGGGGTGTGCCAGGACTCCGGCTTGGAGAAGGTGAGGACGCCGCCGTGCTTGCGGGGCTGTCCGCCGCGTGGGGTGGAGCGGCGTGGGCCGGCGTCCCGGAGCATGACGCGGTCCGAGCGGAGTCGGCCGACCAGCTCGACGGGCAGGTCGGCCAGGACGTAGGCGAGGCGGGTGACGTCGTAGCCGGTGTCCATGACGACGAGGATGTCCGCGTCGCCCGGCCGCCATTGCCCGGCATGCACAAGCCGGGTGACCACCTCCCGCAACTGGGTGGCGGTCACCGCGGTGGCATCGTCGGACGGCCCCAGCCGGATCGCGTCCAGCACGGCCGTCCAGGACGTGCGTCCCGTCTCCAGCGCGGCGACGAAGGAGTAGGGCCAGCCGGGGATGAACTGATCCGCGCTGCGGCCCCGTCCGTAGACGTGGCAGAACAGCAACTCCGGACTGGTGGGGGCGTCGGGTCGCAACCAGTTGCTCACGTCCACCGCGAGTACGATCCGCCCGTCGGCGGCACGCGGCAGCGGCGTGGAGGCCAGCAGCCTGCGCAGGCGGCGCGGTTCCAGCCAGCCATGGTTGACCGCGTCGTACATCGCTCCGTGCCCACGCCGGTGCTCGGCCGTGAGCGTCAACTCGACCAGCGACGTCACCGGGCCGTCCGAGCACAGCACCGCGTCGGTCAGCTCGAAGAGCGCATCCGCCCGGGTGTAGAGGCTAGTCGTAGAACTGGACACGAAAGTGGGACAGGACACCCAACGCGGCGTCAGCGGACTGTTCAGCGGCGAGACTCTTCACCAGCGGCCGTTCCTTCACGCGACGTTGCTCGACACCTCGAAGCGTGAAGAACGGCCGCCCTGCTGTCCCGGGAACGAACCAAGATCAGCGGGTCAGGTGAACGGCCGAGGTTAAACACCAAGCTAAGCGCCGGCGGGCTCGGGGTCCGGCTGCACCAGTGCCTCGGCGAGCTGTTGCAGCTGGACCCCACGGGACGCCTTGACCAGAACGACGTCTCCGGCACGGAGCGTGGTGCGCAGCAGGTGCAGCGCGGCGTCCTGGTCGGGCAGGTGCACGGCCTTCGCCCCAGCCTCGCGTGCGGCCTGCTGGATCCATCCGGCCTCGTCCCCTCCCACCACGATGAGCTGGTCCAGGTGCAGGCCGGCCGCGTGCCGGCCGACGTCCTCATGCGCGGCGCGGGCGCCGTCTCCGAGTTCGTTCATCCGGCCCAGGACGGCGATAGCCCGCTGATCATGGCCGCGGGCCATCGCCGCGAGCGCGTCGAGGGAGGAGCGCATCGAGTCCGGATTGGCGTTGTAGGCGTCGTTGATGATCGTGACGCCGTCGGCCCGGGTGTGAGTCTCCATGCGCCACCGGGACTTGGTGGTGGCCGCGGACAGCAGGCCGGCGATCTGGGCGCCCGCGAGGCCGGCTTCGCGGGCGACGGCAGCTGCGGCGAGGCTGTTGTAGACCTGGGGCCGGCCGATGAACTGCAGCCGAACGGCCGCGGTGCCCTCGGGCGTGTGGAGGGTGTAGGACGGCTGCCCCTGCTCGTTCAGGGTGACGTCCGTGGCGCGGATGTCCGCCGTCTCGTCCAGGCCGTAGGTGACGACGCGGGCCTTCGTCCGCTCGGCCATGTTCCGTACACGCGGGTCGTCGGCGTTGAGGACGGCGATCCCGCCTTCGGGAAGGGCTTCGACGATCTCGCCCTTGGCCAGGGCGATGTTGTCCTGGCCGCCGAACTCGCCGACGTGGGCGGTGCCGACGTTGGTGACGACGCTGATCCGGGGCGGGGCGATCTGGGTCAGGTCCCGGATGTGACCGATCTTCCTCGCGCCCATCTCCAGCACCAGGTAACGGGTGGAGGGGTCGGCCATGGTGATGGTGAGCGGCAGGCCGATCTCGTTGTTGAAGCTCTGCGGGGTGGCCACGGTGGTTCCGGCGGCGGGCAGGAGCTGGGCGATGAAGTCCTTGGTGGAGGTCTTGCCGGCCGAGCCGGTGATCGCGATGACCTGGGTGTCGGTAAGGGCGTTGCGGACGAGGTAGCCGCCCAGGCGCGCGAACGCGGCGAGGACGTCGTCGACGACGATCGCAGGGACGCCGACGGGCCGGGTGGCTAGGGCGGCCACGGCGCCGTTCGCGGCCGCCTGCTCCGCGTAGTCGTGCCCGTCGCGGGCGCTGCCCGCCAGGGCGATGAACAGCGAGCCGGGCTTGGCCTCGCGCGAGTCGAACACGGCGGGCTCGAAGACGAGGGCCTCCGGGGCGGGGGCGTCGGTCAGGCGACCGCCGGAGACCTCGGCGATGGTCGACAAGAGCATGGGCTGCACAGGCTTCTCCCAGGTCAAGAGATTTGCTTGGACGCTACCGGGCTGTGCGGCTGACGGGCGGTCACGACGAGGCTGCGGAAGGGCATGTGACTGTGGTCCGGCAGTTTCTCCCCCGCGCCGCGTGATCGGGCTGGTCCGGGAAGCATCGCCGACGCGGCCCGCCGTCAGAAGGAGGGTGGGGCACCGGGGCCCTGCGCGGCCCCGGTGCTGTACCCACCTTGCCTCAGCGGGAGTCGGTCTGGGCGTAGCGGTAGTCCAGAATGTCGGGCTGGCCTTTCTCGGGCAGGAGTACCAGGGCTTCGCCCTGGAATACGTCGACCGTCACCGGGCGCGGCGACTTGTTGTACACCGAGCCGACCTTCCCCGGGGTGATCTGCAGGCCGGGCTGCAGGACGAGGCTCTCCTCGTTGTGCGCGAGGGGTGCGATCGCGAGGACTCCGTCACGCGTGCGCAGGGCGTACACCCTCTCGTGGACCGGGGTTTTGGGGAAGAAGCTCACCTTGGCCTGCGATCCCAGGCTTTTGCCGCGCTCCCGGTAGGTCTTGAGGATGCTCTTGACGGTCTCGCTCGTCCGGGACAGGGGGGCGCCCTGCTTGGTGCCGCCGGTGGCGAAGAGGTCCTCCACGGCCGCGGGGACGCCGTCCGGTGCGAGTGCTCCCACGGAGGTGGCCGCCGGGGCAGTCCGGATGACGCCGTCGGTGGTCTGCACCGGCGGCAGGGCTTTGGCGGGGAACAGGGACACGACCTTCTTCCACCTGTTTTCGGTGGCGGGCGACTTCTCGAACACCATCACCGTGTGGTTCTTACCGTTGGTGGTCGCCTGGGCCGCGAACCAGTTGCCCCCGGCCGGCAGGTAGAAGGTGCGGTCGGTGAAGGTGAACGGCTTGCCGTAGTCCTTCTGTTCCTTCTCGCTCAGCGTCTCGAACTGCTCGAACTCGGCCTTGCTGCGCGCGTACAGCTGCCCTGCTTCCACCGTGGCCAGGAGCTTGGCGTCGCGGGTCGCGTTCGCACGGTTGTTCACGTCCTGGTACGTGTCGAGGACCGTGTTGGCCTCGCTGAGGGTGACAACGCCCCGAGGAACAGGGCTCGCGGTGGCGGAGGGCGTGTGCGGGGCCGGTTCGCGGTCGTTGGAGGGAGCGCCGCTCGCGCAGGCGGCCAGGGTCAGGGCAGTGGTCAACCCGATGGCGGCGGCTACGGCCCGTGTGGCGTGGGCGCGGGGTTCGGCGGTGTGGGGCATGCGGGTTCTCCTCGGTGGCGACTGCGGCTCCGAGCAGCCTGCGGCCACATCAGGCCCTCCCTGCCTCGGTGCGCCAGGCATTCCCGCACGGCGGGAGACGGGTTGAACTCCTCTCCCCCGAGGCGGACTTGCCGCGTCATCGCGCTGCCCTCGCCCGGCCTGGTCTGTGCGCCGGGCGGTCAGTGCGGTTGCTGCGGGAAGGGGTTGTGCTGCGGGTGCCCGGGGGTCATGCCGTAGCCGTGCTGCTCGGCCGGCTGGGGCGGGAAGGGGTAGGCCGCCGGGGCGGCGGGAGCGGTGGCGGGCGGGGTGGTCCTGCGGGTGGCGAAGCCCTCGGCGACAAGGGTGGACAGGTTCAGATAGGCCTCGCGCGTCTTGGGCCGCATCAGGTCCAGGTCCACTTCGGCGCCGACCGCCAGGTGCTCGTCGAAGGGGACCGAGACGACACCGCGGCATCGGGCGGAGAAGTGGGCCACGATGTCCTCCACCTTGATCATCTTGCCTTTCTCGCGTACGCCGGAGACCACCGTCAGGCCCCTGCGCACCAGGTCCGCGTAGCCGTTGGCGTTGAGCCAGTCCAGGGTGGTGCTGGCGCTGGAGGCGCCGTCCACCGACGGGGTCGCGACGACGATCAACTGCTCGGCCAGGTCGAGGACTCCGCGCATCGCGCTGTAGAGCAGGCCGGTGCCGGAGTCGGTGAGGACGATCGGGTACTGGCGGCCCAGGACGTCGATGGCGCGGCGGTAGTCGTCGTCGTTGAAGGTGGTGGAGACGGCGGGGTCGACGTCGTTGGCGAGGATCTCCAGTCCGGAGGGGGCCTGTGAGGTGAAGGCGCGGATGTCCATGTAGGTGTTGAGGGTGGGGATCGCCTGCACCAGGTCGCGGATGGTCGCTCCGGTCTCGCGCCGCACCCGCCGTCCGAGGGTGCCGGCGTCCGGGTTGGCATCGATGGCCAGGACCTTGTCCTGGCGCTCGCTGGCGAGCGTGGCGCCGAGCGCCGTGGTGACGGTGGTCTTGCCGACGCCGCCCTTGAGGCTGATCACGGCGATCCGGTAGCAGGCGTGAACCGGGGTGCGGATGAGCTCCAGCTTGCGCTGCGTCTCGGCGACTTCCCGCGCACCGCCGAGACGGAAGCGCGAGGGGCGGGTTCCGGGGCGGGCGCTGCGCGGCTTGGGCGGGGCCCCGCGCAGGAGACGTTCGGAGGACAACTCGGTTGCGGCGCTGTGCCCCAGCGGTGCTTGCGCCGGGCCGGGAGGGGCCTGGTGCGCCGGCATGTACGTGGGTGCGGGGGAAGGCGGTTGCGCAGGGGCTTGTGCGGCGGGCGGCATGGCGGCGGGCGCGGTGTGCTGCGGCGGCCAGGCCGTGGCCGCGGGTGCAGGGCTGGAGACCGGGAACGCGGGCGCCGTGGGCGCGGCAGGGGCGGGGTGCGTGACGGCGGGCGGGTATCCGTATCCGTCCTGCGCGGAGGGCGGCCCCTGCTGCGGGTACGCGGCCGCCGGAGGCGGCGCGGGGTAATTCGCCGGCGAGGGCTGCGCGGGCGGCACCGGCTCCGGGTGCGGAGGGTGCTGGACGGGGCCGGGCTGGCCGGGCCAGGAGGTGGGCGCGGCTTGTACGGGGGCCTGTTGCGGTTGGGGAGCGGCCGGGCTCGGTGCCGGGGGCGTGGTGGCGGGCCCGGGCTGGGGGGCGGCCTGGCCGTACCAGTCCGGGCCCGTGTAGGTGACGGCGAAGGGCCCGTGATCGGGAGCGGCGTCGTCGCCGTTGGCCGGCTGGCTCTGTGCGCTCGGGGCCCAGCCCGCGTCTCCCCCTGCCGGCTGGCTGTACATGTTTCCTCCTGATCTGAGCCACCGCCGTGTGGGCGGTGCTGTTCGCGGCGTCGAGCATGGGTCTGATGCGGGACCAGGAGGTGAGCGGCGCTGCGGATCCGGCGCTCTGGCCGGCCCCTTGACCGCGGCTGTGCGCTCACGCCCGCCTTCTTCGACGTCTCCCCTTCTGGACCTTTGGTTCGGTGCAGTACGGCCCAGCGTGCCCGAGGAGCTACGGGTGATCGGCGTGCCAGCGCGCTTCTTCCCGCCGGGAGGAACACCAGTTGCGATCAGATCCCGCCCGCTGCCACCGGACAGGCCTGGAGGTCCTCGCGGCCACCGGGCGCGTGTGTAGGTGGGTGGGTGGGTGGGTGGGTGGGTGGGTGGGTGGGTGGGTGGGTGCGGGAGATGCCGCCCGGGTTGTGGCAGCTGCCGAGATCCAGGACGAGGGGCACGGGATGGAATGGATGCGAAGGCGCCGCAGGCTGAACGTCGCCGCGGGCATCGCCCGGATCGAGCTGGTGTGCGCGCCCTCCGTATGGTCGGCGATGCTCACCCGATGCGCCCGCCGGTACGGCACCGTGCACTTCGCCGAGGGCATGCAGCAACCGGCCGGCGCCGGACTCGTGTTCGTGGAGCTGTCCGGGGTCGAACTGTCGGAGCTGATGGATGTCGCGGCTCGAAGGGGCCGCTGGTGGAGCCGGGAAGACCCTCCCGGCCGCGCCCTGTGCCGCGCCGTCTACCGGGCCGCGTCCGCTGTCGTCGACGAGCTCGGCCCCGGCTACGACACATGCGTGACGATCCCTCCGATCACCCTTTCCGCGGGCGCAGGGACTTCATAGGTCTGCCTGGTCCCGCTGGGCGAGCGTGTCATGCAGGCAGAGGCCTACACCAGTCGCATTCCATTTTGAGGCGAATGCCGGACTCGACGGACACACATCTCCCCTTCGACGGAGGAATCGCACGTCGGACGACGACTATCTATCGACATTTTAATCGTGAAAGTTTCCACACATCTGACGTGCAGTGACAGCCGTGAACGCGTCGATACCCGGATCTTCCGCCACAAGGTCAAGGGGAATGCTCACAATCCGTCACAGGAAGAGGGTCTTCCGGAAGGGGGTGTTCCTGGTCAACCCCGCTTGCACCCAGATAGAGATCTTGTGGACAGACCAACAGCACCAACCGCCCTGGCTGACGTGCTGAATTGGCGCAACGGGGAGGGATCGTGGACACCGGCACACGCCGTTCGCATCAGCGCAAGGAGCGCGACCGCACGAACGCAGTACTCCATGCCCTGCTGCAACTCGGCCCGGGTCCGCACAAGTCCGCCGCAATCACCGCCCGCACGACCATGGACGAAGAAGAAGTCCGCCGACGGCTGCTGCAGCTCTTCAAGGCCAAGGTGTGCTACCGGCCCCGCTTCGGGTACTGGGAACTGCGCCCCACCGCGGCCGCCCCGACCGACACACCGGGGCTCGTGCACCCCAGCACCACTCCCCTGCTGGACGCCCCCCTCCTCCTCGAAGGCCTTCACAACCGCACCCAGCAGATCGTGCTGCTGCACACCTACTCCCCCGTCACCGGCGAGCGCCTGTGCATTGCCGCCGCCGGCGCCCACGACGAGCACCTCCGTCGCGAACTGGGCTTCACCCCCGGGGCCGTGCACAGACTCAGCCGGGCCCCCCTCGACTCCGACGCGCCGGGCCTGGTCATGCTCGCCAACCTCGCCAGCCACGACACCCCGCTGCGTGAGGACCTGCGCCAGATCCGATCCACCCAGGTCGCGCTCACCGAGTCGCCGCTGCCCGGCTGGATCCTGGTCTCCGTCCCCCTCCGCCGCCTACCCGGCGCCCCGGCTACCCCCGGCGCCGAGCCGCGGGTGGTCGCCGCCGTCAGCATCCTGGCCCCCGCTCACGCGCAAGGCGACCCCGTCGCCGCCTACGGGCGGCTGATGCACAACGCCGAGCGGGCGGCCATCGAGACCAGCATCGTCATCGACCACCCGCGCTTCGCGGTTGCCCAAGTCGCGTGACCCAGGCCCGGGCCGCCTGCCTCTCACCAGCCATGCAGCGGCCCCTCCGACGCCCGCACAGCGGTCCACGCTGCCGGGCGCATACGCATGTTGGCCTCGACACAGCCCACACCCAGCCAAGGAGGGCGACGTGTCAGTCAGGAACGGCAGACCACTACGCAGGGAGCATCCGATGACCTAGCTCCCCGCGGCCCCGGTGCTGTCTGCCACTACACACCGGGCCCGGCCTCGCGCTCGATGCGGTGTGCCACCACCCCATCAACCGCCGGCCCTTCGTCATCGCCCGACCTGCCAGTCGAGCGAGTCCCGGCTTCTCCTTGCCGAAGGAGCCGGGCGAAATCACTCCCACTCCGGAGCTCGCGCCCCTGCCAAGGGGCTTCGACGTTCCACGACACCGGGAACGGATCGCGTTCATGATGCAGCAGACTGCTGCCGCTTGTCACCCACCCCTGCCCCAATCACCCCGATATGCCCTCCGCGCGGGCCTCCTTTTTGGCCCTTCGCAATGGCACGCCCGGTCCGCAGCGGCGGCGCCGCCCCCGTGTCCGCACCTGCTCTCCATCTGCGCTTCGTGGTGTTCTGCGGGGGTGCTGTGATCATGGTCAGTTCGATAGCCGCCCGCCCGGCGACTGGAGCGCGGCTGGTCCCCCCGGCCCGCTCCCCCATCCGGTCTCCCGCTGGTCACTCGTCGCAGCCCGTGCACCAGACGCCCTGGGAGCTGCAGGTGGCTCAGTCCGGCCTCAGCGGTCACTCGCGGGAACAGTCGCTGCGCAGGACCGGGCTCCTGACCGCGCTACCGCCCCTGTCCTCGCGCATGCACAAGCTCCTCGTCCTCGGCGACAAGGACGCCGCGTACGAAAGAGGCAACCTCCAGCGCGGCGGGAAGAACACGGCCACGTCCGACCACGCCTGGGCAATGACCCGCGCCCTGGCCGCCGACGCCGTCCGCGCGGGGTGGAACCGCTCCTCCTTCATCCAGGTCATGCTCGACGGGCCGTACAAGGCCGGACAGCACGCGCGCACCCTCCAGCACCGCCGCGGCTACGACAAAGCCTCCGCCTGGCTCCAACGGGCCTGGGACGGCGCACAGCACTACATCCGCTCCACCGACCCCATCAGCACCCGACAGGACTTCCACGCCGCACTGGCCGCCTTCCGCTCGCGCATCGAGTGCACCCCCTGGAAAGGCATCGCCGGCAAGACCGACCTGCGCAACCTCATCGCCCGCATGGAGATCTGCACCCAGGCCGGAAGCTGGGACCACACCGTCTCCGAACGCGATCTCGCCGAACGGATGGGCTGCAGCCGCACCACCGCCCACAACTCCAACCAGCGCCTCCTCAACGCCAAGCTGCTGCGCCAGCTCGACAACGGCTCCACCACTGAAGGCGCCCGCTGGATGCTCATCTCCCGGCTGCCTTCCACGACGTCTCACCACTGGTCCACCCCCAAAGGGCCGGAGGCTGGGGGGGCCATGAGTGGCCCAGACGTGAGACAACCCGATCCCGGCGCCGACATCGACTCCCGGACAGCCGGCCAGCTGATGCACCTCGACGCCTTCGCCCACCACGGCCTGGGAGGCAGCGGACTCGCCGTTCTGGCCGCCCTCGCAGAGCAAGACGGCCAGAGTCTGACCGAACTCCGGTCGAGCGCCTCCATCTCCCGTGCGACCGCCTACCGACAACTCGAGAAGCTCAAGTCCCTCGGCCTCATCCGCCACGAGGGAGAGCTCTACCACCTCTCCCCCACCGCCCTCGAAGGCATCGGCACGCAGACCCCGGACTGCACCGACCCAGTCTCCGGATGGCCTCAAGCCGCAGAACGCCTGGGCAGCGCCGGGACGAGCGCACGCCGACGCAAGCACCACGAGGCACAGCGGGTCCGCTGGCACCACGAGCAGGCGCGACTCGCTGAGCGCCGCCGTGCAGCGAGCCAGGAACCACTCCCGCACCCGGCCATAGCGCAGCCGGAGCACGTCCGCGCCGACGGCTGCGCAATCGACCCGGCCACGGGCGCGCCCATCACAGGGCTGTATGTCGCCTCGGATGGCTGTTGGGTCTGGGATGAGTCAGAGTCTGTCGATGGGCGAGGTGCCGCCGGGCAGCCGGAGCCGTTCCAGAGCTCGCCGTGACCGGTTGCGCAGCGGACAGATGCGTGGGCTGTGCGTGCTCTGCTCTGGCCGAGCTCTACTTGAGCGCATCCGCAGTGGTGGTCTCGATCAGCGTCACACCCAAAATTACATCTCACTCCTTACGGGATGGCTGAAGCGACCTTCGAGGATCCGAAGAAGGCCCTGAATGCCCGCCTGAGGGCCTAACTCGCCCCCGGGGAGCACACACCCCAGTGACACCCAGTTCGGCCGGTAGGCGGGAATTCCGGAAAAGCCGCAGGTCAGAGCTGCAGTCCAAGGCGGGAGCGAGAGCGTTTTCACCCTTTCGCGCCTTTTCGGTGGTCGACGCAATGGATCGCGCTCGGCCCAACTCGTCGGGGAGAGAGACCCACTCACCACCTCCAAGTCACGGGTCATTGGACGCCACGCTCCTTCAGTCTGGATGACAACGGCACCGTCTTACGTGCCGCGCGAGACGTCACCGGGGACCACCTCACCATCCCGGACCACGCGCCCGTCCTTCCCGCAGAGCCGTCAACTCCGGCCGCGTCTAGCGCTTTTCGGCCCGTCGACAGCCTCCCTGCAGGGAGCGAACACTCGCTCGGGGCATGAAGGATGGGCTGGCTGGGTCTCTCCAGGGGTGCCGGCCCCGGACGCGAGGGAAGGGGCCCAGGACTACGGTGCAACGAATATCTCTATCCCAAGTCAGCGCTCGTACATGCGCCTTCCGGGTCACGCGCCTGCGTCAGCTGCTGCGCGCAGCAGCTGGAATGACCACAGCACTGGGATCAAGATGCAAGCCCACTACCCACAAGATGATCGCTTGCTCAGGGGATTCCATTTCGATGAGGACCTCAACCCCGGGGCGCAGCTCTGCACCAAACCTGGGAAGCCCTCAGCTCTTCACGGCCGCATCAACACGATGCACCATTCTCCCCAGTCCTCGGGTCCTCGTTGGCCTTCGCTATGCAGCCTTCCTTCCCCGTCCTGACACGGGCCCTCCAAACTGGATCCGGTCATCGATGGTCGCCTTCTCGCGTTCGCTAGGGCAGCATCTGTGAGCTTGAGCTATGGCAGGCCGTACGGAAGTCGAGGACTCAGGAGGCGTCCCACGCGCTAGGCACCCCTTCAGCCGGCCGCCTGTTCAGTGCGCAAGCGCCTCCTACATCCCGGCCACAGCGAGTAGCGCTCAACTCCGAGCCGCCTCCAACCAGGACGGCCACGGTCGCCTTCTCGCGTTCGCTAGGGCAGCATCTGTGAGCTTGAGCTATGGCAGGCCGTACGGAAGTCGAGGACTCAGGAGGCGTCCCACGCGCTAGG
>NZ_JBITFQ010000010.1:130686-131927 GCF_044456225.1 Streptomyces sp. NPDC050988 | reverse complement strand
AGGCACCCCTTCAGCCGGCCGCCTGTTCAGTGCGCAAGCGCCTCCTACATCCCGGCCACAGCGAGTAGCGCTCAACTCCGAGCCGCGTCCAAGGAGGACAGTGAGACTGCACGGCATCCCCTCGCTTAGCTTGATTGTTGTGCGGCCCGTCACCACCGGTCGATGTACCAGAGTGGATCTCCATGTCGCATTTCCCAGAAGGGCACCATGCAGCCCGGCAATGGTGCGTAGCAGGAACGGCGGGTAGTGCCTTGGAGACCAACATAAGTTGTTCCGAAGCGGGGTACTGCGCCGTCCGGGATGAGGTGACAAGGCTGCATGGTTGAGCCGAATTCATCGCGAGGCAGAGTCCGCACCCAGCAGGACGCGAAAGCTGCGCCTGGGGCCACCAGCAAGCCTCGATTGCTCGGCAGCACCGTAGCTTTCGTTGTCGGCATGTGGCGTCCACTCTCTGGGTTCCTGCCTTCGAAACAAGCCCCTTCGACCCGTACCGGGAGCGACATCTTTGCCGACTCGGAGGCCGCACAGACAGGCCACGATCACCGCCACCACGGCGCAGGCATGGAAGTACGACAGACTAGAGTTACCGGTCTGACCTGCGGTAACGTTGTCAATGAACCCCGATCGACCCGACCAACAAACACGTCAACAAACACAAGAACAAACACGAGGCAATGGGCTCTAACAAACACGGTCCCATGTGTGTTGACACACATGGGTGGCCACATTGCATCACCTTGAGATGCAAGCCTTGGAGGGCGCATGCAGCCCCACGTTGGGTGCACCGTGCCTACCTTCAGTACTCCATGCGTGGGGTACTGAAGGTAACTCCACACTGTGGCATGATTTCAAATATGCCGTTCTTCATGCTGGCTACCCTGCCTGGAGAAACGGTTGCATTCCTGCATGTCATTCAACGCGCATGCCATCATGTATATCTCCATGCTCGGGTTGATGCTTGTCACCATGCGCAAAGGGGGATACAGACTCACGCTTGCCACCAGGTGTGTAAGCGTGGGCTTCCGCACGGGTACAGGTTGGCCGTTCGACATGGGCAACGACACGTTGCAGTGCTGGTTCGAGCCAATGGTTCACGTGACGGTTGCGTACTCGGTCGCCCTGACGATGCCGTGCACGAACACGCGCAGGTGTGTAAGCGTGGGCTTCCGCACGGGTACAGGTTGGCCGTTCGACATGGGCAACGACACGTTGCAGTGCTGGTTCGAGCCAATGGTTCACGT
>NZ_JBITFQ010000010.1:92418-130588 GCF_044456225.1 Streptomyces sp. NPDC050988 | reverse complement strand
GTGACGGTTGCGTACTCGGTCGCCCTGACGATGCCGTGCACGAACACGCGCATGCCCGAATCCATGGGTGCGTGTACGCAGATAGGTGTGCTTCTGAACTCGTTATGCATCACGCCCTCCGACTTGGATGGAAGCGTGGATCCAAGCATGTAGTTCAGTGTGTTCAAACGCGTGCGGTACCACCTGTTCGCTTGCTCCTTGGCGCCCACGGTGGCCGGCGTGCCTTCGAGCTCGCGTGCACCAACGTCTTCCTTCTCGCACAGGGGCACGTGTTGGAACCGATAGGGGCTCACGAGTACCTGCTGGTTGGTCCCTAGGGGGAGGGTTGGAGTCGATGGGTTGCGCCTCCACTCGACCCTGTGCGCGCTTGTATGTGTATGTGCCCACCGGTGTACGGCAATGTACAGACCCACGAGGACCGGGTTGCTGGACGACATCAAGCATCGTGTGTAGCCTCGCTTGCTGACCTTGATGGTGTCCCGCGTGTCGCCATGCACTGAGCCATGAGGTCTGCCATGATGCTTGCGCCCACCTGGGCCTCGCCGACTGCTGAAAAGTGAGCCCGCCCAATGAACTTTCCAATCCCCGTTGCCGACCTCGGAATCGACTACGGCCAGTTCGGAAACGTCTTCATGTTCGGCAACGGCAAGGGCGGCGTGGGCAAGACCACGCTCAACGCCAACGCCGCGGCCAAGACTGCTCGGCAGGGTCTCCCCACCCTGGCTATCGACATGAACGGCCAGGGGAACATGCACAGGGACCTGGGTTACGGGGAGCAGGATCAAGGCAAGGCTTTCGCCGAAGCGATGGCTCAGGGCACGCCACTTGTTCCGCTGACGGGGGTCCGTGAGAACCTCGACGTGGTAGTCGGAGGGCCAGAGGTCCGTAAGATCAACGGCATCGTGACTGAAATCGCTCGTACTGAAGGCTTTATGTCGGCCTACATGCGACTTGCTGTCTGCCTGGCGCCTCTGCTTCCGCGCTACAGGGCCGTCTTCCTTGATACGCCGCCTGAGAACCCCGACCTGCTGCGCTTGTGCCTCCTCGCAGCGCGGTACGCCATCGTGCCCGTCAAGTACGACGCTGCCTCGCTCGATGACGGCCTCAAGGACTTTGGGCAGGCCTTCAAGATGGCGGTTCAAGTCAATCAGCAGCTACGGATCCTGGGTGTCGCCCACTGCTTCTCTCCGCGCGGTTCTACCGAAATTCACAGGGAGATCGAGAAGCGGTCACGGAAGGTGCTGGGCAAGCACGCCTATGTCTTCCCACAGGCAGTAGGGCACTCGTCGAAGATGGCCGGCTTGATTCGTGATCGTGGAAGGACCGCCTTCGAATTGAACGCGGAGCGGGAGGCGGGCACAAAGGGGATCCCCGACGCCGCGGCGCATTTGTCTAACGACTACGAGGTCCTGGTGACGCAGATCTTTAAGCGTGCAGCCGAGTTGCAGCAGGCCGCCTGATGCCGGAGGAGACCATTGTGGCAGTGAACGACACCGACGAGCAGGACGGTCCTGGGGAGCTGGAGGATCTCTTCGACGCACCCACAGGCGGAGCGGCGGGTGAGGACCCGTTTAGCTCGTGGGGACAGACCCCTGCAACGACTGCGACCACGGCGGCTCCGGCTCGCCCACTGCAGCCGGTGCCGACTACGCCTGTCGCCAGCGCGCACCTGGCGGCGCCTCCATCTGTTCAGGCTCAGGGGGGCTACGCCGCAGCCAGCGATGATCCGGACGCGCGTAACGGGCAAAGCGGCTTTCGAGTCAGCCAGGAGGTGTCTGATCGGCTCAAGGACTATCGACAAGCAAACGACCTGACGGTGACGGAGGTCGTGATCGAGGCCCTCGACTACATCGCCGAGGACGTCCCTGGAGTCATGACCCGTGCCAAGATGCCCGCGCGCGTAACGCCGAAGCGTAGCCGGTTTGCTGCCAGAGGTAGCCAGGGACCTTTGAAGGGCACTGGCCCGGTGCAGCGTTGGTGGCAGCCAACCAAGGGCGACAAGGAAGTGGTCCTTGAGATGGCGGCGGAGGCTGGCGTCCGGGATACGCCTGGGGTGCTCATTGCAGTAGCGCTCAATGAGTTTCTGCCCGGGGGAGCGATGTACATCGCCGGCCAGCTGCGGGCCCAGCTAGCCGCAGACCCTCAGTTCCAGGTGCCGAGTGATCTCGCTCTGTCGCGAACCTACGGAGTCAGTCGTGAGGAGGCCCGCCAGGGCCTCCTGCAGCTACAGATCGAAGGGCTCATCGCCGTGGAGTAGGCGCACCGGCTCGATGAAGGCTGCATCAGGTCGGACGGGTGAGCGCGCAGGGCGCGCCAGCTCGACTGGCCACCCGCATGGTCAGTAGCTACACTGTCATCGATACCAGACACACCAGGGCCCCCGCGTGAGCGGGGGCCCTGGTGGTTTCCGTGCTTGTTTGGCCTACTCGGGTGCGGCCGCCGTTGCACGGTGTCCCTGCCGACTTCGCCGCTGGCGGTGAGCTGCCAAATCCGTGGGGCGGGCAGGAGGCATCTTTCGGATCGCCGCTTTGCGCCTTAGCTCTTCCTGATGCTGCTCGACTGCAGCTTGGTAGCGCTCCTCGAAGTCATCGACGTCCAGGTAGTACGCCTCATCCATCCGCCTGATGGTTTCCTCTGCCGCCGCTGGGGTCGTGAAGCCAGCCACCTGCGGATTGAGCTGATAGACCCCCTGCCGCTCGCGCCACACGATGCGAGCGAACTGCAGGTGTTGGAGGCTCAGCCCGACCGCGGAGCGCTTCATGCCCAGCGCCGACGCGATGTCCTCCTGCGTGATGACGATTCGGCCACCGGGTTCCTGGACCCCCAGCAGGAACAGCATCACGCGCAGTGCGGGCCCAGGCACGCTCGGAACATAGGCAAACGCGCTGGGCGATGTCCAGAGCTCAGGAGCTCGCTCCTCGGCCGGTTGTGCTGTCATCTATCCCTCCGACACTCTGGGCTTCTTGGGGGCCCTGTTAGGAAGCATGAGCTGTGTGAACTCTTCGGCGACAGTCGGGTCCTCGGCCAACTCCTCGATGAGCTCGAGTTGATCGACTCTCCGTGTCGCCGGCTTCCTGTTCGACGCCCGACCAGGTTCGTCCACCTCAATCGTCCCACCTCTGAGCACCACCTGCGGATTGAGCTGGTACAGGCCACGCTGAACCATGTGAACGAGCCCCAGTCCGAAGAGGCGCCCGATAGCTCGGTTAACGTGCACTCGGTTGAGCTGCAGGGCTTGGGCGATCTGCTTCTGCGTTGCCCTAATCGTTCCGCCTGGTTCCTGGCTCCCCATCAGGTAGAGCAGGGACCGAAGGCACGCGATGTCGTCGTGGAAGTAGATAGCCATCCACTTCAGGAACTCGAGGCTGTCCATGCTGAAGGCCCCGCCCAGGAACCCCACGCTAGTGGGGTTCTTCTCCACGATCGCGCGATGCCCTTCAGGCAGCTTGACAACCGTGGCTGGCTTGGTCCGCGGGACTCCTCGCGCCCTCCGGTACGGGCTGGGTGCAGGTGCGTTCCTTCTCGGCTGTGGCGCTGCCTCTCTATCGGGAGCCCGCTGCCGCTTCGGGTCCTCGGAGGGGAGTGCTGACATGGGTGCATGTGCTCCTCATGATCGAATACCAGACGATTAGCACCCTATCCAGCGCAACTATACGTGGCAAAGACGCCATGCATAGTGGCATTCCGCGTGTCGGATGTAGCCCCTGAGGTACCTTCACTCGCCGCTGCTCCATCCGAGGCGCCATCGCACGCGCGTTCACGTGCCCACCCTGATCAACTGATGAGCCGAGCTGGCTTCCGGCCGACTAAACCGCTTCGAGCCGCTGACTCGCGGCCACGGTCGTCTCACCCGAGCCTGCATGCCCATGCGGACAGCAGGCGGCGTGGAGTGCTCACTCTGACGGCATCTGGCTCTTGAGGCGCTGCTGGATGGAGACGATGGTTACGCCCCCGTCGGAGTGTCGGTCGAGCTTGCCTTCGGCGACCAGGGTGCCGATTCGCTGCCGACTGATCCCACCGAGCATTGCACCCGCGACGCTGTACGAGACTTGCTCGGCAGTGGGATGGCCGGCGGTCCTTGCGCACGCCCTCCCGAGCGGAGTCGACCACCAGATGTCTGGGATGGGGGTCTCATCCGGAAACAACGCGCACAGCAGCTCCCTGGCCTTGCCGACGGCTTCGTGGTCGTCGACGCAGCGCAGAACGAGGGCGGACTTGCGCGCCGCGTTTTCGAGTTGCCACCGCAGCTGTATTGCCTGCTCAAGGAATTCCGGGCCCAGGAGCAGTTCCAGGCCGACGACCAAATCTTGTGTCTCGGCATAGATCTGCTCGCACAGGGGGTCACGGTCTTCGGGCACGACCACTCCAAAGGGGTTGACAAGAGGTGTCAACCTAGCGAGCGTTGACGGAGGGTGTCAACTCCCTGCTGGCCGACACCGGGGCCCAGTCGCCGAACCTTCGACGGAGCGAGAAATGGCCCCCTGGGGGGCCGGGGCGCAGGGTGGAGTGCGGGGCGATGCAATGTTCGGCACCCCTCACACTGGCTCCGATTGCCGCAGCACCCCCGAGGGCCAATGCTGCAACTATACGTTGCAAAACACCCACTGACGGCACCTCAGAGGCAACATCAACACGCCCGAATGTTGTCTCTGGCGTACCTTACCGTCAAGTAACAAGACTCTGACCTGCAACGATGCAGCAGGCCAAATCTTATATCGTGCGCGTGCGCGCGTGATACCTTGCGGCACTTTCCAAGTCAACTACCAGACGGCTCTGTTCAGACCGAGGCGCGAGTCCTCACTCCACCCTTCAATCAACTACCCGCACACTTACCGGTGTTCTCCCTCGGCAGCAGCAAATCCGGCTCCGCAGCTGGCTTTCCCACCATCCTCATCTCATCAGCGCCCCCACGCTCGCCTAACCCAGGTTCTGTTTGTTGTCCCGGAAGCCTCGCTGTTCGGATTCCGTAGCTTCCCGGATTTAGGCAGGCCCAACCGACGCGCCTATCTGTCCCAGGTGCCCAAGGAGGGCGCCCAGCGCCCGACTGGTGCGTCAGCGACGTTAGGAGCTGGCGCAGGGCGCCTGGGGTGGGCTGGTCCAGGCCGCCAAGGGCCTGGCGCTGGGGGTCTGGGGGGCGAGTAGGCCCCCAGTGGGGGTGCAGGGGGCGGAGCCCCATGTCGGGGTCGGGGGCTGGCCCCCGCGATGCGGGTCCAGGGGCCGCTTGCCCCTGGCGGGGTCCAGGGGCAGCGCCCCTGGGATGTACGGTCCGGACCTTCCGCACTTCAAGAGACCACTCGATTTGCCCACCCCGAAGCTCCACTCCCATTCTCAACGGCCTAATGGCCACCGTTCCGCGGTGCGGACCGCAACCAAAGAACGTTCTCTCATCGGTCCCGTCATGCGGAACTAAGCAGCTCAGCCCCGTTATCTGCCCCTTCCACCGCCAAGCATCGGTTGCTGGCGGCGTAGGAGGAGCCTCTCTCAGTCCTTGATCGTTCTGCGCTGCCCACCGGACGTGGGGAGTGTGGACGTGAATCAGTACGGGCGGCGAGCGCAGCGGCACTGGCAGGAGTTTCGGCCCGGGAGCATCGCGGAGATCGATGACCCGGAGGCCTTCTTCACCGAGTTGGGTACCGATGTCCAGTACGAGGTGCGGGCTCGCTGGACTGCCGAGCGCCTTTCCTCTCCCGCAGTGGCGGGGGAGTCCTACCTCGAGCGGGCCGGCCGCCTACAGCAGATGCGCCACGAGGCCGAGTCCGAGGTCCTGCGCGAGCTGGTGCTGCTGCCCGCCGAAGGCGACGTGGACCTGGCCGAGTCCGAGTTCGCCGAGGAGCAGTGGCGCGAGGAACACCTGCACGACCTGCTGGCTGGCCATAGCGGGCCTGGGGACTTCAGTGCCGCGGAGCGTGAGCGTCTCAGGGCGGGTGCTCCGGCCCGGCTGCTGGAGCTCACGGGCCTGTCGGATGAGGCTCTTGGCCGCCAGGGGCTGCTGTAAATGGCGGCCCAGGAGGGGGCGTTCCGCCCCGAGGACCAGAACGATCTTGCCCCCGCCGCGCCGATGGCCCGACTGGAGGCGAACCTCGCCGCGCTGCGGTTGCTGCGGCTGATCCAGGCCGAGAACCGCGAAGCGACCGGCGAGGAGCGGCGGGTGCTGGCCCGGTGGTCGTCGTGGGGTGCGCTGCCGAACCTGTTCGACCCGTCGCGGGAGCGGACCAAGAAGAGCCGGGAGAAGTACGAGGCCGCGCAGGCGGAGCTGCTGGAGCTGCTGAGCGAGGCAGAGTACGCGGCCGCGCGGCGTACCACCTTGAACGCGCACTACACGGACGCGGCGTACGTGCGGATCATCTGGCGGGCGTTGCAGGCGCTCGGCTTCAAGGGCGGCCGCGTGCTGGAGCCGGGGTCCGGGGTGGGCACGTTCATCGGGATGGCCCCGGAGGGGGCCGAGATGACCGGTGTCGAGCTCGACCCGGTGACCGCGGCGATCAGTCAGCTCCTGTATCCGCAGGCCCGGATCCTGAACGAGGGATTTGAGACGTCACGGGTCAAGACGGGCGAGTACGACGCCGCGATCGGCAACGTGCCCTTCCACTCCGCCCGCCTGAACGACCCCCGCCACAATCCCGGCAACTTCCCCATGCACGACCACTTCATCATCAAGGCCCTGGAGGGCGTGCGGGTCGGGGGAGTGGCCGCGTTCATCACCTCCACCGGCACCCTCGACAAGTCCTCCAAGGCCGCCCGCGCGGAGATGGGCGAGCTCGCCGACCTGGTGTGCGCGATCCGGCTGCCCAACGGCGCGCACGCCGCGGCCGCCGGCACCGACGTGGCGACCGACCTGCTGGTGTTCCGCCGCAAGGCGCCCTCGCACAAGAAGCAGGGTGCGGTCTTCACCAAGACCGAGGAAGTCAAGCTCGCTGACGACAAGCGGATGGACGTCAACGAGTACTTCCAGAAGCATCCGCGCAACGTGCTGGGCACCCTGGTGCCCGGGCGGGCCCGGGGCGGCAAGCACCGCCCGGAAGTCAAGGCCCGCAGCGGCGACACCGCCGCACGCCTGGACAAGGCGCTGGAGCGGGAGGTCGCGGCGGCCGTCGAGGCCGGCCTGGAGATGACCGAGAACCCGGCCCGGCGCGAGGAGGAGGCCCAGGGCCCCGACGCGCGGGAACTGTTCCAGGAGAACGCCGAACGGTTCGACGGGCGGATCATCGAGCTGGCCGACGGCAGCTTCTGGGCGGCGCGGCTGGAGGACAGCGAACCGCACCCCTGCCCCAAGACCCAGCGCGACGAGCTCAAGGCGCTGCTTCTGATACGGGACGCGGTCTCGGAACTGCTGGACGCGGAGACCTCTCCGGACGCCGACGACGCGTGGCTGATCTTCCTGCGTTCGACCCTGAACGCGCACTACGACGCGTATGTCGAGGCGTACGGGCCGGTCAGCCGGTTCGACCGGCAGGAGCGCACGCGCAAGCTCACCTGGGACGACGTGCCTGAGGAGCTGTCCGAGCAGCTGATGGACGCGGCCCTGGAGGTGACGGGCCGGCTCGGTTCGAAGCAGCGGGCCGCGATCGACAACCTCGGCGACGGCGTGATGACCGATGCCGACCTGGAGGTCCTGCTCGGCTGGAACGCGGCCAAGGCCCCGGCCGCGTTGCGGGAGGCGCTGGCCGAGGTGCAGGCGGTGCGCGATGAGCTGCGCGACGCCGGAAAGCTCAAGGTCTGGGCGCGGGTCCCGCCGGCGCAGGGCGGCTTCGCCGACGACCCGCACGCGCCGCTCGTGTACGCGCTCGAGGAGTACGACGAGGAGACCGGCACCGCCCGCAAGTCGGAGATCTTCACCCAGCGGGTTGCAGCCCCGCGCACGCTGCCGGAGCGGGCGGAGACGCCCGAAGAGGCCGCCGCGATCAGCCTCGACCTGCACGGCCAGATACGCCTGGACGTCGTCGCCCGGCTGCTCGAGCTGGAGGGTGAGCAGGCGGCGCGGGACGCATTGTTCGGGGTGGTGTTCGAGGAGCCCCACACCGGGCGCCTGGTGCCGGCCGCCGAGTACCTGTCGGGCAACGTCCGCCTCAAGCTCTCCCAGGCCCAGGATGCCGCCGCCGTCGATCAGCGGTTCATCGCCAACGTCGCGGCGCTGACCGAGGTGCAGCCCGAGGACGTGCCGCCGGGGGAGATCCGCGTCAAGCTCGGTGCCCCCTGGGTGGACGCCTCCTACGTGCAGGAGTTCCTGCGCGGGCTGCTGCGCGATGAGTCGATCAAGGTGGAGCGGGCCGCCGGGTCCACGTGGACGGTCGACTGCAACATCGAGCAGAACGTGATGACGACCGCGGTGTGGGGCACCGAGGCGATGAACGCGGTTGACATCGTGCGGGCCCTGCTCAACCAGCGGCCCATCAAGATCACTTTCCCCTTTCCCGAGGAGGCCACCGCCGCGGAGAAGGCCCAGATCCGGGCCGAGGCGATGACCGCGACGACCATCGCCAACAAGTACGCGGAGCGCATCAACGAGGAGTTCCGTACCTGGCTGTGGAAGGACGAGGAGCGCGCCGAGCACCTCGCCACCCTGTACAACACCCGCTTCAACAGCTTCGTCCTGCGCAACTACGACGACGCCCCGAAGCTGTCCTTCCCGGGCCTGTCCACCGAGTTCGACCCGCGCCCGCACCAGCAGGCCGCGGTCTCCCGGATCCTGAACGAGCCCAGTGCGCTGCTCGCCCACGAGGTCGGTGCCGGCAAGACGCTCGAGATGTCCATGGGCGCCATGGAGCTGCGCCGCCTCGGGCTCGCCCGCAAGCCGGCCATCGTCGTGCCCAACCACATGGCCGAGCAGTGGACCCGCGAGTTCCTGCAGGCCTACCCCGGTGCGAAGGTGCTGACCGCCTCCACCAAGGACCTCTCCACCCGCCGCAAGCGCAAGCGGTTCGCGGCCAAGGCCGCCACCGGCGACTGGGACGCGATCATCATGACCTACGGCGTCATGAAGGCGATCCCGCTCTCCGCGGCCGAGCACGAGAACTACATCGCCAAGCAGCTGTGGGAATTCGACCGCGACCTCTCCCGGCGCCGCGCCCGCCTCATCGCCGAAGGCAAGAACCCCCAGGACGACGACACCGTCAAGGCGGTCGAGGGCAAGAAACTCGTCCGCGAACAGGCCCTGCGCGCCCGGATGCGCTCCATCCGCGAAGGCGGCCTGAGCTGGGAACAGCTCGGCATCGACTACCTGTTCGTCGACGAGATCCACAACTTCAAGAACCTCTACAACCCGTCCAACAACGCCGGGCTGAGCATCGCCGGGTCGATCCGCGCGACCGACCTGCACATGAAGCTCGAGTACATGCGGGGCAAGTACGGCGCCCGCGTGATCACCGGTGCCTCCGCGACCCCGGTGGTCAACTCCATCGCCGAGGCGTACGTGTGGATGAAGCTGCTGCGCCCCGACATCCTCGAAGCCGAGGGCCTGGAAAACTTCGACGACTGGGTCGCCAACCACGCCGAGATCGACACCAAGATCGAGATCGCCCCCGAAGGGGGTCTGCAGACCAAGTCCCGCTTCGCGCGGTTCACCAACATGCCCGAGCTGCTGACGGCCTGGTGGGTGCCCACCGACGTCAAGACCGCCGAAGACCTAGGGCTCCCGGTCCCCGAGGTGTTCGGCGGCGGCCCGCAGATGGTCAAGTGCCCGCCCACCAGCGTGAACGCCGAGATAGCCGAGATCGCCAAGGCCCGCGCCCGCGACATCCGCTCACGCGCGGTGGACCCCAGCGAAGACAACATGCTCAAGCTGGCGTCCTGGATGCGGCAGGCCGCCCTCGACCCGCGGCTGATCGGCTACGCCCTCGAAGACGGCGAGAAGACGAAGATCTCGATCGCCGCCGACAAGATCGCCGAGCTGTACCTCAAGCACAAGGACGACGTCTACCAGGGCCCCAAGGACGAGGCGCCCGACGAACTCCCCGGCTCGTTGCAGCTGGTCTTCGCCGACCTGGGCACCCCCTCCAAGGACGCCCTCAAGCAGGGCAAGTGGACCGTCTACGACGGCCTGTTCATGGAGCTCGCCGCCCGCGGCGTGCCCACTGACGGCATCCGCTTCATGCAGGAAGCCCAGTCCGACCGGGAGAAGGCCAACCTCTTCCGCGACGCCCGCAACGGCAAGATCAGCGTGCTCATCGGCTCCACCGAAACCATGGGAACCGGGACAAATGTCCAGCGCCGCGCGATCGCCGTACACCACCTCGACTGCCCCTGGCGCCCCGTCGACCTGCACCAGCGCACCGGCCGCGTCGTACGCCAGAAGAACCTGAACTACGACCTCCAGCGAGAGGTCCACGTCTACAACTACGTCACCGAGAACAGCTTCGACGCCTACGTGTGGCAGCTCGTCCTGGGCAAGGCCAAGTTCATCCAGCAGCTGATGAGCGGCAAGCTCACCGACCGCACCATCGAAGACATCGCGATGGACCTCAACGAGTACATGGTCGAAGCCGTCGCCATGGGCGCCGGCGACCCGCGACTGCAGGAAGTCGGCACCCTCCAGAACGAGATCCTCGGCATGGAAGCCGAGAAGCACGCCCACAACGCCGCCCAGTACGGCCTGCGGCACACCATCGACACCGAGATGCTGCGCGCCGAGCAACTGGACGCCAGCATCGCCTGGCTCACCACCATCATCGGCGACGCCAACACGCCCGGCACCCGCCGCTCCACCCGCGACACCGACTTCTCCATGACCGTTGTCGGGCGCACCGGCACCAAGCGCACCTACACCAAGCGCAAGGACGCCGCGGCCGCCCTCCAATTCCGGCTCATCGACGCCATCGACGAACTGCGCGGCCAGCGCAACCACCCGCCGCTGGAAATCGCCGAACTCGGCGGGGTGCCCATCTTCGCCCGCCGGGACTTCCTCGACCTCCACCTCGACTTCGGCGCCGGCAAGCACGTGCCCGTCGACCACAAGAAGCTCACCGACGACCCGGCTTCCGTCTCCGGCACCATCCAGTCCCTCGAACACCGCCTCGCCCACCTCGAAGACGACCTCGCCACCGCCCAGGAACAGCACGCCCACGCCCTGGGCGAGGTCGCCAACGCGCAGCAGTACCTCGGCACCGTCTACCACGACGACGACAACCTCATCGAGGCCAAGGCCAAACTCGCCTCCCTGATGGCCGAGCTGGAAAGCGAAACAACCGTCCAGAGCAGCGGCCCCGCTGGCGCCGTGCCCAGCTACGCGGGCGGTGCCGAAGACGGGGCGGCCATGGCCCGCTCCGGCGGGGGAGGCGGCGGCGGACGCTCCCGCAGCCGCTCCGGCGGCAGCGGCGCAGGCAGTGACGGGCCCGCCGACGGCCCCACCGGCCCGGACGAGGAGCAGGAGGACTTCCCCCACTACACCGACCGGCTCGGCACCCTGATCGCCGAGCGGCTGATGGCCGAAGCCCTGCGCGCGGTCATCGAAAGCCACCCCGACTCCGCGAACAGCCCCGGCGCCCGCAAACTCACCAAGGCCGTCGCCCAGCTGCACGAGGAAAGCCGCAGCCTGCGCGACAAGCGCCTGGCAGGCGAGGTGCTGGCGCCGGCCGCCGCGATCGTGCCGCCCGACCTGTGGCGCACCGCCATCGAGGACGCCACCCAGGCACTCGGCCGCTCCAACCCCATGGCCACCGACCTCAAACGGCTTGCCCGCTCGGCCGCCCTGCACGAACAGCGCTGGAACGCCACCCTCACCACCCCCCTGGCACTGACCCAGTGGGAAGACTCCGACGAACCCCGCCCCGACCCGTCCGGCGCCGAGGACGGCCGCGAGTACGTCCGCCTCGACGACCTCGGCCTGTCCGCCACGTACACCGTGGGCACCGAATCCCTCAACGCGCACGCCCTGCTGCGCCGCCTCATGCAGGAAAGCCCCGCCCTGCACACCGTCATCAGCGCAGGCCGCCACCTCACCGCCCGCCGCCGCGACAGCTCCCGCCTCGAAGCCGTCTCCAACGACGCCCGCCTCACCGGCCTGGCCCGCCGCAGCGCACCGTCCACCCCCGAAACCGCCGAACCCGCCAAGACCCCCGTCGCCGAGACCCCGGCCGAAGACCCTGCGCAGACCCCCACCGCGACCAGCACTGCGCCCGCGACCGCCGCACCGGCGGCAGCCGACGAGCCCGCACCCGCCCCGTCCGGCACCCGCGTGCCAGCCCCAGCGGCTCCGCAGCCGCCCGCCGCCGTGCCGCCGCCAGCACCCGTGCCCGTGCCCGTCTTCGCCACTCAGCGCGAATGGAACCAGGCCTTCGCCGAGGTGGAAGCCGCCGAGCTCGCGCTCAGCCGCGCCGCCGACCAGACCTGGGACCGCGACAGCATCCCCCGGGCCTTCACCCAGCTGCGCCACGACCTGTTCGAGGCGGTCGCCGCCCACGAGGACCGCGACGGACACGACACCGAAGCCGCCCTCACCAACTCCCTCAACCAGGCCGAGCAGCTCCTGCGCTCCCTCAAGGGCCGCGACCGCGCCACCATGCAGGAGCCCCTGAACAACTTCACCCGCCTCGCCCGCACCTTCCTCGACCGCCACCGCGCCACCCTGGCCCAGCACGCCGGCGAGAACGACCTGGCCGCCACCATCGAGGCCCAAGCACGCACCCAGTTCGAACAGTTCATGGCCACCTGGAGCCAGGACAACCAGCCCCTCATCCAGGCCATCCACGACGGCGACGACGACACCGTCCGCGCCCTCGCCGCCGCCGACCCCACCGCCAACGGCACCCCCGCACCCCAGAACCCCACCACCCCCGCCCCTGCCGCGGCCGCGGAGCGCGCCGGCAAGTCCGGGCAAGACACGGCCACCAGCAACGACTTCGTCCCCCAGGACCGCTGGATCCTCGGCGAAGACCGCCCCGCCCCGTACGCCACCGACAACCAGCACGACTCCGCCGCCACCGCACACGAGGACCTGCACGCCCTGTACGCCCAATGGCGAGAAGACTTCGAGCAGGATCTCCCCGCCGAGCCGGACGAAGAACTCAGCTGGGCCATCGCGGAGTTCGCCGACTCATTCGAACACGCTCAGCGAACCCCCGCCGCGGACTGGGGACTCCAGCTCCAGGCATACACCCGCATCCAACTAGCCGCCGAAGCTCTGGCCACGCACCTGGGCTTCGCCCCGGCCGACCGCCGCACCACCAACGGCCGACTGCGCCACCTCGCCCGCACCGCGGCCCTCCACGTCGACCGCCTCGCCCACACCCCGCCACCCGAGCCCGACGACACCTGGCTGCGCGAGACCGCCCGCCGATTCGAAACCCCCTACGCGAACGCGGCCGAGGTCCAGCAGGCCCTCGACACCCTGGCCGAGGCCGCCGCACAGCACACCACACCGAACGGACATGAGCGCACCGCGGGGCAGTCCGCTCTCCTGAAGGCACGGGTCGCCGCCGCACGGATCCCGGGCGGCGCCGCCGCGCACCTGCAGGCCATGTACGGCCTCGCCCGCGCCACCGGGACCGTGGACGTGACCACAGCCACCGGCAAACTCCCCACCCACCTGGGACGTCTCGCCCGGACGACGCTCACCGATCCGGACCTGGCCGACACCCTCCTCGCGCCCGCCCCGCGCCCCCTGGAGGTCGCCTCCCGCGACCTCGACCCGGCGCCCCCCTACGCGCACACCGACGGACGGTACGACCACGAGGAGCTGGAGGGCTATCACGGTGGGCGCGTCAACTCCGCGCGCCGCGTCCGCAACCAGCTCAGGCCCAAGAAGGCGGCCACCGAACGGCGCCTGTCCCGGCTCCTGGAGGAACTCGACCGCCGCCCCCTGACCACACCCGAGGGCCTCATCGACCCGGCCTGGCCCCACCTGCTCGACCAGGCGGCCCAGCTGGCCCACCAAGTAGGCCGCGAGCACGAACAGGAGGGCTACCGCGCCCACCAGGAGAGCGACTTCCGCGACTTCGCGTCAGCCGCCACCCACCACGCACGCCGACTGCACGCCACCCTCATCGAGACCGACGGGCAGCTCGACGCCGAACTGGACGCCCTCACCCGGCAGGCGCTCGCCGACCCGGAACTGCTCGCCACGATGGGCACCCCCGCCCACCCGCTCACCGCCCACGCCCCCGTGCCCTATCCGCCGGCCCTGCTGGACTGGCTGAGCGCACGCGCCGAAGCGATGAGCCCACTGCTGCGCCACACCCTGCACGCCGACTTCACCCCGCGCGGCTTCACCGGCGCCTTCGCCCGCCTGACAGCTGCCGTCGCCCAGCACGCCACCGGCACCCAGCCCGCGCGCACCGGCGGCCGGCTCCCGCTCCCGCCCCAGTGGCAGCAGCACGCCGAGATCATCGACCGGCTCCTGGACGCCGCCGCGACCGACTCGCGGACCTTCGGCCTCACCGCCAGCAACGAACCCCTGGACTGGCAGGTCGTCGACCTGGTCCGGGACTGGATCCAGGACCAGATCCTGGAGCAGCTCGGCACGCCCAGCGATGCGCGGGACAACGCTCTGATCGACGCGTTCTTCGTTGACGACGCGGCGATCGACCTGCTCGCCGTCCACGTCACCGCGCACACCGCGCAGAGCGCCCGGCTCGCCCTGCAGCCGCAGGACGACACCCTGTACGCGGTGCAGCGCGGCCGCGAGGTGTTCGTATGCCGCGGCGCGGACTTGCACCACCGCCTCGGCGCCGACTCGGGCCTGCGGATCTCCTGGCAGGGCGAAGACCCCTGGGCCCTGTGGTCGCGCGACGGCGGACGCCACGGCACCCTCCAGGCGCTGCCCGCGCAGGAGGACGCCGCGCGGTTCATCTCCACCGCCAAGGGCCTCACCGTCAACGACGCCCGGGCCCTGCTGTCCAACCACCCTGGCGACTGGCCCGGCCTGTTCGGCCCCGACGTCGACACCGACACCTTCACCGCGCTCATCGAATACGCCGCCACCGCCCCGCAGCCGGCCGCTGCCGTGGCGGAGCCGGACACCGGCACCTTCGTGCGCGCCGAGCAGGCGGGGGAGTGGGCCCTGGAAGTCCTCCACCCCACCCCCTTCCCCCCGGGGCCTGCGGCCGTCCAGGCCGCCGACCAGCTCCTGTCCGGCCTCGGGCAGTGGCTGGCCGAGCACCGCCCGCTCATCGAAGACGTCACGCCGTGGCACGCCCAGGCCACCGAGGACGCCCTGGCCGACGCCGCCGCGAGCCTGCCCGAACCGGGCGAGAACGGCGGACCGGCCGAGCACTGGCGGGCCATGTCCGAGGCCCACCAGCACCTGCTGCTCCTGCGCGCCGAACTGACCGACAACGGCCAGGCCCGCCCGCTGCACCAGGCCCTCACCCAGCTCACCACCCTGCTGCGGCACAGCGACAACTACCTCGCCCGCGCCGCCGCCCGCGGCATGCCCGAACTCCGCCGCGCCTCCCTGCGCCGGGCCGCCGGCAAGAACGCGTACACGAGCCCGCAGCAGGCGGTCGCGGCCCTGGCCGACCTGCAGGCCGCCTGGCGCGAGTGGGCCGAGGAGGTCGGCCCACTGGACCAGCTCCCCTCGGCGGAGCGGCACTCCGTCATCGCCCTGGCCGCCCTGCTGGATGAGCCCCGGCCCGGCGCCACCCCGATCGGCTGGGTCGCCCTCCTCGACCAGGTCATCGACATCACCCGCCTGCGGGCCGAGGAGATCTCCGACCGCATGCTCGGCTGGCAGGCGCTGGACAGCGTGGCGACGGACATGCGGCGGCAGTGGACCGCCACCGTCGTCCACGAGAGCGACCTCGCCGAGGCCGCCGCGCGCCAGAGCGGCATCCTGCAGCTGACGCGGCCCGACCTGGCCCCGGCCAATCCCCCCACCAGCCACGAGGACTTCGCCGCCCGCCACAACTACCTCATCCGGCTCGCGCAGCGGGCGACGGAATCCGGCGCGCTCACCCCCGACGACTCGGCCGCCGAGCGGACCCTGCTGCGCCTGCTGGAGCACCTTGCCGGCGAGCACAGGGACCTGACCGCGGGCGTCTCCCCAGTACTGCCCGCCCTGTGCCACCAGATCAGCGAGCTCACCAAGCAGGTGTGGCACGAACAGTCCGACGAGGGCAACTTCAGCCACGGCGACCTGCTGATGACCCTGGACAGCACCGCAGCCCGGCACGCCAGCGTCACCCAGAGCCTCGTCGACGAAGCCGACCCGCACCTGAAGCAGGAAGCCGACGCCCTCACCGCGCAGGCCCGCACCGACCACCAGCTGCTGTCGACGATCCGCTACCACGCCTCATCGACGGCCGAAGTGCCCCAGGCGCCCGCCCTGTGGGCGTGGCTGGAACAGCGCGAGCCGGACATGTCGCCCCGCCTGCGGCGCGCCCTGCACAGCGACATCGGACCCATGGGCGACTTCGTCGGCCTGTTCGGCACCATGTGGCACACCCTGCGCGAAGCCGCTCCCGCCGACGCAGCAGCACAGTTGAGCCCGCTGCCCGCCGCCGGCACCGACCTGCCCGGCCGGTGGCAGCCGTGGGCCGAGCAGGTGGCCGACATAGCGGACGCCGCCAGCAGCGACATCGACCTGCGCCTGCGCCTGACCGGCAGCCTGGGCGACGACGCGGACGACCTGATCAGCCGCTTCACCGAGGCACACCTCGCCTCGCTCCAGGACCACCTTCCGGCCGGACTACTGAGGCTGTACTTCGGCGCCGACGACGCGCCCACCACCGCCGCCGAACTCCTGCACACCTACCTGCTCCGTGAAGTCACCGCGCGCCTGAACACCGCGACCGCAGCCCCCGGAGCCCCGATCCCGGCGACCGCGCTGGCCGCCTGGCACCTTGCAGACCCGCAGGGCATGGGGGAGGACGAGGACCCCTACCCCAACCAGGCCGCCGCCCGCACCGGCGCCCTGCAACTCATCGCCGCTCTGGGGGAGTTCACCCGGACCTGGAGCGGACATCAGTACGTCAGCGAGAAGGCCGTCAAGAACATCGCCGACGAAGCAGCCCTCGCACTGTGGCAGGACGCGACCGCCGAACAGATCGGCACCCGCCCCGACGCCGCGCGCTGGTGCCGCACGCTCGTCAACCTCGCCCACACCTTCCAGATGCGCCTCGACGACGACGGCATCCACGAGCCCAGCATCAGCAACCTGGCGGCGGCCGCCTACGAGCACGCCGCCCGCATGCACGTCACCACCGAAACCCTCGCCTCCACCAGGGAGGAGACCTGGCCTACCGGAGCCGAGGACGCCGAGCAGCAGCACGCCCGCGCCCTCGCCCAGACCATCGCCGCCCACCTTCCCACCTCCCACCTGATGCGCACCGCCGGCTCCCCGACCTGGGACGACACCGTCACCTACACCGCGTCCGAGCTCTACGCGCTCGCCCTGCGCACCGGCGGCGAGACCCCGGTCTGGGACAACGGCGTCCTCACCGTCACCGTCACCGGGAGCGAGGGCGAGCCGCGCCTGTTCACCCCGGTGGGCGAGACCGCCGGCGACACCATGCGCCTGGCCCTGCGCCGCCCCATCGGCACCCCGCTGGAAGAGCACCGCCAGGCCTTCGAGGCCACCCTCACCGAGCCGATCACCATCGCGGCCGAACTCGACGAGGCCGGCGCGGCGCTGACCGCGCTGCACAAGGACGCGGTGCGCCACCTGCGCACGGTCCTCACGGACAACGAGCAGATCAACGCCTTCGACCAGGCCCTGCCCTTCATCGGCGGCGCGGGCAACTGGCACCACCAGGCAGCCCAGGCCAAGGAGTTGTCCAAGACCGCCGCCCAGACGCTCCACGCCGTCGAAGAAGTGATCGGACGGCACAGCAGGCACCACACGGCACAGCCCGCCCACCACGCCCTGCACCTCGTCCAGCAGGCCGCGGACCAGCTCGCCGACCACCTGGTGCCCGACCGCATCCACGCCACCGGCGAGACCTACCCGGCCCAGGAGATGCGGCAGGACCAGGAACGCATCACCGCGCTCGCCTACCTCCTCGACCACCTGCCCTTCGACGACAACATGCCCACCGAGGCGGGCCGGGACCTGCAGGCGGCCCTCCGACTGCGGGACGGGCACCGTGACGTCGGCGGACTCGCCGGCGAGCTCCACCGCCACCAGAAGGTCGCGGACGCCGCCAAGTCCGTGCTCAACAACAGTGGCCCCCAGCGCGGCTTCTTCGCGCTGGCGCTGCACAACCTGGCACGCCATCACGTCGACCGGCTCGGCCGCCACCTGCTCACCCTTCCCGCCGACGGCGCCACCGCCCACCGCACCACCGACACCCCGGCCGCGGATGCGGCGCCCGTCCCGCAGGGCGCGCAGCCCTTCGCCGGCGTCGAGGAGGGGCTCACCGCGCAGGAAGACCTCCTGGAACTGGTGCGCGCCGCGGTGCTGGAGGGCCAGCGGCCCCTGACATCCGGCCACGCGCCCATCGTGCTGGCCGCCCTGATGCAGGCCCGCGATCACGGCATCGTCTACAGCGACCACCGCGCCTTGGCCACGTTCGCCGAACAGGCCCGAGGCCAGGCACACCTGCACCGCCTCGACCAGATCAACGACGCAAGCCCCCTGGAGGCCGCGGCTCGGGCGGCGGCCACCCACGCCGGGAACCTCGCTGCCACCGAGCGGGACGCCGATCCCCGCCTGAACCTCGCGCTGCTCGAACTGCGCCACCGGGCCGAAGACGATGCCGAGCTCGCCGTTCACGCCGACCCCGGCGCCGATCCCAAGGCCGCCCGGCAGGCCGCGGCCGACTGGCTGTACGGCACCGCGTGGCAGCACGACCTGCCCGCCGAGCAGATCACCCTGCTCACCGACCTCATCCAGCGCGGCGGGGGAGACGTCCTGGGCGACGGGCCGCTCGCCGCCTGGTGGCAGACGCTCCAAGCCACCCGCCCGGCCGCCGTCACCGCAGCACTGGAAGCCGAGTTCCCCGGCGGCACGGTGCGCCGGTCGATCACCGCGTTCCGCAACCGGCGCGCCCCACTCCTGGACCAGATCGAACAGGTCCTGGCGCTGGACGCGGTCCGCGAGAAGCTCGCCAGCCCGCACACCGACGACCTCGGCGCGGCCGGGCTGCGCCGCCCGGCACGCATCCTCGCCCGCGACGAGAAGCTGGACGATCGCGAGAGCGCCTACCGCGCCACCCTCGACGTGGCCCGGGCCGCCCGCTACCTCGCCGAGCGCGCCGCTCACCACCAGCTCCCGGACACCGACCAGGCGGTCATCGCCGCCCTGACGGCATCCGCACAGGAACTGGCAGCCGACTGGATCGCCTCCGCCGACGAGCCCCGCATCTTCCCCGACGGCGCGCAGGCCCCGCTGTGCCCGCCCTCCCCGGCCACCGCGCCCACCGGCACCGTCACCACGACCGAACGCGCCATCGCCCAGATCCTGGACAACAGCCGTCTGGTGCCCGCCACCTGGGGCGGCGGCGGATACACGCTGGCGCCGAACCTGGACGGCACCGTCGCCATCACCATGACGATGATGCGGTTCGAAGCGCCCAATGAGCGCGACGCCCGCATCTGGAGCCTGCACGATCTGGGCTGGCAGCCCGTCACCGTCGACGAGGACAACCCGCGCAGCGCCCATAGCGGCGAGGCCCGCCACGTCACCGTCACCCCGCCCCGCGGCCTCGACGCCGAACGCCACCACCTCGCCACCGAAGTCCACGCCATCCTGGACGCCCGCCGCCGGCGCGGCGACCGCACCGAAACCTTCCAGGTGCGCCCGGCCACCGAACTGGACTTTCCCGGCGCCGCTGCCACCACGGCCGTCATCGCGACCGGACGCATCACCCTCGACTCCGACCTCAAGCGCGCCGGATACACCACCGAACGCCTCGGCGAACGCGGCGTGGTGGTGCGCTGGCCACAAGGCGCGGTGCCGATCGGACCGTACAGCCCCGCCCACACCACCCGGCCCGACGCAGTGCGCCTCGCCGCCGTGAACGCGGCCCTGCGACCGCTGCACACACAGCTCACCAGCCTGCTGGCCGCCGCCCAGGACGCGCACCCAAGCCTCAACGGCCTCGACGCACTCGCGGACCTGGGCGCCGAACTGGACGCGCTCGACCAGGACTTCCCCCTGGCCAGCAACCCGCCGCACGTCCTGGACCAGTCGCCGCGCCGCCACGCACTGGAGCGCACCGTCGTCTACGGCCTGCTCGACCGGCTGAAGCGGGAGGACGCACCCCACAACGAGACCCTCGACCGTGCCCTGATCGAGGCGCACGGGCAGGGCGCCGACCGACACGTCCACGAGCTCGCCGGGGCGCTACAGCACCTGCTGCACGAGTACGCCAGCGGCCGGGACGACCGGGCGCGCACCCGACTCGCCAACCCCCGCCCCACCTGGGAAGAGGAGCAGCGCAGCCGCGACCACGAATCCACCCCAACCCCCGCGACGGCCCCGACGAACGCCCCGGCCGCCACGCCGGCGGCCGGCCCCGCGCCGTCCAGCGATTCGGCGCGCGGCGAGCGCGACACCCTCCCCGAGGGCGACCAGCACAGTGCCCTCCCTCCGGCCGGGCGTGCCCCCGTCACCCGCGAAGCCGGGGAGACGATGCGTCCCTACTCGAGCGCGAAGGAGTGGCGCGACCACCTCGCCGAAGTGCCGGTCTCCCCGCTGCACTGGGAATCGGACCCCGACCTGGCCGAAGCCTTCCGGGTGGCCGACCCGGTCGCACACGCACTGCTGTTCACCACCGGGCTGAACGACCTTGCCCTGCATCCCGGCGAGGTACCGGCCCCGCCCGAGGTCACCGTCCCCTACGCGGTACAGCTCGCCGACGCCGCCGACGCGCTCAGTGCGTTCCTCACCGACCACGGCGCATCCGAACACACCCGGCAGCAGGCCACGGCCTGGGCGGCCGTGATGCGACAGAGCGCACAACGACTGCAGCAGACCGAGGCGGGCGGCCACTGGCAGTACCTGTCCGCCTCCCTGCCCCAGGGAGTCCCGCCCGGTGCCGGGGAACGCAACGCCCGCCGTACGCAGCGCGCCGCACGCTCACACGAGTTCACCGCGGATCCCTGGCGCCTGTACGCCCCCGTGAGCGGCACCGAGGCCGGGCCCTGGGAGGGCCACGACGTCACGCACACCGCGCGGTCGCTGATCGCTGCCGGGGCCCTGGCCTACACCGACACCGACGGCGCGGTCGTCGTCGACATCCCGGCCCATCCGGGCGCGGTACGCACACACCGCCTGGTCTTCACCCCCCTCAATCCTCAGGCAACCCTGGACCACCTGGCGACGCTGCCGCGGTTCGCCGCAAGCACGGACGACGCCCGCTTCGAACTCATCGACGACCTCCTCGACCACCTTCGCTCCGACAGCCCGGAGCTGGCCGAACCCGGCCGGAGCGACCTCTCTGCCCACCGGGCCGCACACCTGCGGGCCATCGCCGACTCCGGCCACCTGGCTCTCACCCCCAGCGGGAACCTCGCCGTCTACCAGCACCCCGACGACCAGCAGTGGCACGTGGCCCTGCCCGGCCCGATGGCCGACCTGCCCGGGGCCCCGGCCCTGGCCGACAAGCGCACCGCCCTGCGGTTCGCCGCCCGCATCGAGGCCGTCCTCGCCGGCCCCTCCGAGACACCCTTCCCCTTCACCTCCCCCCTGGCCGGACACGTCGCCCGCCTGTGGCGCACCGCCTCCGGTGACACCGTCGAAGAGGCGGTCCGGGCAACAGGGGTCGAAGACCGGCATCTGCCAGCCGACCCAGAGCACGACGCCGAAGCCCGGCGCACCCGGCAAGACACCGAAATCGCCGCGGGATACACCACGATCGCCACCACGCGCGACCTCACCCCCGGCGACCGGATCAGCTTCCGCCACCAGGTCACGGCAACCGACGTCGCCGACAGCCGCCTGCGGGGCGCGACGGCGCCCGCCGAGGGGGAGTGGGTGACCGTGCGGGGCACCGTCACCGCGGCCCCGAACCTGCGCGAACGCACCGACGAGCACGGCCAGCCCATCGACCTGCACAGGGTCATCAGCCTGGACGACGCCACCTGGAGCGACCACCAGGGACGCAGCGGACCCGCGTCCTGGCTCCATGGACCGGCGCCCCGGCACCACCTGCGGTGCCACGCCCGCATGCCTCATCTCCTGCAGGAACGAGCCACTTCGTTCCTCAACCGGCTGCCCGACTGCCCGGCGCCCGACGGCGACGCCGATCGCCGCCTGTTCAAGAAGGTGCGGCCCATCGCCCCCTGGCGCCTTGCTCAGGGCGCCCTCACCCGACTGGCCCAGGGCGCCAGCTACAGCGGCGATCCCTCCCAGGACCTGCACCTGATCGCAGACCTGCTCCGCGACTTCGACAAGCGGCTGGGGACCGGTTCCGGTTCCTACGCCCAGACACGACAGCATGCGCGGCAGCTGGCGGACGACATCACCGAGGCCGCCGACCTCTACCCGCCCGGCGACCTGGTTGCTCGGGGGCGAGGCCGCCACGGCTGGGACCTTGTCTACCCCTGGGAACTGCAGCCCGGTGACGAGATCTGGGCGGACGGCTTCGAGGGCCCCACCTCGCAGCGCACCACCAACGTCCACGGCCGTGTCACCGCACCAGGCACCTTCACCGCCGGCCACGGGCTGAGTGTCTTCCGCAGCTGGCATGGCAAGGGACGCAACTACACGCTCGCGCACAGCATGAGCGGCCCGTTCAGTTCGGTGCTCGTGCCCCTGACCGGGCTGGTCGAGCGGGGGCCGAACCTCGTGCGGCTGCCAACGCCGGCAGGCCGCGGGCACCAGCCCGCCGCGGCCCCCGTCCCTGCGATGCAGCCGCAGGCAACGCCGGCCGCCCCGGCGCAGTCCGGCGCCGTCCCGACGGGCGAAGCCGCCCGCAGCGTTGCCGCAGCGCCCGGCGCGGGCCGCAGCAGCGACAACGACCAGCAGGCCGCCAAGCCAACGCCGGACCCCGCGGCGTCCGACACGGCGAGCGCCGCACGCGACGCGGTCCCCGACGCGACGGACGACCAGCAAAGTGCCCTCCCCCCGGCCGCGGGCGGCGGCGCGGGACACGACAATCCGCCGCCTGCCGCGCCCGGCGGCAACGACGAACCGGAGCAGCCCGCCGAGCGCCCCGAGGGCGAACAGCCCGTGCCGGCCACGGCCTTCACCCACTTCAAGGAGATCAGCGAGCCGCGCCGCGCCCTCAACCAGGCCATCCGGGCCGTGGCACGCACCGGTCACTTCAAGCAGCGGGCCGGCCAGACAGGTCCCGAGACGGCGCTGCGCGAGGCCCTGGAAACCTTCAAGCGGGTCTCCCTGCGCGACCCCGGCGACTTCCACGCGGCCGTCGAAGCCGTCCACGCGGCCGTCACCGCCGTGAAGAGCACCTGGTCGGCCACAACGGTGCCCGACGACGCCGACCAGGCCCTGGCCGATCTGGTGCAGGCAGCCGACTCCTTCACCGCCGCGTGGCGGGCCACCGCCACCTCCAACGCCTGGGAGACCCTGTTCACCGGCGCGCCGCGCCCCACCGGTGCGCAGCCACCGCCGGCACCGGCCCCCGCCTCCGCGCCCACGGGCCCGGAGCCCGAGACCCCTGCCGCACCTCGTCTTGAGGTCGCCGACTGGGCCGTGCCCGGCATCACCCTCGCCCAGCAGCACGCCGTCATCCGCACCATGATCGGCAGCTTCGGTGCGCTCGACCCCACCGAGCGAGGATCAGGACTCGCGGCCTTCGCGCGGCGGATGGACGATCCCGCCCAGTGGCGCGCCTGGCGCGACGCACTGGTCGTCTCCGGCTACGGCACCTGGCTCGGCGGACCCAACCTCCCCGAGGACCTGCGCGCCCTGGGACGGCTCGACCCCGCCCCCGACGGCATCCTGATCACCACCCAAGGCAACCGCACCCACCCCCCGATCCACATGGTGATGCGCTGGGAGGAACTGCCCGCCTGGATCCAGATGGGGCTCAGCGACCAGACGCGCCGCGAACTCCTCCACGCCGACGACGAGTACGTCGCCGCCCTCGCCGCCACCGAGGACGGCAGCGCCGACCGGACCCGGCTGAACAACGCCGAAGCGAGGGTCTGGGACGCCCTGCAAGCCGCCGACGCCCCCACCTCCGAAGCCCTTGCCGCGTCCTGGAACCGCTACCTGGCCCCCGCCGCGCACCCGGAAGCGGACTCGCTGTTCGAGCTGGAGTCCGGCTCCCCCCAGGACGGCCCGTACACCAGCCTGGAGGAATTCACCCGCGCCACCACGGATGTGATCACCGCGGCCTGGGCACTGACCGCTCATCCGCAGTGGCCGGCCGCCGACCCGCGAACCTCCCCACTGCGCGAAGCGATGGCAGCGGTGCGGGCCTTGAGCCCCAGCATGCCGTCCGAGGTCGTCCGCCCGATTCTGCTGCTGGCCCGCGCCACCCAGAACCCCGACCTCCGTGACATCCTCCCAGCAGAGCTGGACACCGCGTTCGCCACGCTCGCCGACCAAGCCCGCCTGCACGCCGACAAGACGGCCGCCACCGCATGGAGCGAAGCGTGGCGGCAGGTGTTCCCCGCCGCGTTGGAACCCTGGTACCAGGACCCGTTCCTCATGCCACGCCTGGGCTACCCCGACCCTCGCCAACGCCCCCTGGCAACCCACCCCATGGAGCCGCTCGACGAGTACGAGGCCTTCGGCAGCCAGACCTACGAGCAGACCTACGAGCAGACCACCCACCCCGGCCACCCCGACCGGCTCGCTTACCGCGTCCCTGGAACGGACGGCTACACCGTTGTCCAGGAAGCGATCTGGAGCGGTCCCGCCTACACCCTGCGCACGCCCGACGACACCATCGTGGCCACCCTCGTCAAGGAGGGATCGGGCTGGCACACCGTGATGGGACAGCACCTGCCCGGCCAGACCAACGAGCCGCTCACCATCCTGCCCCCGCGGCCGTACGGGCCGGCCAACTTCCACCACGCGGTCCTCAACGCCCTGCGGGTCTGGGCCCAGGAGACCGACCAGCCGCTGCCCGGCCACCCCACCTACCCCGACGCGATGCTCGTGGCCTGGGCCTTCGCCGACCTCGAACCCGTCCCCGCCGCGCTGCGCACCGCCGCCCGCCACATCTGGCCGCTCACCTACACCCAACAGAGCGCCCTCACCCGCGTCCTGGACGCCCTGGACCATGTCCAGGCACACGACCGGATCCAGCTCGACGACAGCCAGATCCGCACCAAGGCCGACGCCATCGAGCGCCTGGTCCCCGCCGTGGCCGCGCTGCGCACCCAGCTCGAGAACGAGCAGCAGCACTCCAGCGACCTGTACGGACTCGTGCGGGTGCTGTCCGGACACGTCCACGAGATGCCCGGACGCCTGCGCACCTTCGCCGACAGCCGCACCACCCCCGCACCCGAACCCGCACCTGCTGCTACGCCGACGCCCGAGACGGCGGCCCCGGCCCCGGAGGCCTCGATGACCACCACCCCCGCACCCGGCGACGACATACCGGTAGCGGAGGGCGGGGTCTGGGAGCCCGACTACCCAGTGCCCGCCACTGTCGACGAGCTGTGGAGGACCGCCCGGGCCCGCGGGTGGAGCATGACGCGCGAAACCATCCCCGGCAGCTACAGCACCGACCGGTTCAAAGTCGTCCTGGAAGCCCGCACCATCGTCGGACACTGGAAGTTCGGACTGGAATGGGGGCTGCGCAAGGGCCGGTACGCCGCCGACAAGGAGCGCTCGTGGGCCTGGTGGCCCGACGGGCGCACCGGAAAGCGCGGTGGACAAGTACACCCGACCGTGGCCGACGCCCTCAACGCCATGCGCCGCTACGAAGCCGTCCCCACCCCGGCCGAACAAGAAGCCCCCGAGCCTACCGAACAGGCCGCTGCGCAGGCTACGGATCAGGTCGCACCCGCAACCGGGGTGCCTGCCACCGTGTCCGCCGGGCAAGCGGACGAAAGCCTGGGCATCCCGTTCGACGCGCAGGAAATCACCGGCATGCCCGGCTACTGGTGGCGCCTGGAGCCGCCGCGCGAGGGCGCCCGCGACAATGTCGAGCACATCACCGTGGGATACGGGACCGAGCAGATCGGCCACGGGCACGGCCCCAACGGCAGTGACGGCGCGGTCAAGTGGACGATCGCGGTCGGCACCGACTACATGCCCGGCGAGCGCACCCCGTCCACCAGCGCGAAGAAACTCGCCGAACGGCACCAGGCCCTGCAGGAGGCCGCTCTCGTCACCGGCCCCAGGCCCGCCGAAGCGGTGTGGATCCACCACGAGCGGGACCACGGAGAGGAGACCCGCACCTACGTCTTCGGCATCGCCGAAAGCGACAAGGACGCCCTGGCAGCCCTGGAAGCTGCAGACTTCATCCCGATGCCCAGCGCCGGCGCCTGGGTCCAGCGCAAGAAGACCCGCCCGGACACACGGGCCTACAAGACGGGCCTGTTCGTCCGGCGCATGCTCAAGCACGGCCGCTCCATCGCCGTCCACTACAGCCGTGACGGCGCACCTGCCGACACCACCCTGCCCGAGCTCGACAACGGGCGGCGCGGCGAACTCGACGCCCTCACCGTGGAAGAGCGCAGGGACTGGAGCCCGATCGAGTTCCAGGCCGGGGACCAGGTCCTCCTGAAGGGCTCACACAGCTGGTGGCACACCGTCACCGATGTCCAGCCCGGGCAACTCAGCGTGGAGCTGGAGACCGCCGTCTACGGCGACGTCCTGGCCCGCCGCCGCGGCCAGGACCTGCTCACCGCCGCCGACCCGGTCGGGGACATCACCACCGCCCGCCCCGGAACCATCAACTTGCGCGGCGAGGCCCCCGAGGTCCTCGACGCCGAACAGGCCCGGCTGGAACTGCCGTTGGCCGATGCCGCGCACGCTCCCTACATCGAAGCACGCCGTGCCCAGATCGCGACCGAGCGGGAGCGGGTCTCGGGCAACCTCGCGGCCACGGAGAAGCGGCGGGCCCGCCTGCAGGCGGTCCTCACCAACTCCAAGGCGCTCAAAGAGCATGGCGGGAAGCTGCTGGACAACGAATGGGGCGAGCCGCTCGGCGCCGTCGTCAAGACGGAGTCCATCGAGAACCTGCCGTCCATGAAGAGCGCGTTGAAGTTCTTCTTCATCGACCTGGACGGCAACCCCCTGTTCCCCCTGGACCGCAAGGGCGCCGCACAGGGCGACGCGATCCGCCGCGAGGACCGCCTGAGCACCAAGGCACCGGCCGGCTGGCGGCGCAGCCACTGGAGCCAGGTGGAGCCCGGCACCGTCATCCGCCTGCCCGAGACCGCCGAGAAGGACCTGTCGCCCGAGAAGTGGTCCCAGCCGCTCACCCTGACCGCCACACACCGCGGCGCCGACGGCTCCCTCACGGTAGAGGGAACCCGCGACGGACAGACCGTCCGCCGTGAGTTCAGCCGCGTCCACGCCCTCGCGGGCCCGCTGCGGGAAGCGGTCGGATCGTGGGCGGTGCGCCCCGAAACCGTCGTCGCCCGCGCAGCACGCCCCGCTCTTCTCCAGGCGCTCAAGTACACCCAGGGTGGGGACGGCCTCCAGCTGCCCGGCAGCAGCCTCGAACTGGCCGAAGCCCAGGAAGCCGTCCGCAAGGCTGAGGAGGCACTGCGCCAGCGTCCCACCCCGATTGCTCGCCTGCGCGAGCAGATCGCCACTGCCCGGGACGCTGCCGCCCGCCTGGCGGCCGATGCCGAGCAGACGGGATGGCCCGAGGTCGCCCAGCGGGCACAGGCAGCCCACGAGGTGGCCCAGCACTGGGCCGAGGCCTTCGAGGACGTCGAGACCACAGCCCAGCAACTGCAGGGAACCAGCACCGCCCCGGCACCGGAGCCCGAGCACGCGCCGAAGCCTTCTGAAGCCACCCACTCCGCCGACCCGCAGCCCGCGGAGCAGGCGCCGGTCGGCCGGCCCTGGACGCAGATGAGCCGCGAGGACTTCGACAGCGCCCCGGCACCGGCCACACCGGACAGCGAGGCCCTGCCGGAAGGCCAACTGGACCTCGACAACTCCGATACCACCCCCCCGCGCGACGACAACCAGTCCGCGCGCGAGGGCGCAGAAGCAGGCCAAGGGGCATCCGGCACCACCGGAGAGGAGGAGACGCAGCCGGACGAGTCCGCTACCCCGGACGCCCCGGCCCAGGACCGCCCGGACGACAGCCCGGTCTCGCTCTACGACGCCATGCGGCTCGGCGGCAAGGAGGTGGCCCGCGCCCTGCTGGCGCGCGTCACCGTCGGAGAATTCGCGGCCGACGGACAGTTCCTGCGAGCCCGGGTCCTGCTGGACGGCGAGGACATCGGCTCCGTCGTCACCCGTCCCGACGGCGGATACGCCGCCACCACCATCGAGAACCACACGACGAGGCACCCCTACGAGACCGTGTCCGGCGCAGTCGCCCAGGTTGTCCAGTCCTACGACGAGTGGCTCGCCACCGGCGAGGAGCGCGAGGCTCGTGCCCGCGCACTCGGGCTCGACCTGACGCCTGCCGCTCCTGAAGGGGAACTGCCCGAGGGCGCCACCCCGGTGCCCGGCTTCCCCGACTACCACCGGCTCAGCGCCTACCCCGGCACCGTGGTGTTCGGGCCGGGCAACCGCAAGATCGGCTCCGTCGAGAACCGCACCTACAACCAGGGCAAGCACAAGACCCTGTACGGCGACGAAAGCCCCATCAAAGGCCAGAACACCATTGACGATTCCGTCCGTCACCTGGTGGAAGTGCACGCCCAACTCAACGACGTGCCCAACAACCAGACGTGGCGCAACGTGTGGATCGAGCACCACCCCGACCACACCAACGTATGGGGTGCCTCCGACCGCGAGCTCCTCTTCGCCCTCGAAGTCGCCGGCGGCCCGCGCGGATTCAACCAGCGCAATGTGGACGGGGCGCACCGCCAGCACGGCATGCACTGGCACGCATTGCCGAAGAACCTGACGTACGAAACCCGCACCGAGAAGATCAACACGCTGCAGGCGCTGCTGTCGGCACGCGGCAGCGAGATACCCGTCTACGAGAGCCTTGAGGCCAAGCAGGAGGCCGAAGCCGCCGACAGGGCACAGACGGCCGTCCCCGCACCCGCCGCACCAGCACGCGAGGTCGACGCCGGGGCCGCGGAAGAGGCGGCACCGGCAGCGCAGGACGAACGCACCGCCCCAGTGAGCCGGCCCTTCGGCCAGCAGCCCCAGGGCCAGGCCGCGTACGGCCTGGCGATCCAGGCGATGGAGGTCGATGACCTCGACGAGACCATCGAGGCACTGGGGGACGCCACCGATCCGCTGTCGCTGGCCTACCGGCTGCGCGCCGAGCGGCGCCGCTGGGCCCTGCTGCGCCAGGAGGCAGAAGACTGGGTGCCGCAGCCGGAGTACGACGCCGAGGGCAACCTGATCGAGCCGTCCCGTGGGCGGATCCTGCGTGAGCGGGCCGACGGCTACCGGCTCAACCCCAACGAGGCCCAAGGCGCCGTCACCAGCGTGGACGACCTGCCGCCCGCGAAGCCCGGCGGATACACCGATGCCCGGTGGGCGGAGATCGTCGCGGCGGCCGCCGCGGGGGAGGCATTCCCGCCCACCGCCGAACAGGACATCATCATCGAAGCCGCGGCCCGGCGCGGCCTGGACCTGCGGGTGATGGCCCTGGCCGGCACCGGCAAGTCCACCACCTTGAAGATGCTGTCGCGGCGCATGCCCGGCAAGACCATCCTCTACCTCGCCTTCAACCGCTCGGTCGCCGATGAGGCGATCGAGGCGCAGCAGCGTGGCGAGTACAGCGAGAACCTGACCCCGACCACCGCGAACGCCTACGCCAACAGCATGGTCGACGAGGCCTTGCTGACCCGGCTGAACTGGCCGAAGCTCAACGAGCAGCAGCTCGCTGACCGGATGCGGTGGCGCTCACGGATCCAGGCCGGAGGCGAGTCGCTGACCCCGCAGCGGGCCGCGTACTTGGCCAACCGGCTGCTGTCCGAGTGGGTGAAGTCCGCCGACGACGAGTTCGCCGTGCACCACCTGCCGGACGGCCTCTCGTACAACCGGGAGGCGATCTTCGCCGCGATCCGGCCCCTCGCCCAGGAGATGTGGGACAACCTCATCGACCCGAAGGCGAGCAACAAGGACCGCGATCTTCCGCTGTCCTTCGACCACACCGTCAAGATGTGGGCACTGTCCGGACGGGTCCCCGACACGGATGTGCTGTTCTGGGACGAGGCGCAGGACGTCAACCCCGTCATGGAGGCGATCGTCGCCAACGTCCGCGAAGCCGGCATCCAGGTCGTGGCTGTGGGCGACTCCAACCAGGCCATCTACGGATTCCGCGGAGCGACCGACGCCCTGGGGCGGCTGCCCGCGGACGCGACCTGCACGCTCACCCAGACCTTCCGGTTCGGCGATGCCGTCGCCGACATCGGCAACCGCTTCCTGCGCCTGGGCGGCACCCGGATGCGCCTGGCGGGCTGGGACCGCAAGACCTCCCGCATCGATGAAATCACCCCGGGTGACGAGACGATGCTCATCGCCCGCACCAACGCGGGCGTGGTGCTCGGCGCGGTCGAAGGCTTGCGCGCGGGCCGCAAGGTCGCGGTGTCCGGGGGATTGGCCGACCTGCGCAAGTTCCTGGAAGCCGCCGAAGCACTGCGCGAAGGGGAGCGCACCAATCATCAGGAACTGGCCCGCTTCAACGGCATGGCCTGGGACGAGATCCTGGAGACGGCCGAAAGCGAGCCCGAGCTCAAGCAGCTCGACAGCATGTTCAAGCTGATGGAGCGGCACAGCGAGGAACTCGACGCGCTGCTGGAGTCCGTGCGGATGCCGCGCCCGATCGTCGAGGACGACGGCGAGCACCTGTGGGTCAAATTCGCCTTCGGAGACGGCAACTTCCGGGCCACGAAGGAGTGGCTCAAGAGCCGGGGTGTCGGCTTTGAGTGGGAACCAGAGAGCAAGCGGTGGGTCTACCCGTCTATCAAGCGGCGCGCAACCGCGCCCGATGCCGAACGCCACGCGCTGCGCGAGCGTGTCGAGCAGTACATCGCCGACCACTACATCGCCCCCGCCAGCGACAACGGCGGGCAGGTCGTCGACCAGGCCGCGCCGCATGACCTCCTGGTGTCCACTGCGCACAAGGCCAAGGGCATGGAGTCGCAGCGCGTCCGGATCGCCGGGGACTTCAAGGGCCCCAAGGAATCCGCCGGCGGCGGCATCGACTGGGACACGATCCCCGACGACGAGCAACTGCGCCTGGCCTACGTCGCGGTCACCCGCGCTACCGACATCCTGGACGCCGGCTCGCTCGGCTGGATCTTCGACGTCACCCGCGACGACGACCCGATGCAGGAGCCGGACGGCATCTACCTGCGCGAGTGGCAAGTCAGCGACTTCCAGCCCGGCAACCAGGTCACCTTCTGGAGCGAGGACGGCGAGAGCCTCCTCGACGGGGAAATCGCGGAGATCGACGGCACAGCACTACTCGTCCGCACCGACGACGGGCGCCCCCAGGCGGTCGTCGTCGGCCAGATCGTCCGCCGTGACGGGCAGGACCAGCCGCGCCTGCCCGTGGCCAGCGACGAAGAACTCGAGGAAGCCCTGAACAGCGGCCAGTTCGTGCCGCCCGGCGCATCCGGGCCGAGCGGCGCAGCCTCACCGGACGCGCAGGCCACGCCCAGCCCCGCCGCCGCGCCCAGCGCCGGTGGCGAGGCATCGCAGGCGCAGAACACGCCGTCCGCCGCCGACGGCATACGGGAGGAAGCCGCCGTGGACACACAGGACGCGACCGAGCAGCAGAGTCAGGCGGCACCCTCCACCGCAGACGGCGCGCCGCAGACGGCCCCTGACCGCGAGACGTTCAAGGCGCTCAAGCCGCCCGAGACCCATGACCTGACCGCACCGGATGGCACGCTGTGGTGGGGCGGCAAGGCGTCCCAACGCAAGAAGGCGATGGCGCAACCGGTCCTCGTCCGGCTCAAGTTCGGGCCCAACGGCGTCGTCGACGTCGAGAACGCCTTCACCGGCAAGAACATCGACCGTATCCGCACCGGAACGCCCTTCTTCGCCGCAGCCCCGCTCATTGCCGGGCAGCAGGAACCGCCCACCGGCCCGGCGGTCGGCCAGGACGCTGCTCCCGCCGAGGAGAAGACCCCCGCCACCGCAACCGGTGACACGCCGGACGGTGCCGAACCCGCAGCGCCCCCCGGGCAGGCGCCGGCCACCCAGACCCCGGCGTTCAAGGTCGTCGCCCGGGCCACGGACGCCGGCCGGCGCTGGGCCGTCGTGGACCGCGCCAGCGGAGACGTCGTCTGGATCCGACACCAGGGCCAGGAACCCTTCGAGGCCGTCTTCACCGCCAAGGACGAGGCCGAGCGCATGCGCGGCAGCCTCACCCTCGCGCCCGACCTGCGCGTCCCCGCCCCCGGCCCGGCAACCCCCGCCCTGGGCACGACCGAGTCACAGCGGCACGAGCCGGGCCCCGCCCTCGTGCCGGTCCTGGGCACGGTCATCGCCAAGGACACCCGCGGCACCGACCAGCTGGTGAAGGTCCAGGTCGACGGCGAAGCCGGCGGCATGCGGGTCTACGCCGCCTGGAACCCCGTCGGCGCCGACCAGGTCCAACTCCACCAGCCGGTGTACCTCTCCGGCACCCTGGGCGCCGAGGCCACCTTCCACGGACGGCTCGAAACGCCGGTCGAGGGCGGCACGGTGGAAGGCGAGCAGGCCGCCCACGACCGCCGCAACCTCACCCAGCCCGCCCCCGAGGGCTGGATTCCCGCCGACCCGAGCACCTCTCCTGCCCTCGAAGTGGGCCAGCAGGTCCGCGTCCTCGACCCGCACCACCCCGGACACGCGGCCACCGGCCAGCCGGGTACACAGCAGCTGTACAGCACCGTCCGCGTGGAGCTGGCCGACGGCAACTACTTCATCGGCGTCACGCCGGACGGCCGCACGGTGGACTTCACCCGCGGCCAGGTTGTCGCGCTGCCGGGTATCAGCTCCCCCCAGGAGCCGGAGACGACCAGCCCGGCGCCTGCCCCGGAGCCGGACACCTCGCGCGAGGTGTCCGCCACGCAGCTCAGCGCCCTTCGCAAGGACTTCGCGCCGTACCACAAGCGGGCCGACCGGTGGACCGTGGCCGAACTCGAGCCGCGCGCGGACGGCACCCGCGTCGAAGTGCTGCTGCGCAAGAGCGGGGAGTGGGCCCAGGTCACCGAGGTCGGGCCCCACAATTTCAAGGACGAGCGCGGCCATTTCCACGGTCTCGAAGAAGTTCTGGCATGGCGGGACGCCACCCAGCTCGTCACCCTGCAGGACCGACCCGAGCGAGCACTCCGCCCGAACGCGGCGCCACCCGTCGTGGTGCGCGAGCCCGCTCCCAAGCCCCCGCTGTTCTCCAGCCCGCCGCAGAGCATGGCATCCGCCGAGCTCGAGAGCCGGGCCACGGCCCTGGACCAGTGGCTCAACGCGTACGCGGCACAGGGCGACACCGGCGCCAGTGTCCGCGCCGTCGAACTGCGCGACGCCCTGCGCGCCGAGCAGGAACAGCGCCCCCTGCGCAGGACCGACGCCGAACAACTCGGCGGCATCGACGGCTTCCGCCAGGACCTGGACCCCCTCACCCTGCAGACGGCCGACCCCGGTGGCGTACAGGGCGTCCTGCGCAACGGCACCCGCCTGGGCACCATCGTGGCGAGCGCCGAGGGCTACCACTTCGTCCCCGACGGCCAACTGGCCCTGGCCGAAGGCAAGGCCTACGCCAGCCCCCAAGGCGCCGCCGTCGCGCTCAGCCGCTTCCTGGCCGGCGTCCCCGAGGACCAGCCCCTCCACAGGCCTACCACCGAGCCCGCTGCCATCCCGGCCCCGCGCTTCGCCCTCACCCCCGAGGACAAGAAGGCCGATCCCACGGCCAGCGACAACATGCTGCTCAAGGCCCATCTGAGCAGCGTCGTCCACCACAAGGCGGACCCGGACCAGCGCAGCCAAGAGTTCATCGTCAATTTCTGCCGCAAGCACGGAAAGGGCGAGGCCGGAACCCACCTGAGTTCCGGAGGCCGCCTTGCGATCATCACCGTCGCCCCCGAGCGCTACGAAGTGAGGACTCCGGACCGGCTCACCGAGGTATTTGGCCCCTGGGGCAACCAGATCAAGACCCGGGCGCGCGCCAACCGGATCGCGGACGCGTTGGAAAGCATCCGCGATGCCCAGGGCCGTCCCTTCCCCTGGGACATGCCCGACCCCACCCGCCGGGCCCTGCCCATCAAGGCCATCCACTGGAAGGACGAGCACGGCCACAACATCACACAGGCGATCCTGCACGCCCTGGTCACCCAGGGCCTGGACGAGCGGGACCGGCGCTACGCCAAGGAGTACTACCAGAGCACCGGCCGCCGCCTGACCGCGCCCGCTGTCCAGGCCACGCCCCCACCCGCCCCCCAGCAGACCGACCCCTCCATGCCTGCACCGGGCAACTTCGTGATCACCAACGTCAAGAAGGTCCTCGGCGAGGTGGCCGCAGCGGACGGCACCTTCTGGTGGAAGGGCGAAGTCAACAACCCCCAGGCGACCCAACTGCGCTCGAACCTCGAACCCCTTGAGATGCCGGTCCTGGTCCGGATCGAGGAATCCGCCGACACCAAGGGTGCGAGCATCGGCTGGGTCCGAGTCCTGGACGCGGCCACCGGCAACCAGATACAGAACATCCGCTCCACCAGCCACGTCCTGGTGGCCACACCCCTCACGACCGCGACACCGGCGGGGGAGACGGCCCCGGTACAGCGGCGCTTCGCCTCCCTCGGCCAGGTCCGCACCCACCTGGTAAACGACAAGATCCCCGGACTGAGCCCGCAACGCCGCACCGAAGTACGCGAGCTCGCTCAGGACCGCGAACTGGTGGACCTCGCCGACGACGGCCAGTTCGCCATCCGCCGGACCGGCGCAACCTTCGAAGTGCTCCCCGCCGGCAGCGGCCTGCCCTTCGACGGACTCCTGCCCGACCTCTATCTCACCCCCGACGCCGACCGCGACCTCGCCGTCACCCCCCAGCCGCTGGAGGGCCTGCCCTCCCTGGAGGAAGCACACACCTTCGCCGGCCGACTCACCGAACTGCGGACCACCGGCGGGGAGCTGATCGACTGGAGCGACCCACGGCTCGGCACCCACCTGAGCCCCGCGGACCTCGTCCACCTCAACCACACGGTCCTGGAGGAGCGCGCCCACCACGACCGCGCGAACGAGAACGCCAACTCCCCCAGCGACGCCATGTGGCGACTCTTCGAGGACCAGCCCCAGCGCCCCGACCAGAGCACCGACACCATGCGCTGGGCGGACACCCTCACCCCCGGCGACTGGGTCTGGCTGCGGATCGACGACGAGGACAAGGCCTGGGAGGTCATCCAGCGCACCGACACCGAGTTCGGCACCGTCGCGATCACCCTGGACGACGACAGCACCTGGCACCTGCCCCGCAACCTGCCCGTCCAGCACCTAGGCGACGACATCGTCGTAGCAGCCGACGGCGAGTCCATCGGCCTTCGTCTGGACGCGGACTTCGTCCTCGACGACGACGTCATCGAGTTCGCCCTCGATCCCGACGGCACCCCGATCGCACCGACCGGTGTCGCCGGAATCCCTGCACCCGACACCACCCGGATCCGCGGCCGCGCACGCGTGACCCACCAGCACCCCCACGGCGGCGGCGAGCGCACCTACCTGCTGGACGCCACGATCGTCAACGGCGCGGACATCGAGCCAGCCTCGATCGAACTGGGGGCCACATTCTGGGAACTGCCCGAGCACGTCTACCGGCTCTCCCTGCGCGCGCCCCTCGCACACCAGGAAGCCCAACCACAATCCCCGTCCTTGGCCCGACCGGTCACCACACCGAGGCAGGAGGCGGATGCCGGATTCGTTGAGGACCTGGGTATCCGGTTCCCGATCCACTTTGCCAACGAACTTCAACTCTCCGCGGAGCTGAAAGCAGAACTCAAAGCAGAGCTGGAGGCAGACTCCTCCCCGGATCTGGACATCGAAGCAGAGCTCGAAGCGACTCTGCAGCTGGCAGCCGAGCTCGAAGCCAACACCGACCTGGACTACGACCCGGACCCCGTGCCGGAGGACGACCCGGACCTCGAAGCCGACAACGAGCTGGACTCCGCGAACGAAGCAGACGCCGAGCCGGACATGGAGCCGGACCCCGAACCTCAGGAGGAGGCAGAACCGCAGAATGTGACGGCCCTCCCGACCCGCCTGCCCGAGGGGGAGGAACTGCGCCTGAGCCTGCTGCGCCTGCTCAACACCCCAGACACCCCCACCACACCCACCGAACACGCCGTCCTCGACGACGCCCCGCTCTACGTACAGATCGCCCACAGCCCCCGGCACGGACGGGTCGTCCGATTCGGCTTCGATCCCACCTCGCCCCGCGCCGCCGCCCAGTTCACCGCTGCGGAACTCGAAGGCGCCACCGGAGAACAGGTCCTGCGCGGCGTCCTGGCCCGACGCCCCCAACCCCAGCAGCTCCCGGCGGATCCCGGACCGCTCACCCCCGACCGGCTGCGCGAGGACCTCCTGAAGCTCATGGACAACCCGGCCGCGCCCAGCGTGCCCACCCTCCAGAGCAAGATGATCGCCCTCAACCTGTACGTGGCAGTCACCGGACACCCGGAGCACGGGAACGTCCTGCGCTTCGGATTCGATGCCAAGTCCGCACCAGCCGGACTCTTCACCCGCGACGATCTCCAAGGCGCCACCAGCGACAAGGTCGTCCAGATCGTGGAGCGCTACGGCGAAGCCTTCGTCCAGGAACGCGCCGACACCGTCCGCGCGCGCCGCGTCCGCGACCGCTTCCAGGCCGCAGCTCGCGAACGCCAACAGGCCCCGTCACCTTCTCCGGCCGCGCCTTCCGGACCCATCCGTCAGCCGCGACCGGACGAGCACGGACGACAGGCTGCACCGGCTTCCCCGAGCCGGTGACGCCGGGCACGGACCGCCTGGGGGAACCGGCAACCAATATTCCGGGCCGCTCTTCCCCCCAGGCGGGAGGCCCGCCGCTCCACGGCGGCCGTGCAGGGCGGTGATCCCTAGCGTCGAAAGGCACTTGATCTGCCCCAGGGAATGCAGGCGGCCCGGCCGCCACCCGTGATCACCAACGAGGTGACGAATTGGCCACCGCTCCCGAAGAATTCCCGCACCCGCCCCGCAGCGCGACCGACGACTGGGGGCAGGAGGACGCACCGTCGGCCCTCGATGCCGTAGCCGAGGGGTGGGCGAGCGACGACGACGCCCCCCGCGCCCTGGCCCCTGACTCGCGGTGGACGTCGCAGGAGGAGCCCCCGTCAGGTCTGATGCTGCCCGACGCGGCGGCCGGCTGGTCCGCAACGGACGACGTTCCCCGCGTTCTCGCACCCGAGCGGGACGCCGGGCAAGCAGAGGGGGCAGCCGTCACCCCCCATGAGGACGGCGCATGGGCGAACGAGGACGCCCCATCGGCTCTCGATGCCGTTCCCGCCGGATGGGGGAGCGAAGCGGATGCACCCCGTGTCCTTGACGCCTCCGCAGTGGAGCGTGCCCCCGCGACTGCGCCTGATTCGGCCTGGGCACAGGATGCTCCATCCGGGTTGGCGGTCCCAGCACCGGCTCCGGGGTGGTCCGCAACGGACGACGTCCCGCGCGTCCTCGCACCTGAGCGCGACGCTGGGCAGACCGACGGTTCAGCCGTCACCACCAGCGCGGACGGGGCGTGGGGTGAGGCGGATGCTCCGTCGGCGTTCGATGCCGTAGCCGCGGGATGGGCGAGCGCCGACGACGCACCGCGCGCCCTGGCACCCGACGCGGGCTGGGCATCGCAGGAGGAACCGCCGTCTGGGCTGGCGGTCCCTGACCCCGTCGCGGGCTGGTCCGCGGCGGACGACGCCCCCCGCGTCCTTCCACCTGACCGGCACGCTGAGGAAATAGGCAGTTCAGCCGTCGTACCCGGCGCGGACGACGCGTGGGGGGAGGAGGCACCGTCGGCACTCGACGGTGTAGCCCAAGGGTGGGCGAGCGACGAGGACGCCCCCCGTGCCCTGGCGCCTGACTCGGGTTGGGCGTCAAAGGAGGAGCCGCCGTCCGGGCTGACGTTTCCCGACGCAGTTGCCGGCTGGGCTGCAGCGGACGACGTCCCGCGCGTCCTCGCACCTGAGCGCGACGCTGGGCAGGCCGACGGTTCAGCCGTCACCACCAGCGCGGACGGGGCGTGGGGTGAGGAGGATGCTCCGTCGGCGTTCGATGCCGTAGCCGCGGGATGGGCGAGCG
>NZ_JBITFQ010000010.1:0-92320 GCF_044456225.1 Streptomyces sp. NPDC050988 | reverse complement strand
CGCCGACGACGCACCGCGCGCCCTGGCACCCGACGCGGGCTGGGCATCGCAGGAAGAACCTCCCTCAGGCCTGACGCTTCCCGAACCCGTCGCGGGCTGGTCCGCAACAGACGACGCCCCCCGCGTCCTCGCACCTGAGCAGGATGCCGTGGACGCCGACGGTCCAGCCGTCCGCACCAGCGCGGACGGGGCGCCGGGAGCCGAGGACACGCCCTCGGCTCCCGGCGCTGTGGCCGAGGGGTGGGCGGCCGACGACGACGCGCCGCGCGTGTTGAACATGTCCGCGACGAAGACGACATCCCCGACCGTGCCGGGCACTGGTTGGGCGGCGAACGCGGAACCGCCGTCGGCCTTGGCCGGTCCCGACGCGGCCCCGGGCTGGTCCGCAGCGGACGATGCTCCTCGCGTTTTCGCGCCCGGGCATGACGCCGGGGAAGTAGACGGCCCCGCCGCAACGAGCAGCGCGGGTGCCGCTTGGGGTGAGGAGGACGCACCGTCGGCTCTTGGTGCTGTGGCCGAGGGGTGGGCGAGCAACGAGGACGCGCCGCGCGTGCTGGACATGTCCGCGACGGAGCCGTATTCCATGATTGCGACCGGTTCCGGCTGGACGGCGGCGGAGGATCCACCGTCAGGGTTGGCTACCCCCGCATCAGTCCCGGGTTGGTCCGCAGACGACGACGTGCCTCGCGTCCTCGCACCCGCACACAGGCCTCCGGGCGGATCCGAACGCCCCAACCCGCCAGGTCAGGACGGGCCCCTCGACACCCGCACTACAGCCCAGACGAATGGTCGTGCGGCCGCTGGGACTCCCCGCGCCGCGGCGCGCAGCCCCCGCACCACCGGCAGCCAGGGGACGGACGCGGACGCACGCGGTGACCCAGACGCACCTACCCGCTCCACCGCGCCCGGGACTGCCGGCGACGACATCCCCGAACGCAGCATCCCCTCAACTCGCCCGGCGTCACCTGACGTTGCCGCAGCAGGCACTCCGCCGAGAGAAGGGGCGCAGGGGGAGGCCCCATCCGCGCTCGGGGAACCGCCTCAGCATCCCTTGGCGGATGAGAGTGGCGAGACGCCTTTCGCCTCGGACACCGAGCTGGATGGGCAGGGCGCCGCGCCGAAGCAGCAAGCCGATGCCCACCAGGCGCAGCACACCACCCCCGTGGCCACCGGCCCCGGGGAGGGGAACGACGTGCCCTCAGCTCTGGGCCAGGAGCCGGAAGACCTCGACCACGAAGGTCACATCGCAGCTCTCATGGACGTAGCCGACCGGGCCTTCCAGTACGCGGACGAGGCAGCCAACAGGGCGCAGCGAGCCGCGGCACGGGCCTCGCTGCGGAACGAGGAGCGTCTGGAGGCGGTCATGCACGCCGCCCACGCTCACTGGCTCGACGCTGAACGTCATCACGGCGGGGCGCGGCAGGCGCACGCCGACGGAGAGAAGTCGCGACTGGAGTACCACGCGTCCCAGGTGATCAGTGCAGCGGTGGAGACCCAGCGGGCGGCTGGCGTCTCCACGACCGCGGATGCCCTGCAGGAGGTTCTCGAAGGGCTCAAGCCGGCTACAGAGCGAGCCCGGCAGGCGGCGGCGCGTGAACAGCTGGAGGCGGAACTCGCCGAGCTGAATGCGGAGCGCGACAGGGAACTGACCGCTGTGACACGTATGGACGCTGCCAACCGTGAACGGCTGCAGCACGCCCGGTGGCGTGCCGAGAGCGCGGTGCCCGAACTGGGCTGGTGGCCGGCACTCGCCGCGGACATGGCGCATGCGTACCAGGGTCGCTTGTGGCTGGACGAGACCGGCACCCCGCGTCTGCTGAAGAAGACCGCTGACGATCGCGCCCCGGCGGGGCGGAAGGTGAATGCTGAGCGGGTTGCGATGCTGCGCGCGGCCGGGTTCCTGGTGACCCGTACGGACAGTGCGACCTCGACGCCCTTGCGCCCCTCGGACATGGGGCGAGAGGCGTTGTACCTCGCGACGCTGTACCCGGAGGGGCTGCACGCGGACGAACGCGCCGCCTATGAGGCCCGGTACCAGGCGTCGCGTCGGCCGCGGATGAACAACGAGGACCGCAAGTCAGCGGCGCGGCGGCTGCCGCCGCTGGACCCCTACACGATACGGGCCGTGCGTGAGAAGCCGGTGCTGCTGGAGGACGACCACCTCCCCCAGATCAGCACGGAGGATGTCGCCCGGGATGCTGACATGGAGGAATTGGCGCAGCGGCTCTGGCGCTGGGCGGCGATGAGCCACGGCGAGAGGCCCGACGTCATCCCATCCCCGGGCACGGCTGGGGTCCAGAAGCCAGAAGCGCTGGCCGGTGAATTGGGGCGCGACGTCGGCGGCGAGCGTGCAGCTGCGGCGTCCTCGAGTGAACCGTCGCCGGCGCAGGCCCAGAACGTCCCACTGGCGGGCACAGCCTCTTCCACCACGCCTCCCGATGGGGCGAGCGAAGACACCAGCGGCCTGCCCGCCGCCGACGTGACGCCCACGCAACCCCTCACCCAGGAGCCCGGCGAGGAACCCGTCGAGCCGGAGGGATGGTCGGCCGACGCCCCCTCCGCCCTGGCAGAGGCGTCCTCGGTGGCGTCCTGGCACGATGACGAGGCTCCCGCGGCGCTCCTTGAAACGCCCGGGACGCAGGACGATCCCGCCACCGCCACCGCCACACCGCAGCCCAACGTCCGGGAACAGACCGAGCTGTTCTCCGTGCCGACACCGGCTCCGACGCCGACCCAGGAGGGCACGGCAACTGAGGCGACCGCGGCCGAGCCGGAGGCAGAACTCCCGCGCTTCTCCCAGGCGCGCAAGCAGATCCTTGACGAGATTGTGCGCGGCAACATCAGCGAAGTCGACGGCCGGTTCATGCAGCGAGTCCCCCGGCGCTCGGAGCGCCCCGTCGGCTCCCCGCAGCGCATCATCGCCGTGCTGGACGAGGGGCTGGCCGAGCGCACAGGTGAGCAGATTCAGCTCACCGAGCGCGGATTCGCCTGGTACGCCCATCACAAGTGCCCCCTGCCCGCCGTCCCCCGGGACGTCGCGACCGTCGAACAGGCACCCCTCCCGCCGATCGACTACGCGCCCCTGCATGCCCTTCCCACGATCGAGGAGAGCGGTGAGGCCCCGCAACCGCCCGCCCCGGTACCCCTGCCCGACGACTGGTACAGGAGCGGGGGGCGCCCCAGCGAGGAGAGCATCCGGGGCGCCTACGCCATGGGCGCGGAGGCCGCTGAACGAGCTGCACGTTCGACGGCCCGCGACGTCGCGAGCATGGCGGCAGGCCCCGACCACAGATCCTGGACACACCAGCATCCGCTGGCCCAGTACGACGAGAACGCCGCCGCGGCACTGGAATCCCTCGCCGATCCTGTCACCCTCACGTACGCGGCCCGCGCCGTCCGGAACCTGCGCGGCGCGCTCGAGGAGGCAGGCAAGGAGGCGGCTGACCACTACGTGCAGAACGTGCGCAGCCCGCAGTGGAAGACCGGCGAGGGCTCGCAGTCGGATGACGTCCACCGGGACCGCGTCCGCGGCATCGTCATCACCTATTGCCTCGCGGTCCGCGACCACGCCACGGCGTACGGTCTCGATACCTACTCCATCGTCAACGTGCTGGAGGACGCTGCCGGCTGGACGGGCAGGTTCCGCCCGCTGGGCAACAAGGCGGTCGAATACCCGTATCTGCCTGCGGCGGAGAACGTGGCGGAGGCCGCCCAGTACGTAGCCAACGCCCTGCGCCTGTACGCGCTGGGCAGGACCGACATGGTCGACGCCTCGGCCGACCGCCGCAGCACCTGGCGCACCGTCGAGCCCCGCCCGGTCCCCGCCCCACCCACTGCCGTCGAAGAAGCCGAGCGGCACAGCGCCGACGTCGCCTCGGCCGCCAGTGCGGGCGCCCAGGACGACCCCGCTGCCGCGCCCGCACCTGCGCAGGCGGGGGATGACGCGCCACGCGGCCCGGCGGCCGTCGGGCCGCAAGCACCGGGTGCCGACGGCGCTCCTGCGGAGGCGAGCCCGTCCGCCGATGGCGCACCGGGCGCCGAGAGCGCAACACCTGCCCCTACTGCGGCGGACGACACCACGCGCATGCAGCAGGGTGACCGTCAGGGCCCGGACCAGGACCAGGGCCAGGAACGAGGCGAGCAGGCCCGATCCGGCGCGGGCGAGCGGGCCGTGGAAGCGCCCCAGCAGATGAGCCGCGAGGACGACGGCCCAAGGATCCTCCCCGCGGCATCAGCCGTTCCGATCACGGCAGAGGGCGCCACCTCCGTGGCCGCCCCCGGTGAGCCGATCCCGGCCGTCCCCGGGCTCCGGGACGGCGACAGCGAACCGGCGGACGGGGGGCTCGGCGCCCCCGTCCCGCCGGCCGAAGCCGCACCCGCGCCCACCGGCCCGGCCGAAGACCGCCAGGAGACCAGCACCGGCCCGGACATACGGGCAGCGAAGGTTGCCGCCGACGGCAACCGGCCGCAGAACGCCCTCCCTGTTTCCCAGATCCGCCCGCAACCCCGACCGGCCGACGTACGTGAGGAGGGCACCGTGGCCACCAGTGCTCCGCCGAGCGCGGCCTCAGCCGAAGAACCCGCCGCCCCCAACCAAACCATTCCGCGCGCCCCACAGTTGGCCCCGGAGACCGCTGCACCCTACCCGGACGCGGGCGCGTACGCCGCTGCCCACGAGGCCTTGCTGGCAGAGCTCGACCAGCACGAACAGTGGCTGGTGCTCACCCCGGTAGCGGCGGAAGCAGCAACCACCCTGGCAGACACCGGCGACCTCGGCGTTCCCGGACTCGCCGCCCTGCTCGCCCTGCAGGCCGCGCTCGGCGAGAGCCCGGACGAGGACGGCCGGCGCGCGCACCTCGCGCAGCGGCTGGGCCACCACCTCCGGTGCGGGCAAATGACCATGGCGAAGATCTTCTTTGCCCGGGCCGCGCGCACCAGCAGCACGGACGTGCTGCGCGATCTGTACGAACGGGCCGCTGAGGGCCGCTTCCTCGCCTTCGGCCAGCAGACCGAGGACGGCCGACTGGAGCTCGGCCAGTACATCCCGGTCCGCGCCCAGCAGATCACTCAGCAATCCGACGGCGCGGAGGACCCTACCGAGCCGACACCCCAGGCGGCACAGGAGGCCACCACGATGGCTGCGGACCCGGACGACGAGATCCAACTGCCCGTCCTCGAACTTTCCGGCGAGGTCCCCCGCTTGACCGCCGAGGAAGCCGCTCCACGCCTGCTCGCCCGCGCCCAGACCCACCTGGCCGGCGGGCGCCCCGCCGTCGAGGCCTTCGCCCACATCCACGGCCGCCCGGTGTATGCGATGGTCCCCCCGGGCGAGCCACCCGCGCTCTACCTCGGTCTCACCCCGCCCGACACGGATGGTGACACCCGGGCCGTATCCATCAGCGAGGACGAACTGGCGGCGGTCACCGCAGAAACGCTGCTGACGGCTGTGACCGGGTGGCTGAACGGGAACGACACCGGCGCACGCCCACTCCTCGATTACGCGTCCGGCACACCGACACCCACGCCGGACACGGCAGAGCAGGAACATCCGGCCCCCGCCCCCACGCACTCGCCTGCCCCGGCGGCCACGCCCGCCGAGCCAACCAGGGCGAATGACACCGTCGCGAATCCGGGCACCCCACTAGCTTCCGCACCTGGGGCGCCTGCTGAAGGACCGGCGGCCGAGGCCACTCCGGCCGCCACGCCACCGGTGCCGGAGCCCGCTCCTGCCCAACCCTCTGACCATGAGGCCCAAGCGGCGCCTCCGGCCCGGGCGGCAGCCGCCTCCGCTCCGGAGGACTCCTCCCCGAATACGGAAGCCGACGAGCAAGCAAGGGCCGAGGACACCAGTCAGGAGACCATCGCAGCGCCGGCCGCGGATCCGAACCATGCGGCTCAGGCGGACCCCGTCGCCCAGATCACGGCACTGGTCCGCACCGCTCTGTCCGACGGCGGCGTCACGCTGGATGCCACGGCTGTGCTCACCGCCCCGCGCACCGTCACGATCACCCTGGAGACCAGCGGCACCCCCGAGCGCGACCGCGAACTCGCCGACATGCTCCGCACCGCCCTCAACAACTCGCTCCGGCAGCACCCCGAGCAGCAACTGGCCGCCTATCGCATTGACTTCGAGCACACCTCCCAGCCCGGTCAGGGCTCCCTGCCGGAGTCCACGAGCACCACGGTGGTGCCTGTCCCGCGTGACCGGCTGATCGCCGCGACCAACGCGGCAGCCAAGATCTTCGCCGAGCGGCTGCACAGCGACCCGAACGCGGAACTGGCCCGCACCTACCTGACCCAGGAGCGGGAGTTTCCCGCCGAGGTGCAGCAGAAGTGGGGTCTGGGCTACGCCCCGTCCGACCGGAGGGCGAAGCCGAAGCGCTGGGACATCCTGTGCCAGGAGCTCACGGCCCAGGGCTTCACCGAGGACGAACTCCTGCAGGCAGGACTCGCCAGGCGGAGCAGTCGCGGCACGCTCATCGACTACTTCGACGACCGCATCATGTTCCCGATCCACGACGAGAACAGAGAAATCGTTGGTTTCACCGGGCGGCGTATCGACCGTCCCGGCGAGACGGAGGAACAGGCCGAGGAACGCCAGAACAAGAAGTACTACAACACCTCGAACGACGCAGTCCTGTTCAGCAAGGGCGACCTGGTCTTCGGCCTTTACCACCCCGCCCAGACCGAGGCCCTAGCCGGGAGCAGCGGGCCGCGGGTCAGCGTCGAGGGCCCTACGGACGTGCTCGCCGTCGCCGAAGCCAGTGCCACCCTGCCCCTTGAGCAGCGGCCCGTGGTTGGCGCCCCGATGGGCACCGCGTTCACCGAACGCCAGCTCACGGTCCTGCGGGGACTCGACACCGACAACCCGCGCCCTCACATCGCGTTCCTGGACGCGGACGACAGCGGCCGCAAGGTGCTGCTTGACAAGTGGAACCTGCTGGTGAGGGCCGCCGGCCCGACGACGGTGACCACCGCCCCGGACGCCAAGGACGCGGCGAAGCTCTGGAAAGAGGGCATCAAGGCTGACGGCGACGGCGCCGCGCCCGTGCTGCGCGCCCTGGAACAGGGCAAGCCACTCCTCGATGCCGCCGTTGAAGCGGTCCTGCTGAAGCACGCGGACGAAAGCGAGCGCGCCAACCACGCCTTCGACTCCATCAAGGACTTCCCGCGTAGCCGGTTCATCGCCGCCGAGGCCGCGCGCTACATCCACCAGGCGGTGCAGGTCCAAGCGCCCGGCGACACGGCCGCGCTCGAGCAGGCCGCGCTCACCTGGGCGAAGCGGCTCGATCAAGAGTGGGGCATCCGCGGGTTCATGACCGCCACCGCGGTGCTGCTCGGGCCGGGCGAGCACCACGAGGACCACGAGAACGAGGTCTACGAGCAGGCCCTGGACCTGCTCGCAGCCGACCCCGAGGGGTACTTCGCGAACGACTCCCACGTCCGCAGCCGCCAATCCGCCTCCGAGGCACGGGCCATGACGGCATCCGGCGCAGAAGCCGCAGCTGCCCGGCGGCCCGGGCAATGGCCCGCGGGGACACGCGCGAGCGGCCCCATGGCCTCCACCAGTGAGCCCGCCGGCGAACCGGCCCCCAAATCCGGGGAACTGGTGCTGAGCATGGTCCTGCCCTCGCCGGTCGACGGGCAGCCGGTCGAGCACACCGACCGCACCACCGCGGCGTACGCCCTGCACACGGCCGTGCACGAACGCCTCGGCCAGCACACCACCGAGAGCCCCGAACCCGACCGGCTCCCGCAGCCCTTGAAGCTGGGCACCGTCTACGGCGTCGATCTGAGTACGTCAGGGGACGACCAGACCAGCGAGGACCCCACCGTGGTGGTGTGGCTGGGCTCCGCCCGGTCCGACTCATTGCGCATGTCCTACAGCCGCTTCGTCGCGATGACCGGCCCCGAACTCCTGGCCGCCATCGAATGGCGGGCCGCCCAGGCCGCCGGACGGCTCGGCGCCCCCCTGAGCCCGACCTGGCGCACGGCGGTGCGCAGCATCCTCCCACCGCAGTTCCCCGCCCAGCCGACCCCCGCCCAGCTCGCCGACCTCCTCGACACCATCGCCCAGGGCCCCGACGGGACCAAGAACCGAATCCGGCGCCGCGCCGAGCAGGCGGTAGCCCTGTACACCGCAGGACACCCGGACCTGGCTCTCAATGTCCTCGCCGCCGACGACCACATCTGGGTCCTGGGCAACGACGGCTCCTGGATCCAGGAAGAGGCCGTCGACACCGAACTGAGCTGGGAGGAACTCGACAACGGATTCAGCCAGGAAGCAGCCGAGCTCGAGAACATCGCCCAGGCCGCCACCGCCCTCCCGCCCGCCGACGGGACGCCGATGGCGGCCGACCTCACCGTCGCCCACCACAGCGCGCACGAAGCCCTCGCCGCGCTCCGCCCCTACTCCATCGGCCTGCCCGGCACCCTCTACGAGAAGATCACCGACCTCGTGGCCCAGATGGACGCCGGCGAGCCCGCGATGCGCCGGCTGCACGGGCCCGGCGGCGAGCAGCTGATGAACCGGGCCAAGACGTCCTTCGTCCGCATCCTCGAAGGCCTGGCCACCGTCGCCTCCAAGATCCGGCTCACCGGCCTGAGCAACCGCCTGGAACGCACCGTCGCCCGCCTGCGCGGCCAGGACCTGGACACGCTGCCCACCCCGCGCGCCGTGCGGGGCGACCGGCGCATGCAGGACCTCGCCCACATCGAGCGCGACCTCGAGCGCCGCATGGCATCGCCCACCACCGCGCTCGGCGAACGCGGTGAACTCCAAGAGCAGTGGATCATCAACCGGGCCCGCTGGCGCGCCCGCTACGAACAACTGCACGGCCAGCCCCCGGGAACGGACTTCCTGCCCGACAACGGCCTTGTCGCAGGCGCCCCACCCGTCCCGAACCTGATCGCCGCACACGACCTGCTGCTGGACCGACTCGCCGCCCGCGTCGCCGAACTACGCGACACCGACCCGCACACCGGCGAAGACGCCAACCCCTACGAGCCCACCGCCGACCTCCTCAACGGCGTGGCCTGGGCCTACCAGCAGCGCCTGATCGGGATCGTGCCCACCGGAGACGACCCGCAAGGCCCCATTCCACCGGCCCAGTTGCGGCAGGCCGCCCTGATGGTCACCTCCCACCAGAACGCCTCGCCGCTCACGCTGAGGCGCACCATGAACGTCACCGCCGAGCGGGCCGACCGCCTCCTGCACCGCCTGGAGGAGCAGCAGATCCTCGGCCCCTACCGGGCCGATGCACCGCGCACCGTCCTGGCCCGCACCGCTGACATCGACACCCTCCTCGCCCGGCCCGTCACCCCACCCAGCCCCCGCACCCCACCTGCCGCACCTGCCCCCGCGCCCACCGCCAAGAGCCCCGCTGCCGACGCTGCGGAACCTAAGGGAGCGGACGCCGACGAACTCGATACGGCCCGGATCCAAGAGATCGTCAACAAGATCCTCGCCGACAAACAAACGCGCAGCGAGACACACGGCGAGCCGGACCCTGCCGACGGCGCCGCGCCCGCACCCCGCGTGCGCAAGAACCTGCGCAAGACCGCGCACACGGAAGCCGAGGACAACGCCCTCGCCGCAGGTCAGTCCACCTCACTCGCACAAAGCCAGTCCTGACGCGGAGATCGTGATGACGACACCGACCCCAGTCCAGACCGAACCGACACCGCCCATACCGAAGTTGTCCGCCGACGTGACCGCGGGCATGAACGCGGAAGCACTCGAACGCTACGCGCGCTTGGTGAATCTTCAGCGCGGCATGCTCCGTGCCCGGGCACTGGATGCCGCCGATGCTCCCCCCGAGGCGGGCCCCCGCGATCTGGCCGGCCTCGACGCCGCGATGACCACCGCGCAGAACAACCAGGCCTACTACTTCAGCCACCCCGACTGGCATGCCATCGGTAACATCCGTCAGCAGGTCGACGACGTCCTGGCACGCCTGAACGAACAGGCGGAGCTCACCCCCCAGACGGCGATCCAAGCCGCCAAAATCACCTCCCTGGCCGCGAGCCTCATCGCCCGCCATGCCGCCAAGGTCGGCGCCCACCTCGACAAGTGGGAGCAGCGCAGCACACCGGGCGGGCAGGCCATGCGGACCCTCACCCGTGTCGCCGAGGACCACGCGGCCCGGGCTTCCGGGCTCGACTCCGTACAGGCCCTGGACAGTCCGCGTCTGATGATGGCGCATGTCCACAAGCTCAACAGGGAGTTGCGCAGGGCCGAGCCGGACGACCCGGAGACGGACCTGGGTCTGGACGACGTGGACGACCCGGAGCTGGAGAGCGCGCTGTCCACCGGAGCCAAGGCCGACCCGGAGCTGGCCGAGGCATCCCAGCTGATGACCGCCCTGACCGAGATGGCAGGCCGGGCCCGCCGGGCCGGACACCGCCTCACCCTCGACGTGCGCCTGCACGGCATGGTGGAGACCGCTCAGCTCCGCGGCTTCGAGATGATCTCGGGGATCGCGCGGGCCGTCATGCGGCGCTACGACGACCAGGGACAGGGCACCTCCGGGCGCCGCAACATCGCCGCCATGGTCTTCCACTACGCAGAGCAGCGTCTGGAGCGCATGCGCGGCTCCCTCGGCGCGGAGGAGCAGCGGGACTTCGGCCACTACGAGGCGCAGCCGCCCGAGCGGTACATGGACACTCTCTTCGAGGAGTCGCGTACCGTGGGTCAAGAACTGCGCGCGAAGAATCTGCGGCCTCAGGACCGCCCGGAGCTGCAGATCCGCTTCCTTCTCGCTCAGAAGGAGATCGCCGCTGCGGGAGCCGATGGAGACCAGGAGTGGGGCACCCAGGCGGTCTTTCCTCCCAGCGATTTCGTAGCCGGCCTGCAGACCGACAAGCCGGTCGAGACCCGCCTCGCGCTCATCAAGGCGCTGCGCCGCCAGGTGGACAACAACCCCTTCGACCGCAACGCCCAGTTCCTCAACAAGGTCGCCGACCGCCTCGCCCAGGAGATCGCCGGGCCGCCCGAGCTCACCGCTCAGGCCCTGGAAGCGGAGCTCAGCGCCGACCAGGTCCGCGCGGTGGCCGCGCACGTGGTCGAGCAGGGCACGGTTGCCTCGCCGCTCGTGCTGAGTGAGACCGCCGAGCTGAAACTCACCCACGCGCAGGCGGAGCGGGCCCTGACCGTGCTCCAGACCCTCAATGTGGTCGGCCCGCCCAACGGTCTCAAGCCGCGCGAGACCCTCACCGGCTCCCGCAACGATCTGCCCGGCCAGCTGGAGTTGCTCGAGCAGCGCCTGCCGAACCTGCTCGAAATGCAGGAGGGCGCCGCGGCCATCTCCGTATCTTCGGCGCCCGAGGCACAGGCCCCGGCGGTACAGCCCGATGCTGCCGCACCCGCACCCGCACCCGCACCCGCACCGGCAGTCACGGCGCCGGAGCAGGGACTGGCACCGGACGCACCCGCGCCGCCCGCGCCCGCCGAGCCGGCCACGGCGCCGGAGCTGCCGCGCCGGGACCGCTCCGCCGAGCGCCGCCACCCGGGCAACCTGAGCGCCCAGCCCGCTCCCGCGGCGGAGACCCCGGGCGACCAAGAGCTCGCCAAGCTGTTCGAGGGCCAGGAGGACCGGCTTCTGGAAGTGAGCCAGAAGCTGAAAGCCGGGACCGAGGCCCGGGCCGCCGCCCATCCGGCACCCGCCGAGGCCGCGCCTGCCAAGTCCACCACCGTGGACGAGGCGCAGCAGAACGCCCAGCAGGCCCAGCCGACCGTCGGCGTCGGCGTGCGCTGACGCCGACCGGCGCACAACACCACCGGAGAGGACGCACCGAATGCAAGACGAACGGCTCGAGGAGTTCCGGCGGCAGTCCAGGCTGCGCGAGCAGGAAGAAGAACGCCGCAGGAGGAAGGCCGAGTCGGAGCTTCGGCTGCAGCAGCAAGTAGACCAAGCCCAGGACGAGGCGCGCCTGGCCGAGGCGCCTCCCGCAGAGGACCAGCACTACGCGCAGCTGCCCCGCCACTCCTACACCGGCATCCGCTGACAGGGGGCGGCCGGGCAGAACCAGCCGTGGTTCTGCCCGGCCGCCCCCGCGGCCCGTGTTGCCACAGATCAGGCGCGGCCCTGCGACCCCACCCGCACCCAGTGAGCGATGCCCTCATAAGCGTCCAGAATCCGCACGTCGTGCGGGCCAAGCTGCTCGCGCAGATCCTTGGCAAGCTGCTCGTACAGCGCGATCGCCGCGCGGGGATATCCGTTCTTCCCCGTCAGGGCAGCCACCGCCATCCACTGCTCAATGACCTCCGGGTGGCTGGTGGAATCGTGCTGGGACAGCAGCTCCTCCAGACACTGCCGTGCGGCCCGGAGGTCGTCCTCGCTGCCGGACGTCGCTGCAATCTCTGCCTCACCCTCACGGGCGATTTCCACCGGCACGGCCCCGGGGCGGTCCGGGAGCGGGCCGCCCACCGCCGGCTCGCCGGCACCGATCACGGAGCGAGGAGCATCTGTGACCTCGCCCAAGTCGAATGCCGAGCCTGCGGCGATGACGGCTTGAATGCCCTCGACCTCGCTCAGCAGCTGCGTCAGACGGTCGATGACCGGCCCTTCGCGGCGAAGACACCGGACCGTCACACCAGGCCAGTCATCCACGGGAGCGAAGGCCACCTGCGCCGGAGCGCCATCGGCACCGGTGTGGACCACCAGCGGCGACAGGCCCAGGGGCTGGGCACGCAGGAACCGCCGCGCGGCGTCCTCGACGGCCGGCCACCAAGTGGCCCGCTCCGTACGCCGTGGGGCCAACGCCTCGTCCTCCAGCACGCTGGCGTCTGCGAAGACGAGCCGGGGCCAGTAGCGGACCGACTCCCGGGCTTCGTACTGATCGAACCAGACCTGGGTCACCGCGCCGTGCAGCGCGTTGGCATCCAGGACTCCGGTGTCCATACGCAGCGCGGTACACACCGCCTGCAGGAAGTGCGCCGCTGGATCCTGAGCCATGAGAGTTCACCTTTCAAGAGTTGGGAAACAGAAACACGCCCCACACGGGGCCCTGTGCAACAAGGACCCCGTCATGACGTCAACCGAGTCAGCGCCGCCGCTGGGGGAGCGGTCCCGGTATCCATGGGGTGACGGTGGTGGTGCTGCCAGGGTTGCAGGGTGCCTCGATGAGGTGGACGACCGGTGTTCGAGCCCGGCGGGTGCCCGTGCGGCGCTACCCTCGGCAGGCACGGTCCTGGTGGACCGTGCCGTGGGTCTGGGGAGGCGACTGCGGTGGTGTCCGGAACGTCGGCCATGACGACTGTGGACGGCGGCTCGGCCGCTGCCTCCGCCATGACCGCGGTCAAGCCGGGAGAACTCACGGCGTGCGCCGCGCTGTTCGTGCCGTCTGATCCTCCCCGCGCGGGACAGATCGCGTTCTGGCGCCCCGACGGCGTGCCCGTCCCGGCAGCAGCCGATCAGCTGACGGTGGTGCGCCCGCACGGGGTGTCGGTCCGCCGCCGGTCGGTGCAGGCCCGCCTCGTCCCAGTGAAGGACGCGCTGGCGGTCCTCACCGAGGCCCGGCGGACGGCCGGAGCGGATCCGGCGGCCGTGTTCTGGGGCGCGGCCACCGTCCTGGCCCTGCACCTGGTGGGCCGGGGACGGCTGCTGCCCGGTGTCAGCCCGCGAGGATTCGACGCGTGGCGGGTCGGCCCGCTGGACCGTGACGATGTGGTGCGGGTACAGGAGCTGGCCGCCGCCATGCCGCCCGAAGCCCGCGCCGCACCGCTTCCCGGTGAGGGGCCCCTGGAACTGCCCCAGGCCGAACCGCTGGTGCGCGCCTTTCTCGACGCGGTCGCCGATGCGCTGGCCCGCACCCCCGCCGGCACGGTGGCCGCGGGCTCCGAGACCTGGACCGCACCGGCCGCGAGCAAGGTAGAAGGGCCACCGCTGGAGTGGGCCCAGAGCGTCGCCGCCGGGCTCGATGCGGGCGTCGGCCTCTCCCTGCGCATCGAGCTCCCCGGCCCGGACCACACGCCGCACGACTGGGCAGAGGAGACCAGTCTCTCGACGAACCTTCCGTACGCGGAGGAACGGTTGACGGCGGTTGTCCAACTGCACCACCTCGCCGACGGCTCCCTCGCCGACGCGGGGGACATCTGGTCAGGCAGAGCAGGGGCGGCTCTGTCCGCGCCGGACGTGCGCGCGCAGGCACTGCGGGCGCTGCGTCGCGCCGCCCGGACCTGGCCGCCGATGGACCGGCTGCTGCACATGCCGGCCCCGACCCAACTAGTCCTGTCCGACGACGAGGTCAGCGACCTCCTCGGCGACGCGGCGCAGACGCTGGCAGCGGCGGGCATCCAGATCCACTGGCCCAAGGAACTGGCCAAGGAACTCCTGGCCCGCGCCGTCGTGGAGCCGGCCGAGAAGACCGCATCCGACCTTCCGTCGCTGCTGTCGGCAGAAGCCCTGCTCTCGTTCCGCTGGCAGTTCACCCTCGCCGGCCGCGAACTCGACCAAACCGAACTCGACCGGATCGCCGAGGCCACCCGGCCCCTGGTTCGCCTCCGCGATCAGTGGGTCCTGATCGACCCCCGCCTCCTCGCCCGGGCCCGCAACCGCGAACTCCGCGAGCTCACCCCGGTCGAAGCACTCGGCACCGTGCTGGCCGGCAGCACCGACATACACGGCGAACACGTACCCGTGACCGCGCGGGGCTGGCTCGCCGACCTCAAGGAGCGCCTGGCCGACCCCGAAGCGACCGCCCGCCGCACCCCGCTGCCCGCACCGGCGGCACTGGCCGCGACCCTGCGGGACTACCAGGTACGCGGCCTGACCTGGCTGCACCAGATGACCTCGCTCGGCCTCGGCGGCTGCCTCGCCGACGACATGGGCCTCGGCAAGACCATCACCCTCATCGCCCTGCACCTGCACCGCGCCAGCCTCCCCGGCACGGCTGGCCCGACCCTCGTGGTCTGCCCCACATCCCTGATGGGCAACTGGCAACGAGAGATCGAACGCTTCGCACCCGGCACCCCGGTGCGCCGCTACCACGGCACCAAACGCAGCCTCGACGACCTCGACAACCACACCGGCTTCGTCCTGACCACCTACGCCACCATGCGCCTGCGCCAGGCCGAACTCTCCAAACCCGTCTGGGGCATGGTCGTGGCCGACGAGGCCCAGCACGTGAAAAACCCGTTCTCGGCGACCGCGAAGGCCCTGCGCACCCTGAACGCCCTCGCCCGCATTGCCCTCACCGGCACACCGGTCGAGAACAACCTCTCAGAACTGTGGGCCCTGCTCGACTGGACGACCCCCGGGCTCCTGGGCCCGCTGCGCGCCTTCCGCGCCGCTTACGCGCGCGGCGCAGAGAGCGGCGAGGACCCCGAAGCCGCCGCCCGACTCGCCGCCGTGATCGCCCCGTTCCTGCTGCGCCGCAAGAAATCGGACCCTGGCATTGCCCCGGAACTGCCACCCAAGACCGAGACCGACCATCCGGTCCTCCTCAGCAAGGAACAGGTCGGCCTGTATGAGGCGCAGGTACGCGAGACCATGGCCCAGATTCAGCAGAGCGACGGCATCGCCCGGCGCGGCCTGGTCCTCAAGCTCCTTGCAGCGCTGAAGCAGATCGCCAACCACCCCGCGCAGTTCCTCAAGGAAGACAACCCCTGGAAGACCGCGGGCAGGTCCGGGAAACTCGACCTCCTCGACGAACTCCTGGACACCATCCTCGCCGAGGACGAGTCCGCCTTGGTCTTCACCCAGTACGTCGGCATGGGCCGGCTCATCGAGGACCACCTCGCCCGGCGCGGCATCCCGGTCCAGTTCCTGCACGGCTCCACCACCGTCCCGCGGCGCGAGGAGATGGTGCGCCGCTTCCAGGACGGACAGGCACCAGTGTTCCTGCTCTCCCTGAAGGCCGCCGGGACCGGCCTCAACCTCACCCGAGCCGGGCACGTCATCCACTACGACCGCTGGTGGAACCCCGCGGTGGAGGAGCAGGCCACCGACCGCGCCTACCGCATCGGCCAGACCCGGCCCGTCCAAGTCCACCGGCTCATCGCCGAGGGCACAGTCGAAGACCGCATCGCCGAACTCCTCCAAACCAAACGTGCGTTGGCCGACGCCGTCCTCGGCGGCGGGGAGAGCGCGTTCACCGAGTTGAGCGACGCCGAGCTCGCCGACTTCGTCCAACTGCGGATGGTGCGCCGATGAACCACACCCCCAGCAGCGACCGCCACCGGATCTTCTCCCCGCTGGCCCCGTCCCGCGGGCGCCGATCCTTCGCCGACACCTGGTGGGGCAACGCCTGGGTCACCGCCCTGGAAGGCCCCACCCTCGCCTCTACCGGACGCCTCGCGCGCGGACGCACCTACGCCCGCGCCGGCAACGTCCGCGAGATCACCATCATCCCCGGCCGCGCAACCGCCCAGGTCAAGGGCAGCCTGCCCACCCCCTACCGCACTTCTATGCAGATCCCCCAACTCACCACCCAGCAGTGGGACGCACTGCTCGACGTGGCCGCAGCCCAAGCCGGACACCTCGCCGCCCTGCTGGACCGCGATATGCCGACCACGTTGGCCCACGACGCCGCCCAGGCCGGGGTGCGGCTCCTGCCCACCAGGGGCGAACTCGTTCCGTACTGCTCGTGCCCCGACAACGGAAACCCCTGCAAGCACGCCGCCGCTCTCTACTACCAGGTGGCTCGGCTCCTGGACCAGGACCCATTCGTCCTCCTGCTCCTGCGCGGGCGCGGTGAGAGCGAGCTCTTGGCCGAGCTCCACCGGCGCAACGTCGCACAGGCCGCCGCGGCTACGGCCGCAAAACCCGCTGCGGCCGCGCCACGCGGGGTTGCCGCCCGCCAGGTCTTCGCAGCCGCGCAATCCGGTCTCCCGCCCCTGCCCGCTCCACCACTGGCCCTCCACCAACCGGGACCGGTGGCCCAGTTGGCGGCTGTCGTCGACCCCGTGTCTGGAGTCGACGCGGAGGCACTGGAATTCCTGGCCGCCGACACGGCCGCCCGCGCAACGCACCTGTTGCGCCAGGCCCTGCTGCCACAGGGGGAGCCGATCAGCCCGCCCGAACTCAGCGTCACCGACGACGCAGCCCGGCTCGCCGCAGCTGACCCGGTACTGGGGATCTTCCAACGCCTGGCCTGGGGCACCCGCCGTACCCCCAACGGGCTGGCCCGGGCCGCCGCGGCCTGGCACTACGGCGGCGCCGCCGCGCTCGCCATCCTCGATGAACCCCAGGAGGGCGACCCACTGTATCTGCGAGCGGTGCGCGAGGAGATCAAGCAGAACTGGGACGGAGAACATGCGCCCCGACTACGGGCCGACGGCAGCTCCTGGCTCACGGTGCTCGGACACGACGCCCAACTGCGCCTGGGGACCGATGGCCGCCTCTGGTATCCCTTCCGCAAGAAGTACAGCCTCTGGTGGCCGGCCGGATTCCCCCAGCATGACGTCACAGCCGTGCTCGCCGACCTGGTCGCGCCGGACGGCGAATAGGTCGAAGGGCGGGACTGGACCGGCAGCTGCGAATTTCCTCGGCAGCGAGGCAGTTAGTGCGACCGCCGTGGGCCAGGCACGGCGCGCAGACAGGCCGGCACAACTCGCACGAGTCCTCACGCTCGTTCACCCGGCGCGGCGCGGCCGCGATCTGCCGCGCGGTCTCAGGCCGGGCGGGGTGCTTCTCCAGCAGCCGCCGCATCGTCCCTCGTACGGACGTGCCGAACGCGTTCGCGGAGCCCAGCGTCGAGTCCCGCTCCTCCTTGATAGTCCCGTCTCGCTTCCCCCGCCAGATCCGGACGCCCTTCCTCGCGCCCCCCGGATGCGAGTCGCACAGCACCACCATCGCCCCCACCGGCAGCTCGTACGAGGCGCCGGCCTCCAGCCAGTCCCCGACACAGGCCCGGGCACCGAACTGGGACTCGTCCAGCCGTTGGAGCCACTTCCGCCACGGCTTCACCGCCCCCTCGTCCGGAGCCGGGATATGCACCGTCGCCCTGCCCGTCATCGGGTCTCCCCCGCCCATGCCTCCTGGGCCGCGGCCTCGTCCAGGTAGAGGTCCTCTCGGTCCACGTCGAAGTCACCGCCGGCCGCGGAACCGGTGAACCACGCCACGGCCCACAGCACGCACTCCACGCCATTGGGCAGCGGGTACGTCCTCTCGATGAGCGACATGCGCTCCCCGTCACACTCGTCGAGGATCACCTCGCCCACGCAGCCGCCAGCCGCGCGCCGGGCGTCCTCCTCGCTCAGCCCCGGCACCTTCTTCATGAGGAGCGGTACCGGGTCGTCGACCATGTCGGTCATGCTTCGTCCTTCCAACAGATAGGGGCATGGTGCCGGGCGGCGCTGACATCGCCCGGCCGATCAGGCAATCTCCATCCCGCGTGACACGCCGAGTGGTCCCAGTCCGCGGCAACGGGGGTAGCCGCAGAAGCACGTCCCCTCAACCGCGGGCAGGCCCCGCGTGCGGCGCTGCAACGCGACCATCAACTCGGTGCGGTGAACCCACCCGCGCTCGCAGACCATCGTGGTCAGCGCGCTGCACCTCGTCGAGCTCGTCCCAGCGCCAGATGTTCCGGTCGGCGTTCTACCACCAAGTCGGCTGGAACTGCAGGTCCGACCAGTGGTCCACGGACTGCCGACGGCCGTGCAGGATCTCGAAGGCGTCGTCGAACCACTGCTCCTCGACGCAGAAGGTCGACGTCACGCGCCGCGGCCTCCTGCCGTATCCGCGCTCGGCCAGGTCGGCGGCGGCCTTCATGATGGCGATGCCGTCAGGGTGGTTGTAGATGGCCCGGACGACCGCGTCGTGCCACGCCTGCTGACCGAGCAGCGCCCGGCCAGTCGCGGCGTTCTTGCGGCGCGCGGCCTGGGGCTGCTGCTCGATCGTGGGGGTGGCAGACCTCGACGTCGGGGTTCTCCACGCGCGCGTCGCACCCCCGGGTTGACGTAGCGACCGCCGTGCTCGTCCTGTCACCAGTGGCAGACCAGGATGCGCTCCTCCGCCCGCTCACCGGCAACTGCTCGGCTCCGGGAAGGCGTCGTGGGTGCGGCCGTCCAGCACGCGGCCCGCGGCCGCCCGCCCGACTCGGACCGCGATGGTGTCGACGTCGAGCATCACGGCCCGGCGGGTGCGGTCTCCCGGCCGCATGAGCCGGGTCGGCCCGCCGCGGAACGTCCGGCTCGGCCCGAGCTCGCGCAGCGTCGCCGAGGAGCGCCCACCGAGCGGGTTGTCGTACGCCCGGCCCCCTGCGTAGTTCGGATCGTCCTCCACTACGGCACATACGTACTCGCCATGCTGGGTGAAGAAGAACGGCACCCCGGCGGCCGCGCACTCGTCGCGGAGAGAGCGGGCCCATCCGGGGTGCATCGGGTGTGCCCCGGGGCCGCACGTGCCCCCGGCGACCACCCAGTGCAGCCGCTCGACGCGTACCCACTGATCCCCGCGGCGCTCCATGCCCTCGACGACGGCCCCGTCCGGCGCATCCGCGTAGGGGTCGGTGACATCGCGGCCCTCGGCGAGGTACTTGTGCAGTTCCACGGGCCCGGCCAGCGGCGCGCAGTACACGAACCGCACCGCGGCCGGCGTCTCCAGCAGGTCCGGGATGCGCCGGTCCGCTGTTCTCTGGTCCTCGACACGCACGCCGAACCAGATGTTCTCCGGGCGGCGCCCAGCACGCTCTGGTGCGTCCTGAGCCGCAGAGCCGGTCCGCAAAGCCTCGGTCGGACAATCGTCGAGCTGCGCCGCATACCGCTGCTTGCTCGGCTGCCGGGCCAGCATGAACAGCAGCATCCGCTCGGGGAACCTCGTCAGGATCTGGAAGGTGTGCCTGCCATTACGCTCGGCCTCCATCACCTCGAACGCCCGCGTGATGGCCTGATCAGAAATGCGAGGGTGGAAGAGGTCGGACTCGGCGTTCACGTGGACGCGGGCCGCCTTCCTCCAGCGGAATGGCTGGGCGAGGCGCTCCTCGTGCACGCCAAAGTCAGGGCTGACGGGGCTCCACAACCGGTCGGTCCAGGACGGGGCGGTCTGTCGAGCGGTGGGCATGTGGTCCTCCCGGGAGTTGGGGCGGCGGCAGTCAGGCAGGCGAATGGTCATCAAGCGGCTTGGGTACCCGTCGAGTCGGGCACGAGGTGCAGGTGACGCGGGCGGGAAGCGCGCTTGCGCGCACGGTCTCGCCGCGAGCGCACGTCCGGCAGGAGCCAGCCGCGTTGCGCCTCGTCCAGCGCGGCGCGGCGTGCGGCCTGCTGCCGGGGCGTCGACGTCGCCTCCTCGCTGGCCTGGCTGTCAACATCCGGGCGGCCGAACCTGCCCGTCGGGATGGCCTCGGCCATGAAGCGTTCGTACTCGTACGGCGTCATCTCGCAGCTCCTGCCGGGTGGGGCGGGTGGTGAGTAGGGACCGGGCGGGAGGCGCCCGGCCTGGGACGGCTACTCGCCAGCGGTCACTCGGTGTTCGCGTCCGGCTTGGGGTTGCCGCAGTGGATGCATGCGATCGGGGAGTCGGCGAGAGCGCCCTTCTTGAAGAAGTGGCGGCCGACGTTCCCGTCGATCACGTTGTGGGGGCAGCCTTCCGGTCCGGCCAGAGCGGCAAGCACGGCGTCGGCGTCGGCGTCACTGGTGATGCCCACGACGCGCAGCGTTCCGCATGGCCACGACTTCCGATCGAGGCCGTGGTCGCTGCTACGGCACTCCGGCCCGTGACCGTTGCACGCCTTCGGCGGTGCGCAGCATCCATGCGTGGGGTTCGCGGTCTTCGGGTGGAGCTTGAGCAACGCGGCCTTGATACGGAGCTCCGCCAACTGGGCTCCCTCGGTGCGGGCCGCGTCCTCGTGGGCGTCGAGCATCGCCTTTGCCTCGTCGGGGAACACGAGCCCGCCGGCGACTGGGGCGACGAGGTGGTTGAAGAGGGGGCGCCGGGTTTCGCGCAGCGTCGAAGCCGGGCCCGAGTTCAGGTTGTCGGCCTGCTCCTCCAGCGCCAGAGCCGCGTGGAGGACACCCTCCCGGTGCTTAGGGTCTGCGGTGCCCGGCAGGTCCATTTCCAGGCGGCGCAGGAAACGCGTGGTCTTGTGCAGCGTGGTGGCTTCGCGTGTGGTGAAGACGATGGAGTTCATCGGTGCCCTTCCAAGGACGTGGGGGTGGGAAGTTGCCGGTCGCATGCGGGGACTCGTGCCCCGGCGGTGGTGGTTGTTCGTGGTGCCCTCGCCGCGGCTCGAACGCGCTCTGTGCGGCTATGGGCCGCGGGCCTCTGCCGGTTGGGCTACGAGGGCGGGTGCCCCCGACCCGTTGGGCCGGGGGCGTGCCGGAGGGGCCGTCAGCCGCCGACGGGGATGGGGCCGCCGTTGATGTTGCGGGCGAAGTCGGCGTTTACGTATCCGCGGACCACACCCCAGCCGCCGTGGCCGCTGGTGGTCTGGACGACCATCACGCGGTGAGGGTTGGTGGGGTGGGCGCCGAGGACGATGGCGCGGTCTCCCTCGCCCATGAGGCCCCGGACGTTGTCGCTGGTGTCCCGCAGGAACAGGCCCCCGCTGCCCGGGACGGGCTTGATAGTGACCCAGTTGCCCTCGTACGGGACGAAGTCGGTTGCGACGATCTCTCCCTTGGGGCTGAAGGGCTCGGCGGTGGCCGGTCCGGCGAAGGTCAACGCCATCGCCGTGCAAGCTGCGACGGTGACCGCCGTGCCGGTGGCTGCGGTGGTGACGAGGCGCCCGGTGCGGCACTCGGCCTGCTGGCCGTCGGTGGCGTGCCGGCGGGTGCTGGGCTCAGGGAAGCCGAAGTAGGAACGAATGGTCATGTGCGATGGCTCCTTGCTCGATGGTGACCCGCTGTGGGCGGGGGTGGCCGGTCGGCCCGGGGCCGCCCTCGACCTCCGTTGGAGGCGAGGTCGAAGGCGACACCGGTCCGGCCGGTCAGGTGTTCATCGAGCCGTTGCGCTTGGCCTTGTCGGGCACCGGCTTGCCCTGGACGGGTGCTTTGCGGGCATCGCTGATGCGCTTGTTCAGTGCGTTCTGTCCCTGCTGCTGCTTGCCGGTCCAGGCCATCAGAGAGCACCTCCCGCGAGCTCGGCCTGCTCACGAATGCGGCGGGCGCTCTCGGCGCCCTTCGCCGCTTCCTTGATCCGGCCGATACGCCAGCAGGTGTCCTCGATAAGCTTCTTCATTGCTGCGCTCCCAGTTGTGACTTAGCGGTTGGGCTGGGTTGCGTGGTGCCTTGGCCCTGGCTGGCGGTTGCACCCGCCGGTCAGGGCTTCTTCTTGTTTCGGCCGGTCGGCCGGGGCCGTCGTCACCCGCTCCTGGTGCTCTTCCGCGTGGTGGTGCGCTGCGGTGTCTGCGCCTGGAGCGGATGACGGCGACGCGGGCCGGTCGGTCAGGGGGAGGGGCGTGACCCGGTTCGGGCACGGTGCCGGATGCCGGTGTCGCTGTGAGGGGCGGTGTCGCAGATGACGGCGGCCGGTGGTGACAGCGTCGCGGCTCGACCGGCTAGGTCCGCAACCCGGCAGAGGTGTACCGGTCGCGTCCGCGCGCATGACGCACGCTCCACGCTCGAGCAACCGTGAGCAGTGACCGATCGTTCACCGGTGACTCAAGGGGGGTGATCGATGGCGGATGCAGGTGATCAGCCCGAGCAAGGCGCCGGAGTAACGCTTTGCTGGGCACTCCGGTCAGCGGTGATGTCCTACCGCCAGGGTCCCCGCGTCAGGATGCCAACGAGCAAGAGGGGGATCTTTGAGCTCAGGGGGCAGCGGCAGCCGGCGGTTCGGTGACTGGGCCTGTCCACACTCGCACGTTGGGTTCGACGCCGTGGTCTGCACGGCAGTCTTCGGCGAGGGCCTCTGCGAACTCCGCAGCCGTTCCGTTGAAGTTGGTGGTCTTGATGGGGAGGCCAGGGGCGGATTGATAGTTGTATCGGGGCACGAACTCTCTCCTCTAAACGGATGTGTTGGGGCAGCCCACGGAGGCGGAACGAGCGCCACTCCTTGTGTGTGTGGGGGGGCGGGTAGTACGGGCCTGGAGCCGGAATGCCCGGCGGCAGACACCCTGGTGGCGCGAGTGATCACATGCCGAAGGGCTCCGGGGTATCCGGTAAGGGCCGACCCGTGTGAGGCAGGAGGCCATCGACATCGACGACAGCGGTGCCGCGCTGATCGAGACGGCGGCCCCGACCGGGAGATCGCTCACCAGGGCACCGCTTGCCTCGCCACCCGTGCACCCGTTATCGCCGGCTGCGCACGAGAGCCTCCCGCGGCATTCTCAACCGGTCCTGCGGAGCCCCGGAGGCTCCTGGACGGCGTCGTGGCATGAGTTCCCGGGGCGGGATCTAGGGGGCATGGGCAGGACGTGACTCACTGGGCACGCACGAACTGACGCCAGCACACGACACACGGGGTGCTGTGTGTCGCCTCCTGGGGTCAGTTGGTCAACGCGTGCCAAACACTCCAGAGGACGAGAAGGACGGCGACAGCAGCAGCAATAACGTCGCCCTTCGACGGGTGCCAGGCGACGGCTCGGGTGAGCGGGCTGACCCGAGCGATGTGCTGAATGCTCTCTCCGACGGGATAGTCGCCGTCGTGGCGCCGGTTGCGGTGACGTACGCCGTGCCCTTCCGCGCCGGAGCGGAAGGTGTAGCTCCTGGACCTTGTGCCGCACGGTGGGCAGTTGTACGTGTACGGCACGGCCGCCTCCTGATCCGATCGGTGCTTAACCGGATGGTAGAGGCCAGTTGCGGCTGCCGTGGACGGGAGGCGCTTTCTCGCCGCGGTGGCGAGCTAGCCCCGTATGGAGTCGGGTGGTTGGGAGTTGGAGTGTCGACGGGCCGTAGATGCGCGTGTCGACGAAGGTGAGACGGGTGGTAGATGCCCTGGTAGATGGGGGTGTAGATGGCATCTACGTCCCTACGGGGCCGCGTTAGGCGGTGGCCTCGGGGGAGGGGTCGGAAACGGCTTGGAGGTGGGCCTGGGCGGGGGTGCTGTGCCCGGCCGGTACGGGGCCCTCGGTAGGGGGTGCGGGGAGTGGTGTGGCGGGGCTGTTTTCCTCGGGCTGATCGGGGGTGGCCGAGGGGCCCTCGGAGGGGGGTGCGGTGGCGGGCCGGGAGAGGGTCTCGACAGCCTCGTCCAGGGAGGTGCCGAATGCCTCCTGCAGCTCGTCCGCGCGGACCCCCCAGGTGGGCCCCTTCCCCTTGGCGCGGACGTTCCTGCTCACGGGGATCCCCGCGGCCGTGCACCACTCCCGCAGCTGGAGCTGCTCCCAGTTGTCGAATCCGTGTGCCTCCTTCTGCAGGCGATCGAGGAGTTCGGCGATGTGAACGCCCATGTGCTCGGGAGCCGCGTCCCGGACGGCGGCCACGATGAACCGGACCAGCCCGCGGGTGAACCGTTCCTGCTCGGTTTCCTGGTACTGCTCCCCCGCAGGTTTTTCATGATCGTTTTGGGTGGTGCTCTCCTGCACCGGGGGAGCGATCATCCATGCGGCGATGATCCACACCACCGCGAGGACGGCCGAGCCGATGGGCACGAACGGCGCGATGTAGGGCCAGGCAAGCCACATGAACAACCAGATGAGCCCCGCGATGACGGCCACAGCGAACAGGATGATCAGGCAGCCCAGGCCAACCCGCTCGATCGTGTCATCGGAGGCCGCCCGAGCCGCCTTCTTACCGACCTCGGTGGTGCTCGGGCCGGACTCACTGGCGGGGCCGCCGTCTTGGCCCGTGGCGGTCGGTGCGCTCTGCGCGGGCGGGGTGTCGAGGTTCATGGCCGCGCTCCAGCCGAGCTTGAGGACACGGCCGAGTCCGCGCAGCAGGAACGAGGCGATGAGGCGTGACCCGGTCAGCAGCGGGAGGAGGAGCAGCCGCGGCGCCTGCCTGACACCCTTGAAGGGGACGCTGACTTCCTTGAGCAGCGCCTTCATGCCAGCTTCTCCAGCATGGAGCCGATCACCTTGAAGAGGATGCCCCACAGGGCGCCGGCGAGGCCCCATGCGACGCCCGCACCCAGACCGAAGAACGCCGGAGGAATCCGCCGCTGCCACTCCGGCAGGAAGGCCAGAGTGGTCAGGATCAGGGCCATACCTGCAGGCGAGGCTCCGGCGACGAGGTTCGGATCGGTGAGGGTCGAGGCCGCCGTGCCGTGGATTCCCAGGGCCAGCATCCGCCACGTGCCCCCGGCGATGATGAACAGAACGCCGGTCACGGCAGCGAGCCCGGCGAGGTAGCGGCGGTCATCGAAGTACTTCCTGGTGATCTTCGAGCGGTTGCGGATGGCGATGATCAGGACAATGAACCCAGCGGCCGCGAGGGACGAGAGGCCGACCGCTCCCAGGCCCTGGGTGAAGCTGGCGCCGGAGGCGGGCGCGGCGAGCACGGTGTTCATGACGTTCACGGGTGTGGTGCCTTTCAGAAAACAGGGCCGTTGGAGTACAGCGCGCAGACGAGGAAGGAGGTGGCCAGCGGGATGCGCGCCAGCCAGCGCTTGGGCAGGCTGCCGTGGCGCGTGCGCCACACCAGCCAGCCCGAGGCGCCGCACATGGTGAGGGCGACGATGAGCAGGGAGGTGTCGGTCTGGTTCAGGCCGACGTAGCGGTCGATCGTGGCGGCGGTGTACGGGAGGACCGCCTGGCCGAGGCGGCGTCCCACCTCGGCCGAGACGAACACCGCGCCGATGCGGCCCAGCGCGCCGAACGGCACGAACGGGGCGAGCAGTTCACTGCCCGCGGCCTTCCACGCTGCGAACGCCCCGGCGAGGGCCATGCCCGCCCCGAGCAGCCCTCCGGCCGCAGTGACGGCGGCCGGCAGGAACTGGGACAGGTACGCGTTCAGCCCGATGGCTGTGCCCACCGCCGCAGCGGAGCCGTTGAAGATGATGACCCGCCAGAACCTGGAGAGCCGCCGCCGCTTCGCAGGCTGCCGGCGGATCTGGAGGGTCGGCTGCGGCTTGTGGACATCGGCGAGCCGCGGGCGTGCCGGAGACTCCTCGGGCGCCTCGTCTTCGTCCTGGTCGGGCGCCTCGGGCTCGGGGGTCTTCTGGACCTGGATGAGAACCGGTTCGCCATCGGCGGGGACGGTCAGGATGTGCCCGGTGTGCGTGTCGAGGTCGGCGTCCTGGTCCTTGTAGAGGCGGTCCCACCAGCCGGACTTGGCATCGCGCGGCGAAGCCTTCGAAGGGGCCGCGGTCTTCGGTCCGTCCCGGGAGACGCGCCACCAATGCGTGTCGCTTTCCGGCGTGGCGGGCGGTGTGCTCGGCATGGGCGGAATTTCAGGCTCCGCCCCGCTCCCCCGGGGAGCTGGCACGCCCCCTTCTGGGGCGCTGACCTGGGCATCTACAGCATCTGCGGGGGCGTCTACACCCTCATCTACAGGGGTCGACGATGCTTGTTCCGCCGGTGCCGTGCCACCGTCAGGATCAGCTGACTCCGGGCGCGGCTCCGGGCCTTCGTGCACCGGTGCCTCGTCCGGCAGCGGCACGTGGAACGGGTCGGACTTCTCTTCTGCGGTGGTCACGTTTCCTCCCTCCTCGGAGGCTCCGGTGATCCGCTCTCCCTCCAGGGCGAGCTGGATCATCAGGCGGATGAACTTCTCGTCGTCGTCGATGACTTGGCAGGGCGGCGGCGCCCCGCGGTGGTTCTCGGCCGACGTGCCGGGGCCGGCCGAGAACCGGGGCGGCAGGTGCGTGACGGTTCGGAGGTCGTCGCCGGCAGGCTCAGCCATCCGCTGTGCCCCCTTCGGCTTCCAGTGCCTCGGAGATCGCCTTGCTCAGCCAGGCCTCCGACTTTTCGATGCTTCGTGCGAAGGCCCTCTGGGTCAGCTGCGGGTCGGCCTGCTTGGCGGCGAACCACTCGGCCGCACGCCTCGCCCGCTCCGCCTTGTACCGGTTGGGCCGCCCGACTGTGGCGTGAACGGCTTCACGCCTCGTGGCACCGGCCGCCTGTGCGCGCGGCGGGCGGCGTGAATTCACGACGTCCTCGTTCACGCCCGCCGCGCCGTGATTCACGGCAGGCGTTTCACGCTCGTCGAGGTTTCCCTTCACGGTTTCGTCGGTCAGCGGTTTCACGGTGTCCAGCGACCCGTTCACGCCGACGGCTTCACGCTTTGCCGCGTCGTTCACGCGCAGCGTGAACGCGTGCTTCACGGTCCCGTCGGCGCGGTTCACGCTGACGCCTTCACGCGTGAATTCACGGAGCTTCACGATCGGCGTGAATCCGTTCACACCTGCTGTGACCTGCGACTTCACGGTCTTCACGGTGTTCACGTGGGCCTGGTTCACAGGGGAAAGGCGTGAACTGGTGCTGCCTTCACGGCCGTTCACCCTGGAGCGTGAAGCGCTCTTCCATGAGCCGTTCACGGGGTCGGCCGCGAAGGGCGTGAAGGGCGTGAAGGCGTGAACCGCCGGATCCACGTTCACGTCGGTGCGCGGCTTCATGGTTTCCCGTTCACGGTCGGGCGCTCGGTTCACGCCGTTCACGGCTTCTCGCTCGGAGCCCGGTTCCGCCGACGTTTCCGGATTCACGCTGGGCTCGGCGGCGATGGCCGCGGGCGGAGAAGGAACGTTCATGCCCGAGGAGGCGACGGTGGGCTGCGTGCCGGAGGCGATCGCGAGGGCGGCGGTGACGTGCGTCTCCAGGGTGCTGCCCTCGGCGGGGGGCGGTCCGGCTGGGGCCGCGAGGTCCTGGCCGTCGCTGAGCGGGACACCGTAGCGGGCGAGCCGCAACGGCAGCCGTGCCTCGATAGGGGCCTTGCGCCTCCACGCGCGGCCGAACCGGCTGTGCAGGCGGGTCTTATAGACCAGCCGCTCCTGTTCGAGCTTGACGGCTCGCTCGTACGAGCGCAGTTCCCACAGTTTCATCCGCCGCCAGAGCAGGAAGGTCGGGACGGGCGAGAGCACCCACCGGATGAGGCGGACCGGCTCGATGTCCTGGCCGGCCGTGATGTTGGCCAGCCGGCCGACCGCGTGCCGGGCGGCCTCGACGGCCACGACGAACAGCAGCGGGATCACGCCGTGCATCCCGACGCCCAGAGGGTCGGGCCAGGCGACTGCGCCGTTGAAGGCGATGGTCGCGCCGGTCAGCAGCCAGGCCGTGTGCCGCAGCAGCGGAAAGGGGATCCGCAGCCACGTCACCAGCAAATCAAGGGCCAGCAGGACGACGATGCCCGCGTCGACCCCGATCGGGAAGACGTGTGCGAACGTCCCGAATCCTTTGCGGACGGCCAGGTCGCGGACGGCGGCGTATGAGCCGGCGAATCCGATGCCAGCGATCACGACCACGCCGCCGATGACGACGCCGACGATGACGCGCTGGGCTCTGTTCAGCTCAGGCCGCCGGACCCCGGAGTCAGGGGTCGGCGGGGAAGTCGTCGTGGGCGGGGTGGGAGTGGTGGTCACCGTGCTTCTCCTGTGCGAGGCGGCTCCGGGCGGCGGAGGCGCGGGGAACGGCGGAGGGCTGTCCCCCGTGGTGGGCTTGCTCTATGGCACGAGCCGCTCTTGCAGCGCCGCCGTACGTGAAGGGACCGCCGGACGCCGTGGACGGGCCGGTCCGGGGGCCGGTGCTGCGGGTGGGAGCAGATGATCAGGGCCTGAGCAGCCAGTGGGCCTTGCTGATCGACTCCAAGAACAGGAGGAGGAACAGCGGGGCCGACACGGCCCCATACCAGGGGTGCTGTCCCAGGAGGAACAGATACGCGTCCACGGCGCTGGTGGTGCTGGCGTAGGCCGTGACAAACGGGGCAGCAAGCGTCGCGGTGATCAGCACACCGAGCGCGGCCCGAACGGGGTGTTTCAGGGCGCGGTGCAGGATCTGGACCGTCATGCCGAGCAGGATCGTCAGGCTGATCACCTGCGTCGTCTGCAGTCCGATCGCGTACACCTCAGTAAGGCATCTGCCCAGTGCGGCGCACGTCGCCGTCCACGCGATCGGCGGCCACAGGACCCACGCGAACAGCGTGGAGCTTTGGGCGCGGTGCCCGCTGATGCTGAAGACGAGTGCGGTCAGCGCTGCAGCGGCGGCGCCCCAGGGCAGGAACGGCAGTTCGAGCATGGGTGGGCTTCCTTCCTAAGCTGTCTCGGGGGGCGATCTGGTCGGATGTGCTGGCGGTCTTGGGGTAAGGAGTGCCGCCCTGGCGTTGATCACTGGTTTCCGCCGCACATGCAGGTGCTCTTCGGATGCGCGACGACGTTCGGGCACGTCGGCCAGTCGTCGCCCCTTCGTGCCGCGGGAACAAGACCGCGGCCCTCGCAGTCGGGGCACTCAAGCGCTGCCTGCCGGTACGAAAGGTCCACTCGGAGCCGGCCGATGAGCGCGAGTGTGCGGGCCCGCTCGAGGTCGCCGCTGCGCATGGCGGCGGTAGCCGCGTGCTCAGCGGCCTTAGCCTGGGCGAGCAACTCCGCGGCGCTGCGGTCGGATAGGGGTGTGTTCTGCATGGTCATTCCCTTCGGCCGATCCGCTCGGCTCACGTGCAGGGGCGGGAGGCGCGCGCGAGGCCGCCAACCGGCATCCGATATGCCAGCCGTTGGCGGCCTGGGGGATGAGGCCGGGGGGGGGGGGGGGGGGGGGGGCGGGCGCCCCCCCCCCGCGGGGGGGGGGGGGGGGGGGGCGGGGGGGGCGGGGGGGGGGGGGGCCCCCGCGGGGGGGGGGGGGCGGGGGGGGCGGCGCCCCCCCCCCCCCCCCCCCCCCCCCCCCCGGCGACTGTGAGGCGCCTAGGTGACGGACTGCATTCCGGGCGCGAGGCGCACCACTGCTCGGGTGTGTACCGGGCCGCTTCGTCTCTGGCGCGCCCGGCTCGGCGCGCTGCCGGAGTTGAAGTAGGGGTCCCAGTTCATCTCCCGGACCAGCCGCAGGTGCCGCGACGGCGCAACCCCCTCACGGGAATCCGGGCACGGACGGCCGCCGGAGTTGAAGTAGTCGTCCCAGTCCCAGGTCATCAGCGACTGCCGCTGGCGCGCTGGATCTGCTCACAGCCGTGCCGGGCAAGCTGAGCGCCCGCGGCGGCTTCGCGGATGCGCTCCATCCGCCGGTAGACGTCGGCGATATGGTTCTTCACTGCTGCGTCCTCCAGGGTGGTTCTGGTAGTTGCGTGGCATGCGGGCTGGTGTGTCCTCACTGGCCCGCGCCGGTCGTCCGGGCGGTGCGTTTCCCTACGGGGTGGCCTGCTGGCCCGGGCGGCCGGGGCCGTGTCCGACCCCGTTAGAGGCGGGGTCGGACACGGCGCCCAGCGGTCCCGGTCAGCCGGTCATCCGCCACACGGCACCGGAAGGTTGTCCTCGGTCGTGGCGTAGGCATACCGGACGAACCCCTTGTAGGTGCCCCATCCGCCGTTGCCGTGGGTGATCTGGACCACCCACGCCAGCGTGGGGTCGTTGGGATGACAGCCGAACACGCTGGCCTCGTCCTTCTCACCCATGAGGCCCTTGATGTGCCCTCCCACATCGCGGAGATAGAGACCGCCGGTACCCGGCTTGGGGTGAATGTCAACGGTCGGGCCCTCGTAGCCGACGTACTTGTCGGCGGCGGTGGCCGGGGTGGCGAGGGTTCCCCACATGAGGACGAGGGCGGCGGCGGTTGCCGCCGTGCCAGTGGCGGCGACGGTCACCAGGCGGCGGGTCTGCCGCTGTTCGGTGTTGGCGTGCTTGGAGGGCTCGGCAAAGCCGAAGTATTCACGCACACGCAGGTCCATAGGAATCTTTCCTCAATGACTGGTTGGAGGTTGGTTGCTGGGGCATGTCGCGGACGAAGCGGCTGCCCCTTCGACAGGGCCGGTAAGGGCCTCCGGCCAGCGCCGGAACGGATACGCGCAGCGCTCTCGTCTCTCGCGCAGTTGCGCGAAGGCGCTCGGACCGGTCCGGACGGGCACGGCGGGCCCCTGCCGCAGCTTTCGGAGGGGCAAGGGCCGTGCCTGATCGGCGGACTGCTCAAGCCGAGCCCTGGCGCGCCCGGTTGCGGGCGGCCCGGCGCTTCATCGCACGGCGCTCGTCCTCGCTGAGACCGCCCCAGACGCCGGAGTCCTGACCGAACTCGAGCGCCCATTGCAGGCACTGATCCATGACGGGGCAGCGACGGCAGAGGGCCTTGGCCTCCTCGATCTCCAGGAGCGCGGGGCCGGTGGTGCCGACCGGGAAGAACAACTCGGGGTCTTCCTCGCGGCAAACGGCGTTGTGACGCCAGTCCATGGCGTACCTCCCAGGTTGGGTGCTGTTGGCTGTAGTCCGGCGCGCAGTGAGGCGCCGGTTCGGAGTGAGCGGGTGGTGCGGGTGCACGTGGTGTGCGGTTGGCGGGGGTGGCTGGGCCACCAGCAGCCGAGGCCGTCGGTGCGCGCCGAGTTGAGCGGCTCGGTGGGCACCGGCGACGTTGGTTGCTGGTTGGTTGGTTGCGTGGCAGTGCCGCGCGGTGATCTCTGGACGCGAGGCTGCTTCCCCCGGGGAGATCCGCCCGGGCGTCGTTGCAGCGTCAAGGTCGGTCGCGTCGTTCTTTGAGCCGGTTGCGCGGTACGTCGTGGGCGTGCGCCCCTTCTCGGCCGGCTGGTCTCCACTCGCCCCAGCCGGCGGACCACGGCTCTCGATGGCGTGGTCACGGCTGTCGTGCGTGCGGTGGATCGCGCTGTGCAGTTGTTGGACGTTGTCGGCGTCGCCGCAGGACATCGGCGGCGAGTCCGACGTAGTGGTGCAGTTGTCTGCCGGCGTGGTGCCGCATCCCGTACTGCTCGTGGGGCGGTTGGCGCCGCAGGCGGGGAACCGCAACTGCCGCTTCTCGCGCGTGTTGGGCCTGGATGTGCAGGCGGAGCACGCGAGCAGAAGTGGGCAGTCGTGCAGCCCCTAGGTGCTGGGCTGCTCGGTGCCGATCACAGCTAAGCAGAAGTTCCGTAAGGAACTCAAGTTGTTCCGTAAGGAACTTTCGGGTGTTAATGGTTCACGCGCCAGAGTCTGGCTTCGTCCCACGCCGTTCCGCCCCGTACGATCAGGGTCCGACGGGAGAGCTAAGAGGAGCGGAATGACTGACGCGTCGAGCGCGCAGCGCGTGTTTGTGGACATCGCTGACCAGCTCCGGTCGGACATCGCGCAGGGCGTCTACGCGGATGGCGAGCGACTGCCCGGCGAGGATGAGCTCGCCGCGAACTTCGGGGTGGCGAGCCGGACCATCAACCGCGCCGTCGACCTCCTCAAGAACGACGGGCACGCAATCGGACGGCGTGGATCCGGCGTCTACGCGCAGACCCCGCTGGCGATCAGGTACGAGCCCTGTCCTGATCCCGCCGAGCCCCAGGGGAGGGCAGGCGCCTGGGCCGCGGGCGAGCTCCGGGCTTTCGATATCGACCTGATCGGTGTCACCTCCGAGCAGCCGCCTGCGGGAGTCGCATCCGTACTGGGACTCGGCACGAAGCAGGCAGCTCTGACCTGGAGGGCACGGTTCTCCGTCCAGGGCCGGCCGGTGATGCTGACGCGCACGTTCGTTCCTGCCGAGCTGGTCCCCGCGACCTGCGCAGCCAAGGACGATGCCTCTCCGCGCAGGTTGACCGTCCTGCTGTCCGACCTCGGGCTTTCTCCCGCGGAGGGTGTGGTGGAAACCCGGGGCAGAGCTCCCTCCAGAGAGGACTGCGACCTTCTCGAGATCCCCGTCGGACGCTTTGTGCTCGACTCCCGCGTGACCGTGTGGGACGCGCAGATGCGCCCGCTGGCCGTCGAGCAGACCGTGATGGACACCGCAGCCTTCGTCGTGGCCCACTCCATCAAACTGGGCGAAGCCGGGTAACGGGCCCTCAGCCCACGGCTGTTCACCACTGACGGACGTCCGGTCGGACGCGAGGCCGGTGTCTTCGGGCAAGTTGGAGTCCCGACAGGGCTACAACAAGGGCCCTGCGTACGCTGCGTTGTCAGGGGTGCGCCTTGCCGATTTGATCGAGTAGGCTGCCCACCGGAAAGATCTCTGATCGAAGAGACGCCCCTGCCTTGAGCAAGCACGGGAGCTGCAAGCGGGATCGCCGTGACGATGCCCAGCTGACCGCCACCTCCATCACCAAGAGTCAGGTGACGACATGCTCAACTTCCAAGAACGCGCAGGGCGCTTCGGGGTACGCACGCTGTCACTCGTGCGTACCCCGAAGCGCCCTGGCGTGACGGGTGCCGGCACCACTTCCCGCGAAGGAGGGGCCGCCATGACGTAATCGTAACCGGCGGCGCCCGCTGAGCGGGTCTTCGAGCCGCCGGGGCGCCCAGCCACTCGGTGATTTGCCGTCACCGGGCTATGGCGCCCCACCTGCCACCAGAGGGTTTGCCGACCCTCTGAAGGGATTGTTCGTCCGGTTAGCAGCCGGTCGAACGGTTCGATCTTGGTTCTGGCCGAACCAGCGAAGCGCCAGAAGGCCCTTCGTTATGCCCTCCTCAAAGATGAAGCGAGGCATGCCTCAATGTTGCAGCATCACGCTGCCCTTTGTCAGCCCACTCATGCCCGATTGATGATTATTGCGCCATCTGTCGGGTCACAGTTTCTCCTTGAGTCAGCCACTCCGCCATGCGAGCGGACGTGGACGGCGTCCCGCGCGCGATTCTCCCGGGCGCGCTCGTGAGCGCGGCGGTCAAATCCTCTGCCCAGTCGCAGGACGCCCGGGAGGCGGAGCCCTCGGTGGCGGTGGTGCCTGGCGACGACCAGGTGGTGGGGCGGACACGGGCTCGACGCTCTGGCCCCCGGCGATGGCTGCGGTCGGTCGAGTGGCTGATCGGGCAGGGGCTCCATCCGCGCGCGTCGGCGACGACGCTGACGGTTGCGCGGGATCTCGCGGCACGGATGGACTACAGCAGCGGTGAGGTCAGGTACTGCCTAGCGGGCATGGTGGACCGGCTAGAGCTGTCGCGAGCGACGGTCAGCCGGCATGTGGCGTATCTCCGTGAGATGGGCGCACTGGTGTGGGTGCAGCGCGGTAGCCGGGCCAATGTGCGTCGTGCGCGTGGCCTGGCCGGGTATGCAGCAACCGCGACGGTGTACGGGGCGGTGATCCCGGCCGCTTACGACCGCGCGCTCGGTCACATCATCGTCGGGTCCGGGTACGCGGCTCGGATCATCGTGGATCAGCGGGGCACTGCACGGGTGGCGGCTGTGGATAACTCGCCTGTGGATAAAGCGAGTTCGGATGCCTGTGAGACCCCTTCCCGTGCCGGGGTTAAGGAGGTGGGTCAGGCGAAGGTAGTGGGTGGTTGTAACTACACCTCGCGCCAGCGCGCGAGCCGGTCAACGGCACGAAGGTCCCCCCAAGGCGCCCCGGTCAGAGGCCGCTGCCGTACGGCGAGCGATGTGCGCCGGGCCGAGCGGACGGTCCGGCTGGTGCGGGCCATGGTCCCGTGGACGCAGCGTGTGCCGCTGCGGCGGTTGGAGTTCGTGCTGCGTCCCCTGACCGACCGCGGACTGGACGCCCGCGAGATCGTCGCTGAGCTCACGGCGATGTGCTCCGGCATGCTCTGGCGCCCCCGGCGCCCGGATTTGTTCATCTCCCAGCGGCTGAAGGCCATCGCGGCGTACGACCAGCAGCTTGTGCAGGTGTCGGAGCCCGCGCTGTCGCCCGGCGAGCACACGGTTGCGCCGATGAGTAACCCGGAGTGGGCGGCTTACATCAAGCTCAAGCAGCGCCTGGAGGCCGAGACTGCCGCCGCGCGGCCGCGTACCGATACAGACCGGGCAGCCGCTCAGGCCACGTGGAACAACTGGCCGACGGTCGCCGACCACTATGCCGAAGACCCCGATGACGCCCTCGACCTCTACGGGCTCCGTTTGTGCCAGTACGCCATTGCTCAGGCAGCCCGCATCCAGAACCTGAGCTCAGTGTGACCTGTTGGTGCCTGGTCTCGCTTCGATCGGGTGGGGCCCGGGGAACGCGGGCCCTGATGGGGAGTGGCAGCGCGAGTCCATAGGGTTTGTCCAGATCCACATACTGGTTGCCATGCTGAACGATAGGAGGCCATGTGCCGAAGAAGAAGCAGAGGAAGCGGTCACGACGAGGAGGGCATCAGCCGGTGGCGAAGCGGAAGTTGGTGCCCCAGCCTCGGTTGAGCGCGCCCGCGCAAAACCTTCGCCCGGACGACGATCTGATCTGGGAACCTGATCCTGCACCGGAGTTCTCAAGCGGCGGTGCTGCGGTGGACCTGAAGTTCGCCACTGGAGTGATCCCAGCCGTACGGCTGGGATTCGGTGAGCTGTTCGCACAGGAGCGGCGGAGCCCTATCCGTGAGGGTTGGGGCTACACCGTTGAGCTGCCGGCCGTGCTGGAGCTCTTTGAACGGATCGGCGACGGACGGGTCACCGCGGACGATGCCCGCAGTGTGCTGCTCAAATCGGCCGACCTGCTGTACGACACATTCCGGTGCTGGGAGTCCGAAGACCCCGACGAGCTGCGCAACGCGTGCCGGGAGGCCGGGGGATGCGTGCTGTGCGAGCAACGCCGCTCATGGTTCGACGCCTTGCTCGACCATGCAGACGATCGCTGGAAGCGGCTGCAACAGCCGGAGATGTATCCGTTCGCCGCAGGCCGACAAGGCCTTCACGAGACGTCGTGTTCCGTCGTCACGCGTGAGATGCCATCGAACTACGCCCGGCCCACAGGCGATGACTATCTGGCAGCGCTCAATGACTTCAGCCACACGGTCGACCCGCACTACGGCGAGTGCTTCGAGGGATCCCGCAGCTACCCCCGCTTCGACGTCATGACCACGGACGAAGCCCGGGCGTGGATCGCCGAGCGGACCGGCCCGAAGGGCGGCCGCAATTACAAACGCTGCCAGCGATGCGCCCCAGCCGTGTGAGTGCCCCTGCGCCCGCACGCCCGCCGGGCGGGAAGGCAACGTGAGCTAGGGATCCCCTCGTGCACAAGGGGGAGGTTTCAAGATGAATGGCGCTGTACGGCAACCTCTGGCAGGCCCGGGTGCGGCGGAAGCCGCCGCAAGGCCCGGCGATTCCGTCGCTCATCGCGGGCGGCGCGCCGCTGCCGCCGCCGCACTGCGATCGCGCGAGTGATCAAGCGCTGACGCGCAGCTTCACGTAGTCGCTCGTCCACCATCGCGTACACGAGCGCCTCCGGAAGGGAATGCATATGGGCAAGTCCTGTTCTGTGGCGGGTTTGGACCACTGCTGCTGGCATCGCTGCGCTGGCCCACGAGCATGACGTTGCATGGTGCTGGCCGGTCGCTGCAGCGGGGCGTCCACGTGGCCAACATGGATCCCTGCTTTGACCGACTGATACGAGCCTGTGCGCCCCAAGCAGGCCGATCCCTCTGCGGCAGCGAAAGACTGCGTCACGCGGGAAACGACTTGGCGTCCTGTGCCGTTGAGTGGGACAGGCGCTGAGGGACAAGCCGGCTTGGTCCTGCGGGTCGAGGGCGACGGACAGCCGCGGGGGCACCGCCAAGGCGGGGTTGAAAGCCGCTGGATGTGATGTCCGCATGGCGACTCAGCCCGGTGCTCACTTCGGGGATGGGAGCCCATGGAGCGGTGCGCGGCGCGTATGGTCAGTTCTGGAGCGTGATCGTTCGGACACGTTCCGTCCCGCCCGGTCGCTGCTGCCAGGCCGTACGTGTTTCCTTCCTCAGAGAAAGAAGCGCCATGACTCCCGCCGTTTCCGATCTCGACGCCGTCTCCAGCCTGCAGGTGAGTGGGACTGGGCCTGCCCGTGGCTCGCTTCAGGTGCCCGGCGACAAGTCCATTTCGCACCGGGCTGTTCTGATGGCGGCGATGGCCCACGGCCCCAGTGTGATCACGGGCCTGTCCCGGGGGCAGGACGTGACACACACGCTGCGGGCTATCGAGCGGTTCGGGGTGACCGTGGCCGAGGGGGGCGAGGGCCGCGTGCGGGTGGAAGGCCCGATCCGCCACGAGCCGGACGACGTCCTGGACCACGGCAACGCGGGCACCGGCATCCGTTTGACGGCCGGGGTCTGCGCCGGGCTGGACGGTATTTCGGTCCTCACCGGGGACCGCTTCCTGCGCAGGCGGCCGATGGACCGGATCACGGGGCCGCTGCGCAGCATGGGCGCCACGGTCGACGGCCGCGAGCGTGGCCGACTGGCACCGCTGGTGATCCGCGGGGGCAGCCTCACCGGGATCACCTACGCCCCGAAGGAAGCGTCCGCGCAGGTCAAGGGCTCGGTCCTCCTGGCGGGTCTGTCCGCGAAGGGTCCCACGACGGTGGAGGAGACTCACCCGACGCGGGCGCACACCGAGGAGATGCTCGCGCAGTTCGGCGCCCGGGTGAGCATGGACGGACACCGGGTGACGGTTGAGGCGTGCGAGCTGACGGGCACGGACATCGCGGTGCCCGGCGACCCGAGCCAGGCCGCGTTCTGGGCCGTGGCCGCGCTGCTCGCCGACCAGGGCGGGGTGACCGTCGAGAGCCTCTACCCGGGCTTCGGGCGCTCCGACTTCGTGGGTGTCCTGCAGCGAATGGGCGCGGACATCGACTTCGACCTGACCATCGGGACGCTGGCCGTCCGGGCGTCGCGGCTCCACGCGGTGGAACTCACCGCCGAGGACATCCCTGGCATCGTGGACGAGGTGCCCGTCCTGGCAATGGCGGCCGCCACCGCCGAAGGAACCACGGTCATCTCCGGCGCCGGCGAGCTGCGGGCAAAGGAGTCGGACAGGATCGCCTCGACCACGCGCATGCTGCGGGCGTTCGGAGTACGGGTGACCGAGACCGAGGACGGCATGATCATCGAGGGCACGTCCCGGCTGCGCCCTGGCCGGGTCGACAGCCACGGTGACCACCGGATCGCGATGACGGCCGCCGTTGCCGGGGCGTGCGCGGCCCAGGGCACGACCATCATCGACGGCTGGGACTCGGTGGCGACGTCCTACCCGGCCTTCGCTGCCGACCTGGCCCGGCTGACCGGAGCGGTCGCCGAGCCGGCCGCGTAGTCGCAGCCGACGGCCCGCCCCTCCCAGTCACGGGGAGAGGCGGGCCGTTGCTGTTGGCGCGCGCTACCAGATGTAGCCGTGGCGGTCGAACTCGGCGGCGTACACCTCCTCGACGGCCTTGCGGGCTGCGGGGGCGAGGACCTGGTAGTAGTCGCTGCCGGGCGGCCGGAACTCTTGCCTGGCACCGGCACCAGGCATCTGGGGAGCATCGCCGTCACACCGGCCCCGAGCCCGCCCGGGTGTCTTACTCGGCCGCATCACCGGCGGACTCGGCATTCTCCACCGGCAATGTGGCCCAGCGACTTTGCTGCCAGGCAGTTTGATTCTCATGCGCGGATCAGCTGGCACTGGGCACCGGCTCGTACGTGGTCTGCTACTGCTTCAGGCTCCGGCGGGCTCGGAAGAGACGGACCGAAACGGGGTTGCCGTCATCGGGCGCGTCGAGGACCTCGACTGCGTCGACGAGGAGGCCGTTGTCGACGAGAAGGTCCTCCCACAGCGTCGGTGAGAGCACCCACATCTGGACGGACAACGGATCACCGCCGGCGAGCGGCAAGACGCCCGGTCGCGCGGCGACGGTAGGTGAAGGCCCGCGGCCCTCGGAGTCGGTGTGAAGGACGGAGAAGATCAGGAGCCCACCCGGCTTCAGCGCGGTTCGCAGGGCCGCCAGCAGACGGTGCGGGTCGATGTAGCCCACGCCGTGGATCGAGTAGATCACGTCATACGGCTCGGCCCTTTCCAAGTGCTCGACGGCGTCGGCGTGGATGAGGTTGAGTCCTGGCAGAGCGCCGTACCTGGCGAGGGCGCGTTCGTGCTGGGTGGGGGAGGCCTCGACGGCGTCGACCACTGCGGCGTGCTCCCGCACCAGGTGGGCGGCGTACTTGCCCATGCCGGAACCGAGGTCGAGGACCCGCTTGCCGGATAGATCGCCGAGAACCTCGGCGCCCGGGCCGATCGGCCAGAAACCCCAGCAAATACGGGGGGCATCGGGGATCTTGGTGGCACGGTCGATGTGATGCCTTCCGTACGCCGTCCATGCCGTGCGGTTGGTCTCTTCGCTGCTCAACAGCGTGTTCTCCGATCGGGGTGCGGTGTCACGGCGTAGGGCGAAGCAGGCCAGCCGGTCGAGGTCGACGGCCTGCACGGTGGACCAGCATGAGGTGAGGAGTTCGACGTCGGACGCGGTGATGCCCAGGCTCTTGCGGCGATCGTTGTCGGCCCGCCGCTCGGCGAGTTCGGTGACCACCCAGAAGGTCCCGCCCGGAGCGAGGAGCTGGCGGACCCGGTCCACGAAGGCGCCCTTGTCGCTGATGAACCGGTAGACGAGCCGGCAGGTGATGACCGCGAACGCCGGCTCAGGCAGCTCGCTCAGGTCGTCGGTGGCGAAGTCCATGACCTGGAATCGGAGTTGATCCGTGCCCGGGCCGGCGTCGGCGGCGGCGAGGGTGATGGCGCTGGGCGCGCAGTCGATGCCGGTGGTCCGATAGCCGAGGCGATCGTGCAGATGGCGCGACAGCGAACCATCGCCGCAGCCTACGTCGAGGGCTGGCCGGCCGTGGCCTGGACCGAGGTGCCTGGCCAGGAGCTGCTCTTCGGTGCCGGTGATCTGCCGGTAGCGGCGGCCGGATGCCCACAACGGCTCCCAGTAAGTCAGGGGGGGGTCGATCACGCGTCTGTCCCTTCGGTCCGGAAGGCAGCACGGTCCTGCTGGAGGAGCCACAGCTCCTGCATCAGCCCCGGCTGATTGACCAACTCGTGGAAGGTGCCCTCTTGCACGACGCGGCCTTCGCTCATGACGACGATGCGATCGGCCACGGAGGTGTTCGCCAGGTTGTGGGTGACCAGGACGACGGCCCGGTCGCCGGCCATCTCGCGCAGACCGGTGAAAATCCGGTGCTCGGCCCGCGCGTCGAGGTCCGAGGTGGGCTCGTCCATGACGAGCAGGCCCGCGTCGCGATGCGCCGGCCTGGCCACTGCGATCCGCTGCCACTGGCCCGGCGACAGGGCCACACCGCCCCACCACTCCCGTGCGAGCAACGTGCCCAGCCCCGACCGGAGTTTGCTGATCACATCGTCGGCGCCGCTGGCCTGCGCCGCCCGCCTGACGGCCGCGTCGCCCTCGGCGCGGGGCTGGCCCAGGGTGATGTTCTCGCGCGCGGTCATGGGCCAGCGCGCGAAGTCCTGCGGCACCACGGACGTCTGCCGCCACAGCGCTTGCGGATCAAGGTCGGCGACGCTGACGCCGTCCCAAGAGACGACGCCGCGGGTAGGCAGATTCAGCCCGGACAGCAGTTTCATCAGGGTCGACTTGCCTGAGCCGTTCTCCCCGACAACCGCCACGATCTCGCCCTGGCGGACCTCGAAGTCGACGTCGTGGAGGGTATCCTCCTCCACCCCCGGATAGCGGAAGGACACGCCCCGCAGGGCGATGTGGCGCGGTCGCGGGGGAGTGATCGTGCCGCGGGCCATGCGCTGGCCGGCCGCCTCCGTGACGAACCGCTCCCAGTCGTCGAGGTAGAGCCCGGTGCGCAGCAGATCACGGCCGTAGCCGACGAGTCCTTGCAGTCCGGTGGCCGCGGAGCGCAGCGCGAACACGGCGGTGCCGGCCGCTGCCGCCGAGATCCGCCCGGTTCCCAGCAGCACGAAGACGGCACCCCACAGCACCGCCGACGCCAGCCCCGTCGCGGCGGCCCCGATAACGGCGATCTTGGCCCGGTCCCAGGCGGCGGTGTCGCTGGTGGCCTCCACCCGCTGCGCGCTGGCGCGGTACTTGGATAGCAGGTAGGGGGCGATCGTGTCGGTGCGGACCTGGTCGGACTGGTCTTTGGCGATCAGATGCCAGCGCAGCATGGTCTTGACCCGCCGGTCCTTGTGGGTGGCGACCACCGCCAGGTAGGTGACGCGCTCCCCGCGGATGGCTGCGATCGCCTGTGGCACTGCGGCCATGAGCAGCAGAGGCAGAAGCAGCGGGTAGAGGCTGGCGATGACCACGGCGGCGGCGGTCAGGGTGGCCAGGGAGGCGATGTAGTTCTGGGACTGGCCGATCATGTCCCGGCTGACGTCGACGCCCCGCTCGGCGGCGTCGAACCGGTCGTTGAAGCCGGGGTGGTCGTAGGCGGCCTGTTCGGCGTTGGTCGCCGCTTCCAGCATCTTGTACTCCGCTTCGCGGCAGACGCGCGGGGAGAGCTGGTTGGACAGGGCCTGGATGGCGATTCCGAGCAGGGACCGCAGTGCGGCTGTCCCGGCCAGTACGGCCACGGCCGGGATCGCCTCGGGCAGCCGGCTCGTGTCGTGCGCCGTCTCGATCAGAACGGCCAGCGCCTCGGTGGTTGCGAACAGGCCGAGCGCCCCGGAGAGCCCGGAGACGATCTGACAGGCCAGAAGGGCGATGACGGCCTTGCGGTCGACTTCCCAGGCCAGGGAGAAGGTCCTGCGGATCAGTGAAGGAAGCCGCCGGGCCATGGTGCGGCCGGTCAGCAGGTCGGCCAGCTCCAGGCTGTCCCCGCCGGGGTGGTTGAACGCCAGTTCCTCCTCGGTGGCGGGCGCCGCCTTCACCTCGTCGGTGTCTTTGCTCTCGTCATGCAGTCGGTCGGCGGTTTCCGTCACAGCATGTCTCCTTCCTTCTTCAGCGGGGCACGCTCGTGGGCGGGGGCAGGAACGGCGGCCGGGGCCGGGGGATTGCCAGCGGGATCGGGTGACGGAACGGGGAGGGCGCGCAGGGAGCGCACCGGGGAGAGGGCCAGGACGGCGACCGGGACGAGCAGGAGAACGGTGCCGACGAGCAGGGCGCTGCGGACCCCGTGCAGGGTGCCGATGGCGCCGGCGAGGGGTGCGGCGAAGGGCCGCGAACCTCCCGTCAGCCAGCTGCTTACCGCTTGCATACGTCCCTGTAGCCGCGGCGTGGTGATCATCTGCCGGATGGACCGCTGGGTGGTGCCGGCCGCCGCCGCGCAGAAGAGCTGGACGGCGAGCGCGGCGCCGATGGCGATCTGCCAGGAGCGCCCTGGGGACGCGATCAGGAGGGGAATCTGGGTGAGCGGGGTCAGGATGAGCGCGGCGAGCATCACCGGGCCAGGACCGAACCGCCGGGTCATGCGCGGGGCGAGCAGCGCGCCGGCGCAGCTGCCCAGGGTGGCGGCGCCCATGACGAGTCCGAACGCCGTTGCGGTGAAGCGGAGTTCACGCAGCAAGTACAGCGCCCACACCGTGTTGAGCACGCCCAGGGCGAAGCTCACGGTCGAGTTGGTGAGGGTAAGGGTGCGCAGGGTCGTCTCCGCGAACACGTACCGCACGCCTTCCGCGATCTCCGTACGCAGCCGCGCACCTCCGGTCCGAGGAGACGACGGCGGTTCGGTGATGCGGATCCGCGTCGTGCACCAGGCGCTGACGGCGTAGGAGAGAGCGTCCGCGATCAGGGCGTGGACCGCCCCCAGGACAGAGACCAGCACCGCGCCGAGGCTGCTGCCGGCCGTGGCGGAAAGGGAGAACAGTCCCCCGATCCGGGAGTTTCCCTGCTGGAGCAGCGATCGGTCCAGCAGGGTGGGGAGGTAGGCGATAGCAGCGGCATCGTGCACGACCCCGGCGGTGGCCTGGACGAAGGCGACCGCCACCAACTGCTGGAAGGTCAGCCAGTCGAACGCGGCGGCGAGCGGCAGTGCGAGCAGGACGATCACGCACACCAGGTCACCGCCGATCATGAGCGGGCGTTTGGGATGCCGGTCGGCCAGCGCCCCGGCGTGCAACGCGAACAGCAGGCTGGGCAGTTGCGACAGGAACACCAGCGCCGACACCTGAGCGGTGGAGGCGTTCAGCTCGACCACGGCCAGATAGGGCACGGCCACGCTGCTTACCGAAGATCCGGCCACACTCAATGCTTCGCCTGCCACGTAGAGCACGTACGGGCGGTGACGCCACAGGGCCCGGGGATCAACCTGTTCAGGAGCGGAGACGGGAGCCGGGCGCGGAGTGGGCTCAGGGGTGGCCGTCATACCACACCCCCGTTCGCCGGGACGGTGATCGTCCCGTACAGCCGCCCCGCCACGAAGTTGGCCAGGACCTCACGGGTGTAGGGGTGACAGTCGGCCGGCGGATTACCGGGATCGATCCACAAGATCGCCTCGTGTTTGAGCGGTTCGGCGTTGCACGGCTCGCCCTGCCACCGCTGCGCGGTGAACACCACGCCGATCACCCGCAGGCCGTCGGGCCCCCGGTAGTGCACCGTCTGACAGAACTTCAGGTCCTCGGGGGCGACCTGGACGCCGGTCTCCTCGTGCAGCTCGCGCAGCGCGCCCTCGTCGAGGAACTCGCCCCCCTCCAGCTTTCCGCCGACCACGGTGACCTGGCGAGGAGAAGTCGTGGACTTGTCGTTGTTCCGCACCGCCAGGATCCGCCCGTCGTCACGCTCGAGCAGCACGATGACGTGCGCCGGGCTCAAGTACTGCTCGCTCACGCCGCCTGCACCTCCAACCGGGCCAGCGTGGCCCGCCCGCGGGCGACGATCTCATCGTCGCCGTTGGGTACTCCCCACGAGATGGCGCTCGCCGCATCCAGCACGGACAGGCAGCGCAACGCCCACTGCTCCGCAGCGGTGAGCAGACGGCCGTACCCCTCGAAAAACGCGTTCTGAAGGTCGCGGCGGCCGACCCAGGATCCGCAGGCGAGGGGGACGAGGTCGGCGACTGCGGCGTGCGGACGGGCGCGTTCCAGGTCCACCACCCCGAACACACGGGCTGCGGGGCCAGCATCGAGCAGCCAGTTGCGTTCCTGGAAGTCGCCGTGGATATATCCGGCGGGCAGCGGCCCGAGCCGGCCGAGCGCGGCGGCATGCCACCGTACGGTCCGGTGTCCTTCCGGACCGATCAGCCCCTCGGCCCGGCCCAGGTGTTTCTCTGCGCCGGCGGCGGCGCGGGCGACCTCGGCGGCGGCATCAGTACGGTCCTGGGGCGACAGCTCCCCGGGTCCGCCGTGGAAGCGCCGCAGCCAAGCTCCGGCATGTCGGTGCACAGTGCGCTGTGCGGCGTGGGTGAGGGAGAGTGACTTCACCATGCGACCGGGCACCGGGGAGAGCAACAGGGCCTGCTGGAGCGGGTCGGCCGCCAGCAACAGGGGCGCGGTGCCCGGCTCCATGCCCGGCGCTACTTCCCGCAGGGCGCGGGTGTCGCGGGCGAATGCCTTCGGGCTCGGCGCCACCTTCGCGAAGACAACTCCTGTGGCACAACTCAGCTGCCACACCAGGGAGTTGTCGCGGTCGTGGGAGACGTCGCGGGGGAAGTGCACCGGGCCGACGACGCTCTGGGCCCACCCCAGCAGGGCGGGCGGAATCGGCTTTGCGACGCTCATGCCCCCCACCTCGGTTCCGGGCGTGACGGATCCGCGGCGAACGGACGGACGGCGTCAACCCCATGCGCGAGGTGAGCCAGAGGGAACAGGGAGAGCCGGACCCGCTGTTCGAAAGCAGGAGGAACAGCGGTAGGGGCGGGGACGGGATTCATGAGTTCCTCCTGGGAAGGGTGAGCGGCTTGGCGACACGACAACTCGGCTGCTGGAAAGGGCGTTACGGGCAAGAGCAGGCGACGTGTCGGTCAAAAGTTCGAGGATGCGGGGCGTCCCTTGCGAGGACTGGGTGATGCGACTGTGATCCGCTGTTCGATCACTCACTCAGGGGGCCGTCACCTGATCGAGCGATTGCTGTGGGCGGCCTGCATCGCGTCCGGTGCATGCGTCGGCTGTGACCGGTGCGCGCGCGAAGGCGGTAGCCGCAGCAATGTGCCAGCCGCCGGGTCTGCCGGGGAGCTGGTGGGGCGCGGCCAGCCGTCTCAGTGAAACGGCGGCGGCGGCGATCTCCTGCGCGCGGGTGCCAAGAACTCTTCGTTGCCGCGGCGGCCGTCAACGGGGTCCTCCGGATCTGCGGTGCCGTACTCGGGGGAATGGGTCTGCTGTCCCGGACGGCAGTGAGATGTGGGTGGGGGTGCGGAAGGAACCTTCGGGCACGGCACTGACAATCGGCGGGGCCCGGGGCTGCGATCCGGACAATCCGAGCGACCGTTCGACAGCGGGCGGGACTGCGGCGCTGTGGCCCGATGACCTGGGAAGACCTCAGAAGAAAGGATTCTCGAACTAAGTCGCGGCACCGCGAAGTTGAGCGCCGACCAAGATGGCTGGAAGTACCCGAACCGGGTGCCGACCAGCGCGCCGACCGGGATGGCGGACCCCTGGACCGGCTCGTCGACGGCTAGCATCAGCACCTTCGAGAACGGACGCCGACACGGGAGTTGTTGGTGCAATCCGTTCCTCGTCGAGTCGACGCGCCTGCATGCCGTCGAACGGCCGTGAACGGACGGGACGGCGGTCATGGGGGAGTTGACGGAGGAGCAGCATGGGCATTCCCGCATCGCACATTCAGGATGTTGTGACGGCCTACCTGTGTCGCCATCCCGAGGAACAAGATCTTCTCCGGCCCCTTCTCGACCGCATCGAAGCTGGGAATGACCTCACTCGGCGCACCGAATTCGGCGGTCACGTGACGACCTCGGGTGTCGTGGTCAACGACGCGGACGAGGTGCTGCTGGTCCACCACCGCGCGTCGGGGCTGCGCATCCAACCCGGCGGCCATTGCGAGCCGTCCGACAGCACACTGTCGGACGCCGTGCGGCGCGAGATCGCCGAGGAGACAGGCGTCACCGAGCTCGAGCCGTGTTGCGGGGGCGCCCCGATCCAGATCGATGTCCACACGATCGAGGCCCGTCCCGCCAAGGGAGAGCCGCCGCATATGCACTTCGACATCCGCTACCTCTTCCGGACCCCGGGAACGGCCGAGGTGACACTGCAGGCCGAGGAGGTGGCGGGGGCTGAGTGGTGCGGTCCCTCCCAGCTCGGTGACCCGGTGCTGCGGGCCCGAGTTCTTGCCGCTCTGGGACGGCCGCAGCCAGATCGACCCGCCGCCGACGACCCGTACGGCACCTTGGTGGTGATCACGAACTGGGCCGGCGAGGTGCTCATGCATTTGAGGGACTTGAAGGACGGAATTTGGGCCCCTGGTACCTGGGCACCCATGGGCGGCGGCGCCGAGCCGCAGGACGCCGACCCGCACGCCACCGGAGTACGCGAGCTCCACGAGGAAGTCGGCCTGCACGAGGTCGAGCTGACCCGCATGTTCACCGTCGACTCCGACGGCTACCCCGTCCACGTCTTCCACGGCCGGTGGGACGGCGACCCGGCCTCCCTCGTCCTCACCGAAGGCACCGCGCTCGCCTTCATCGCACCAGCGGACTTCGACCGGCTCCCGATGAACACGTCGGTGAAGGCCGACACCCGGCGCGTCCTGGACCTTGTCACACCCAGGGCGGCCCCGTACGGCTACGGAACCCTCGCACTGATCCGCAACACGGCCGGCCACCTGCTCATGCACCTGCGGGACACCACGGCCAGCTGCTGGCCCGAGACCTGGTCACCCAACGGCGGCAAACCGGAAGCCGAGGACGCCGGCCCCTTCGCCACGATCCGCCGAGAGGTCCGTGAGGAGACCGGCCTCGACGTCCCGCTCGAACACCTGCTGACCCACACCGCCACCGACGGGCACCTCACCTACATCTTCCGCGGCAACTGGGACGGCGACCCGGCCTCCCTCGTCCTCACCGAAGGCACCGCGCTCGCCTTCGTCGACCCCACAGACATGCGCGGCCTGCCGATGAGCCCACTGGCCCGGTACGCGGCCCTCAGCGGACTGTCCGCCGACCTTGAGGAGCAGGCCCGCGCGGATGGTATCCGCGACCTGAACGTCGCAGGGATCATCGTCCGCGACGGAGCCTTCCTGGTCGTACGGCGCAGCCCGGACGACTACCCCGGAGGCACGTGGGAGCTCCCCACCGGACAGCGAGAGAAGAACGAATCCATCCTGGACTGCCTCCTCCGCGCAGGCGTCGAGGAGACCGGCCTGGCCGTCCGGTCGGTCGACCAATACGCCGGCCACTTCGACTACACCCGCGCACGCGGCGGCACCAGCCGCCAGTTCGTGTTCACGATCACTCCGGAGAAGCCCGGTCCGATCACCCTGGCCGAGCACGACCGTCACCAGTGGATCCGCGGCACCGACACCCTTCCCTCCACCACCACGGAGCTGAGGGCATTCCTGGACTCCCGCGAGCCGCTGTCGTGACGCATCCCGTGGCGGCCACGTCGCGCGTGAGAGGGCGCCGGCTCCTGGACGGCACGAGTTTGTGTCTCGCCGAGGCCGACAGCAGGGGACGGACTGGTTGATCCGTCTACCCGAGGAGTTCGTACGGAGCACCATCGCCCGTGAGGGCGATCGCGGCGCCGCATGGCTCGCCGAACTACCCGCCATCGTCGATGAGCTGCTCGCGAGCTGGGACTGCGAGCCGGATGGCGAAGTGATGTTCGGAGGCGTCGGCATCGTCGTCCCCACGCTTCGCAAGGCGAGCGAGCCGACCGTGCTGAAGGTGTCCTTCCCTCATCCGGGGAACCGGTACGAGCCCGACGCCTTCACGGCGTGGGGCGGCCGCGGAGCCGTCCTGCTGTATGAACGCGATGACGAGCAGTTCGCGATCCTGCTGGAACGGGCCCACACAACCACGTTGGCACGGACCGGAACAGGCGATGAAGTGGCGACGATCGCTGGACAGATCAGCCGACGCCTCGCCATCCCCGCACCCCCGAGCTTTCCCCGGCTGCAGGATCAGGCCGGGACGTGGGAGGAGCAACTACGCCAGCACACGGCGGAGATGCCCCACGCGCTGGACCCGAGGATCGTAGACGCCGCTGTTGCGACCGTCCGTGACCTGGCGCAGGACCAGCCGGACATCCTTGTCCACGGCGACCTCAACGCCCGCAACATCCTGCCGGCTGTACGCGAACCCTGGCTCGCTGTAGACCCGAAGGGCTGGGCCGGCGATCCGGCCTACGACTGCGCCACGCTGATCAAGTCCCGCTCCGTGGTGCTCGTCGAAGAAGGAGACCTGCGCAGAGCGATCCGCCGCACACTCGACGTCTTCACCGAGGCCGCCGAGCTCGACCGCGACCGCGCGCGGCGCTGGGCGCAGCTGGGCGCCGTCCAGTCCGCGTTCTGGGGCCGCCGCCGCGGCTACCGGCGCGCCCGGAAGGGAGCAGAACTGGAACGTCTCATCGCCCTGGTCGACGAACTGGCGGCCGTCCTCACAGAGGGCTGCGGCTCTTGACGCAGCAGTAGTCGCGGCATCCTGGCTCTCGAAACGGGTCAGAGAGCCCTGCGCAGCGCACGGTTGATCTGTGGGGTGCGGCCCTCCCGGTACGCCGGTATCGCCGCGTAGCCACGTCGTTCATACAGCGCAAGGGCCGCGCGGTTGAGGGCCCCCGTCTCGAGCTGCATGTAGTCGAGGCTCTGATCGCGAGCGTCGGCTTCCAGGAGCTGGAGGATCTGGCGGCCAAGGGCACGGCCGCGGGCCTCCGGCCGGACGTACATCCGCTTGATCTCCCCGGTGCCCGGGCCAAGGACATGCCACCCACCGCAGCCCAGCGGGCGCCCGACGGGATCTCGGGCCAGGAGAAACAGCCCGCGTGGTGGCACGAACTCGCCCGGCGGCGTGTCGGAGGGGTCGTCGGCATACCCGTAGAGGGTGACCTGCGATGCCTGGAACTCTCGGAGCATCTGCTGAACGGCCGGGGAACCGTAGGGCGCCGGAGCGATGGACCAGGTGCAGCCCGGCGGGGCAGGGCCGGAGTGCGCCGTCATGCCGCGAGGACCTGGAACTCCTCCACGCCGAACTTGCGGCCATTGACCTGGAGTTCGAGGGTGTAGCTGCCGGGCATGAGGGCGACGGTGGCCGTGGACCGCAGGGAGTGCCGTTTGCTGAGGGCGATGGTCTGCCCGGCCGCGATTGCGGTCGTCTTCAGTACGTACACCTTCACCCGGCGCTTGGCGGTCTTGGTCGGCGAGGAGATCACGTAGTTCACGCGCAGTTTCGCTGCTGCCGATGCCGTCAGGTCCGCGGCGAACGACAGGGTGTCGCCGATGCGTACCTGGTTGTGCTCAAGCCGGATGGGGGTGAGCCTCACCGGCGGGTTGCTCGGGTAGCCGAGGAACCCGTACGCGGCGTCATCCCCGTTCTTCAGACGGGTGCGAAGGGCCTGCCGTGCGATGAAGTCGAGGTCCGTCTGCCTCACGCGGCAGACCGCCTTCCAGCGGCCGAGCGTGTCGAGGACAAGGTCGAGGTCGTCCTCGGCGATGTCGTGAAGGTGGTTGGCCACAGAGGTGGTGACGTACCGGCTGGAGTCGGCGTAGAGCTGGTCAAGCACGGGTAGCGCCGTGTTGGACTCCAGCCGGACGCGGATGGATCCGGGGAGCCTGGGGCGCGTGGACTCACTTGCAAGGCGGCGCACTCGGTAGTCGGAGTCGTGAGCCCAGTTGTTGACGGCTTTGAGCGTCTCTTCGGGGAAGTCGCTGAGGAATTGCCGGACGGCGTTCTCTGCCGTGAAGTACCGGGTGAAACGCGCGAGTGCCGTCAGCGCGTGCTCGAGGTCCTCGTACCGTCGGCAGTAGCGGGCGACGAAGTCGCCGTGGGGGGAGTAGATGTGCAGGCCGGAGCCATTCGTGATCCCGGCGGCCTCGGGCGTGGCGGGCAGGGACCGCAGCAGGATGTCGACTGCCTCGGCGGCGGTCCCCGGAAGGTGGGCCCGAAGAGCCTCGCTGGTACGCGCGATGCGTGCTTTCAGCTCCAGGTCCGGCAGATCGGCGACCACCTCACGCGTGAACGCCTCGGCGTTGAAGCGAGGGCAGACCGACCGCACCTCTTCACTGATCCTCGTGATGCGTGCGGGGCTGATCGCATGTTCCTTCTCGGCCATGCCGGAACTCTAGTGACAATGCGCCGCCGACCCGCGCAATTCGGCCGTAACGCGTTCGCAAACGAGGGGGCTGGTGCTCCGCTCGCGGATGGAGGTGCAGACAGCAGCCGCTGGTGGCGGGAGCTGTCGCAGGGCGAGGCGGTGCGGGCCCGCGAGGCGGCCGGTCGCGGCACATGGCTCTCGAGTCCTACTCGTAGTCCGTTCGCAGGGCTGGTTGTAGTCAGGCCCGAGATGCCAGTCGCTCCATCAGAGCCTGCCCCTCTGGATTGTTCGATAGCCGAGGCAGGCGTGCGCGGATGTTGCTGATCCCATCGTTGATGCGTACGGACTGCACGCCTTCCGCGCAGTTGAGGAAGCTGTGCCAGGTTGCGAGGGCCTCGCTGGTGTTCCCGCGCTTGTGCTGGACGTGGCCTAGATCGGCGAGGACGATCGCGCGCGTACGGCGCCTATCGAGGCCGTACGTTTCGAGCGCTTGGTGGAGATGGGCTTCCGCGGCGGGCAGATTACTCATCCTGGCGTGGATCATGCCGGCCTCGTGAGCCCACCTGCCGTGGCTGTAGTGGCTGGCCCAGGATTCGCCCGGCTTCACTGGCGCGTTCTCGATCGCCTTCTCGGCTGCCTTCAACAGATCCGCGGCGCGGGTGCGGTCGCCATCGGCGGCAGCTGCCCGGGCGTAGGTGTTGCGGTAATAGGCGAGGGCCTTGGGGTTGTCCAGCTTGCGGCCGCGCTGTTCGCACGCCTCGGCGAGCCGTACGGCGACGGGCATGTGGCCAAGATCGATAGCCTGGTCGGCCAACCCGCGCAGGGCTGTGGCGGCGAGTTCGTTCTCGCCGGCCTCCGCTGCGAGCCGGTAGCTGTAGAGGTGGTAGCGCTGACACAGGCCGTCGAGACCTTCGTCGCGGGCCATCCACCCGATTAACTGGACCAACTGGCTGGTCGCGGCGAAGAGTTCACGCCCCACTGGGTCTGTGCACCTGCCGTCGAGCCAGCGCCGTACGTCGATGGTGAGGTAGCGCACGGCGAGGTGGCGGGCATGGCCGCCACCGGTTTCGGAGGCGGCGTTCCCCAGTTCGGTGGTCATGGTCCGGACGGCAGCGACCTCACCCATGCCGACCGCGACAGGCCCGGGCCGGTTCACCCGTCGGGTGAGCGCCTCGGCGTCGGGCAGGTCGAGTGCGGCGAGGCCGATTGCCGCCGAGGCCGTCAGAAACTGCCGTCGATCCACGTCCGCGCCTCCCAGATGCATGACTGAGGCCACGGTATCGCCGAGCGCCTGCTGGTTCCCATCGGACAGATCGGGGCCTCCCGGTCCGTCCGCGCTGCCGGGGGTGAGAGGGGCCAGCTCGCGCCCTCGGCGGGCGTTCGTGCTCTCACCTTCGGCGGTGAGTCCGAGCATCACACCAGGGATGGACAGACCTGCGGCGATGCGGCCGAGAACGTCCAGGCTCCTGGCCTGGCGAAGCTGCCTTTCGAAGGCCGAGACGTCGGACTGGCTGAGCCCGGTCAGACTCCCCACCTGTGTCTGGCTTGCACCGGTGTGCTGTCGGAAGAATCGGAACAGTGCGCCGGCGTCGCGCCTCACCAGGGCCTGCGCGATCTCGGGACGGCTCCAGAGACCTTCAGGAACGGTTAATCGAGTAGGAGCGCTGGGCCGCACGGTGACCCCCTCAGAGGGGCGGACGACATGGCGCACTCAGCGTAGAGCGGTCGTTGACGTTCTGTCAGCGATACGTGCTCGTCCTATAGGGCCTTCGTCTGGAATCGCCCGCAAGGTGCCTCGACTCTGGCTGGGCAGGACAGCCGCTCGGCGCTGCGGGCGGCGCCCGCCGATCGTACGGAGGGTCGCGTTGTCCGAGGTCCACGACATCCAGCCGAGCGCGACAATCGCGCGTCATCTGCTCGGCCACGAGCTCCACCAGCTGCGCGCCGAGCGCAGCTTGACGCTCCAGACGGTCGCGAGTGCGCTCTACCTGAGCGCGTCGAAGCTGTCGCGGATCGAGACCGGGCGCCACCGGGCCGCGCCGGCGGACATCAACCGGCTGATCGACTTCTACGACGCGCCGCGCGCCGTACGGGAACGGGTGCAGCAGTGGGCTGTACGGGCCATGGGCCGCAGCGGCTACCACTCCTTCGCCGATGTCACCGACGCCGCGATGCGCGACTACCTCGACATGGAGCCCTCGGGGCTCCGAGCCGTGTACGCGCCGGGCGTGATCCCGGCAGTCCTGCGTACCCGCCGCTACGCCGGCGAGTTGCTCGCCACGGCGGGGGAGGCGGAACGGGAGCGGAGGTTGTGGCTGCTGGCCTTGCGCCAGCAGCGCTTTGCCCAGCTCGCCCGAAGGCCCGTGCGGGTGCTGCTCGCCGAGAGCGCACTGGACAGCCGGATCGGTGGCCCCGAGGTGATGCGCGAGCAGGCAGCGCTGCTGCGTGAGGCCGAGGGTCTCGGGTTCGAGATCGCTGTTCTGCCGTCGGCCGTGGCAGCGCGGGTGGCGCCTGGCGGGGCGTTCGCGCTGACGGTGCTCGGCGACGCCCCCCTGACCATGGCGGCTGCGGAGGAGCCTGGCGGGATCCTGCGGCTCGTCCCTGACCGAGGTGGCCGGGCAACGGGCCGGTTCGAAAGTCTGTGGCACGCGGCCACGGCCGGCTCGGCTGGTGTGGCCGCGTAGGGGATCGTCCACCCGTTGGAAGCGTTTCACGTCGAGTCCGCGGCCAGGACGGTGCGGTGCTCGCCCCGGTGTACGGGGGCGACCTGCCAGGCAAGCCAGCCCGGGACGAGCACGAGCGCGCCGGGAACGGTGGGCACGGTGACGGGCCGGCCCCAGGGCAGGCCGGGCAGGCCGACGTTGGCGGCGCCCGCCCGAGGGTCGTGGAGGATCAGCGCCCCCGACGCCTCGGCGGTGTCGTGGGCGAGCGCGTCGAGGACGACGAGGGCGCACCACGTTCCGGTGCCGTGACGGAGGGCAGCGTGGAATCCGCCGTCCCATGCCTCGGTTCGCGAGGTCCATGGCACGTCCCGGCCGGGATGCCCGGCAGGCAGGAGACCGGGAAGCTGAGTGGGATCGTCGGCGAGGCGGGCCAGGTCGTGGTCGGCGAGCAGGGCGGTGTGAACGGGGGTCGGCCACAAGGGGGTGATGGACATGGGCGCTCCTTCGGCTTGGAACGAGATCAGCTGCGGTGGAAGCCGACGTTGAAGGCGATGACGACGCGCTCGGCGTCGCCCTGGTAGGGGGTGACCCAGTGCCGCAGCCACGCGGGGAAGGCGACCAGCAGTCCGGGCTCCGGGGTGATCGTGTGCAGGGGCGCGCGGTCGGTCTCGCGGGCGGCCGCGGCGGGCCGAGGGTCGACGAACTGCAGAAGCCCGGTGCCCTGTTCCATGTGTCCGGTGGAGATGTAGTAGACGCCGGACCAGGCGGCGTCGTGGTGGCTGTGGAGCTGGTGGAGGCCGTCGGGCCGGTAGACGACCGCCCACGCCTCGGCGATCATCGGCGCTTCCTGGCCGTCCGAGGCCCGGCCGGCACCGACGTGGTCGTTGAGAGTGCAGGCGGCGTCAGTGATCCAGCCCCGGAGCTGCTCGATGGCGGGGTGCTCCCAGCGCAAGACGTCGGAATAGGTCTTGTCGGCGTTCTTCACGCCCACCTGGGAGGTCGGCGCGGTCTGGGTGTGGTCGAGGATGAGCGTGTGCAGGGCGTCGTTGACGGCCGGGCCGTCGTCGACGGTGCGGGTGTAGAGGGGAGTGCTCCAGAAGCCGCGGGTCAGGGGCACGGTCGGGGTGGGGGCGGCGAGGGTCATGAGGTGGCCTCCAGGATCCGGTCGGCGAGGGCGTGTCCGTCGGCGGTGAAGTAGGGGCGGTTGTCGGCGATGAGGCCGCGGCAGCCGCGGGTGTAGGCGGCGAGGTGGGAAAGGCGCCGGTCGCGGACGGGGCCGGGGACATCCAGGAGCGGCCACAGGCGGGCGAGTCCGCAGGTTACATGGGCGGCGCCGAGGAGTTCGGCGGGGCTTCTGCCGCTGGTGCCGGAGGGCAGCGTGACCCGCTGGGTGCAGCAGGGCTGCTGCAGCGGGGTGAGCTCCTCGCACAGGTAGAGCCACTGGTGGAAGGTCTCGTGCAGGGTCTGTTCCGCGAGGACGGCCGGATCGTCGAAGGCGGTGTCGGCGAACAGGATGTGCTGGGGCCAGGCGAAGCAGGAGGCGCTGACGCTGGCGCGGCCGGCCGGCATCGGGAGATAAGTGAGGGGCAGCGCCATGAGGAGAGGAGCCCACAGCGGCACGAGGTGGGCGATGACGTCCACCGTGGCCCGGATTGCCGCTTGCTGCTGAGGGGTGAGGGTGCCGGTGGGCAGGGGGCGGGGAAGGTCGAGGGCGCGGATTCGCAGGGCCTCGCCGGGATCCAGAACCGTTGCGAGGTCGTCGGGGTGGGGAACGGGGTGCGGGCCGTCGCGGCGGGCGAGCCGGACACAGGCCGCGGCGGTCAGCAGGCGTTGCGGGGCGTGATCGTCGTCGAGGAAGGGCCAGCCGCCGCATTGGGCGGGCACGAACGGGACGGTGTGGGTGGCTGTGTCCATGGTCGCTCCGTGAGGTAGTGGCGCAGGTCCTGGGTTTTCACGCGCAGACCCGGCAGGCGGGGCAGGTGCGCGCGGGCGGCCGCGGCGGCCGCGTCGCCGGCGGTCGTGCGGACGGCGTCGATGAAGGCGGGCTGCGACCGGTCGCCGAACCAGCGGCCCGCCAGGAGGCTGATGGTCGCGGCGGCTTGGTCGTAGCGGAGGACGCCGGCCTGGGTGAGATGTTCGGCGAAGGTGCGCAGGTCGACCAGGGCCTCGGTGAGGGGCCGGTAGTCGGGGGCGGGGCCGTGCAGGAGCGCGACCTCGTCGTCGGGTGCCTCGGTGGTCAGCAGATGGGTGAAGACCTGCCCGTAGCCGGTCATGCCGTGGGGGTGGAGTTCAGCGGCGCGCAGGGCGCCGATCGAGCCGAGTCCCGTCACAGTCCATCCGGCTGCCAGGGCGTCGAGGAGTTCGCGGTGTCCGACGGCGGGCACATCGTCGTAGCGCCCGTCGACCAGGGCGATGTGGCAGGGCGGTTCGCCGGTGATGAGCGCGTGGATGTGCCCGCGCCGGGCCGGTGGCCGCAGCTGTACGCCGTCCTGGTGCAGAAGCTCGGCGGGCAGGCCATGCCCGGTGGGCCCGACATACAGGTGGACCGAAGTGCCGGGTGGTGGGGTCATCGGTGGCTCCTGGCGTGCTCGGCGAGGCGGCGGCCGAAGCGGCGGGTGAGCGGGGTGAAGTGCTCGGCGTGGGCGACCACGACGCGCACCACGTGGAAGGGAGCGGCGAGCGGCGCGAAGCCGTGCACGCCGACCGGCCCGAGACCGGCGGCCTCGGTCGTGGAGAGCAGGTCCTCCAGCAGCGCCTTCGGTGTCCGGTCGCCGAGCTCGGGCGCGGCCGGCGGAAACGGGCTGGCAGGTGGGTGGGCGTAGCGCTCGAGCAGCTGGGTCCGGCAGGAGGCCCGCTGTCCGGCGCTCATCGCCGCGTAGGTGGCGTAGCTGTCGGTGAGGTCGTGCCGGGCGCCCTGGATGTAGGTGAGGCGGGACTGGGCGGCTTCGGACAGGGCCCGCACGGCGGCGATCTCCGGCAGGGGGTGGAAGCCGTAGCCGCCGTTGCAGTACAGAGGGTGGGCCCGGTCGGGGTCGTCGATCAGGCAGGCCATGTAGTGCCCGCCGTAGGCCGGGAGCCAGCGCAGCCACACGGCGAGGCCCGCCCGGCGGATCTGCGCATACAGCTGGGCGGGGCCGGGCGGCAGGGTGTCGGGGTCGATGAGTCGGGTGGTGTCGGCGACGCTCATCAGCGAGGTGAGATCGCGTTCGAGGACCTCGCACAGTCCGTGCAGGACGGCCTCGGTACGGGTGTTGCCCGAGGCGAGACCGGTGGTCGTGGAGCCGAACAGGCCGTTGCTGGCCTCGGGCGGGCAGGGGGTGAGGACGAGCTCGGCGGGGGCGGTGAAGTCCCGTTCCCCATCGGCGGACGTCACGGTGATCCACGCGAGCGGCTCATCGACGTCGACGGGCTGGTCCGGCCGGGGGCACCAGGCGCCGAGCTTCACGCCGTTCTCGGCGGCGATGGTCCGTGGGGAGGCCCACCGCAAAGGTGTGGAGGGGGCGCAGAGTTCGGCGACGGCCTGTTCGATGGCTTCCAGCATCGCGCCGGCCTGTGCCTCGTGCCGGTGGCGGCCCTTGCCGGCGGTCACGACCACGATGGCGGCGTGCGGGCGTACGGCGCTGAACACGGGGATGCCGATCCGGTCCAGCCACGTGGTCTCCGCCACGCGGGTCACGCCCAGGCGGCGCGCCACGGGCCACGCGCGGGCGCACGTGTCGGCCGCGGCGACGTCGCGCACGCTGCTGCTGAGCACCACCGCGCTGCTCACTGTCCCTCCCGCACTGTCGTCCAGGACGGCAGGAGGGGGTGGGGCCGCAGCGGGACTTCGGCGAACCAGGGATGCCTGGTGAGCGGGCTGTCGTCGAGCCCGCAGAGGATGATCCCGGTGCCGCTGCGGCGGCCGGTCTGCAGGCACGGCAGAGGGTAGGTGGCCTCGACGTGGCCCACGAACATCCGCTCCAGTCCGGGAAGGGTGTCGGCGACCAGCTGTGGCCCGCACACCTGGCCGTCGTAGGTGTCGTAGCCGAAGCGCGGGTGCCCGATCGCGAAGTCGTCGATGACGGCCACCGCGCGGTGCAGGGCGGTGAGTTCGGCCACCAGCGGCCAGTCGGGCCCCCAGTGGGCGTCCAGGAACACCAGGGGGCGCTGCATCCCCGACAGCAGGGCGGGCAGAAGGTCGGCTGAGTCGCCGTGGCGGACGTCGACGTTGGGGAATGCCGCCAGCCGGTCGCGGGTGAACGCGGCGCGGCCGGCGTCGATGTCGGCGGCGCGCACGGGCAGGTGGGGGTAGGCGCGGGCGAAGTACTCCGTGGTGTCCCCGAGGTGGCAGCCGCTCTCCACGACCCCGTCGCACCCGTAGTGGCTGATCAGGGCCTGAATCTGCAGGGCCGTCGTCACGTCAAAGCCCAGCGGGCCGCCTCCGCCCGCGAGACGGTCGAGCCCGCCGGCGCGAGCAGTGCCATAGAAGGCCCGGAGCAGTTGCGTAACCGCCTGGTCGTCCGGCAGCCGCAGCGGGTGCGTGGTACGGGTCGCGGGCATGGACACGCCTCCCTCTCCCCGGTCGCGAGCGGGCCGGGCACCAACCGAGCATCACCCGGCCCCCGTCCTGGAGTGGAGTCCCACCGCCCCAGACGCAATTGCACATCCGCCCGGCAAACTGCCCCAAATGCGTTGCTACGGCGGCGAATTGTGCCTGGGCTGCGGCATGGCAGCGGTTCTACGGTCTCGGCATCCACCCCCGCTGAGCAGAGGGAGGCAGGCATGGACGAACCGCAGAAAGAGGCGGTGACCCGCTACACCACCCCCGAGGAGAAGGCGAACATCTCGGGGATCGAGCTCAACACCGACGACGTCGAGCACGTCATGGACCTGGTGGGCAAGGGCCTGGTCGGCGCGGCCGCGATGCACGAGGGCGCCGTCCAGGAGGACATGGCCCTCACGGCCAAGGTGACCGTCACCCTGACCCGTGGCGGGATCGCCGGTGACGACGGCAAGGTCGGAGAGCTCGTCGGCACCGAGGAGGTCGGCGGGACGATCCGCGCCCGCAAGCAGTTCCTCGACCCCGCGCTCGCCCCGAAGACCGACGGCTGACCACCACCGGCAGGTGCTGCCCGGGCCGGGCTTGCCCGGCCCGGGCAGCACACCTCGCTTCGACGATTACTCCCGGGAGACCGTGTGACCGACTTCCGTGTACAACAGGAGCAGTTGTGGAACCAGTGGGCCGCCCACTACAACGAGGAACACCAGGCACGCGATCCGGCCCCAGCCGCCGACTTCCTCGCCTCGCTCGCCGACGGCGGCACGGCCCTGGAACTCGCCGTCGGAACCGGTCGGATCGCCCTCGCCCTGGCGGACCGCGGTGTGAAGGTCACCGGCCTCGACACATCCCCCGCGATGCTCGAAGAACTGCACCGCCACCGCGGCGGCCGGCCCGTCGAGACGCAGCTCGGTGACATGGCCGAACTCGACACGGGCGGGCAGCGCTTCCCGCTCATCTACGTCGCCTTCTCCAGCTTCTTCTTCCTCATGACCCAGCAGCGGCAGGCAGCATGCCTCGCACGCGTCACCCGGACTCTGACGCCCGGCGGACGGTTCGTCATCGAGGCGACCGTCCCCCGCGCCCCCGGACTCCTCGCCGGCCGCCAGCAACTCGCCATCCGCGACCTGACCGACACCCACCTGGCCCTGTCGGCGCACACCCACAACCCCATCGACCAGACCATCCACTTCCAGGAGATCCGCTTCGACCAGAGCGGCACCCGCCTTCTCCCGGTGACCCTGCGCTACGTCCACCTGTCCGAACTCGACCTGCTCGCCGCAGCCGCCGGACTCACCCTCACCGACCAGTACGCCGACTGGCACCACACCCCGCTCGACGTCACCTCCACCCAGCACATCTCCGTCTACACACCCACCGGAGAGCCGGCATGAGCGCGCCGACGGCACTGCCGGGCACGTGGGGCGTCCGCGGCGCTCCCCAGCAGCTGTGGCCCACCCGGATCTACCGGCAGACCACTCCCACCGGCCCGGACACCGACACGCTCGCCCAGCAGGTCCTCGACCGCGAGCAGACGGACCCGTCGCTGTCGCTCGGCGTGCACAACGCCCGCAAGTCCTCTCCTGACATCCTGAGTTGGGACCTGCCCGCCATCGCCGTGCTCAACGGCTGGATCCGGGACGCGGCCCTCGCCGTCACCGACGCCGGCCCCGACACCGCCCTGAGCCTGTCGGGCTGGGCCGTCCACTACGGGCACGGCGGATTCCACGAGGCGCACGCCCACCACGACAGCGCCGTCTCCGGCGTCTACTACCTGCACACCGACGCCCGTACGAGCGGAGCCCTGGAACTCTTCGACCCCCGCCTCGCCCGCCTCGCCACCACACCCCCCGACAACGCCATGCTCATGGACGTCCAGCCGCACCCGGGACTGCTGATCGCGTTTCCTTCCTGGCTGCGTCACGCCGTCGCCCCCCACACCGCCGACACGCCACGGCTGTGCATCGCCTTCAACGTCACCGTGGAGCAGCCATGACCACCGTGCACGCAACTCCCGTCCCAGCCCAGCAGGCCGCTGCCGTCGACGTGTGGAGCACCTCCGTCTGGCTCGGCACGATCCGGCCCGTCCTCGACCACGACCTGCTGCGCGCCCAGATGCACCTCACCGGCCAGGTCGCCCGGGAGATCGCCCCCCAGAGTCTCCTCGACGTCGCACAGGCCCGCTCGGTGTTCACCACGCTCGCGCAGACCGTGCTCCCGCACGACGTCGGCAGCGAGGTGCGGGTGGCCGTGCAGATCTGGGGCGCCGGTCACCGCATCCCCCTCGCCTACGGACACGGAGCCTGGACCGCCTGGTGCTACCTGGCCGTCGACGGCCAACCACCGCACGACCGGTCCGGCGCCCTGTGCCTGCACGACCCGCGCGCGGGCTGCGACGCCGCCAGCGTGCCCGGACTCCCCTGGGGAAGGGCAGTCACCCTCAAGGCCCAGGCAGGACTGACCGCGCTCGCCCCCGGCTGGCTCGCCCACTCCGTCCTGCCGGTGAGCCCCTGTCACACCCTCGCCGTCCTCACCGCCCAGGCCGACAGCACGCCGACGGGTGGCGCGCCGCCGTGATCAGGCGGCTCCCGCGGTGACCGGCGCCGTCTCCTGCTGCGGGCGCGGAGTGCCGGGGAGAGTGCGGATGTCCCGGGATGCCAGGGCGCAGCCCACGGCCGCCAGCACGAACAGCGCACTGGCGAACGCCACCCGGCCGGGGCCGAACGCCGCCGCGAGCGGGCCCACAGCGGCGAGCGCCACCGGCGCCACCGCCAGGCAGCCCAGCAGATCGATGGAGGACACGCGGGAGATCGCGTCGTCAGGGACCTCACGCTGCAGGCAGGTCCGCCACATCACCATCGTCACGTCCCACAGCACCCCGTACACGGCCGCGCCCACCAGCACCACCGGCAGCGGAGCGTGAAGCGACAGCAGGAACGCCGGCAGAGCGGCGCCTGCCGTGCACAGCGTCGCCACCAGCATCGGGCGGGCCGGGCGCAGCTTCCCCGCCCACCCCGCACCGCCGACCTGCCCCGCGATCTGAGCCACCATGACCAGCGACCACGCCCACGCCCCGCCCAGGTATGCCTTGGCGAGCATGGGCCCCAACAAGCCTGCGACCGAGTTGACCACCGCGATCACGATGGTGAGTTGGCTGGTGGTCACCCACAGCCACTCGTGGCGCACGAACTCGCGCCAGCCCTCGCGCAGATCGTGCACCGCCGAGGTCTTGTAGCGCACCGGCCGGTCGGGCGTGGACCGGCCCAGGACACCGAACAGGAGGGCGCAGGCGGCGAACGAGACCGCGTCCAGTGCGAGGGCGATGGCCGGGCCGGCCACGCTGACCACGACGCCGGCGAGCATCATGCCCATCAGGCGGGCCGTGTTGATGGACACCTTCAGAAACGCATTCGCCTGCTGGCGCTGGCTTTGGTCCTGGACCACGTCCACGACCACGCCCTCAAGGGCCGGGGAGAACAGGCCCCGAGTCACCCCGCCAAGCGCCGCAAGGACCGCAATCCACACCACCGGCCCGCCCTGCGCGAACAGAAGAGCCAAGGCCGCCCAGATGGCGGCGGCCGCCGTCTCGGTCACGCAGACGAGGCGGAAACGGCTGCGGACGCGATCTCCGAGGACACCGCCCCACAGAACGAACGCCAGCTGGGGCAGAGCCTGGCAGGCCAGGACCAGCGACAGGTCTCCCGGTGAGGCGCCGGGCAGCGCCAGGACGCCGAAACTCAGCGCGATCGGGCCGAAACTGGACCCGAGAACCGAGACGAAGCGAGCCGACGCGAGCAACCGGAAACGCGGCTGGGACAGGAGTGCAGAGCTGGTACCTGAGAGCACCCGGGGACCCTATCGACGCGGCCCCCAGACCCGCCCGGGAATGACGGGAATTCAGCCAAAGGAGAGCGTTCCGCACGCCCTGCTGAAGACGAGCGACCGCCGATGCCCGCAGGCCGTCCCGGCACCCGGTCACCGCCCGTCGAACAAGGTCCCCTGCACGGGAGCGGTAGGCAGGTACTCGGCCTCGACCGGCGGCGGCCGCTTGCCCACAAGATCCTCAATCTGGCGCAACGTTGCCCACCGCCCGGCAGCCACACCCTGCGCCACGGCTCGACGGCAGATCTCGGAAGTGGCCCAGACCGCCCGGGTGACCGGCGCCTGCCGATCCGGGAGCTCTACACCGAGCGCGGACGCCAGCGCGGAGTCCGAAGGTTCGGCCACCGAGGGACAGGCCATCTGCGCGAGGCGCAGGGCATCCCAGATCACCTGGGACGCCAACCGCGGACAGGACGCCCGGTGAACGCGGAAGATCCCCGCCTCGACCTGGCCCAGACGGGCCACGACCACGTGCGGATCAGACGTCAGCCTCCGCTCGACGGCCGCGAGCGCGTCCGCTGCCGACTCCACCCACACCACGGAGGCGCGTTCCGCTCCCGCTTCCACCCCCGGCGGTGGTTGTGGCGCAGAACCCACGCGAGCGTGCACACGCCACTGGGGCGCCCAGTCCTCACCCTGCACGGCGAGCGCCGCGACACCGCTCACGTCGAACTGACCGGCCCGGCGCGCGAGTTCCAGGCCCACGACAACGAACCTGCACGCGATGTACTCACGATCCATCCGCACCGCGCCACCGTACCGAGGACGCAGCCCCCGCCGCCCGGAATCACCGGCACAGGACACCAGATTGCCCGTCGGTGATCGCAGTCGCCCCGGGACCATGCTGATCGTCACCTTGACCACGACTGTGGTCGTGCGCTTCATGCTGAAGCGGTTCGTGCGCCAGGTAGAGCAGAGGTGGATGCGGCACGGTGGGGAGGCGACATCTAGCCGAGCGGGACCTCATCGACGACGTCCCACGTGTAGTAGCCCGGGTCGGAGGGCTGGTACTGGTTGACGAGGTGGACCCGGTCGATCGTGATATCTACCCGCAGGGGTCGCAGCGCCCGCAGCGCGCGGTTGAGATTCCGATCAGGGGCGTCCTGGCGCGAATACGCTAGGGACGCGTGGGCTCAAAACCGCAGCTCAGGGGGCAGTTGCCTCGCTCGGTGCGTGGCGGTTCATTCACCTGGGTCGGGCTTTCGGTGCCTGCCGGGGCCAGCTCTGAGTGGCTGGCGCTGAGGCGCTGACGCGGTCGGCGGTTCCTCGGCCTGCGGGTGCAGGATGCGTTGAGCCTCGGCGAGGTTGGCTGCAAAGCCGTGCGGTTCCCAGGCGTACCCGTTCCACCGTTGGATTGCGCGGGGCGCGTCCCGGTTGAGGTGTGAGCCCTTGGGGCCGTCGCCCGATACGAGCGGCACCGCTCGGAGTCGTCCGATCTTCGCGTCGCGGCGCTCAGCCCAGTCCGCGAGCGGCTCGTCGTCCATCGTGCTTCCCTGTGCTCCGAAGACTTCTGCCTGAGCAGCGTAGTGCGCGTGTGAATGCGTCGCTCTCGAATCAGAGAAGGTGATGCTGCCAGCGCAACGCCGGGTGTCCGTCGACCCAGTAGGTGTGGCTCTGTTGGGTGACGTGCAGCCGTACTGTGGTGATGTCGGGGCTTCCGGCGTCCTGCCATGCGGTGAGGGCTTGCTCGATCGTGTCCCACAGCGGCAGCGGGCCGCCCTGGCGCACCGTCCATGCCGGCCCGTTCTCCGTGAACGAGGCGAACGACTCGCGGTCCGGATCGAAGATGTACAGGAGCCGCTGCCCCTCCAGGGAGGTGGCGCGGGTGAAGCGCGCTCCGGGGGCGGCGAGCTGGGCGAGGAAGGCGGGCATCCACTCCTCCAGCAGCAGTGGGGGCACCTTGGTCTCCCGCTCGCTGTCGGCGTAGGCGGTGCGCGCGGACAGGTCGCCGGTGATCGGCACCTCCGCCTGGGAGCGGGCCTGCATGAATGAGGAGCGGCCGATGATCGAGCCCTCGGCGGTGCCGTCTTCGGCGACGGTGACCTTGGCGAGTCCGGTGCCGTAGTGCCAGGATCCGCCGACCGTGGCGAGGACGATGCCGCCCGGCTTGGTCTGGCGGATCCAGGTGTAGGGGATGCGGCGCACCGCGCACGTGGCGATGACGCGGTCGTACGGTGCGCGGCGGGGGTGACCGAGGAGCCCGTCTCCGGTGACGGTCCAGGTCGAGTATCCGGCCGTCTCCAGCGCGGCATCCGCGCGGGCCGCGACCGCGGGGTCCACCTCGACCGTGGTCACGTTGTCTTCGCCGAGTCGGTGGCACATGAGTGCGGAGGAGTAGCCGGTTCCCGTACCGATCTCCAGTACCTGATGCCCGTCTTCCACCTCCAGCTTCTCGATCATGTCCAAGACGGTGACCGGAGTGGTGGACGACGAGGTCGGGGAGCCCGCTACGGGGTCGCTGATCTGATCGGCGGTGAGATGCCCATCGAGCTGGGTGGTCAAGGAAGCGTCGCGGTAGGCGATCTGCGCCCACTCGTCTGGGTCGCATCCGACGGCCGTGACCGGGCGCCACCGGCCGCCCTCGGCGGGCAGGAACACGCCCGGGTTCAGGAACAGCTCCCGGGGTACGGCCTCCACCGCTTCCCGCCACTGGGGGCTGACGAGGACGCCGGCCTCGGTCAGGCGGCCGGCGAGCGCACGTCGCTGTGGGGCGGTGTCGGTCATGGGGCAACTCCTTGCGTCAGCAGTTCAGCGAAGGCGGCGGACATCGCAAGACCGGTGGCCTCCTGCAGCCACCCCCACTGCCCGTTCGGATTCAGCTCCAGCCACCAGAGGCCGCCGGTCCTGTCCACGGCGAGATCGAAGCTCCCCGAGACCAGCCCGAAATGGTCCAGGTAGGCCAGGAGCGCCTTCTCCGTCGGGCCGGGCAGGTCCACCACGCTGTAGGACAAGGCCGAGTAGTCCCGGCGCCAGTCCAGCATCCCGGACTCGATCCGGACGGCGAACACCTGTTGGCCGACCACCAGCACACGGATATCAGCCACCTTGTCCACAACCGCCTGGAACAGGTGAGGCACCACGCGCACGCTCTCGTCGATCTCGGCTGCCGTGACCGGGTCGGCCCACCCGGTCACGGGAACGCCGTCACGCTGGTAGCGCGTCCAGCGGAGCGTCTTGAAAATCACCTGATCGTGGCCGGCGACGAACTGCCGTGCCTCATCCGGGTCGTTCGTCACCAGCGTCGCCGGAACGGCGAGCCCAAGACGCTGGGCAACGGCGAGCTGGGCGGGCTTGTAGTCGGCGGCGGTGTTGCGCAGGGGATGGTTCACCCACAGTGGCCCGTCGAAGGCGTAGAGGATGCCCCCGAGTCCGTAGCGGACCTGCGCTGTCGCGAACCGCGCGTCGTCGACGCCTAGGTGGTCGAAGACGGGCCACACCGGGCGGCGCCAGTACACCGACCGTACCGTGGCCAGGTCGACAGCCCGCGAAGGCGTACGGATCTGCCCGGCAACAGGGGCCGAACAGGTACCGAACCGCGCGGAAACCGTCAGGTCCGCCCCGATATCAGCGGGGTTGAACCTGGCCACCGGCACGCTTCGACGGTTCAGCTCGGCGATGACCATGTCAGCGGTGAGATCGTCCGCCTCGGTGGCCACGAGCACCGGCTTTTCGTCAGTCACTGGTCAGTCCTGCTCTGAGTCCTGGTCGTGTCCCTCGTCGGGTTCGGAGTCCGAGTTCGTGGTCGTCTTCGTCTCGGTGCCCTTGCTGGTCCCGTGCTTGCCCATGTCGATCACCTGGCCGGCGTGGTCCAGGTAGACACCGAGCTGGGTGTCAGCATCGAGTGTGACCGATGCGTGGGGGCGGTAGGTGACAGTCGGGTACGGGGCAAGTCGACCAGCCCCCCAAGGACGTGCGGCGGTCGTGACTGCGGTACACATCGTGCCTGCCTCCTTGTTGACGGTGGCTGTTGCGATCCAGAAGCTACGTTCACTGCGGATGGCGTGGGACTGACCGTGAGTACGGGTTTCGAGGACCGAGGGCGCAGGGGGCGGTATGGCCGGGAAAGGAGCGGTACGAAGGCGTGCGGCGACGGGCACGATCGCCGGCTTCGTCCTCCGTATCGCCCGGGAGAGCGCGCGCAGCACACAGGCCGGGATGGCCGAAGCCGTCGAGGTCGACCTCGCCACCTGGCAGGGCTGGGAGACCGGGCGAAGGCCGCTCGCCAACGTGAAGGCCAGCGCACTCCTGCACATGAGGCGCCGTCTGCTGGCGATGGGGGCAGACCCTCACGTACTCCGCCTCCTCGATCCGGCCATGGACGCGGACCTCGTCATCTCCGCGACGGTCTACCCGGAGAACACCGCACCGCACCCTCTCGCCGACTGGGTGCACACGCGCGAAACCGCCGACATGATCGTATGGGCGCTGAACGGAACCGTTCCACCCGTCCTTGCCCGCCACTCAACGCCGGGACGCCGTGGGCCCGTCGCCAAAGCCCCGTTACTGCCCGCGCCCGACCGCAGACTGTTCTTCACGCAACTCCGCCAGACAGCGGAGTCGGCGGTACGCGCGGGCGAAGCCGGGTTACTCCTTCACCGGCAGGCGCTCTACCTGTGCTCGTACGACCGGACGCCGGAAGCGACATCGTGGATGGCCCACGCCCTGCACACCCGCCGCGACCTCATCACCGTCCGTGGCTGGACACCCCACTGGGCCACAGCGCGCTCAACTGCCGTGGCACTCGCACGACTTGGCGACCCCCAGCCCCTTTTGGACTTCATCGACAGATCCCTGGCGGACGAAGACGCCGCGGAGACAGCCAACCTCAACTACTGGGCCTACTGGTTCGGATCGATCCAAGAGCCTCAGCGGAACGACGGATTCATGCGGCAGAGGCAAAGCAACTGGGAACCCGTACGCCTCCTGAGAGCACTCACCGTCGGTCTGCAACAGGCGCCGGCCTACCAGGACCTGTACATCCACTCGCTCTGGGCCCTGCTGACCACCCACCGCTGGCTGCCCCTGGCGGATCCCGGACTGACGGACACGCTGGACGCGCACACCAGTGGACTGCTCGACCGCACCGCAATCTCCCCGCGCTCAAGGCGGGAACTCGGCTCAGTGCACTACGTTCTACGCGAGAATCGCGCATGACTCACCGGAGGACGCATTCCATGGCGGACGCAGGGCAGGAGCAGGCGAAGGGCACGGCAGGCTTCCTGTTGGAGATGGGGATGCTGAAGCGCGCCAAGAGGTCCGGGTGGTGGATTGCCGGGGTGAAGGACCCCGAGACCATCGCGGAGCACAGCTTCCGAGTCGCGCTCATCGGCTCCGTACTCGCCATGATGGAAGGTGCCGACCCGGCGAGAACGGCTCTCCTCGGGCTCTGGCACGACACGCAGGAGACTCGCGTCAGCGACATTCCGCACATCGGCCAGCGCTACCTCGAAGCCGCCAGTAACGAGAAGGTCACCGCAGACCAGGTGTCGGCCGCACACCCGGCCGTGAAGGCTGGAGCCCAGCGGATCGTGGAGGAATACGAGAACGGCGATTCTCTCGAAGTGATCTGCGCCCACGACGCGGACAAGCTCGAATGTCTCCTCCAAGCCGTTGAGTACCGCGAACAGGGCTGCTCGAACGTGCAGCCCTGGATCGACAGCAGCCTCGAAAAGCTCAAGACGCCCTCTGCCCAGAGCCTCGCCGAGGCCGCGCTCTGCATGACCTCGATCGAGTGGCAGCAGACATACCTTCCCTGAGCTTGTCATCGCGTCCCGGCAGACCGGCCCCGGAGGAGACGTGTGCTCAGGCCTAGTCGGGGCCTACCCCAAAGAGCTTCTGGATCGTCTCCTCGGCGGCGTCCCGCTCGGCAGGCAAAACGAACGGTGTGCCGGTTCGGTCAGGACCCACCTGAACTCTTTGTGTCCTGCGTCCTGTCCGGCCCAGCCGGCGCTCCCTCGCAGGACACGCGACACCAGGTGTGCAGTCGCGAGCGACGGCTCCAACAAGCCGCCGCCAAAAGAACGGAACGCCCGCCCGAGGCGCCGGGCGGGGCCGATAATCGGGGGCTTCGGTTGTAGTGAGGTACAGGCCAGCAGTGGGGCGGAAAGCGGTGACAGGCGACTTGAGCGACGAGCAGCCGACTGAGATCGTCCTGACGGGAGGCCGCATGGCCACCAGAGTGGTCTGGACGGGCGACACCGTGCGCAAACCGTCGACCGATACATCGCCCTTCGTGGCCGAGCTCCTGAACCTGCTGGAGACGAAGGGCTTCCAGGGTGCACCGAGGTATGTGGGCCAGGCCGAGGGATCCGACATCTTCACCTTTATCGACGGGCGTGTACCAGCCCGTTTCCAGGCCTGGTCGGACAGCCAGGTGCAGGCCGCTGCGCGACTGCTCCGCCAGATGCATGACGCCACCAGCGGGAGCACACTCGCCGGCCACTCCGAGGTCGTCTGCCACCACGATCCGGGCCCGAACAACTACGTTTTCCAGTGCAAGGTGCCCATTGCGCTCATCGACTTCGCTGAAGCCGCGCCCGGCAGTCGGCTCGAGGATGTCGCGTACCTGGCCTGGACCTGGAGCATCTCGTCGGCGCTGCGCCTCCCGCTCGAACGGCAGGCCCAGCAGGTTCGGCTCATCGCCGATGCCTACAGCCTTCAGGAGGCTGAGCGTCTTGCCCTGATCGACAGCGTGATGGATCGCCAACTGCGCAATGTGCGCTTCTGGGCCCGGTTCCTGGCTCACCCGGCGACCGCGCCGGCCGCACCGCAGGTACTGAACGATCGGATCGCCTGGAGCCACCGAGAGCACGCCTTCACCCTCCTCCACCGCGAGGTGTTCGACACGGTGCTGCGCTGAGTGGCTCCCGGTTCCGGTCGTGCCTGGCAGCGGGCAGGCCGCGGTGGATGCCGCAGCGTCCAAGGCCTTCCCGCCCTCGTGAGGCACTTCAGTGAAAGTCGTCTGAGCGGGCGTGGACAGCCGCCAGCTATTCGGCGGCAGGGGGACCCCAAGTGAATGAGTTCGGCAGGCTGTTCAGGGGCAAGGAGACGGATGTAGGTCTCCCTCCGTAGCTGGGCCCCGCCGGGCTGAGCCCACGCTGCGAACGGCAGCCGCCATCCGTCCGGCAGCGGTGGCGCTGGCACCTGGGACCGCGATCCGGATGTGCGCTACTTGGCAGACAGGATCGACTGCCAGGTGTTCCGTGCCGGGCCGTCAAAGATGTCTGCCGCTCGCGGATGGGAGCTGCGCCAGCGTGTGAGCCGCGCGCGAATGGCGGGTTCCGCGTAGGCTTCGTGGGCGTGCTCCATGAGGTGTCGAACGCGCGCTCGGGCTCGCATGATGTCGCTGTCCTCGCGTGCGCAGGCATCGATGGCGGCTCGCTGGTCGGATCCCGGATCCGTGCCTTCGATGCCTCTCAGAAGACGTGTTTCGGTGGCGCGGTCCGTTGAAATCTGTGTTTCGTACCAGGGCCGAAGCTCCTGCAGTGCCCAGTGGTGATAACGGCTGGAGAAGTCGTACGGACCCTCTTCATCGGCGGCGTGCTCGGCCACCCACTGTGCTGTGCGCAGTGCCAGGGCAGTGCCTTGGCCCAGGGTCGGGTTGGTGTGGACGAGCGTGTCACCGATACGGACGATGCCTGTGACCACCGGGCCCGATCCGTCGGCCAGCGGTGTCCACGTGTTGTGCAGCCCGCCCATGGCGAGGACGGGGGAGAGGGGGAGGGGCCGGTTGGCGAGCCAGGCGTTCATCGCCGGAAACGTGCGGGCCGCCGCCTCAAAGGTGGCCGGATCGCGGAGGGCGCTTCTGGTCGGGTCCGCGGTGGACAGAATGAAGGAGAGGGCGAAGACCTCGTTGTCGGAAGGAAAGACGCCGCCGGTGGCAAAGGGGGAGGCCGATCCGGTGCTCACGCCGCGTGCAGGCCGCGGCGCTCCGTGAGCCGATCGGTACCAGCGGCAGTAGTAGGCGATGCCCGTTGGGCTGCTCTCGAGCAGGGGCGGCCGGCAGCCGGCGTTGGTCAGCCAGCGCGGCACGGGGGAACGTTGGCCGGCGCAGTCCAGGACAAGATCTGCTGGATGGCGGCCCTGTGGCGAACGAACGCCAGTGACGTGCGGAACGTTGCGGAACGGGACGGCTTCGATTCCGGTGGCCGGGTGGCCGATCAGGAACACGGCCGTGCGTTCGTTGAGCAACGCGCGTCGCAGGGCGATCTCAAGTACCAGCCGCCTCGCCTCGATGGTGATCAGGCGCTCATCTCCCGGGCGGTACGCAGGGGGCTGGGTGAGGCAGTCGAAGGCGTGGCGCTCACGGGCTCCCAGGGCGAGCATGGCGCTGTATACGTCGGGGGCCTCCTGCAGCAGGACATCGCGGACGGGTCCCAGGAGGCCGTGAGGCTGCACCGCGTGAGGGACCCGCGGGCGACGCCATGCGAGGAAGTCCTCCTCAAAGTTCACGCTGAGGCAGTGACTGTCCTGTTCGAGGACCGTGACGTGATGTCCCCGTCGGCACAGGAACAGAGCGGAGGCGAGCCCGCTGATACTTCCCCCGATGACAACGACGCGCGCCATATCGCCTCTCCACCTGTGGTGATGTTCCTTCCTATCCTCTGTCGGGATCTTGGCTGAAGCGTGGTGGCTTGTTCGTAAGGGTGACCGGATGAACACGTCGAGTGCGGTACGATCCCGTATGGCGTAATGGAAGTCAGCGCCTGTGCAGCATCGTGCGAATTCGGGTCTGCAGTGCTTTCGCTGTCGATTCGGCCGCGCGTGCGAGCACTGCCCCGCCGGGTGTGCCCGCTCTCAGGAACTCCAGAGTGAATTCTTCCAATAGTGCGCTACCGGCAGGCGTCGATCTGCACTGCCCGCGCGAGCCTCGCCGATTAACCGCCATCGGTTTGCAGGCTCCTTTCTGGAGACGACGTGAAAATCCTCCCCGAGATCTCTCGTACGCTGAGTGAGTACCTCCTCATCCCGGGCCTGACCACCGAAGACTGCACGCCGGACAATGTGGATCTCGGGGCGCCCTTGGTGCGTCACCGGGTCGGCGAGGAGTCGGCCATCCGGGTCGCCACCCCCATGGTGAGCGCCATCATGCAGGCGGTGTCGTCACCGGCGCTGGCAGTGGCCTTGGCGCAGGTCGGCGGGCTGTCGTTCGTTCACCAGAACCAGCAGATCGAGGACCAGGCGGCGGACGTACTGGCGGTGAAGCGGCACAAGGCCGGTTTCCGGACCAGCGACGTCACCGTCGCACCGCAGACTCCTCTCGGTGAGGTCGCCCAGCGGCTGGCCGAGACCGAGCAGGGCGTGGCCGTCGTCACGGAGAGCGGCACAGCGGATGACGAGTTCCTGGGCATCATCAGCCTCGACGACTTCCACCTGGAGCGCCACGGAGCCTCTGAGACCGTCCGCAACCGGATGCGGGGCCGTGACAACCTGGTCACCGCGCTGGCCTCGGTCTCGCTCTCGGATGCGAACGAACTGATCTGGCAGCACCACCTGGATGTCCTGCCGGTGATCGAGGATGGCCGGGTCGTCTCCTTGGTCCTCAAGAGGGACTATCAGGCCCACAAGACGTATCACCGTGCGAGCGTGGACAGCGAAAAGCGGCTGCGTGTGGGCGCCGGCATCAATTCCCGCGACTTCAAGGACCGCATTCCCGCTCTGGTGGAGGCCGGCGCGGATGCGCTGTGTCTGGACTCCTCCGACGGCTATTCCGAATACCAGGCGAAGACCCTCGAGTTCGCCCGGGAGACGTACGGGGACGACGTTTTCGTCGGCGCCGGAAATGTGGTCGACGGGAGGGCCTTCCGGTACCTGGCCGATGCCGGTGCGGCGTTTGTGAAGGTGGGGATCGGCGGCGGCGCGATCTGCACCACGCGGGAGCAGAAGGGCATCGGCCGCGGCCAGGCTTCTGCGCTGCTCGACGTGGTGGAGGCGCGCGACGACTACGCCGAGCGGACCGGGGAGTACGTGCCGCTGTGCTGCGACGGCGGTCTGCTCAGCGACTCCCACATGGCGATGGCCCTTGCGATGGGGGCGGACTTCATCATGCTCGGCCGGTATTTTGCCCGGCTCGACGAGAGCCCGTCGCGGAAACTGCAGATCAACGGCCAGTGGTACAAGGAGTACTGGGGTGAGGGTTCGAGGCGGGCGCAGAACGCGGCCCGTTACGGCCAGGGCGGTCAGATGGTCTTCGAGGAGGGCGTCGACGGCTACGTTCCCTACGCTGGCAGCCTGTACGACAACGTGGAGCGGACCCGGGCGAAGCTGACCTCCACGATGATCAGCTGCGGGTCGACGAACCTGCGGGACTTCCACCGGGATGCGGTGCTGGTTCCCGTATCTGCGGAGTCGTTCAAGCAGACCGGTGCGGAGATCCAGGTACGCCGCCCCGCCATCGATGCCGCAGAGTGACTGACCGTCCAGGCAGTTGCCTGGACTCCGCGGCCCCGTGCGGTCGACTGGATGACCGTCGACGCGCTCGGGGCCGTGTGGTGTGACGGGACCGCGTGCAGGACCGCTTGGGTGGCGACGCGGGCGGCGGGTCCAGGCTCGGGCGGGTGATTTCCCCCTGCCGATGGGGCCGGGGTCAGTCCAGTTTGCTGCGCACCCAGGAGAAGAAGGCGTCCCCGACTTTGGGCTCTTGGTCGGGGAAGCTGCCGAATCCGGTACTCCATTCGTCAAGGACGGGCCCTGAATCGGTCAGCAGCCAGTCCACCGATAGGAACGACGCCCGAAGGCTCGTCGCGATTCTGAGGCACTGCTCTTCTACGTCCTGCCAGCCGCGCAGAACATTGCCGACCCCTCCCTGGCTGACGTTCGTCATGTAAGCGCCAGCTCCGGTGGCCCGGTGCAGTGCGGCGATGATTTCCCCCTCCAGCAGGTAGACGCGGATATCGGCCGTGTGAGGGAGGTAGGGCTGCACGAGGTATCCGGTACCAGCCTGGGCGACCATGTCGACGGCGGAGGAGAGCTGCGGGAAGGTGTCGATCTTCTGCACCGCGAACCCCATGCCCATTTCACGTGGCTTGAGGATGTAGGGACCCTGCCCCAGGAGGTCTTCGACGAGAGGCAGCACGGACCGGGCGTGGCGGCCGTACGGAACGGCGATGCTCTCAGGGGTGGGAACTCCGAGTATGGCGGCACGCTGGGCGATGGCGAGCTTGTCCGTCGCCAGGTAGTCGGGCCCGTCCATGGAGCGGTTCAAGAGGAGAGAGTCGCTCTCCTGAACGGTTCGGGATATCGCCTTGAGGAAATGCGATGCCTGGGGATCCCAGCTGAAATCGTCTACTTGGAAGCACTGTCTTGTACGCAGCAGGTCTTCGCCTTGGTACCAGAGTGTGGGGCGGCCGGCCGATGCCGGTACCAGCTCATGGACGGGGATGAGCCGCATGGTGAAGCCGGCACGCTCGGCGGCCCCGGCGAGGGTCGGCTTCTTCCTCGTGAGGATCTTGTCCGCGAGGCCGGGGAGGAAGTCGTCAGGCCGGTACACAAGGTTGACGGTACTTACCAGTTCAGACATGGCGCTCTCTGTAGGCATTCAGATCCGCTGTACGGGGATCTGTGGTGAGGTCTGATGATGGGCGCTGGCGTGGTGCAGACGGATGGTGTCGAGATCCGCCCTGCGTGTGCCGCGGTGCCCAGCCGGTAGCGGGTAGTGCGCCGGGGCGCCGTTTCGCAGATGGCCCCCTTGCCGGTCACGGCGGAAGTGCTCGACTGCCGGGCCGGGGCGACGATCCGCATGAGGGCCGGGCAAACGGATCGGACGTGATTCTCCTCGGCGGACTCGGTTGGGTGCTGTCAGGCGGGCGCCGGGGTGCGGGCGGTGGCGCGGAGCTTGTGATGCCAGCGCCAGAGCGTGAGCAGCGGCCACAACGTTTCCGGGCCGACGGACGCCGGGTCGGCGGGGATGGCGAACAGGCTGCTGACCAGCGGGTCGTTGCGGAGTTCGGCGTGATGTTCGGTGACCAGCGCGGCCAGTGCCGCCTGGACGGTGCGCATATTCGGAAAGGGGAAGACGGCCTTCGGCCGGCGCAGAAGCGCGGGGGGAAGGTGGCGGCGCATGGCTGCGGCGAGGTGCAGCTTGCCACGGCGTGCGGGCGCGTCAATGTGGGTGGCGAACGGCTGGGTGAAGGCCCATTCGACGAGCGGGTGGTCCAGGAACGGGAAGCGTGCTTCGACGCTGGCGCGCATGCCGAGGAAGTCCTCGAACTGCACGACGCGGGTGAGCTGGGTGGTGAACAGCAGGCGGTGGGCGCGTTCGACGGGATCGCCGGGCAGCGAGGCGTGAAGGTCGAGGACCTCCTGGTGGGCATGGTCACGAAGCGCGAGTGCGTCGCGGGACAGTCCGGGGATCTGGCGGGAGGCAGCCAGCGTGCGTGCGGTGTCGTACGCGGGGTGCTGGACGTCGACGAGGTGACGGATCGTTGCGGGGCGGCCGACGTAGCCGCCCATGATCTCGTCGGCGCCCTGGCCGTTGAGGACGACGCGCAGTCCGAGGTCGTGGACGGCGCGGTAGTTGCGCCAGATCGCCAGGTGCCGGGGGTCGTCGCCGACGGCGGCCAGGTCGCAGATCGCGTCCAGGTCCTCCAGGGTGGGCGTGATCGGCTGGGCGACGACATGGTGGAGGATCCGGCCGTTGAAATGGTCGGCGAGCAGACGGCTGTGACGCAGGTCGTCGTCGGCTTCCGGTGAGGGGGGTGTGGTGTAGGTGGTGGTGATGCAGGGCAGAGGGGCGTGCTGGGCCGCCAGGGCGGTGATGGCGGAGGAGTCCAGGCCGCCGCTGAGGAACGCGGCCACCGTCACGTCGCCCATCAGCATCCCGCTCACGCTCTCCTCCAGGAGCCGGCTGAACTCCCCTGCTCGGATAGCTCGGTTGGCGCTGGGCCGCCCGGCTGCGGGGGGGTGGTTTGGGTGGGGGAGGGTCCAGTAGGTGCGGGTGTGCGGCCGCGCCCCTGGTCGCAGGGTCATCACGGTGGCGGGTGGCAGTGCCAGGACCTGGTCGACGGGCGTACGGGTGGGGTCGGCGGGCAGGGTGGTGGAACACAGCAGCTGCCGGGTGAGGGTGTCCAGGTCCGGGCGGCGTGGAACGTGTCCGCTGGCCAGGAGGGCTTCGATCTCGGAGGCGAAGATCACGAATCCGTGACCGTGGTGGTAGTACAGCGGCTTGATGCCGATGCGGTCGCGCACCAGGGTCAACTGGCGGGTGCGGGCGTCGAAGGCGGCGAAGGCGTACATGCCGCGGAGCTTGTCGAGGGCGCCGTCACCCCAGTGTTGCCAGGCCCGCAATACCACCTCGGTGTCGGTGTGGGAGGTGAAGCGGTAGTGGGCGGCGAGTTCGGCGCGCAGTGCGGGGGCGTTGTAGACCTCGCCGTTGTAGACGATGGTCAGGTGGTCGCGGGTCATCGGCTGCGCGCCGGACTCGCCGAGGCCGGTGACGGCCAGCCGGCGGTGACCGAGGATCACGCCGTCGCCTTCCCATAGTCCCTCTCCGTGCGGGCCGCGGTGCGCGAGGGCCTGGGTCATCCGCTGCACCGCCACCGCCCCGGGGCGGGCCCCGGCCGGTGGGGGCGCGGTGAGGTGAAAGACGCCGGCGATGCCGCAGCCGGAAAACCTCAGTGGCCTGCTCATGACGGCCTGCGAACGCTGTCGCGGTACACGGCGGCCAGGTGGGCCAGGGCGTTGTCGCGGAGCATGGTGTGGTGGTCGCCGGGCACGACCGTGCGCGCGACGGTGCGGCCGTGATCCATCCATCCGTCGAGGTGGTGCCCGGCGGTCGCGTTGGGCTGGACCAGGTGCAGGCTCGCCACGGCGCCGTGCGGCGTCCAGGTGGTGAGGGCGTGGTGGTGGCGCAGCAGGACGGGGAGGCGCTGCATCGCGAAGGTGTCGGCGGGCTCGGCCAGGGCGAGACGGTCGGTGAGGATGGCGTACTGCGTCTGAGGGCCGGCGTCGGTGGTACCGGCGATGGCTGCCCGGATCTGCTCGATGTCGCGGTCGGGCAGCAGCGCGGCCACGTGCCCAACCAGCACCCCCGCCCCCGTCCTTCCGTTGGAGCCGGGACGGGGCGGGGGCGGGTCGAGCAGCACGAGCTTGTCGACCCGCTCGCCTGCGTCCTCCAGAGCGCGGGCCATGGCGAAGGCAACCGTGGCGCCGAAGGAGTAGCCGGTGAGCGTGTACGGTCCGGTCGGCTGCACGCGCCCCAGGCGCTCCAAGTACTGGGCAGCCAGGGCGTCGATGGTGGTGGCCGCGTCGGGGCGGGTGTCCGCGGGCAGGCCGTAGCAGTCCCACCCGGCCGTGTTGAGGACCGCAGCGAGCGGCCGGTAGCAGTCCACCCGGCCGTCGACGGGGTGCACCAGGAAGTGCGGGCGAGCCCCAGGGCGGGCCGGTGCGGGGGCGAGCGGTACCACTCGGGCGGCGTCCTCTACGGCGCCCAGCATCCTGGCGGCGGCCTGCTCGGCCGTGCCGGACGGAAGGAGATGCGGGTCAACGGAGAAGCGCACGCTCAGGACGCCGTCGGTGATGCGGGCGGTGACGTGCACAGCGGTGGGCAAGACGTTGCCCGCGCCGATCCCCTCGCCCGCTGGCAGGGGCGCTCCGCCGGTGAGACCGCCGGTTTCGGTGTGGCCGAGGTAGTTGAAGGTGACCTCCGGCATGACGGTCTCGGCCAGCAGCGTCCCGAGCGGTGAGGCGGGCGCGAGGAAGCGGGCAGCGGCAAATCCGGCGCCCTGGCGGGGCACCCTCTCCAGCTGCCGGGTGAACGCCAGTGCGGTGTCCACCAGCCCCCGCTCCAGGCGACCAGGGACCAGGTGCACGGGGTAGAGGCTGGTCAGCCAGCCCACGATCTGATCCCCGGCCGCGAGATCGTGACGGCCGTGGCCTTCAACGAACACGTACAGGCCGTCCCCGCCTAACAGCGGGGCCAGGGCCTGATGCAGGGCGGCCAGCAGCAGCCCCGGTACGGAGGCGCCGTCACGCTGGGCGGCGTCGAGGAGGTAGGCGGTGGCGTGGCCGGACAGGTGGCCGGTGTGGTGGTCGAGCTTGCCGTACGGGGCCCGCTCGCCCCCGCCGTCACACAGGCGCGGCGTGGGGGCGCCCGCCAGTTCCTCCCAGTAGGCGGCCTCGTCCGTCTGGGGCGGGCGGGCGACGAGGTCGTCGGTGATGCCCGGCGCGACGGGCAGAGCTCCGGGGCCGCGGCTGTAGGCGGTGCTGAGGTCGCGGGCTAGGACCTCCCAGGAGACCGCGTCCGCGATCAGGTGGTGGGCGACCAGGTGCAGCCTGCGGCGCCCGTGCGCGGGGTCGGTGAACAGCACGGCCCGCCACAGCGGCCCGTGAACGAGGTCGAAGCCATGGTGGGAGCGGTTGAGTATCTCCGCGTCGGGGCTGGGGGCGCCCGGTTGCACGAGGTGTTCCTCCAGTTCGACCGGGGCCGTCGACTCCTGCAGGACGGCGCTCCACGTGCCATCGGGGCGGCGGGCGAACCGGGTCCGGAAGGCGTCGTGGCGGGCTGTCACCGCGTCCAGCACGATCTGCAGGTCTTCCGGCCGTTTCGGCGCGTCGTCGGGGAGGGGGAAGAGGCGGGCTTGGTTGAAGTGGGTCGGTTCGGCGAAGGACTGTGCGAAGAACCAGGCCTGTGCCCCGGTCAGCGGCAGGACCGTCCCGCCCGGGCGGCGCTCCACTTCCCGACCGTGGGCGGGGGCGGCCTGGAGTCGGCCGGCCAGCGCTCGGGGTGTGGCGGACTGCAGAAGATCGGCGACCGACACTGGCAGGCCATGCTCTCGCAGGGCGGCGATGGCCCGGATGGCCATGAGCGAGTCCCCGCCGAGCGCGAACCAGTCCTCATTCAGCCCGAGGGTCTCGCGGCCGAGGATCCGGCTCCACACCGCGAGCACCGTGCGCTGTATGCCGCTGAGCCCTTCACCCTCCGCGCCATCCGCCTCCCTGCTGCCTTCCTGGTCTGGAGGTTGGGGGGCGGGAAGGGCGGTGCGGTCGACCTTGCCTGCCGCCGTCAGCGGCAGCGCCTCCAGGGCCACGATGTCGGCCGGCACCATGGCCGCGGGCAGCCGCTCGGCCACCCAGGCCCGAACCTCGGCTGCGAATCCGGGCGTGGCCGCCGGTGCGGCGAGATAGGCGATCAGTCGGCCTGCCGGATTCGCCGTGTGGTCGGCGATCACACAGGCATCGGTGACGGCCGGATGCGCGGCCAGGCAGCGCTGGACCTCGCCGAGCTCGATCCGGAACCCGCGGATCTTCACCTGGTCGTCCACGCGGCCCACGAGGTCGAACTGCCCGCCGGGCAGCAGGCGTCCGACATCGCCCGTCCGGTACAGCCGCACCCCGGCCAGCGGCCCGGCGTGCGGGATGACGAACTGCCGTACGGTCAGCTCCGGCCGGTCCAGGTATCCGGCCGCCACTCCGAGCCCGCCCACGCACAGCTCCCCGCGCGCGCCGACCGGTACCAGCCGAAGGTCTGGGTCGAGGACGTACAGCTGGTAGCCCGCCAGCGGCCGGCCGATCGTCACCCGACCGCCCTCCGCGAGCTGTTGGGGGGTGTGAAGGCGTGCGGCCGCGCACCACACGGTTGCCTCGGTGGGCCCGTACTCGTTGTCCAGGACCACGCCCGGCAGGCTGGTGGCGTGGGCCTTGACGAGTTCGCGGGTGCAGCGCTCCCCGCCGATCGCGACGGTGGCGAGCTCTGGGGTCCAGCCGTCGGGCAGGGCGGCCAGGAAGTGCCGGTAGAAGGAGGCCACGAAGTTGACGCGGGTGACGCCGTGCGTGTCGATCAGGCGGCGTACGACGGCGGGATCCCGGACATCGTCCTGCGCGTCGGGGAAGACCAGGGTGCCGCCCATCCACAGGGTCCAGAAGATCATCGAGGCGGCGACGTCGAACTGCAGCGGCAGCGTCACCAGCGTGCGCGCCGCTTCGGCGCCGGTGAAGGCGGTGCGCGCGGTGAGCGCGGTGACGGCGCCCGCGTGTGTGGCGACGACGGCCTTCGGGCGGCCGGTCGAGCCGGAGGTGTACACCAGGTAGGCCGTGTCGCTGGCCTGCACTGCGGGGCGGCGCAGTCCTACGTGCGCGGGCGTGCCGGGATCCTGTCCGGCCACCACCAGGGGGCTCCCGGGGGCGAGTTCGCGGACGCGGGGGGCGGTGCGGGGCGTGCAGATGACGGCCGTCGGCTGGGCGTCGGCGAGGATCGCGGCGGCCCGCTCCGCCGGCTCGTGCGGATCGAGGCAGACGTAGGCGGCGCCGCGCCGCAGGATGGCCAGGAGGGCTGTGACGTGCTCCGGGCCGGGCCCGCAGGCCACCGCGACGCGGCCGCCGGGGCCCACTCCCAGGGCGTCAAGCTGGGCTTCGATCGTGGTCGCGGCGTGGTCGAGGTCGGCGTAGGTGAGCGTGCGGCCGGACTGGACCACGGCCACCGCCTGCGGACACTGCTTGATGCGCGCGCCGACCCCTTCGTGCAGCGTCGCCGGGGCCGAGGCGGTGGCGGGCCCGGCAGCCAGGTCGAGGATGCGGGCCGTCTGTATGGGATCGAGCGCCTCCAGCGTGGTGGCCGGCTGCTGCCACGCCTGCGGGTCGGTGAGGGTGTGCACGATGCGGACGAAGGAGTCCAGCAGGTGCTGGGCGGTCTGTGGGTCGAACAGGTCCCGGTTGTACTCCCACAGCACCTCCACCCCGTCATGCCCGGCTGCCGAGCCGGGGGCGGGAGGGCGGGGGACGCAGACGACGTTGATGTCGTTCTTCGCCGACCCGTTGTGGTCGATGTGCAGTCTCCCGCGCACCCCGGCCGCGTCGAAGGCGGGGCGGGGGCTGTCGTGGAAGGCGAACATGACCTGGAACAGCGGGTTGTGTGCCGGATCCCGGCGGATACCGAGGTCCTTGATGATCTCGGGAAGCGGGAACTCCTGGTGGTCCTGCGCGCCGAGCAGGACGTCCATCGCGTGCGTGGCCGCCACCGCGACGGTGTCGCCCTCCCGGATCTGCAGCCGCAGCGGCAGGGCGTTGACGAACATGCCCAGGAGATGTTCGGTGTGCTTCTCGCGCCGGTTGGCCAGCGCCGAGCCGATCACCAGGTCGCTCGCACCGGTGTGGGAGCGCACCAGCAGCGTGAACGCGGTCAGGAACGCCGCGAACCGGGTCACGCCGTGCTGGGCGGCGAGCGCGTCGACGGCGTCGACCGTCGCGGCCGGGGCGTCGGCGCGCAGGCAGGCGCCGTTGAAGGTCTGCCGGGCAGGACGCGGGAAGTCCTCCGCGAACGTCACCCCCTGTTCCGGGGCGCCCTGGAGCATGCGCCGCCAGTAGGAGCGCTGGCGCGTGTAGTCCGCCGTCTGTGTCCAGGCGTGCTGCCAGGCGGCGAAGTCGCGGTACTGCACCGGCAGAGCGGGCAGTTGGGGTGGCCGGCCCGTGGCGTAGGCGGCGTAGGCGTCACGGATTTCGCCCAGCAGCCGCACCGCCGACCAGCCGTCGTGCACGAAGTGGTGCTCGGCCTGGAACAGCGTCCACCGCTCGGGGCCGAGGCGGTACAACGTCCAGCGCACCAGCGGCAGTCGGCCGACGTCGAAGATCTGCTGGCTGTTGTCCGTGACGTGCCGCGCGAGGGCCCCTTCGCGGTCCTCCTCGGGAAGGCCTGTGAAGTCGACTGTCTCCAGGGGCACCTGCCAGGGCTCGTGGACGGTCTGCGCGGGGCCCGCCGGGCGGTCGTGGAACGTGGTGCGCAGGATCTCGTGCCGGGCCACGATCAGCGACAGCGCCGCCTCGAGCGCCGCAGCGTCGAGCGGGCCGTGAAGGTGCAGGGAGCACTGGGTGTTGTAGGCCAGGGAGGTGGGGGCGAGCTGGCCCAGGAACCAGATCTGCCGCTGCTGGGCGCTCAGCGGGGTGCCATCGGGGTCGTGGGGGGCGGGAACGAGCGGGGGCCGGTCGGTGGGCCGTGCGCTTCGCACCTGGTCGGCGATCTGCCGGATCGTGGGCTGGGCAAACAGCGTGCTGACGGGGACGTCGACGCCGAACTCGGCGGTGATGAGGGCGGCGAGACGGATCAGGGCCAGGGAGCTGGCCCCCAGCCGGCGCAGGTCGCAGGTCATCGCCGGCACGTCACCGAGGAGGCTGGCCGCAGCTGAGGTCAGCACGCGCTCCACGTCGTCCGCCGGTCCGTCACCGTCGCTCCCGGAACCTGTCGGAGCGGAAGGGGCGGGCAGGGCGTGTTCGTCGATTTTCCCGGCCGCGGTGCGCGGCAGTTCCTCCAGCACCACCCACACGCCGGGCACCAACGCGGCCGGCAGCCGCTCGGCGGCGAAAGCGGCCACCTCCGTGGCCTCTGGCGGCGGGCCGTCGGCGCGCGCCGTAAGATAGGCCGCCAGGACCGTGCCCGACGCAGGATCGCGGCGGGCGGTCACATGGGCGAGGCCCACGTGTGGGTGGGCCATGAGGACGGACTCGACGTGAGCCGGTTCGATCCGCTGCCCCTGGATCTTGAGCTGCCGGTCGGCGCGCCCGGCGAAAACGAACTCGCCGCCATCTGCCGTGAGTTCGGCCAGGTCGCCGGTACGGTAAGCGCGCGTGCCGTCGGCGAGCGTGACGAACCGCTCGGCGGTGAGCTCGGGCTGTCCGAGGTAGCCGATCGCCAGCTGCGCGCCGGTGATGTACAGCTCGCCGTGTCGGCCGGAGCCCGTGACCGGCCGGCCGTCGTCGTCCAAGAGTCGGTAGCCGGTGCCCTCGACCGGGCGGCCGATCGTCAGCGGCGCGCGTCGGCCCGTGCCGTCCCACACACAGGTGCCGCTGCTCCACACCGCTGTCTCGGTGGGACCGTACTCGTTGTGCAGTTCCACCCCCGGCAGCAGCCCGGTATGCCGGTCGATCACGCTCTCGCCCCAGCGCTCGCTGCCGATCATCACTCTGCGCAGCCGGGGCGGCGGGCCTACTGCGTCGAGGCAGTCCAGGAGGACCGGATACAGGGAGGAGAGGTAGACCAGGTCGGTGATCTCCTCGTTGTGCAGCAGCCGGGCGGTGGCGGGCACCTCCCGCAGCCCGGCCGGGACGATGACCAGGGTGGCGCCGGACAGCAGCGCCCAGAACAGGGTCCCGGTGTATACGTCGACGGCCGGGGAGTGCAGCAGCGGCACCCGCTCCGGGGTACCGTAGGCGTCGATGCGGGCAGCGGTGGAGTGCAGCAGGGCCGTGTGCGGCAGCAGCACGCCCTTGGGACGGCCGGTGGAGCCCGAGGTGAACACGGCGTACGCCGGATCCTGGGCCTTCGCGGCCATCCCGTACTGGGGGATGGTGCCGTCGCGGCTGCGGGCGGCCAGCTCGTCGATGTCCAGGACGGCCGCGCCCGGGGAGCTGATCTGCCGGCCGCGGGTGATCACGGTGTGAGGGCGGGCGTCGGCGAGGACGTCGGCCAGGTAGCCGTCGGGTGCGGCCGGATCCAGCGGAAGGTAGGCGCGGCCTGCGGCGAGTGCGGCAAGGACAGCGCAGACGGCGTCCGTGCCCGGCTCCAGGACCACCGCGACCAGGCCGCCGCGGGCGGGCACTGGGGCAATGGAGGCCAGGCCCACGGTGATCTCCTCGGTCCTGCGGGCGAGTTGGCGGTAGGTCACCGACTGTCCCCGGTCGCGGATCGCCACCCGGTCCGGGTGGCGGCGGCAGACCTGCTCGAACGCGGCCGTCAGGTTCGGCGCCTGCCGCACGGTGGTCGCGCTGATGGTCACGGGGCTGCCTCCGAGGCGGCGATGGATGCATGGATGCGTTCGCGCTCGGCGGCCGGGAGCTGGTCGCCGAGGTGGTCCAGCAGGTGCTTGAGGTACTGGACCCGCTGATCGGGTGGGGTGTCGGGGCGGTCCAGGAACAGCACGTCGTGCCGGGTCAGGGCCCGCACGGCGAGCATCGGCACCGGGCAGCGCATCACCTCAAGAGCCGGATTGCGCACGCTGGTCACGGTGCTCAGGGGGTGGAACTCGCCGATCATCAGGCCGCTCGCCACGAAGTCCATCCGGAGACGGGCGTGCCCGACGTCGATGAACTCCGGCGCGGCTTCGGACGGAAGGCCGGGAAAGAAGGCCAGGAGCGCACCGACCCGGAAAGCCTCCGGGTCGGTGAACAGCTCCTGGTACAGGCCGACCAGGGCCTGGCCCTTGAACACCGCCTCGTCCACCGACCCCGTATCGGTGCGCATGGCGACCAGGTGGACGAGGTTGCGGCGCAGCGCCGGAGCGAGACGCGGGCACACCGCGCCGGGCCGGCCGAGTTCACGGTGGGGCTGGGTGACGAACTCGTCCAGCCAGGCCATCGCCTGGCCGTACGCCGGGTAACGGTCGAACAGCGCCGGTGCGCCTTCGGTGTCGGTCAGGGATCCGGGCTCGAACGGGTAGCCCACAGGGTGCGGGCACACGGCAACTCACCTCTCAAGACAGGGCAGGCAGGCGTGGTGGGGCCGGGCCGCCCTCTGGGATGGGGCGGCCCGGCGTTGCGAGGTCCTCCGGTGCGGTGGCATCTGGCGTGTCACCGGGGCAGGTCAGGCCGGGCAGGCGGCGAGCTCCCGGCCGGTGGTCTGCGTGGAGGTGAAGCCGTCCGGGCCGACCGGCCGGTCGCCCAGCAGCGTGACCCGGTGCATCACCCGCGCCTCGCCGGTGTGCGCGTAGTCGCCGAGCCCGATGTGGGCGGTGGAGCGGTTGTCCCAGAACGCGACGCTGCCCGGCTCCCAGCTGAAGCGCACTGTGTACTCGGGCCGGGTGACTTCCCGGAATAGCAGCTCCAGCACGTGCCGGCTCTCCACCGGGCTCAGATCGATGATCCGGCGCACTCGGGCGGGGTTGACGAACAGTGCCTTGCGTCCGGTCTCGGGATGCACCCGCACCACCGGGTGGACGGCCACCAGCGCATCACTGTTGACCCGGTCCAGGATCGGACCGTCGATCTCGTCGTAGGGGCTCATGTCGTACGCGGCGAAGAAGGTGTGCTCCGCGCGCAGGCCGTCGACGAACCGCTGCAGGGTCGGCGGCAGGCCTTCGTAGGCGGCCTCCAGGTTGGTCCACTGGGTGTCGCCGCCGTGCGAGGGCACCGTCTCGGCGCGCAGCACGGAGCCCGCTGGCGGGTTGACCGCGTGGGACATGTCGGTGTGCCAGGCACCGATGCCGTGATGCAGGCGGGAACGGTAGTGCTCCTCGTAGTCGAGCCCCAAGGCGTCGATGTCGATCTGCGGTGAGATCGTCAGGATCTGCGGGAAGTTGTCGAGCGCGCCGCCGCTCTGCGGCCGGGATCGCCCGGTCAGCTCCCCGAACCGGGAGGTGAAGGCCACCTGAGCTGCGTGGTCGAGGCGCTCCTGGCCGCGGAAGAAGAGGACCTTGTGCTCCAGCAGCGCTGCCCGGATGGCGGCGACGACCGGCTCCGGCATCGGGGCGGCCAGGTCCACGCCGCTGACGAGGGCGCCGATGTGTCCGGCTACCTGGGCAACCGTGAGTGTTTCGGTGGTGGTGGTCATCAGAGGGCTCCCTCGCGGACGGGCAGGGCGGCGAACGGCTGTCCGGCGATGGCGCGGGACGGCTCGCCGTCGGGGCCGACCGGAATGTCGCCCAGCAGCGTGACCCGGTAGAGCGTGCGCTGCTGTCCGGCCGGCCCCGCATCCGCCGGGCCCAGGTGCGCGGTGCTGCGGTTGTCCCAGAACGCGACGTCGCCCGGCGACCACCGCCAGCGGACCGTGAATTCCGGCCGGGTGATCTGCTCGAAGAACAGCGCCAGCAGGGCGCGGCTCTGGGCCGGGGTGAAGCCGGAGATCCGGTTGGTGGAGGCGGGGTTGACGAACAGCGACCGGCGGCCGGTCTCCGGGTGCGCCCGCACCAGCGGGTGCTCGGACACCAGCGGGTGTTCCTGGGCCAGCTTCAGCACGTCGGCGTCCAGCAGGTCGTGCAGCAGCATCTGGCAGCCGGCGAAGAACGCGTGCTCCGCGCGCAGCCCGTCGGCCAGCGTCCGCAGGGGATCCGACAGGTGCGCGTAGGCGGCCTCCAGATTCGTCCACTGCGTGTCTCCACCGAACGACGTGACGGCCTCCGCCCGCAGGATCGACGCGGCCGGCGGGTTCACCGCCGGGGTCAGGTCGGTGTGCCAGCCCGCGGTGTAGTCCAGCCACCGCTGCCGGTAGTGCTCCTCGAAATCGACTCCGTAGCGCGGATCGACCGCGGCGGTGTCGATTTCGAGGATCTCCGGGAAGCCTTCCGGGGCGGCGCCTGCGTGCGGGGCCGGGCGGCGGGTCAGTTCCCCGAACTGGCGGGCGAGTGCCACGTGTTCGGCGTGCCCGAACCGCTGGCTGGGGAAGAACACCACCTTGTGTTGGAGGACCGCCGCCCAAATCTCGCGGCGGACAGGCTCGTCCAGGACCTGCGACAGGTCGACACCGGTGATCTTCGCACCGATGTGACCGGCTAGCGGCTTAACGGTCAGCGTGGTCAGCGTGCCAGGAGGATGCACCTCGTGACCCTTTCGAGAAGTCAGGGCCCCATCGCGCCGCTCTACCCGTGCGCGAAGACGGGCCGAAGGGGGCTGGAACCAGGAGAGGTCTGCTCGGGCCCCGGAAGCACATCGCACACGGCTGTAGCGGATCCAGATGCAGAGCTGTCGCGGTCCGTCGCGGAATGCGCGCGACAGTTCGTCGCGCACCCGTCGCGCGCTGTCGCGAATCAACTCTTCGTGGCCACACGGGAGTTCGAGCCCGCTACGGTGTGTGCCACCACCGCTGCGCCATCCGCACCGGAGAGGAACCTGAGGTGACCCATCCTCGGCGGCGCCGACCGAAGTCCCCCAACGCAGCCTTACAAGGCTGGATCAGCCGGTCCGGAAGGAGCCTCGGCGAGTTGGCTCTCGAGATGAAGAACGACCTGTTGATCAAGGGCTGCATCGGCATCAGTCCGCCGCACCGCACCCGCATCGGCCACTGGGCCCGCGACGGCGAGATGCCCCGAGACCCCCGGCTGCCGGAGGCCCTCGCCTACACCCTCACCCGCCTGTGCGGCCTCTCCCAGGCTCTGACCCCTGCGGATCTGGGTATGGACCCCAACGCGGCATCAGACCGCAGTCCCGACCATCCCGCGTCGCCTGCCGCGACGCCCGGCGAAGCAGGTGATGATCCCACGAAGCGACGCACCGCCCTTGCGCTGATCGGTGGCACAGCTCTGGCCCCGCTCATGACGCCAGGAGCCGCCAGCGCCGACACCGCCCGCGCCTACGCCCACCATGCCACCCTCACTCAGCTCGACCCCGCCGACCTCACGAAACTCGAGACGACCGTCGACCGCTTAGGCACCACGTACTCCTCCAAACCGCCGCGCGAACTGTGGCCCACAGCCGCACGCCAGCGCCACCGCGTCTTCACCCTCCAGCACGAACGCCGGCACACCCTGCGCGAAGCCCGCGAACTCGCCCGCCACGCCGGCATGCTCTCGGTCATCCTCGCCTGGATCGCCCACGACCTCGGCGAAGGCGACCTCGTCCAGGCCTACTGCGACGACGCCTGGACACAGAGCGAACAAGCCGACCACCCCGAAGTCGGCGCCTGGGCCGAAGACGTCCGCAGCACCCACGCCCTCTACGCCAACCGGCCCCTGGACGCGCTGGTCGCGGCGACCCGCGGCATGGCCGTAGCCCCCCGCGACGGCAACGCCGCCGTCCGCCTGTCCGCCCAAGTCGCCCGCGCCTACGCCCGGCTCGGCAAGGCCGCCGAGTTTGAAGAAGCAGCCGTCCGCGCACACAGGTACCAGGAGCGGCTGCCCCTCCACGCTGCGGGACTGTTCGCCGTCGACGCGGTGCGCATCACGTCCTACGACGCCTCCAGTCACGTCTGGCTCGGACACGCCGACCGGGCACGCGCCGCCGCCGAAGAAGCCATCGGCCACTACCGCGCCTTCCCCGGCCCCTTCCAAGCCCCGACGAGACTGGCGATCGCCCAACTCGACCTGGCACAGGCACACTCGGCGCTTGGTGAACCGGACGCCGCCATCGCCACAGCCCGCCAAGCCCTCACCAGCAGCCGCCTCGTCGACTCCATCCGCGGCCGCGCCCAGCAACTCGACCGCACCCTCCAGCGGCGCTACCCCGAGGACTCCGCCGTCGCCGAGTTCGGGGAGGAACTGCACGTTCTCCTCGCGGCCTGAGACGATCCGATCACCAACTGGATGTCACGTACGGGCGCACGTCGACGGCGTCCATGCCAGCCGCCCGCGCTGCCGCCAGCCCCTCCTCCGCGTCCTCGACCACCAGACAGCGCTGCGGCGGCACCCGAAGCCGCCGCGCCGCCTCCAGGAACAGATCCGGAGCCGGTTTGCCGCGGTCCGCGTCCTCCCGGGTCACCACTGTGTCAAACAGGTGTGCCAGCCCCGTGGCCTTGATGCCGGCCCGGACAACGGCACCCCCTCCGCCGGACGCCACCGCGCAGGCCAGGCCACGCGCACGCGCGTCCTCCACCCACCCGACGACGATCTCGAACGGTCTCAGCGACGGCAGATCGCGGATGATCAGCTCGCCGCAGCGGTCGAGAAGGTCCGCCAGCGGCACCGAGACGCCCAGGTCCTCCAGGAGTCCGTCCACCGAAGTCCCAAGCCGCTCGCGGTACCAGTCTTCTCGTAAGTCGACAGCGTGCGCCTTGAGCGCCTCTGCCAGGCTGCGGTAGTTGATGGGCTGGGAGTCGACCATGGTGCCGTCCCAATCCATGATCAACGCCTCGTACCCGTCGAGATTCAGATCCATGAGCGAACACCTTCCCGCGGGCAGGCCGAGCGACCCACGACTATGCGATGCCCAACCGGCGTGCGGGGCTGGATATAGAGCCATTCTGATCAACGTGCAACACCGGACACCGTAGAGTGCAGACAGCCAACTGCCGTGAGATGGGGGCCAATGGCCGAACAAGCAGACCAGCCGCTTTCGCCCGACAGCACCTCGCGGCTTGACCGCATGTGGGTCGGCCTGGACCTGCGCGAGGCCCTGGTGTCCGATGGAGGGAATGTCGTCTGTGTGTTCGATGAACACATGCGGCTCCCTGCCCCTGTGTTGCGTCGCCCACCCAGCTCGAGGACGAGGATTGACATCACAGGCCTGGAACGGGCCGCCGTCCTGGCTGTGCTGTACAACCACACGAAGCCGTCCGGACAGGGTGGGGGGTCCGTGCCATTCGCGCAGCAGCCCCTCACAACCGAGGATGCTCAGGGCTTCATCGACGTAGCGCAGCAGCGGGATGTTGGTGACTTGCCGAACCGGGACACTATGTACCTGGAATCCGACGGCAGTCTGTCCATCGGATACTTGTGGGGGCATTCGCTCAAGCTGATCTTCGACGGCGATGTTGTCGATGTAACCGTCTACGACATCGACAATGGGGCACTTCTCGGGGCGGAAGCCATCGCACACCTACGGGCCACCGGATCGACAGTTCCAGCGGCGGGGTGACCGCAGTCGACGCATGCCCCGAGCGTCGGCGGTGAGCGCCTGTATGTGCGTGCGGCCCGCGCTCGCCGACCAGCGCGGGCACCCCCGGGGGCTCAGGATGCGGCGGGCCGGTAGCGGGCGAACAGCGGGCCGTACACGGTCAGCGCGCGGTCGCGCTCCAGGAGGGGATAGTCCAGGAGCTTCTCGACGATGCGATGCTCGGCGAGGAGGCGCTCGGTGTGCTGGAGCAGCACGGTGTCGCCGAGTTCGGTGAGGTGGACGCCGTCGCTCCACACTCCGCCCGTCGTGTCGTCGGCGGGCAGCTGGCGGGCGACGGCGGTGAACGGGGTCCACACGTCCAGGAACAGAGCGCCGTGCGCGGCGGCGGCCTTACGGGCGGCCTCGTTGTAGCTTGCGAGCTCGGTGTTCATGGCAGCGACGGTTGCGGGGTTCTCGATCGGCCCGAACGGGGTTTCGCTGATGACGACGGCCTGGCGGGAGTAGCCGGTTAGTTGCTCCAGCATGGTGTTGATGCGCTGGGTGTACTCCTCGATGAGGACTGCCTCGGTCAGGCGGTTTTGGAAGCGGCGCCAGACGTCGTTGATGCCGCAGCCGAGGAACACCAGGTCGTAGTCGACGCCGGAGGTCGCCCGGTCGGCTTCCACGAGGGAGGCGATGTCCCGGCTCGTGGCACCGCCCTCGCCGTGGTTGCGGATGTCGAAGCCGACGTGGGCGTGGGCGGCGCGCAGCGAGAGCGCCAAGCGGTGTACCCAGCCGCGCTGGTGCCAGCCCTCGACGGTGACCTTGGAGCCGACCTCGGGCAGGTTGGCCTGGGTGGCCATCTGGGCGTTGAACGCTTCGAGGTGTTCCATGATGCTCGTCCCGAAGAACCCCACAGTCAGGGTGCGCCGGTCATCGCCCGCGACGGAGGCGCCGTCGAAGTGGCGGCGCACTGCGGCCGGGACGCTGGCGGCGCCCGTGTCGGGGGCGATGCTGTGGGAGACGACCGCGTTGGCCCCGACCAGGACGTTCGCCCCGATGCGGACGCCGGCGGTGACCGTGACCTTGTTCAACAGGGTTGCGCCCGGCTCGATGATGATCGGCGCAGCCTCGAAGCCGGACGTCCACGGCACGAGTTGCCCGGTGGGTACGCTCGCGGCGGAGCGCACGCGGTGGCTGTGGTCGCGCAGATCGACCCCGTTCGACAGGGCCGCGCCGTCGCCGAGGCTGATGCCGGCCATGGCGGAGATGAAGGTGTGCTCCCCAATGGCGACGTCGTTGCCGATGATGACGGTGGCGCCGCGGTGGACCTGGATAGAGGACCCGCGCCGGATGCAGACCCGGTCGCCGGTCGTCAGGTGAGCGCCGGTGTCGAGCTCGATCACGAGGTCGTCGGGCAAATCGCAGTCCTCCCCGAGGGTGAGCGCCGCGCCGTGCTGGGCGCGCAGCCGGTCAGCTACCGGCACGTCAGAAGGGGCAGGGGTGGTGCTGGTCATCGCGAATCGGTCCTGTTCGCTCGCTGCGGACGACGGCCACGGGCCGCACCTCAACCTAGCGCCGGTGAACGGGTAGTGTCGGACAGCCAGCTCGGCTAGTCCCTGCGGAAGAGGAGCGGACCTATGGCGAACGCGGCCAGGGAGCTCGCAGCGAAGGCAGCGACCTCGTAACGGGGCGCACGATCGGCTTGGCTTCGTTGTGGAGTCGCGCTCGCCGAGGCGTCGTCGCGGACGATGGTCTGCGGGCGCAGCGTGCCGTCGGTGTGGACGGCAGCCGGATCACCGCGTCAGCCGCCCTGACCACCTGCCGGGAGACGAGGACCGAGGCGAGGACCGCTACGGCTTCCGGATCCGGCTCGGGCCAGCGACGTCACGGGACCGGGCGTACGGGGCGTAGGGCGGACATACGCATGCAGCCGGTGTCCACGCGGAAGCTGAACCGCTCGTACAGCGCCGCCGACTCGCCGACCGCATAGACCTCAAACAGCGTGCGCCCCGGCACCGCGGAACCAGCCGAGCAGGACGTCGAGAGTGGCCGTGGCATAGCCGCGGCGCTGGTGGGGGAACAGTGGCTACGGCAGGGATCTGGGCGGCGAGTCCCTTCGGGTACGTCGGGGCGTTGACGAACCGGTCTCGGACGGCCAGGGCCCGTTGCGCGAACATCGGGCCCAGGAAGGACCGGAGCGAGATCTGCTGCGAGCCGATCCTCGTGCTCGGCGTCCACCGGGCTGCGCAGCCGGACGAGCTCGTGGGCGTCGTCGGCCACCGCCCGGTGCACGGCCTGAGGTAAACCCGGGCTGTCGATCACGCGGGCGTCGCCCCCGTCCTGACTGCGAAGTCGCGCAGCCCGACCAGGTTGGGACGGTGCGTGAGGATCTCGCTGGTCAGGAGGCGCAGCGACGGGCGACGCGCTTCTTCGGGCGCAGCCGACTCGACCGCCAGGAGCTCCGTGAATGCCTGCTCGTAGTCTCCGAGGGCGAGCAGGGCGCGGGCGGTGTCCGTGCCCAGCCGGGCCCGGCGCTCGCCTGCCGGCAGCGCCCGGGGATCGATCTGGCGCGCGATCCGTACGGCGACGGCGTCCTGCCCGAGGAGGTGATGGACCCCCACCTGGTAGAGGTGAATTTGATGCGCTGACAGCTCGCCCGTGTACGGCCGCCGCTCCCTCGCGAGACGGGCTGCCGCATCCTTCGCGATATCCACCAGAGACAGTGCGGTCGTCTCCCGGCCGGCGAGGGCGGCACAGTATGAGGCCGTGAGCGCGAGTGCCCCGGCGGCGCCCACGTGCGCTGGCTCGGCCTGGCTGGACTCGGCATCCAGTTGCCCGAGGGTGTCCCGAAGCAACTGCACCGCGTCCTCGGACCGCCCCTGCCGCCGCAACGGGGTCGCGCAGATACGGGTGGCCTCGGCCAGCACCGTCGCCTTCCCGGATACCTCGGCGGCGGACACGGCGGCACGCGCATGGGCCCATGCCGCCTGGCTGTCGCCGTTCTTGACGCCGAGTTCGCTGGCCAACATGTGAACCTGCGCGAGGACGCCGCTCGCGGCCCGCCCGGGGGCGCCGGTCAGCAACTGCCGCACGGCCAGCGCATCCCGCCGCAGCGCCGGAAGACGCTCGGTGAGATCCGCGTACCGGGCCGCGCGAAAGGCGGACCGACCTCGCGCAACCCGGCGCCGGAGCTGAGTCAGGTCCGGCGCCGACGCGGCGGCCGCGGTGTCGGACAGAAGCAGCGCGGTGCCGAGTCCCACCCCGATGGACAGCAGATGGCGACGGTCAGTCAAGGCGCACTCCTGTGATCCCGACCCGATGTAACGAGTTGCGTGACGGCTACTCACAGTAGAAGAGGCCGAGGAGCTAGGGAAGGATGCCTCGGTGAGTGGGCTGCCGAGGAACCGCAGCGGTCAGCGGTTGCCAGCGCTGTTGGTCCGGGGACCAGAGCGGTTCGGTCGGCGTTCGGGACCCTACGCCGGTCGCGTGGGCCGTTGAACACGTCCCGGAGCAGGGGAGCGGGGGCGGTGCTGAGCGTCTCGAAAACCTCGAGGAAGAGATCGTCCCCTTCTGGGCGCCGTCCTTGCTCGCCTCGGCGAACGCGGCCACCATCGCCTTCGTGCCCTGACCGCCGTCGTTGGGGTCACCGGGGCCGAATTCGCCTCGGTGCGCGTCGAACCACTCGGCGGCCCACAGGGCGGCGTGTCTACCCGGCGGAGGACCGCCACCGCGCTGATGTACGGATGGTCGTTCCGCAGGCTCCCGTTGCGCCCGGCGACCGCGCGGAACTCGCCGAGTGCGCCGTCGGGCTCCACCGGGGCTTGCAGGGTGAGGCCGCCGTACATGGCCGAGAGGACCAGGTACGGCGAGTCGAAGGGGATCGGCTGCCCGCCGGGGTTGTCCAGCACGACTAGATGGACACGATGGTCTCGGTGATGGGCATGTCCACCCCGTGGCGGCGCGCGAGGGCGAGCACGGACTCACAGGATGTGACCCCTTCCGCGGTCTGCCGGGTCTCGGCAGTCGTCTGAGCCAGCGTCATACCGCGCCCGAGGCAGGCGCTGAGAAGTGGTTACGAGACAGCGGCGAGGAACACGTGGCGACGAGATCACCGAGGCTGGCCCGGCCCCAAACCCCCTCGTGAACTCTGCCGTGGCCGCACGCCTGGGCCTCCTGCTGTACCTTCGTGGTCCCGAAAACCAGAGGCTCGTCGCTGCCCAGATCCGGCAGGGAACCTCGCTCACGATGCCGGCGGAGAGGCGGCGGCTCTCGCACGGCGAGCTCGTGACCGTGGGCGTCGGGAGCATGGGCGCTTACGGGGCTGCGGTCACCCCTCTCATCGAGCGCGGCGCGCTCGGGACCCGGGACCGTCAGAGCAGGTGATGAACCGGGCGCGGCTTGAGCGCGAGCCGTCGCATCACCTTGGCCTGGGCGACCTCCGCCTTGACCTCTTTCAGCCTCCGCCGATCCTCGATCAGCATGCTCCAGGTGTTGAACAGCGCGCGCAGCATGGCAGTCAAACTCTCGTGGCCGACCTGCATGTACTCGGCTGGAAAGGTCCCGTACGGAATCTCGTGCTCACGGTCGTAGTTGTTCCAGCCCAGTACCGGCACCAGCTTCCGCTGCTCGCCTTCGATACAAGCCCAGAACGCCACCCACGTACCTTCACGGCCTTCGGTGGGACCCCAGTGCGCCGCAACCACAGGGGTGCCTACTCCCGTGCGGGCGATGGGCCGGGACCAGGTCACATACCCCGATTCGGCTGGCAGTTGATCAGGGCTCAGGTCACGGCGGGCGAAGAACTCCGTACAGGCGATCTCACTCCGGTGTGGCGAGAGGTGGAACAGGTCTGCATGCGCCACGCGTTCGGCCTCTGCAGCCGCGAGGTGAGCGGCCTTGTCTGCAAGAGACTCCAGGAGATCGGCGCCTGCAGACTGCCGAAATGCGCTGGCCCCGCTAATGGCCATGACATCCGCCCAGTTCTCGGCCGCGTTGGTGATGAGAAATTCATAGGAAGTCATCCAGGTTTCGCGGCACCACTTCGGCGAAGTGACGTCGCGCAGGATGATCCGGTCCTGGCCGACAGAAATGAGCGGATTCACGCTGCGAGCCTAGTGTTGCGTGTTTGAAGTAGCTTTACGTCTGTGCTTTCGGGACAATGGGGCTGTGTATCTGGCCGCTGCGTTGCAGCTCCGCGAGGGTGACA
>NZ_JBITFQ010000009.1:169131-347969 GCF_044456225.1 Streptomyces sp. NPDC050988 | reverse complement strand
TCGCGCACCGGCATCGACTCGTGCCAGTCGAGGCCGAGTCGTGGCATGTCCAACGAGACCGTGGCCTCCTGGGTGTGGTGAGGGTCGAGGTTCACCACCATCAGAACCGTGTCGGACTCGTCGCGCTTGCTGTACGCGATCACCGCGTCGTTGTCGGTGTCGTGGAAGTGGAGATTCCTGAGCCGGCGCAGTGCGCTGTGCTGCCGTCTGATCCGGTTCAGGGAACTGATGAGAGGCGCGATGGAACGTCCGTCACGCTCGGCGGACTCCCAGTCCCGGGGCCGCAGCTGGTATTTCTCCGAGTCCAGGTAGTCCTCACCGCCCGCCCTGAACGGCGTGTTCTCGCACAGCTCGTATCCGGCGTACATTCCCCAGGCCGGCGAGAGGGTCGCCGCCAGGACGGCCCGTACCTCGAAAGCCGGCCGGCCGCCGTGCTGGAGGTACCCGGGCAGGATGTCGGGCGTGTTCACAAAGAAATTGGGACGCATGTACGCGGCGACGTCGTCACTGGAGAGTTCGGTGAGGTATTCGGTCAGTTCTTCCTTGGTGTCGCGCCAGGTGAAGTAGGTGTACGACTGCTGGAAACCGACGCGTGCCAGGGCATGCATGATTTCCGGGCGGGTGAACGCCTCGGCCAGGAAGATGACATCGGGGTCCGTGCGGTTGATGTCCGCGATCACCTGCTCCCAGAACAGCACCGGCTTTGTGTGCGGATTGTCCACGCGGAAGATCCGTACACCATGGCTCATCCAGAACCGCAGAATCCGCCCGGTCTCGGCGACCAGCCCCGGCATGTCCTTGTCGAAGGCGATCGGATAGATGTCCTGGTACTTCTTCGGCGGATTCTCCGCGTACGCGATCGTGCCGTCCGATCGGTGATGGAACCACTCCGGGTGCTTCTCCACCCACGGGTGGTCCGGTGAGCACTGGAGGGCGAAGTCCAGGGCGATCTCCATGCCCAGGCTCTCGGCCCGCCGTACGAAGGCGTCGAAGTCATCGATCGTGCCCAGATCCGGGTGGACGGCGTCGTGCCCGCCCTCCGGTGAGCCGATCGCCCAGGGCACCCCGACATCCCGGCGGCCTGCCGACAGGTTGTTGTTGGGGCCCTTGCGGAAGGTCGTACCGATGGGGTGGATCGGTGGCAGGTACACCACGTCGAAGCCCATTTCCGCGATCGCGGGCAGCCGTCGCGCGGCGGTCCGGAAGGTGCCGCTGACCGGCGGCTTGTCGGGCTCCACCACCGCGCCCTCCGAGCGCGGGAAGAACTCGTACCAGGAGCCGAACAGCGCCCGCTCCCGCTCCACCAGCAAGGGCAGCGGCGCCGATCGGGAGACCCGTTCCCGCAGGGGGTGGTCCGCCAGCGCCGCGTCCACGTCCGGGGTCAGGGCGGCGGCGAGACGGGCGATCGGCGGCCTGGACTCGTCGCGCAGAGCGTCCACGGCGGTCAGTACCGCTGTTCTCCCCGCCTCGTGCGGGACCCCGGAGGCGGCCCGCTCGTACAGTTCGGCGCCCTCCTCCAGGACCAGTCCGACGTCGATGCCCGCCGGAATCTTGATGCCGGCGGTCCGGCGCCAGGTGGTCACGGGGTCGGACCAGGCCTCCACCCAGTACACCCAGTCGCCCACCGATCCCGGGGTGACGTCGGCGCCCCAGCGGTCGGTGCCGGGGGCCAGTTCGCGCATCGGGGTCCAGGGGCCCGTACGGCCCTGGGGATCGCGCAGGACGACGTTCGCGGCGACCGCGTCGTGACCCTCGCCGAAGACGGTGGCGGTGACCTGGAAGGCTTCGCCCGGGACCGCCTTCGCCGGGCGGGTGCCGCGGTCGACGGCCGGTCGGACATCCACCACAGGGACGCGGCCGATCGGGACGATGGGCACGCGGCCAACAGGGGGGACACGGCCGTCGGCCGGGTTGTCGGTCATGGATCTCACCTCCGTCGTCTGCTGCGAACTACTGCGCCTTCTTCGCTGTGCTTGCGTCCTTCGCCGTTCTCGTTGCTGTCGCCGTTCTCGCGCCCGGTCCGAACCGGGCAGCAGCGCGGGAGGCCCCGTTACGCCACAGGGCTTGTCGCGAGACCGTCGGAACGGCCGGGCCTGCCGGACTTGGCGGGGCGCCTGGCGTTGGCCGAGCCGCCTTTGGCCCGGTCGCGGCGGCGGGCGCCCGGCCCGACCGACAGGTAACGCTCGGCGGCGTGCACGGCCTCCCGCGCGCAGCGTTTGCCCATGAGCACGCACAGCGTGTATCCCGTGTCCTCGAAATTGCCCCGCGCCGCACGGTCGGCGGGGGCCGCGAGCATCATGCGTTCCCAGGCTCGGTACAGCTCGAGATGCCTGGCGACCTCGGCTTTGGCAGGCAGCAGCATTTCACTGGTCACCTTCCACTCCCTCGAATGCGCACGGTTCGCCCGGATCGTGCGTGAAGCCCGTGCGCGGAGAGGCATCGACCGACTACAGCGGCCGACGCCCTCACCCATGGTGCACGCGGTGACACCCAACGTCCTGTTGTCGCTTCAACTACATGCGGCGCTCTCTCGTGTTGCACGAATGGAGTACCGCTCCCACTCTGGGACTGACTCAGAAGCGATCACTGCTCACGCTTCGTGTTCGGGGCTCGGCCCGCAGGGGCGAGGAGGAGCAAGAGCTTCGCCGGTGAGGAGCCAACGACGATGAAGACCGTAGTGCCCTGCTACTACCACCTCGACGTGGAAGTCAGTTCGGAGCGGGTCGACCAGGTCAGGCGCATTCTGGCCGCCCATCTCCGGTACTGGAACCTTGGGAACCTCGTCGAGCCCGTCTGTCACTGCGCCGATGTGCTGCTCCGCTCGATCGGGGAGCACGCGGCCGACAAGAACACCACGATCGAGATGTGGTGGAACGGCCAGCACCTCATCACCGCCGTCGCCGACAACGACGGCGGGTTCCACCCGGAGTCCGCCACGCCCGGCTGTCTGGCCCGCATCGCCGCGCTGAGCGACGGCTGGGGCTGTTGCGGCACGGACACCGGCGGAAAGATCGTCTGGTTCTCGCGCCGGGCCCGTGCCATCGAGCGCGCCCCGCTGGTCCCGGCGGGCCCCGCGCCGAGTCTCCGCGAGGCCCGGCGGACGCCCCGCGAGATGCCCGTACCGGCGATGGCGATTTCCACGCCAGTGGGCTTGTTCGAGGACGAGGTCGTCGCGGCGGCCTCCGGGTAGATCCGGTCTCCGTCGAGAACGCCGCACCGGCCCGCAACCGCTCAGGCGGTCGCGGGCCGGTGGCGTTCCTCGCCGGGGCGCCCCGGCGGGAGAGTGGAGCCCGGGGTCCGCCCAGGTAGGCCCGGAGATCGGTCTAGCCACTCGGGCAACTCCGTCTGTAGGCGATGTCCTGGACGTAGCGGTCCCAGTCGTCCCGCGACAGCCCTGTGGTCACGCGACGGCAGACGGTCCGCGCCGCACGGTCCGGGGTGATCTCGTACGTCTGCAAGGGGGCGTGGTCCCCGGCGGCGTAGAGGGTGCTGCCGTCGGGGCCGAACGCCAGCGCGCGGACGGTGTCGCCCGGTGTGACGAGCGGGGATCCGATCCGTCGGCGGGAGGAGACGTCCCAGAGCTGCAGGGTGCCCTCGTCACCCGCGACGGCGAGCGTGCGGCCGTCGGCGGAGAAGGCCAGGGCCGACACGTACTGGTAGGTGGTCGTGTCCGGGTCGGCGAGTACACCGAGCCGTCGGCCCAGCCGCCCGTCCCAGAGGACGACCCGGCCGGAGCCGTCACCGACGGCCAGATGATCACCGTTCGGGCTGAACGCCAGGGCTGTGGACTTGCCGGGGCTTCTGACGGGTGGCAGCCGGGTGGCCGCGGGCATGTGGTAGGCCTGCCCGCGCTCCGTGACGAGCAGGTCGCCGTCGGGGTGCGAGGTCACCGCGCCGACGGAGCCCGGGAGCGTGCCGACGACGGTCCGGCGACGAAGGTCCCAGATACGGGTGGCCTCGGACATGGCCCCGGGCAGCGAGGAGAGGAGCAGCGTCCGGTCGCCGGTGCCGAAGGAGATACCGGTCAGTGGCTCGGGGCCGACTTCCTCGGAGCCGAGGGTGCTGGTGACGCGCCGCCGCGCAATGTCGTAGAGGGACAGCTCGGTCGCGGCGGTCGGCGACGTGTAGTTCCCCACGCCGTAGGCGAGTTCTCGGCTGGTGGAATCGAAGGCGAGCAGGGCATCGCACTCTCCGTACACCGCGGTTCCCGAGGGGACCCGGCACGGCAGACGCGGGGGTTCGGCCAGTAGTCGTCCCGTGCGTCCGTCGACCACGCGGAACCGGAGGTGCTTCCCGTCCTCGTCCGCGCGGGCGACGGCAAGAGTCCTGCCGTCCGGGCCGAACTCGACGGCCAGGGCGGGGGACGGCTCCCAGCGGGTGTGCACCACGCTGCTCACGTTCAGTGTGTGGACGGCGGGTCCCCATGAGCCCTCCGGGCCGCCGAGGTACCGGACGATGCCGGCCTCGGTGTCCACCCTGATCTCCTGGACGGTCTCGCCGGCCAACTGGTGCCGTACGACCGGGAAGTCGGGTGAGTCCATCCGCCAGACCAGGATCTCCTCGCCGTCCGACGCCACCAAGAACGCGCCGTCCGCGCTGAGTTGAGCTACCTTCAGGCCCGGGTACGCGACCGCAGGCAGCTCCTTGCCCGACGCGACCTCCCACGCCCGGAATCCGGTGGCGTCGATCAGCCCCAGATACTGGCCGTCGGGTGTGAACCCGGTCCGTTCCTTGACGCACTGCTCGATGGTCGCTTTCGGCAGCCAGGGCGCGGCCAGGCGGCGCTTCTCGGCGACATCCCACAACTCGAAGCGCTCGCCCGGGACGCACAGGGCGAGCAGACGGTCGTCCGCGCTGACCGTGGCATCCGTGAAGGCGGGGTCGTCCGTCAGGGCCGTGCCTCGGCCGTCCTTCCGCTGCCGGTTCATGTGGGCCGTGAGCCTCGCCCACTCCACTTGGGCGCCGGTCGTCGCGTCCGTCCTCGCGTCCGTGTCGCGCGCGATTTCGAGGAGCTTCCGCCGGGATCGGGCGTCCCAGAGCTGCACCCGGCGCTCGGATCCCTCGGCGTGGTAGACGAGGAGGCTGCGACCGCTCGTCCCCATCTCGACACCGCCGTCGGCGACCGCCAGCGGCGCCCCGTCCCGGCGCCCCGTGGCGAGGTTCCGCAACGCGGCCCTTCCCTTGTCGAACTCGGGGATCCACGACGCGCCCGCCCGGATGAATCCCACGTCCTTCGCCGCCCCGCCGAGTCCGGGCCAGGTGGCCGTACGCCGTCCCGCCCCCACGTCCCACCGGGTGACCTGATCGGCGCCGACGCTGAGGAGCGTGCGGCCGTCGGCGCTGAGATGCCGCATGGTCTCGTCGGTGCCGTCGGGATCGGTGAACACGTCCTGGTTCCGCTGCGCCGCGGCGCCGAGCAGCGCGGAGCGCGTCTCGGGCAGGTCGGCGACGCGCCACGCGGCGAGGCCGATCCGCATCGCCGTGACCGGGTCGGACAGGCGCAGACTCTCCGCGACACCCGCGAGTCGCCTGGCCTCCGCCTCGATCCGCCGCCGCTCGCCGGACTGGTTCTGCTGCCAGGCGACGAGCGCCGCGACAAGGCTGAGCACCACGAGGACGGACAGCACGACCGTACGGGTCCTGCGGCCTCGCTGCTCACCCCGGCGGGCGTCGAGGCCGGCGTCGAGGAACTCCCGCTCCAACGGGGTGAGATCGTCCGTGGCACCGAACTGCTCCTCGGCGGTGGACAGTCGCACGCCCCGGTACAGGGAACCCGCGTCCCGTCCGAGGTCCTGCCAGGTGGCCGCCGCCTCGGTGAGCCGGTGCTGGGACCTGAGCCGCTCACGGTCCTCGTCGATCCAGGTGCGCAGCCGGGGCCATGCGGTGAGCACGGCCTCGTGGGCGAGGTCGACGGTGTCCTCGTCGAGCGTGACGAGCCGGGCGCGGGCGAGCCGTTCGAGCACGACATCCGTGTCGGCGTCCGTAGCGCCGCCCAGCGCGGTGAGTTCCGTGCGCCGAGTCGGACGGCGTGTGTCCCCGGTTCCCTGACCCGGGCTCACCAGGCGGAGCAGGATGCGACGGGCGGTGTCGGCCTGCCCGCCGGTGAGGCTCTCGTAGAGTTCCTCGGCGGTGCGGGCGATCGCCCCGTGAATGCCTCCCGCGGCGTCGTACGCGGCCTCGCCCAGGGCTCTGCCCCGGCGTCTGCGCCAGGTCTCCCGCAGGGCGTGCGACATGAGGGGCAGACCACCGGGCTCGTCCTGGATCTCGGCGATGATCCGCGAGGTCAGCGTCCGCTCGACGATCAGGCCCCCGAGGGCGGCCGGTTTCACGATCGTCTCGCGCAGCTCTTCCGCGCTCATGGGAGCCACCAGGAGCGTGGCCTCCTGCGCGGCCTGCGCGAGTCGGCGGTACCGGGCGCAGTGGCCGTAGAAGTCGGCGCGGACCGCTATCACGACGCGGATGCCGTGATCGGGGCGGACGGCGGTGAACAGCAGGTCGAGGAAGCCTTTTCGCTCGGCGGGATCGGCGCAGAGGGTGAAGAGTTCCTCGAACTGGTCCACCACGATGACGGTTCCGGGGCGGGTGGTGCCCGGATCCAGGACGTCGGCGTGGGTCTGCGCCGGGTGCGCTCCCGGGGTGAGGATCCGGATCGTCGCGGGCCGGACACGCGGTGGGCCGGTCTTCCGCAGGCGGGGGATGAGACCGGCGCGCAGCAGGGAGGACTTGCCACTGCCTGACGGGCCCGTCAGGACGACGAAGTCCTTGTCCCGTACCAGGTCGACGAGTTGGCCGACGAGGTGGTCCCGGCCGAAGAAGCGTTCGCTGTCGCTCGCCTCGAACCGGGCCAGGCCGGGGTAGGGAGCTTCTGCCTCGTCGTCGGCCGCGCGGCTCTCCTCGGCCGTGTCCTGGGCGGCCCGGTGCCACCGTCGTTCCCACTCGTCGCGGTCCCCGCCGCAGGCCTCGGCATAGGCGAGGGCCACCGGCAGCGAGGCCAGCCGCTCTCCGGCCGCCGCGTGTGCGAGCGTGCCCGCGGAGTAGTGCGCCTGCCGGGCCATCGCGCGGTAGGTGATCCCGCCCGCCTCCCGACGCAACTTCCGCAGTTCGTACGCGAATTGCGCGACAGGTCCCTCGGCCGGGTCCAGTGGCCGCTCACGACGTCCCATGGCATCCCCCGTCGCCGTGTGCACCTTTCGCCCCGCACGCTACGAATCCTGGCGGCGGTGGGGAAAGGGGCATGGCGAGAACCCACCACTCGTGCCGCGAAATTGTCTGAAGTGGCGACAGGGGACTGCCGGACAATGGCCCGACCGTGAAGGCTGAGGTCATGGCGGGCCGGTGCGACCGACGTGGGCGTACGGGGGAGCACGGGGGAACAACGGGGGAGCGTTCCGCGGTGCCGGCCCGCCGACGCCGGACTGGGGACAGTGCCGGGCGAGTGGGGTTCCGGGAGGCCGGGGCAGGGGGAGCCCGGCCTCCCGGAACACCACGACGAGCTTCTAGTGGGTGGGCGGACCGACGCGGGCCTCTCCGTACGGCACGAGGCGTACCGGTCCCATCAGCCCGTACGCCTGCCGTGCCAGGCCGCCGTACACCCCGGGATCGCCGACCCGCAGCCGGTTGGCGAGCGGGGTGGCCACCTCGACCTCGATGACGTTCTGCCCGCGGCGGAGCAGGCCACCGAGGTCCACCACCGGGTGGATCTGGTCGACCGGGCCGAGGCGGTGGCCGTTGACGGTGACGCGGCAGGTGTCGGTGACGGCGCCCAGTTCGAGGCGTGCGCCGCGGCCGCCCGTCCAGGCGTCGCCGAGTGTGACCGTGGTGCGGTAGCGGCCGATGCCCGAGACGTCGGCGAGTTCCGGGATCTGCGACCAGGGCACCAGGGCGTCCAGGGTCAGGTCGTGCTCGACGACGGTGGTTCCGGTGGCCGTGGCGCCGGGCTGCCAGTCCTGTACGCGCAGGTGCCAGGAGGTGAGTTCCGTCGGCCCGGGAACGTCGTCGAGGGACGTACGCACCGTGCGTCCGTGGGACAGCTCGGTCCGGTACGTGCCCGCCGTCGTGGCGCGGACGGTGAGTCCGGCGTCCGCGAAGCGCACCTCGTGGGCCTCGCTGGCGACCGCGTGCGGTAGCCAGCCGTTGCGGTCGCCGAAGAGGCCGGGGCGCCCGATCGCCACGACGAGGGTCTCCGCGGGCTGGAGAGTGACCCGCACGGTGACCGTGTCGCCGTCCTCCGTGTACAGGGCGATGCGCTCGGCTGCGCCGGTCCACGGGTCCAGCAGATACGGCACCCCCTTGGCCGTCGTGCGATGCAGGGTGACGTCGTGGTCGATGGCGGCCACCGGCGGTTTCACGGTTTCGGCGTGCTTGCCGTTGCAGAGGTAGTAGTAGTCGACGCCGTCGGCCACCCGGTGGGCGTTCAGGAGGGTGGAGGCGGACGCGTATCCGGCGTCGGGCCGTACGCCGAGTTCGGTGAGCGCGGCCGGCACCGCGGTCTTGTCGGTGACGCGACGGACCCGCGGCTGGGCGAGCAACTCCGCCACCACCGCACGCAGTTCGTCGGTCTCGCCGTCGGCGGGGATGCCGGACGGCACGACGGCGTCCCACGCTCCGAGCAGCACGATCGGCAGTCCGGCGCGGGTGAGGCGCAGCAGGGCCCGCGCGTCGTGCAGGGCAAGGGTCACGGTGGAGCCGTGGAAGAAGTCGCCCTCGACGAACAGGGCCTTGTAGGCCGGGCCGTCGGGTGTGAGCCGTCCCCTGCGCACGGTGGCGGCGGGCAGGTCGAGCAGCGGGCCGCTGAGGAACTGATGGGTCCAGCCCAGGGTGATGCCCGTGGCGGTGAACCAGGAGGCGCCGATGCCGGTGGCGGTGTAGCCGGTCTGCCGGAACACGGCCACGTCGGCTCTGGGCCGGCCGATCTGCAGCACCTGGTGGACCCGCCCCAGGTAGCCGGAGACGTCCGGCACGTGCTTCCAGGTCGGATGACGCGGTCCCCAGGACTCGCCGTAGCCCACCGTGCCCTTGTACGGGGTGAAGGCCGCGTATCCCGGCCAGTTGACGCCCGGCAGCTCGGCGTAGGAGAAGCCGTGTACGACGGTCTGGTTGACGCCTGCCGCGTAGGCGCCGCCCATGGTGCGCAGGAACCGCTGCCAGGTGGTGCTGTAGGCGCTGCCGGAGTAGGCGCCTGCCTCGCACGAGAGCACGGTGTGCCCGGCCATGTCACGGCCGCCGGCCAGACAGCGGTAGTCGTCGAGGTTCTTGAAGCCCAGTGACTCGCCCTCGGCGATGTCCAGGAGCGCGGCCGATGCGATGGCGTCGGTCTGCAACCCGTAGGGCTGGGAACGCAGTTGAAGGCCTAGCGAGTGCGCCCAGGTGCGCAGCGCCCCGACGTGGTGCCTGTTGAAGAGAGTGGAGACCGTCTCCCAGAAGTCGTGCCGGATCTGGCGGGTGGCGGCCGCCTCGAAGGCGAAGACCTGGTTGCTGTTGTCGAGGATCACGGCGGGCAGCAGCGGCAGCAGGGAGCGGCCGGTGTGCTCCCGGAACGCGTCGGGCAGGCCGGGCGTCCACTGGAGCCCGTCGGTCTCCAGCTCGATGGAGTCCTCGAAGAGCGCGCCGCCGGAGACCTTCAGCAGGCGGCGGATCGCCGGGGTGAGGAGGTGGGCCTCCCAGAAGTCGGTCACCGCCCGGGTGCCGGCCGCGCTGAAGTGGTCGACGACGTAGGAGGGCGGGTCGGTGTGCGGGCCGGCCTCCGGTGTCTGGCCGGAGCCGCGCACCCAGTACGCGATCAGGACCCAGGTGCCGTCGTCGGGCGCGGTCCAGCCGATCGTGCCGTCGGAGACGGCGGCGGTGAGGTCGCGGACCGAGTCCTGGTCGAGGCCGGTCTCCTTGCGGGTGGAGTTCGCGGTGTTCACCCGCGCCGCCTGCACCAGGAGCAGCCGTTGCTCGGTGACGCCGGACGCCGCCTCGTGGACGGGCCCGGGGACGGGCCCGGAGTAGGCGGTGCCAGGGGCCAACGTGAGGGCCCCGTGGGCGAGTTCCTTGACGGCGGCCTCGCTGTCGGGGGTGATGCCGGGAACCGCCGCGGGCCACGCGGGGCCGACGGTGAGATCGATGGTGAGGCCGCGTCGGGCCGCCTGGCTCAGCGCGGCCTCGACACCGGCGACCCAGGAGGGGCTGCCCCAGCCGTGGCGCTCGGTGTCCAGCACCGACGGGTCGGAGACGCTGTGGTGCACGGCGGCTATCTCGGCGCCGCCGAAGCCCGCGTCGGCGATCTGCTCGACCTCCCGTCTGATCTCGTCGGGCCGCACCAGGCCGTCGGGCCACCACCAGCGGAACTTCGGCCGCACCGCGCGGCCCGGCTCGGCGAAGCCCGAGGCGGCCCCGGCGGTGGAGGCGGCCGCGGCGCTTCCGGGTCCCGCCCAGGTGAGCGCACCCGCCGCCGCTGTCGTGGCCGCGGCGGCGAGCAGCGTACGGCGTGGAATGCCCGGCCGGTGAACTGCGGTGAGGTCGTCCATGGTTCCTGTCACTCCTGGAGGGCAGCACGAAGAGACCCCCTGAGGGGCCTGGCGGTTGAATCGTTTTAATCGCTGCGAAAGTAAGTCTCTCGATCAAGAGGCGTCAAGAAGCGTGCACGACGCGGATTCCTGAGGAGAGCCGACCGGGCGGCGCGGCTGCCGCTCGTGACCCGGGACCTACCGGCGGATGTCCTCCACGTCGCCGAAGCCGTCCGTCCGGCTCCAGCGCAGCCGGGTCAGCCACTCGGTGGACGAGCGGGTGAACGTCAGGCGCTCGGCGCCGTCCGACGCCTCGACCTTCGCCCAGCCGTCGAAGCTCTCCTTGAGCTTCGTGTCCCACTGCGACAGGCCCTTGGTGCCGACCGCGGCGATGGACTCCATCGGCGGTTCACCGTCGGAACAGTAGGGACCCCAGTCGGCGATGGCCGCGACCGTACCGCCGTCGAAGGCCTTGAGCGTGATGCCCTGGCACGGATCGGACTTGGTCGCGTGGACCAGACGGGGCTTGCTCCACGCCCCGCCCGCGGAGTCCTGGTGCTGCTCCATGAGCCCGCGCTTCGCGGCGTAGTACATGCCCACGCGGCGTCCGTCGGCCCACTCGATCTCCTCGACGAAGCGGGCGTGCGACGGTGAGGGGCGGGCGGTGGGGGAGGCCTGGGCGGTGTCGGGGCCGGGCGAGGCGTCCCCGGCCCCCGATTCGGTGCTCCCACAGGCCACGACGGCCCCCAGGAGAGCCGTCACCCCGGCCAGCCGCGCCGGACGGACCCCGTGTACTCGTCGCATGTCTGTCTCCCCGGCCCTGACCACGTCAGGCGTCGTACGAATGGCTCAGGTGAACACGACGGCTCACCTGAAGACATTGTCCGCGTCGTCCCAGCTGTAGGGATCAGCGGCCGAGAGATTGCGGGGGATTCGCGAGGACGACTGGTACATGGCCTCGATCTCGGCGGCGTAGCGGTCCGCGATGGCGTCCCTGCGCAGCTTCATCGAGGGGGTGAGCATGCCGTTGGCCAGGTCGAACGCTTCCGGGAGTACGCGGTACACGCGGATCGACTCCGAGCGCGACACGGTGCTGTTGGCCGCGGCGACGGCTCGCTTGACCTCTTCGCGCAGCGCGTTCTCCTCGCGCATCTCGCGGTCGTGCACCTCGCCCGGTATGGCGAGGACCGAGCGCCAGTGCGCCAGGAAGTCCGGATCGAGCGTGATCAGCGCACCCACACAGGGCCGGTTGTCGCCCACGACGACCGCCTGATGGATGAGCGGATGGACCCGCAGCCGCTCCTCGAGAGCCGCGGGAGCCACGCTCTTGCCGCTGCTCGTGATGACGATGTCCTTCTTGCGCCCGGTGATGCTCAGATAGCCCTCGCTGTCGAGCCGGCCGATGTCGCCGGTGGCCAGCCAGCCGTCGTGCAGCGCGGCCCGGGTGCTTGCCTCGTCGTTGATGTAGCCCTGGAAGACCGAGGGTCCCCGCACCAGGATCTCCCCGTCCTCGGCGACGTGGACCTCCATGTCGGGCAGGGGGCGTCCGACGGTTCCGAATTTCTCCCGGCCCACCGGCTGGGCGGTAATTCCCCCGCTGGTTTCCGTGAGTCCGTATCCGTCGTGGACGAAAATCCCGATTCCCGAGTAGAAGAGGGCGAGTTCACGGTTGAGGGGTGAGCCGCCCGACACCGCGCCGCGGACTCTTCCGCCCAGCCCCGCACGCAGCTTTCGGTACACCGTCTTCTCGTAGAGGGCGTGTTGCAGCCGCAGATCGAAACCGGGGCCCGGACCGGTTCCCAGCCGCTGTCGCTCGGCGGCCGCGGCGAAATCCTGCGCCGTGCGGACCGCGCGCTCGAACAGGACGCCGCGGCCCGCCTCCTGAGCCTTGCGCAGGAAATTCTTGTAGATCTTCTCGAAGACGGACGGGACCGCGTAGAGGAACGTGGGGCGGAAGGAGAGGAGTGCGGCGGACAGCGTCTCCGCGCGCAGATCGGGCACGTGCCCCATCAGTATCCCGCCGCGCATGCACAGCCCCTGGATCATGAGGCCGTACACGTGCGAGAACGGCAGGAAGGCGAGGATGGCCGGCTGCTGCCCGGGGGGCGCCACCGTGTGACCCCACCCGGCCAGCAGGGTGTCGCAGGAACTCGCCAGGCTGCGATGGCTCAGGGCACATCCCTTGGGAGGCCCTGTCGTACCCGAGGTGTAGGCGATGACCGCGGTCGAGTCGGGCAGCACGATCCGGCGCATCGACTCGACGGTGGTGAACGGTACCGACCGGCCCAGCTCCATGAGGTCCGTCAGGGCCCCGGAGTCCAGCTGCCAGACGTGCTGCAGGGCCGGCAGCGAGGCGCACACGGAGCCGACCGTCATGATGCCCTGCTCGTCCTCCACCACGACCGCGACGCAGCCGGCGTCCTTGAGGATCCAGCCGACCTGCTCGTGCGACGACGTCGGGTAGATCGGCACGATCTCGGCGCCCACCGACCAGAGCGCGTAGCTGAGCACGGTCCACTCGTAGCGGGTGCGCGCCATGACGGCCACACGGTGGCCGGGGAAGATCCCGGCCGCGATGAAGCCCCGGGCCACGTCCACGACTTCGTCCCGCAGCTCGACCGCGGCCACCGGCTCCCAGGCCCCCGGAGCGGCGTCCGAACGGCGGGCCAGCTGAGACAGGGTGGGATCGCGTTCAGCCGTCTCGAAGAGACTGTCCGCGAGCCCTCCCTGCATCAATGGCCGAGCCGGTCTGACAACTTCCAAGGGGTGCATGTGCCGCTCCAGTAATTCCGCGCAGAGCGCCCCTCCGATGGAGTCCGGAATCGAGGCGTTCGAAATCTAGCCCACGGCGGCGGTGGGTGTAGCACGAACCGTCGAACGCCTGGCTTGATGTCCTTTCGGGAAAGAGCGGTTCAGGTGGTGCCGAGCCACTTCAGCCCGTCGAGCAGGAAGCGGTTCTGGGTCGCACTCGCGAACGTGGACGACAGCGGGGTGTTGGTGGCGTAGTCCATCGCGTTGTGGCCGAAGTTTGCATACAGCATGCGGTACTTCGCGTTCGTCCACAGGATCGGGTAGTACCCGCTGTACCAGGTCTGGTTGGGATCCGTGCCCAGCGGGAAACTGCTCGCGTCGACCGAGGCAAGGATCTTGATGTCCGGATTCCGTCGTAGGTCGTTGGACCAGCTGTACCACTCGCTCACGGACGAGGTGAACGTGGCGGGCAGGTTCCTGGTCGAGGCGTGTGTGCGGTCCTCGGTCCGCAGGACGGCGGTCGTCGGACCCCAGGTGTTGGACCTGAAGTTCCCGCTGCCGAGGAACTGCTCGTGGTACCAGGGCCAGTTCTGCGCCTGGGTCGTGAACGCCGAGACGTGGAAGCCCAGCCAGCCGCCGCCCCCGCGCATGTACCGCTCGAAGCCCGCCCGCTGGTTGGCGGTCTGCGGCAGATCGTCGAGGAACAGCACGACCTGGTACGCGTTCACGCCCCCGTTGGCCAGCAGGTTCCAGTCGGTGCTCGACGTATAGGTGAAGCCGTTCTCGGCGGCCCGGGCCGGGAACCACTGGTTGGCCTCACGGACGAAACTGATGTGCGCGGCGTCCCACGTACCGCTGTAGAGGGCGAGCACCTTGAACGGGGCCGCCGTGGAGGCCGCCTGGGCGGGTGGCGCGGCGAGGCCCAGCAGGGTCGCCAGCAGTACGAGGACCCGCAGCGCGACGCGCACCGGACCGGAGGATCTGATTCCGAGCATGGAACGTCCCTTCCTTCTCGCGATCACAGGCCTGTGGCCCAGCCGGTGGGGAGGGCGGCTGCCTGAGTGGCCTTCGTGGGCGGAGCCGCTGCCACGGCGGACGCGGCCGACGCCACCGGGGCGAGAGCGGTGAGGGGCGTGGGTATCCGACGGCCGGGCGATCTCGTCGATCTGGGCACGGATTCTCCTGCGTGAGTGGGGGGTTGAGGAGTCGCCGTTCATGAATATGAACGTTGGGCGCATGCGTGGGACCTCGGCGATGGGTGAACCTAAAGGTCTGAACCAAGCCCGTCAAGATCTGAAGCAAGGACAGCAAGAAGTCGCCCTGCGCCCGCAAGGAGTTGAAGGCGGTACGCCCGGACAAGCCGCCGAGAAGCCCCCTGGGAGCCGCTGGGCAGGAACCGGGAATCCGGGGAGAGGCCGGCCGGGAGGCTGCCGGAGGAGCGGTGGACCGTCCTGCCTTGGACGGGCGGTCCGCCGCACTCGTCATTACGATGAGAGAGATCGTGGTGCCGTCCCGCGGGTCCGCGTGCCAGGGGGCCGACCGACGTCAGGAGGGCCGCCGTGAGCGCGATCGCGGTGAAGTCCGCCCAGCTGAGGAGCGGGCTCGTCCTCCCGTACGCCGAGTCGGGCCGTCCGGAGGGCCTTGCCGTGGTCTTCGTGCACGGCCTCGCGGACTCCTGGTGGACGTTCGAACCGCTGCTCCGGCAGCTCCCCGCCACGGTGCACGGGTACGCGCCCACGCAGCGGGGCCACGGCGACGCCGAAGTGCCCGCGGACGGCTACGGGCCGGAGGACTTCGCGAACGACCTGGTGGACTTCCTCGACGCGGCCGGAATCGACCGGGCCGTCCTGGTGGGGGCGTCGAGCGGAGGGGTGGCCGCTCGGATGGTCGCCGGCAGCCATCCCGACCGGGTGGGGGGTCTCGTCCTGGCGGGCGTCCCCGCGACGCTCGCCGACAAGCCCGGCATCACGGCCCTGTGGGAGAGGATCCAGGAACTCGAGGACCCCGTGCCGCGCGCTTTCGTGGAGGACCTGCTCGGCGACCTCGCGTCCCGGCCGCTGGGCCGCGGAGTCCTGGCGACGATGGCCGAGGAGAACCGCAAGGTGCCCGCACGGGTGTGGCGGGAGACCATGCGCGGCCTGCTGGAGTCGGACCTCGCCGCGACACTGAGGGGAATCCTCGTACCCACGCTCGTTCTCTGGGGCGACGCGGACAGCGTGCTGCCGCGCGCCGACCAGCAGCGGATCCTCGACGCGATCCACGGTTCGGCCCTCGTCGTGTACGAGGGCGCCGGGCACCTTCTCTACTTGGAGGAGCCAGAACGGATCGTCCAGGACGTCGTAGGCTTCGCCGCCCGGGTCCTGCCGGCCCGCCCCGGCGGCGGGGGCGGGCCTTCCGTGTGACGTCGGGTCAGGCGATGGGTCAGGCGTTGGGGTCGAACGCGATCCCGGACGGCTTGGCCGAGGACAGGTGCGAGTTGAACGTGCTGTCCTTGATGCCGAGCGTGGCACTGCCGAAGTTGTACGACGTCAGCGTGTCCCGCACGCCTGCGGGATAGCCGTTCCAGCCGACGAGCGGCGGGTACTGCCAGGTCCCCTTGTGGTTCTCCGGCGGCTCGTCGCCCGCGGTCGCGGCGCGGAAGCAGTGCGTGCTGATCCCGTCCTTGTGGTAGACGATCTTCGGGTGCGTCCCGTCCCAGCGGATCGCCGAGCGGTTGTGGACCGTGAACGAGCCGTGGTTCGACGTCGAGACGTACTGGGCCACGTTGTTCTGCACCCAGACCACGACGTGCTCCCAGTCGTGCCGATGCCCGCCGAGACCGCTGCCGGCCACGGCCTGGTCCTTCTCGAAGTAGAGCGCGTAGACGATCGCGCACCAGCCGTTGTTGCACTTGGAGCGCGAGTAGCCGTTGGTGTTGTCGAGGTCCGAGGCGTCGCGGCACTGGCCGTTGAGGGCGCCGCTCGGGTTGAGGCCGCCGTTGACGGCGCCGCCGGGGCCGATCGCGGGCGTCGAGTAGCAGCCGTCCGTGTCGTAGTCGTAGGCGGGCTGGAACGTCTGGTCCAGCCCGTCCGCGTTGGCGGGCAGTGCGCCGGGCGGGGCCGCCAGGGCGGTGGACGGGAAGGCGAGGACCAGAGCGGCGGCGCCCGCGAGGACGCCGAGTGATCTCCGGCGCAGACGCCGGGATCCGGAAAGCTTCGATGCGGGACTGCCGTTCAACGTGTCCTCCTGATCGGCCCTGTGCGGGCCAACGCCCTTTGTGACATGTGCAGTTCAGAGTCCCGGGTTTTCACTCGCGTGCCAAGAGGCCGCAGGCGTCACATTGGTTAAGGACCGCCCAACACTTGGGCGCCGCGTCGCGAAAGAGCGCCACGGAGGGTGGGGTTGATGGGAAGGTGGGCCCCATGAGCGCGCCGCGGATCACCGGGCTCGACGGTGACGAGCACACCGCGCCCGACCTGCCCGCATCGACGGCAACGGGCGGGCGGCCAGGCCGATCCGAGGTGCTCAAGCGCTTTCTGCGGCACCGGCGTTCGCTCTACGTGCTGGCCGTCGTCGCGCTCCTCGCCCAGATGGCGGTCGCGATGGTCACCACGGCCGTCGAACAGACCCCGACCATCGACGAGCCCGTGTACGTGGCCTCGGCCGAGGTCTACCTCAAGGAGCACAGCCTCCGTTACAACCCCGAACACCCGCCCCTGGGCAAGCTGATCATCGCCTCCGGGCTGGTGTTCACCGACGCGCACCTCGACTCGGGCTTCGTCGGCAGCCAGTCGGCCCTGGGGCGCAGCCTGCTGTACGAGTCGGGCAACGACCCGGAGCGGCTCATGCTGTGGGCACGGCTCCCGGTGATCGCGCTGACGCTGCTGTTCGGGCTCGTCGTCCTCGCGTTCGCCCGCGATCTCACCGGCGCGGCGGGCGGGTTGGTGGCCCTCGCCCTGTACGCGTTCTCGCCGGACGTCATCGCGAACGGATCGCTGGCCACGCTCGACGTCCCCGCGGCCGGCTTCCTGCTCACGTCCGTCTGGCTCCTGTGGCGGGCGCGGCAACGACCGTACCTCTGCCTGCCGCTCGCCGGGGTGGCGGTGGGCGCGGCCGTGGCCACCAAGATGAGCATGCTCGCGGTGGTTCCCGTCCTGATGCTGCTGGCCGTCCTGTCGTTCTGGTATGCCCGGCGGACACCCGGGCTCGACCCACGCGAACGGCTGCGGATCCTCGCGCAGGGCGCCGCGGTCGCCGTCGGCCTGGCCCTCGTGGCGGTCGCCGTCGTATGGGCCACCTACCTCGTCGTCGACCCGCGCCTGCACTGGACGCAGCCCGAGAACGTGCCGGACATCCGCGGGACGCGCGGCCGTGTCGCCGCGTGGCTGCCCTTCCCGGAGGCCTACCGGGACGGCATGCGCATCCAGTTCGGCTTCGAGTACGACATCTGGCAGGGCTTCCTGTTCGGCCGGCTGTACGAGGGCTCGCTCTGGTACTACCTGCCGGCAGCGCTCCTGGTGAAGACCCCGCTCGGCATGCTCGTCCTGTGGTTCGCCGGCGCCGTCGCGGTCCTGGCAATGCGTCGATTGCGGCCCGCGGCACCGTACGTACTCGTCCCCGCCGGCCTACTGCTGGCCGTGTCCATGAACGGCGCCCGCGACCTCGGCGTCCGGTACGCGATCTTCGTACCGATGTTCGCGGCGGTCGCCGCCGCCGGTGTGACGCTCCTGCGCCGCCGGTGGGTGTACGGAGTGACGGCCGCGCTGGTGTGCTTCGTGGCCGTCAGCTCACTGCGGACGTTTCCGTACTACCTGCCGTACTCCAACGAGGCGTTCGGCGGGCCCTCGAAGACCCATCTGCGGCTCCACGACTCGAACGTCGACTGGGGGCAGGACCTCGGCCGCCTCGCCCATCGCCTCCACCGGGACCACCCGGGCGAGCGGGCGTGGCTCGTCTACAAGGGCGCGGGTGTGCCCGCGTACTACGGAATCAACGCGGCCAACCCGCTCAAGGCCCCGCTGGGCGAGGTGCACGGGCTGCTCGTCGTGTCCAACTCCTCGGCGGCGAAGGCCGACGGGCGGCTGGCCGCACTGCTCGAAACCAGCACACCGGTCGACGACGTCGGCCACTCGATCACGCTCTACCGACGGCGCTGAGCGCCCAACTGCCACGGGGGACTGGGCCATTCACATCTGGCACTGTGGTCCGGCCGGGTCACAGGTTACGACGGTATCTTCTATGTCATGACAACGCGTCGTACGAGGAGACGCGGCGGGGCCAGGGCAATTGTGCTGGCCCTGTTGTGTGTTCTGGTGGCACTCCCCGCGGGAAGCGGTGCCACCCCCGACGCGGCCGCCGCACCCGACGTGGCCGCCCGACCGAACGTCACCCAGGGCCACTATGTCGGCAGCTTCAACATCTACGGAAACATCGGTCATCGAGGCGACGCCGGCGACTGGATCAAGGAAGAAGCCGACGCCATCAGAAGCCTCAGGCGCGGCGGCATGGACCGCTGGCTGTTCATCGGCCTCCAGGAAGTCTGCAAGGCCCAAGGCGAGCGGTTCGCCCGGGAGTTGGGCCTGCGCAGCGCCTTCATCGACACCGGTACGGACTGCGTCGACGGCCAGCCGTACGGCAATGCCATCCTGTTCCACGCGGCCACGAAGATCCTGCCACCGGCCCTGCTGCCCAACCCGGACAACAGGGGCGGGGAGCGGGGAATCATCTGCGCCGTCGTACGCGCCGCCGGAGACCAGGGCCCCTCGGGACCCCAAGTCACCGCGTGCAGCACGCACTTGAGCGTCGGCGTCACGAAGGACGGTGAACGGGAGGCCCAGGCGGCGTTCATCCGGCACGGCTGGAAACCGGACGGCTCGCACACGCTGGGTGCGGACGGCCCGCTCGTCATCGCCGGTGACCTGAACGCCCTGCCCGACGCACCGGAGTTGGACGTCATGTACGACGGCGTCGAGGCGAGCGGCCCTCGTGAGTCCGAGCCGCCATACGCCTTTCCGACCTACGAGGACGGCCGCAAGCTCGACTACCTGTTCGTGTGGGGAGAGCGGGGCGCCGCACGCTGGGCCGGCACCGGAACCCGCCCGACCGTGCACTCGGACCACGACTTCTACTACAGCGAGTTGTCGATGGGAATCGGCTGAGCAGGGATCCGCGATACGGGTGAGCGGGCGGCCTCCGGGCGGTGGACGCCGCGCGGCCGGTAGTCCAGCCGGTCCGCCACACCCACCAGATCGGCCAGCAGCCAGATGATCGCCAGCCACATCTCGGTGCCCTGCAGCCCCGGGTCCCGACCGGGACCCGAACCGCCCTCGCCGGGCGGGCCGAACCCGAAACCGGCCCCGTCCCGCCACCGCTCCAGCGCCTGGGCCAGCTGTTCCCCGGCCCAGGCCCGCGCCTCGGCCGCGCGGTGGCGGGTCTGCCGTCCGGCGAGCCACAACGGGTGCGCCACGTCCAGCGCATTGCACGCGTTCTGACGGCCCGCCGCGAACCAGCGCGGATCACCGCCGTGGGCCAGCACGGTGTCCACCACCCGTTCCGGATACGGCACTTGCAGCCCGAACTGAGCGAACGAGCCGCGAGTGAGGCGGTAGTAGCCGTTGACCAGTTGGAGCCGGCCCGCCGCGGGGGAGGCGGCCTCGCCCCACATCCCCGTCCAGGGATCCACCCGGGTGCCCAGCCAGCCGAACAGCGCCTCCAGCGTGCCGGGCGCTCCTGCCTCGGCACCCAGCTCCAGGTTCCGGTGCGCGCCGGTCGCCCAGCAGTCCACCCACGCACCGGCCGACCACGCCCCCGTCCGCCACGGCAGCGAGTCCAGGCGCGCGACGAGCCGATCGGCCGTCATGCGCCGTACGACGTGGACCGGGTGGGCGAATCGGGAGCCCAGCAGGTCGAGCGCGTAGCCCACGGACAGTACGTGGTACTCCGCGCTGCCGTCGTCGATCCAGCCGTCCGCCGCAGGGGTCGGCAGCACGCCGGGACCGCCGTCCGAGGCGAGTTCGGGCACGAGTCCGCTGTCGGGGTCCTGCAACGCGCGCAGCCGCTCGGCGTGTTCGGCGGCGGACAGTTGCGGCGGATGCGAGCGCAGGAGGAGATCGGCGACCTCGACGGCGTCGCAGTGCGCGCGGACGGTCTCGGGCGCTCCGGGCCGGTCGCGGTAGCGGCCGGTGTCCGCGTTCCAGCCACGGGCGAGGAGGCCGACGGCCTGGTCCCGGGCCCGGTCCGCGAAACGGGCGACGGTGTCTCCCAGGCCGTCTGCCGTCACCGGGCCTCCGACGGGCGCGGACCCCTGACCGCGGCGGTCCCGGAGCGGGCGGGCCGGGTTCCCGGCGGCGACCGTCCACGGCGGCAGATCCTTGGTCACGACGGCGCCCGCGCCCACCACGCAGTGGTCGCCGATCGTCACCCCGTCGAGGACGACGACGTTCGAGCCGATCCACACGTCGTCGCCGACGGTGATGCCCTTCCTGGTGAGGGGCTGCTGGTGCACGGGCCGGTCGGGCGTGAATCCGTGGTTGAAGCCGAGCAGGGAGCTGTGGGCGCCGATCCGCACACCGTCCCCGAGGGTGACGAGGCCCCGCACGGTGGCGTACGGATTGACCGTGCAGTCGGCGCCCGCCGTCACCTCGCCGGTGACGTACGCGTGCCCGGCGATGTAGGAGTTCTCGCCCAGACGCAGGACGTCGGTGAACACCCCGGCGGCGGGGGAGACGTAGGTGCAGGGGCCGAAACTCGCGCCGTCGGCCGCGAGTCGCTTCTGAAGGGCCGCCTGCGCGGCGCGCTGCTCGTCGGACGCGCGAAGGACGAAGTCCCAGGGGCAGTAGTCGAAGTGGGAGTCGTCCACCGGGCTTTCCGAGTTCATCGCACGCGAGTTTAGAGAGCGCTTACTGCCCCCGGCAATCCTCGGCCGCCGGTCATGTCGCTGCTCCGGCCGCCGGTCGTGCCGCTGCTCCGGCCGCCGGTCAGCGGCACGACGGTCGTGTCAGCGAGGGCATGGGCGGGCCGGGCCGTAGCGTGGCCACCGCAGGGCAGGAACCCCGAGAGACGAAACACCTGGTGGCGTGATGTGCTGGAGCGCGACGGCCGATCTCGTGGCGGGCTGCGGCATCGCCGCCGTCGGAGTCGCCTGCGTGGCACGGACCCGCAGGGTCGGTGACCTGCCGCTGGCCGGGCTGCCGTTGCTGCTCGGGGCACACCAGGTGGTCGAGTCCCTGGTGTGGCGTTCCGGGGGAGGCACGGGACCCGCCACCGTGGCCTGGGCGGCGATGGCGCTTCCGCTGCTGGCGGTGTGGATGCCGGTGGCCGTGCTGTGCGCGACGCCGCCGAGTGTCCGCCGCAGGCTGATGATCCCGCTCGCCGCCGGTCTCGCCACCGCGGCGACCCTCTCGTACAACCTCGCCACCCACTCCGTGACCGCCGACATCCGCGGCCACACCGTCGGATACGTCATCGATCTGCCGCAGGCCGAACTCCTCGTGGCGGGCTACCTGCTGGCCACGGTCGGCTCCCTGCTGCTCTCCGGCGACCGGATCCTTGTGCTGCTGGGCGTTCTGGTCGCCGTCGGCGTGGTGGTCTGCTGGGCGCTGTGGGAGCTGGAGTTCGTCTCGACGTGGTGCGCGTTCGCGGCGGTGTGCTCGGTGGTGATGTACGGCTGGGTGCGCGGGCGGTCCGTGTCACCGGGCGCTCCCCGCGTTTCGGCCGAACGGTGACGGCGACCCGTGGCAGCGGCAGACATCGCCGGCGCGGGACATGCATCGATGAGCGTGTCAGGAGCCGATGAGTTTCGGCGCGGCGCAGAGTCGGTACTGGCCGGAGGCGGCGAGCGCCTCGAACCGAGGAAGGGCAGTGCACCATGAGACTGATTCTGCAGGAGTTCCTGTCGCTGGACGGTGTGGCACAGGGCCCGGGCTCCCCGGAGGAGGACACCAGCGACGGGTTCACACGGGGAGGCTGGCTCGTGCCGCACCTGGACGACGCGTTCATGCGGATCGTCACGGGCTGGCTCGACGAGGCGGACGCGTTCCTGTTCGGCCGCCGCACCTACGTCAACTTCGCCAGGGACTGGCCGAAGATGAACGACCCGGACGACCCGATCGGCACCAAGCTCAACGGCCTGCCGAAGTACGTCGCCTCGCACAGCCTGACGACTGCCGACTGGGACCCGTCCACCATCCTCTCCGGAGACGTACCGGCCCAGGTCGCCGAGTTGAAGCGTCGGCCGGGCCGTGAGCTGCAGATCCACGGCAGTGCTCGCCTGGGCGCTTCCCTGCTGGCCGCCGGGCTGGTCGACGAGGTGCGCCTGATGATCGCGCCGGTGGTCGTGGGCAGCGGCCGCCGGCTGTTCCCGGAGAACGGTGAGCCGTCCGGGCTGCGGCTCCTGCACAGCGAGACGACACCGAGCGGAGTGACGTCCCAGATCTACGAGACGACGGCCCTGCCCCAGTACGGGACCTTCGACTCGGGCGCGTAGACCCCGTCGACGCGGCGGTGACTCGGACGCGGTGGCTCAGTGAGTACACGTACCGCCGACCTGAGTATGTGAACTCATGCCTCACCGGACCCGGCCGAAGAGACTGGACCGCAGCGGGGAGCCGGAGTGGCCGGAACCTCTCGTACGAGGGAGCAAGCACGATGAGTTCAGTCACCGGGGGCCAGACGCTGAGCGCTCCTTTCGGCACCTGGCCCGCTCGTCTGTATCTCGCGGTGTCCGCCGCGCTGATCGTCTGGCTGGCCGTCGTGTCGTCGCAGCCCACGGGTGATGCCTCCTTCGCCGCGGTGATCCCGATTCTCTTCACGGCCCCGACCAGCCTGCTGATCCTGGCGGTGCCGGACGGATCGACGGCCTGGCTGTACGCCGTACTCGCCGCGTCCGCCATGGCCAACGCGTGGCTCATCGACCTCGTCTGGCGGCGGCTCAGCAGCCGGAAGGGCTGACCGGAAGAGGTGACCGGGAGGGCTGACCGGAGGGGCTGATTCGCCCCTGCTGCGGCCGACGTCGTGATGCGTATGCTCGCCCGATGACCGGACAGAAGATCACACAGGGGAGCCACCAGGGCCTGCTCGCGGGCCAGGTGGTCATGATCACGGGTGCGTCCAGCGGTATCGGCGCGGCCGCGGCACGGCTGTTCGCGGAGGAGGGCGCGGCGGTCGTCCTGACCGCACGCCGCGAAGAGCGGTTGAAGACGCTCGCGGAGGAGATCGGAGCGGCCGGCGGGCGGGCGCTCGCCGTACCGGGCGACGTCGCCGTCGCGGCCGACGTCCGCCGCGCGGTCGAGGCGGCCGTGGAACACTTCGGCGGACTCGACTCCGCCTTCAACAACGCGGGTTACGCCACCGTCGGCACCCTCCTGCACGAGACCGACGACGAGGTGTACGACCGCACGATGGACGTCAACGTCCGGGGCGTATGGAACTGCATGAAGCACCAGCTGCCCGTGATGCTCGCGTCGGGCAAGGGCGGCTCCATCGTCAACACCAGCAGTACGGCGGGCCGTTACGCGACCGGAGCCTCCGTCCCGTACGTCGCGTCCAAGCACGCCATCCTGGGGATCACCCGCGCGGCGGCGGCCGAGTACGGCGACCAGGGCATCCGCGTCAACGCGCTCGTCGTCGGTACGACACGCAGCGAGATGATCGAGGAGGCCGTGCGTCAGTACCCGGACCTGGAGCAGGCGTTCATCGCCCCGCAGATCCAGAAGCGCATGGCGTCGCCCCGGGAGATCGCCGAGGCGGCGGCCTGGCTGTGCAGCGACCGCTCGTCGTTCGTCACCGGTGTGGCGATGCCGGTGGACGGTGGCATCTCGGCCCAGGCCAAGGCCGGCTGAGCCCCGCGGGTTCGCCCGGACCGCCCCGTCCTCACCAGCGCTGCGGTTCGCTGCCCACGATCGGTGCCGACGGTTTGCCGTCCACGCCGACCGGGACATCGCCCGCGAGCATCACCCGGTGCATGACCCGGGGATGATCCAGGTGCGTCGTGTCGCTGGGGGCCAGGTGGATGGTGGCCCTGTTGTCCCAGAAGGCCACACTCCCCGGCTCCCAGCGGAACCGCACGGTGTACTCGGGCCGGGTCGCCTGCCCGAGGAGCATCTCCAGCAGCGGCGCGCTCTCCATGCGGGACAGCCCCAGGATCTGCTCGACGTAGTAGCCGTTGACGAACAGCACCCGCTCACCCGTCTCCGGGTGCACCCGCACCAGCGGATGGTCGGAGGCGATCTGCCGGTCCAGCAGATGCCGTACGTACGCGTCGTCGCCGGGTCGTGGCTGATAACCGACCCCCAGCCGGTGCTCCGCGCGCAGCCCGTCGACGAAGTCACGCAGGGGTGCGGAGAGCCCCGCGTACGCGGCCGCCAGGTTGGACCAGGTCGTGTCGCCGCCGTACGGGGGCACGTCCTCCGCGCGCAGGATGGTCGCGGCCGGCGGATCGACGCGGGCGCCGTGGTCGCAGTGCCAGCCGCGCAACAGCGAGTGCCGGCGCCTGCGCAGCCACTCGTCGTGGTCCATGCCGTAGCGCCCGCCGAGCTCCAGCCGGTCTGCCGTCGTCTCGACCTCCGGGAAGTCCGGGGGTGACGCGCTACCGCGCTTGCCGAGGCGGACCGGTTCGCCGAACCGCCGGGCGAACGCGACATGCGAGGAGTGGTCCAGGCGCTGCTCCCGGAAGAACACCACCTTCCAGCGCAGCACCGCCGCCCTGATCTGGGCGACCACCGCGTCGTCCAGGTCCCCGGCCAGGTCGACGCCCGTGATCTCCGCGCCGATGTGTCCCGCGACCGGCCTCACCTCGACCTGTGTGTCCCTGTCCGTCGTCATACGGGCTCCGTCGATCGTTCGTTCCGACTCGTCCGGGCAAGCATGACCGCTCCGTACGGAGGGCGACAGTGCGCCTCGGGGGAGCGGTTCACGCCCGCGCGTGAAGGGCCGAGGCCTTGGCCGCGAGTGCGTCGAGCAGCAGGTCCACGGCCAGTTCGAAGGAGCTCTCGGCCATGGCGTGCAGTTCGCCCCGCACCTCGCTCAGCGCCGGGTAGGCCGCCGGGTCGACGGACTGGTAGGCCTCTGTCCACGCCCGCTCGTCGGCTTCGCGCTGTTCTCGGGGGAGCGCATGGCATGCCGCGTCGAGAGCCGCGTGGCTGAGAACCGTGTCGATGAAGGCCAGGTAGAGGCGGACGGCATCAGCCGGCGGGAAGCCTGCGGAGAGCAGCAGACCGACCCCGGTCTCCACGGCACGGAACTCGTTCTCACGACGCGTGACCCGGTACGAGGCCATGGCAGCAGCCCGCGGATGGGCGAGGTATCCGGCACGTACCCGCATCGCCATGTCGCGCAGCGAGGCGATCCAGTCGGGACCCGCGACGAATCCGACCATGGTGTCCCCGATGATCCGGTCGGCAATGGCCAGCAGCAGGTCGTCGGTGTTGCGGAAGTAGCGGTAGAGCGCGCTCGGGTCGCACCCGAGGGCCGCGCCGAGGCGGCGCACGCTCAGCGCCTCCGGACCGTGCTCGCCGATCAGCCGCAGCGCGGTCTCGGTGATGAGTTCCTTGGACAGCACGACGCCCGAGGCGGTCGGGCGACGGCGGCGGCGTTCCTGTGGGGCGCGGGTGGGCATGAGGGCGGGTCCCTTCGCACGGTCGACGGGCCTCTGCACGCTCAGTGAACGGCTCACACCCGCCTTATGTCAACAGCATTGACGGAAGATGTGCGGCCGTTGTTCCATCCTTCGCAACCCCACACGGCTCTTCCTCCCGTCCCTCTCCCTCCTCGTGAGGAGCCCTGATGTCCTCCCTCGCTCCCGGCAAGTCCGCCCCGGACCGCCCGCCCGCCGAACTGCGCCGCTCGCTCGGCGTCGTCGACGGTGTCGCCATCGCCGCCTCCAGCACGGCGGCCACCACCAGCATCGCCATCGGCATGGGCGCCATCGGCACGATCGTCGGTCTCCAGGCCCCGGCCCTGCTGCTCCTGGCGTTCCTGCCCGTCCTCGGCATCGCCACCGCCTTCGCCCGCCTCAACCGCTCGGAACCCAACTGTGGCAACGGCTACACGTGGGTCGGCAAGTCCCTCGGACCCTGGCCTGGCTTCCTGGCCGGCTGGGTCACCCTCGTCGGCTCGATCATCTTCCTCGCCTACACGAGCGCGGTGACCGGCTCGGTCGTGCTGATCTTCGCCAACAAGGCCGGCCTGGACTCCCTCGCCGGGATCGCCCTCGACCCGACGTCCACCGCCGTGAGCACGGTCGTCGGTCTGGTGGTCCTCGCCGCCGTCACCGTCCTCGCGATCACCGGGGTGCGCAGCGCCACCCGGCTCCAGTTCGGCCTGCTGGTCTTCGAGTACGCCGTCCTGCTGGTCTTCTGCACCTGGGCCCTGGTCACCGGCAACCAGGGCTTCTCCTGGGCGTGGTTCAACCCCTTCGAGATCTCCAGCGGCACGGCCTTCGCACAGGGCATGGTCCTCGCGGTGTTCTTCTTCTGGGGCTGGGACGCGGCGTTCAGCGTCACCGAGGAGACCAGGAGCCCCGGCGACTCGGCCCGCGGCGGATTCATCGCCCTGTTCGCCATGCTCGGGCTCTTCATCTTCGCCTCGGTCGCCTTCCAGCGGGAGATGAGCCTGCCCGAACTCATCGAGAACGGCCCGCAGGCCCTCCCGTACCTCGGCGCCAAGCTCGCCGCCGAACCCTGGGCCAGCCTCCCGCTGCTCGCCCTTATGTTCTCGGCCGTCGCCTCGGTCCAGTCCTCCGTCATCCCCACCGCCCGCGGACTGCTCGCCATGGGCCGCGACCGCACGATGGGCCCGGTGTGGACCCGTATCCACCCCAAGTACGGCACGCCCGCCGCCGGAACCCTCGTCGTCATGTCGATCGCCACCGCCATCGCCCTGCTCGCCATGGCCATCCCCAAGCTGAGCGACATGCTGCTGGCCGCCGTCAACGCCATCGGTCTCGTCGTCGCCCTGTACTACGGCCTCACGGCGCTCGCCTGCGCCGTCCGCTTCCGCGCCGCCCGCCACGACGGACCCCGCGAGGCACTGCTCGCCGTCGGCGTGCCGGCCGCCTCCGGGCTGATCCTGCTGGGCCTCGGCGGCTACCTCGGATACTCGTACCTGACCATGACCGACCACATCGAACTCAGCCCCGACAACGGCTGGTTCATGCTCTCCCTGCCCGTCACCATCGTGCTGAGCGGACTCGTCATGGCGGCCGTCGCCAAGTACGCCCGCCGCTCGCCCTGCTTCACCACCGGGCGCGGCACCGACGCCGACGCGCTCGCCCTCCCGATGGACCGAACCGCCGTCTGATTCTCTCCCGCTGGACCGTCCGACCCCCTCCCCTCTGGAGCGTTGAACACATGTCCCACCCTCAGGCCGCCGACCTCGTCCTCACCGGCGGACCCGTCCACACCGTCGACGCCGCGCGCAGCCGGGCCACCGCCGTGGCCGTGCGCGGCGGGCGGATCGTCGCCGTCGGCCACGACGAGGTCCACGAGCTGATCGGTACCGGCACCGAGGTCGTCGACCTCGCCGGACGGCTGCTGCTGCCCGGCTTCCAGGACGCACACGTCCACCCCCAGGGCGCGGGCACCGAACTGGGCCTGTGCCATCTGAACGACACCGTCGACCCGCAGGAGTACCTGCGGCGCGTCAGGGCGTACGCCGACGAGCACCCGGACGCCGAATGGATCACCGGGGGCGGCTGGTCCCTGGAGGCCTTCCCCGGCGGCACACCCACTGCCGTGCTGCTCGACACGGTCGTCCCCGACCGGCCCGTGTTCCTGCCCAACCGCGACCACCACGGGGCCTGGGTCAACTCCCGTGCCCTGGAACGGGCCGGCATCGACGCCCGCACCCCCGACCCGTCCGACGGCCGCATCGAGCGGGACGCCGACGGCAACCCCACCGGCATGCTCCAGGAGGGCGCGGCCCACCTGGTGTCGCGCCTGATGCCCGACCGCACCCCCGAGGAACAACTCGCCGCACTGCTGAGGGCCCAGTCGGTGCTGCACTCGTACGGGGTCACCGCCTGGCAGGACGCCATCGTCGGCGAGTACGCCAACATGACCGATCCGACACCCGCCTATCACGAGGCTGTCGACCGCGGTCTCCTCACCGCCCGGGTCGTCGGCGCGCTGTGGTGGGACCGGGGCCGGGGCGGCGAGCAGATCCCCGAACTCGCCGCGCGCAGGGAGGAGTTGAGCAGGGGCCGGTTCCGGGCCACCAGCGTGAAGGTCATGCAGGACGGCATCGCCGAAAACCACACCGCCGCCCTGCTGGGCCCGTATCTCACCCGCTGCGGCTGCGCCTCCGACAACTCCGGCCTCAGCTTCGTCGAGCCGGGCGAGCTGAAGAAGTACGTCACCGAACTCGACGCGCTCGGCTTCCAGGTCCACTTCCACGCGCTCGGCGACCGGGCGGTGCGTGAGGCGCTGGACGCCGTGGAGGCGGCCCGCGCCGCCAACGGATGGCGCGACACCCGCCACCACCTCGCCCACCTCCAGGTCGTCCACCCCGAGGACGTACCGCGCTTCCGCGCACTGGGCGCGACCGCCAACCTCCAGGCGCTGTGGGCCGCCCACGAACCGCAGATGGACGAACTCACCATCCCGTTCCTCGGCCCCGAACGGGCCGCCTGGCAGTACCCGTTCGGCGACCTCCTGCGCGCCGGAGCCACCCTCGCCGCGGGCAGCGACTGGCCGGTCAGCAGCCCCGACCCCCTGGCGGCCCTCCACGTCGCCGTCAACCGCGTCGCCCCCGACGCACCCGAGGGCACCCCGGCCTTCCTGCCGGACCAGAGGATCGACCTCGGCGCCGCCGTCGCCGCGTACACGGCGGGCAGCGCCCACGCCAACCACCTCGACGACATCACCGGCAGCATCACCGTCGGCAGGCTCGCCGACCTCGTCGTCCTGGACCGGGACCCGTTCGCCGGGCCGCCGGAGAAGATCGCCGCCACGCGGGTGCTCCAGACGTTCGTCGACGGCCGCCGGGTGTACGCGGCGACCGACGCGTGACGGACGGGACAAGCACGGACTACGGCCTGCCGGACGACTGCCAGTCCGAGGCCAGTAGGCCGAACAGCAGGTCGTCCGTCCACTCGTCCTTGAGCCAGGTGGCCTGGCGGAGAAGGCCCTCCTGGACAAAGCCGAGCCGTCGCAGCAGCCGTGCCGAGCGGTCGTTGCGCGCGTCGCACTCGGCGGAGACGCGGTGCAGTCCCCGGCGCTCGAAGAGATCGCCGAGGACGGCTCGTACGGCCTCCGTGGCGTAACCGTGCCTCTGCCGGTCGCCGGCCAGGGTGAAGCCGAGCTCTGCCTGCATACGGTTCTCGTGCAGGCAGACCCCGACGTCCCCCACCAGACAGCGGTCGGCCTTGAGCTCGATCGCGTACTGGAACCATCCCGGTTCCTCGGGCGATCCCGCGGCCATGCCCCGCACCATCCGGACGGCCGAGTCGAGCGACACTGGTGCGGTCCAGCTCTGGTAGCGGGCCACCAGCGGATCCGACCGGTACGCGGCCAGCGGCGGCGCGTCCTCGGCACGGAAGCGGCGCAGTACGAGCCTGGGGGTCTCCAGCAGCATGGCCCGATCGTCCCACGACCGCGATACGCGCTCGGTTCCGCGGAGCGCCGGACGGGTCGTCGGGCCATGCCCACGGCCAGGGCGTCAGGACACGTACGAGGCGTTCTGCGCCGTGGTCACCACCTTCTGGCCGTCGGCCTGACCGAGAAGGCCCGCAGAGACCCAGGAGTTCACCGTGCTCTGGACACGCGAGACCAGCGTGGCCTTGGTGCCGAAGGGGGCGCCGGCCCAGATCTCGTCCAGGAGCGTCGTGCCATCGGACTTGGCCGGGTTCGTGACACCGGAGTCGGTGGTGCCGAAGACCACCCTGGGCTCGGAGCGCCGGAAGTAGGCGTGGGTGGGGTCCTCGGTGCCCTCGAAGAACGGGGCGAACTCCGTGCCGTTCAGGGTGTAGTGGAGCGGCTTGCCCGACACGGGGGAGAGGGTCGGCAGCAGGTCGCCGGAGAGGGCGGCGTTGCGGTAGAGCCCGAACTGCATATAGCTGGTACCGGAGTTGCGGGCGACCAGGTTGACCGGGCCGTAGAACAGGGTCTGCAGTCCCGAGTCGTCGAGGGCCTTCTCGACCCGGGCCCGGAAGGGGATGGCGACCTTCACGACGTCACCGCTCTGCCAGGTCCGTGAGACGGCGAAGTAGCTCCCGGCGACCGGAGTCCCGCTCACCGCACCGCCGTTGACCGTCACCCGGAAGCCGCTCGTCGCCCAGGACGGCACGCGCAGCCGCAGCTCGAAGGCAGCGCTGCCGCCGCCGAAGGTGAGGGTCGAGCCCTGCTCTCTCGGGTAGTCAGTGGTCTGCGTGACCGTGATGCCCTTCTCGGACCAGGTCAGAGTGGTCGGGCTGTAGAGGTTGACGTACAGCGCGCTCCCGTCGGCCTTCTTGAAGTACACCGAGTCTTGGTACTTGGTGGCGCTCTCCATGCCCGTGCCCTCGCAGCAGGTGGTGCCCTGCTTGGGGGTGTAGTCCCGGACATGACCGGGCGTCAGGCCTATGAAATAGGTGACGAGCGGCTTCTCCCCGTCCGCCCTGTCCTGCTTGGAGCCCAGGACCTGGTTGTAGAGGGCTCGCTCGTAGTAGTCCATGTACTTCGGGTCCTGCTCGTGGAAGAACAGCATCCGGCTGAGCTTGAGCAGGTTGTACGCGCAGCACGACTCGGCGGTGGTGTCGCTGATCGTGCCCGCGATGACCCCGCGCGCCTTCCAGAACTCGGCCGTACTGGTCCCGCCGATGCCGTACATGCGGTGGGGCACGACCATGCCCCAGAAGTTCTTCGCGGCGGTGAGGTAGCGGGCCTCGCCCGTCGCGTCGTACAGCCGGATCAGGCCGGTGAAGATGGGGATGTGCTGGTTGGCGTGCAGCCCGTCGAGCGTGTCGGTGTTCGCGGCGCAGGCGTCGATGAGCTTGTCGAGGTCGAACAGCCTGGCCAGCGCGAGGTGTTCGGCCTTGCCGGTGATCGTGTACAAGTCGACGATCGTCTCGACGATGCCGCCGAACTCGCCGCTGGAGAAGATGCCCCACATGCGCTGCAGGGTGGCCCCGGGCAGCTTGGACAGCCGGGAGTACATCCAGTCGCACATGCCGGACGCGAGGTCGAGTGCCCGCGCGTCGTCCGTGGCGAGATAGGCGTCCAGCAGGCCCTTGAGGATCTTGTGCGCGGTGTAGTACGGCGCCCACACCTTGGTGTAGTCCGGGCTGGTCCGTGACTCCAGGTCGATGAACTGCGTCTCCGGATACGCGGCGAGGAAGCCGACGTGGCTCGGCCCGCCCCAGGTGCGGCGCAGGGTGGCGGTCAGTCCGCGTCCCGAGGCGTCGGCGAAGGTACCGCCCGTGGTCTCGTCGAAGGTGTACGAGGCCAGGGTGCCGCGGCCCGCCGAGGAGGCGGCGGCGCGATTGCTCTGCAACGACGTGATCTCGGCCGCGGTCAGCGCCCGCGACCAGACGTTGAACTCGTCGTAGACGCCGGCGAACACCGGGTCGTCGAAGTTGGAGCGGCCGAGCCAGTTGTTCGTCAGGGCGCCCAGGGACGACGGGTTGAGCGTCATCGACGTGTTCTGGGCGACGGAGGCGCCGTTGACGTAGAGGGTGCCGGTGCTGCCCGAGATGGTGACCGCCAGGTGGCTCCACTGGTTCAGCGGCAGCGCGGCGGTGCCGTTGAGTCCCTGTTCCCCGCCGGGTCCGTTGGTCGAGATGGCGAAGCGCGGTACGCCGCTCGCGTTGCGGGCGGCCAGATACATGTACCTGGTGTTGTTGTTGCCGAAGTCGAAGACCCGGGTCCAGTTGGCGTCGTGGGTGGGCTTCACCCAGGCCGACAGGGTGATCGTCGCGGAGCCGTTCAGCACGGCGGCCGGCAGGCTTACGTACTGGTAGGAGCCGCGTACGTTCTCCGCGGCTGTGCCGAACTTCCCGGTGGCGCCGAGCACCGCCGGATCCTTGCGCAGGGCCGCGCGCACGTCGGTCAGGGCGCCGATCATGGTGCGGATCCTGTCGGCGTAGACCTGGTCGCCGGTGCTCGCGTACGCCTGGGACAGCATGGTCAGGAAGTGGCCGGTGTAGTGGCCGCGGAGATTGCCGTTGGCCTCACCGTCCAGGCCCTCCCAGCCGCCGGGGGCGACCGCCCCGCCGGTGGAGAGCCCGGCGTTGGCACGGAACACCTGGAGCAGCCGGTTCACGTCGTAGCCGCGGCCGTGGTCGAGCATCAGTTGACGCTTGGCGGCGAAGACGCCCTGACCGACCTTCACGTCCTTGAGCTCGAACGGCCGGAGCGTCCAGGCGGAGGGCGCGGGCAGCGTGGCGGCCGCGGCCGAGCCGCCACCCGCCGCGTACGAGAACGCCGGGGTCGCCGTGGCGAACAGTGCGGCCTGGAGGAGTCTCCGTCTGGGGAGGGCGGGGGCCATGCGTTCCTCGTCTCTGCGCGGGGGGTCGGGACCGTGCGACGGGTGTACGGAAGTCAGCAATGTTCGAAATGCCGTACAGCGTGCGGAAGTTCGACCAAAACATAGGTTTGGGGTGGGGGCACGTCAACGCTTCCGGCGCGTTCGGCTCCGGTTAATTTGGCGCGACGGATCTCTGTCGGGGGTGTCGCTCCCCGGGTCGGATGCGACTGATGGAAATCCAGTGGTGACGATCCGTTGACTTCCGTGTGGTGCGGGCCTAGCTTCGGCGTCCCATCGGTTCGACAAACCGTTCATCGTTCGGTATGTCGACCACTCGTGTGTGCTGGGTTGCCGCGCCCCCGGAAGGAACCCCCATGCCCTTTGAGCAGTTCGCCCCCCGTGCAAGACGTCTGTGCAGAGCCGTCGTTGTCCGCGCCGCCGTTCTCGCCCTGGCCGCCGGCGCCCTGGTCGGTCTCCAGGAGCAGGGGTCCACCGATCTCGACCGGGCTCAGCCGGTCGCGGTGACGTCGAACCAGATTCCGGTGCCCACGGCGCCGATGGGCTGGGCCTCCTGGAACACCTTCGCCGCCAGGATCGACTACAACGTCATCAAGACGCAGGTCGACGCGTTCGTCGCGGCGGGCCTGCCGGCGGCCGGCTACAAGTACATCAACCTCGACGAGGGCTGGTGGCAGGGCACCCGCGACAGCGCGGGCAACATCACGATCGACGAGTCCGAGTGGCCCGGCGGCATGACCGCCATCGCCGACTACATCCACAGCAAGGGCCTCAAGGCCGGCATCTACACCGACGCGGGCAGGGACGGCTGCGGCTACTACTTCCCGACCGGCCGTCCCGCCGCCCCGGGCAGCGGCAGCGAGGGTCACTATGAGCAGGACATGCTCCAGTTCTCGAAATGGGGATTCGACTACGTCAAGGTCGACTGGTGCGGCGGCGATGTCGAGGGCCTCGACGCCATGACCACCTACCAGGCCATCAGTGACGCGGCCGCGAAGGCGACGGCCACCACCGGACGGCCGCTGACCCTGTCGATCTGCAACTGGGGCAAGCAGAACCCGTGGAACTGGGGCGCCGGAATGGCCGCCCTGTGGCGGACCAACACCGACATCATCTTCCACGGCAACTCGCCTTCGTGGGACAGCATGTTGACCAACTTCGACACCAACGTGCACCCCGCCGCCCAGCACACCGGCTACTACAACGACCCGGACATGCTGATGGTCGGCATGGACGGTTTCACCGCCGCCCAGAACCGCAGCCACATGAACCTCTGGGCCGTCTCCGGGGCACCGCTCCTCGCCGGGAACAACCTGGCGACCATGAGCACCGAATCGGCGAACATCCTGAAGAACCCCGAGGTCATCGCGGTCGACCAGGACCCACGCGGGCTCCAGGGAGTCAAGGTCGCCGAGGACACCTCCGGTCTGCAGGTGTACGGCAAGGTGCTCTCCGGCACCGGCAAGCGCGCCGTCGTCCTGCTCAACCGCACCTCCAGCGCGCAGAACATGACGGTCCGGTGGTCCGACCTGGGTCTGACCAACGCGTCAGCGACGGTCCGCAATCTCTGGACGCGGGCGAACGTGGGCAGTTTCGGCACGAGTTACACGGTCAACGTGCCCGCCAAGGACTCGGTGATGCTCACGGTCACCGGCGCCACCGAGGCGGCGAGCGCCACGTACGAGGCCGAGGCATCAGGCAACACCAAGGGCGGCTCGGCGGCCGACGCCACCTGCGCCAACTGTTCCGGTGGCACCAAGGTGGGTGGCGTCGGCAACGGCGCGGCCAACACCCTGCGGTTCAACGGCGTCTCGTCGGCAGACACGGGCACCAAGGTCGTCGACATCGCCTACACCAACGGCGACAGCGCGGCCCGTACGGCGGTCCTCCAGGTCAACGGGCAGACGGCCACCAAGGTCTCCTTCCCGCCGACCGGCTCCTGGACCACGCCCGGCACGATCTCGGTCGAGGTGTCCCTGGCCAAGGGCTCGGCGAACACCCTGACGTTCTCCAACACCTCCGCCTGGACGCCCGATCTGGACGCGATCGAGGTACGGCCGCTGCCCGGCACCAACGGAACGCAGTTCACCGGGCAGCAGTCCAGCCGCTGCCTCGACGTCGACAACAACACCATCACCAACGGCACCCAGGCCCAGCTGTGGGACTGCGCGGGCGGCGTCAACCAGTCCTGGACGTACACCGCGCGCAAGGAACTCGTGGTCTACGGCAACAAGTGCCTCGACGCCTACCAGGCGGGGACCACCAACGGCACGAAGGTCGTCATCTGGGACTGCAACGGCGGCAACAACCAGAAGTGGAACGTGAACGCCGACGGGACGGTGACCAATGTGAATGCCGGGCTGTGCCTCGATGCCTACAACGCGGCTACCGCCAACGGTACGAAGGTCGTCCTTTGGACTTGTGGTGGGGGCGCGAATCAGAAGTGGACTCGTCAGTAAGGCTTCGCTGAAAGGGTGGTTGTTCGTCCGCGGCCCGGTGGGGGCTGGGCGCGCAGTTCCTCGCGCCCCTTAAGAGTCACGGGTGACGTTTGTCGTCAGTAGGCGGAGCAACTGCTTTGCTGTGGCGTCCTGTTCGGGGGTCAGGCCCATGGCGTCGCCTATGGCCACGGGGACGGTGCTCGCCCGATCCCTGAGTCGGGCTCCCGCGTCGGTGAGGCGGAGGGCGACGGAACGCTCGTCCTCCGCCCGGCGCTCGCGCCGCAGGAGGCCGTTCGCCTCCAGGCGCTTGAGGAGCGGGGAGAGGGTGCTGGACTCCAGTTGGAGTGCGTTGCCCAGGTCCCGTACCGAGATCTGGTCCTGCTCCCAGAGCACGAGCATGACCAGGTATTGCGGATAGGTCAGTCCGAGGTCGTCCAGCAGGGGCCGGTAGCGGGCGGTGACCGCACGCGAGGCCGCGTAGAGGGCGAAGCAGAGCTGGTCGTCCAGGAGCAGGGAACCCTCCTGGGTCGGTTCGGCTCCTGGTGTGCTCACGGTGTCGCTCCCTGTTCCTGTGCCTGCTCCGGTGCGTCGCACGGGGATCTCCACTCTACCGTTCGAGTCGACTCGACTCTATCGGACCCTAATAAGTTGCGCACGACTTAATAGCGCGCTACTTTAATGGTGTGCCGCCGCTCCGGCGAAGACAGCCGACGGAGCCTGCCCACGGCACCTGATCCGAGGAGATCGCCATGACCGACACCACCGGCCCCCGCCCGGTCCTCGAGCCCGCCGCCGCGGCCTTCGCCGAGGCGACCGCGAACCCGCCCTACCTGTTCGACCTCGGCCCGGCGGAGGGCCGCAAGACCGTCGACGAGGTGCAGTCGGGCGACATCACCAAGCTCGACGTCGACGAGGAGTGGGTCACCGTCCCCGGCGGCCCCACCGGACAGGTCCGGGCGCGCATCGTCCGCCCGGCCGGTGCCTCCGGCGTTCTCCCGGTGATCGTCTACATCCACGGCGCCGGCTGGGTCTTCGGCAACGCCCACACCCACGACCGCCTGGTCCGCGAACTCGCCGTCGGAGCGAACGCGGCCGTGGTCTTCCCCGAGTACGACCTCTCGCCCGAAGCCCGCTACCCCGTCGCCATCGAGCAGAACTACACCGTCGCCCGGTGGGTCGTCACCGACGGCGCCGCCCACAACCTGGACGCCTCCCGTATCGCGGTCGCGGGCGACTCCGTCGGCGGCAACATGAGCGCGGCCCTGACTCTGATGGCCAAGGAGCGCGGTGACGTGCCCCTCGTGCAGCAGGTCCTCTTCTACCCGGTCACCGACGCCGCCTTCGACACCGGCTCCTACCACCAGTTCGCCGAGGGCTACTTCCTGCGCCGCGACGCCATGCAGTGGTTCTGGGACCAGTACACGACCGACGAGAAGCAGCGTGCCGAGATCACCGCGTCCCCGCTGCGCGCCACCACCGAGCAGCTCACCGGTCTGCCGCCGGCCCTGGTCATCACCGGAGAGGCCGACGTCCTGCGCGACGAGGGCGAGGCCTACGCCAACAAGCTGCGCGAGGCGGGCGTCCCCGTCACGGCGGTCCGCTACCAGGGCATCATCCACGACTTCGTGATGCTCAACGCCCTCGCCGACACCCACGCGGCCCGCGCCGCCATCAGCCAGGCGGTGACCGCGCTGAAGGGCGCCCTCGCCACCGGCTGACCGGCCGTCCGGCCACCGATCCGGCCTCCCCTCCCTGCGCACCACGCGCAGGGAGGGGAGGCCGGGCCGCGTTCGGCCCCGAGCGGTCCGGACGGGCGTACAGCGAGCAGGCGTACAACGAGCAGGCGTACAGCGAGCGGGAGTCCGGCCGTGTACCGCCCGGTTCTTCGGGTAGGGCCGACCTACATGACAGCTGCCCTGTCCGGAGTTCACTGAGAGAGCGCTTGTGGAGACCGACCGGCCCACGGGCCGTGACCAGAACCCCGTACACGAGCCGGAGACGCTTGCCCGCCATGTCGTCGACACGGTGGAGAGTCTGGTGACGCTCTGGTTCGCGGCGGTCGAGGACGTCGTCCCGCAGCTGTCCGCGCGTCAGCTGTCCGCCCTGCAGACGGTCCGCCGCCGGCCCGAGCTCAATCTCACCGCTCTGGCCGAGCACCTGGAGATAGGGCTGCCCACCGCCAGCCGCCTGTGTGGCCGGCTCGTGTCCGCCGGGCTGCTCCAGCGGACCGTCCAGCCCCACAACCGCCGTGAGGTGCGGCTGCTGGTCACCGCCGACGGACGGCGGTTCCTGGCGGACATCACCGAGCGGCGATCCCTGTGTCTCGCGACCGTGTTCGAGGCGATGACACCCGGCGAACGTGCCTCTCTGCAACGGGGACTGGGAGCCTTCGAGCAGGCCCGCGCCCGCGCCCGTCCGCTGCCGCGGGGCGACACACAGGGCGGGGGAGAAGCGGTGACCGGCGGCTGAAGCCCGTCAGGCGGGCAGCCCGGCGGGTGAGGGCCGTACCGTCTCCGCCCCTCGGCTCGGGAGGTGGCACAACAGCAGACACACGTCGTCGTCCCGCTCGGAGTCGCTCAGCAACGGACGCAGGAGACGGTCGGCCGAGCCGTCCAGGTCCGTGTCGAGATCCTCGGAACGGAAGCCCCCGAGTACCGAGGCGAGACGCTCGATTCCGGGATCTATGCCCTGCGCGCGGCGCTCGACCAGGCCGTCCGTGTAGAGGGCCAGCGTCGAACCGGGCGCGAGGCGCACGGTGTGGTCGCCGATCTCCTGCCGCAGTGGGATGCCGAGCATGGCACCGGGCTTGGCGTCGAGTGTGTGCACCTGGCCGTCGGGGGTACGCAGCACCGGCGGCGGATGGCCCGCGGCGGCCCAGGTGAGCGTCGGATCGTCGGGGTGGAAGCGCGCGATGACGGCCGTCGCGTACAGATCGGGCTGCAGATGGTGCAGGAGGATGTGCAGCCGGGTGAGGAGCTGGCCGGGGGTGCCGCCGTCGACGGCGTACGCGCGCAGCGCCGTGCGCAACTGGCTCATCATGACCGCGGCGTGCAGTCCGTGCCCCGTCACGTCGCCGATGACGGTGATGAGGCTGCCGTCGGGCTGGCGGAAGGCGTCGTACCAGTCCCCGCCGATGTTCAGACCGTGGGTGGCCGGCAGATAGCGGGCCGCCAGGCGCAGTTCCGGAGTGGTGGGCAGGTCCGTGAGCAGGGCCCGCTGGAGTGTCTCGGCGATGTCGCGGTTGTGCTCGAAGCGCCGGGCGTTGTCGATGGCGATGCTGGCGCGGCGGGTGAGTTCGATCAGCATGACCGCGTCGTCGGCGTCCCAGCGTTCGCCGGGCGGCGTGAGGATCAGCACGCCCAGCGGTGCCCGCCGCGTCGGCAGCGGAACACACAGCAGGGGCCGCGTGGGATGCAGCGCCGAGGGCGGCTGGTCGTCGACGCCGGGCAGGCCGCCCGGATGGTCGGCGGCGTACTGAGGGCGCCCGCTGCGGGCCGCGACCACGGCGGCGGCCGGGCGTGGACTCTGCCGCGGCTCGTCGTCCTCGCCGTCGAAGAGCCATACATCGACACTGCGGGCGTACTCCGGCACGAGGAGACTGGGCAGCCGCCGCACGATCTCGTCCTGGTTGAGCGAAGCCGTGAGTACGGCGCTGGCGTCGGCCAGGAACGTCAGCCTGCGGCGGGCGGTCTCCGCCTCCGTACGCGCCTTCCGCTCTGCGGCGAAGAGCTCGCGCTGGGCCCGTCCCGCCGCATCCAGTTCCGCGTGCAGTGCCAGCACACCCTGGTTGGTCTGGTGGAGCTCCTCCCGGTGGAAGTCCACCAGCCCTTCCTGCTCGCCGAGTTTCTCCAGGACCAGGGCCGTGTCCTCGTCGGCGCCCAGCAGCGCCTCGGACAGGATCGCGGGATCGTCCGCCACGGGGCCGACGTCGGAGAGGTCCGCGCCCTCCGGGCATGTGACCGTCATGTGCCACGGCGGCTGCCCGTCGGCGACGCCGTCGTCGAACGAGGTCACGACGGCCCGCAGGAGACGGTCCCCGGGCGGTACCGAGGGCGCCTCCTCCAGGCAGAGCCGCCACGTGCCGCCCTTCGTGAGGCACTGCCGCAGATGCGCGCTGAGCGCGGTGGTCAGCCGGGTCCGCTCCAGACCGGGCACCCCGTACGCGGCCGTCAGACGAGCCGTGTCGATACGCGCCCGTGCGGCGTCGGTGACCGTGGTGATGTGCCAGGTACGCATCATGGTGTGCCGTCCGGCGGAACGGGGCTCAGTACGGCGACGGCTGTGTCGTCCCGTACCGGCCGGGCGGAGCTGCTCGCGTCACGCACCGTCACGGAGGCGATCACAGCCGGGTCGAAGGACGCGAGGCAGGCGTCCGCGGGCGGGGTCCAGCGGCTGGGCAGCCCGTCGCTGTGCAGGACGAGCAGACAGTCCGCTCCCCACGTCGCATGGTGTTCGGGGATGGTCGTGGGCCGGTGGGCGCCGACTATTCCGGGACGGGACAGCAGAGGCCGCCAGCCCTCACCCGTGCGCAGCCGGGCACCGATGTTCCCGATGCCGGAGAAACTCAGCCGCCCGGTCTCGGGGTCGAGCTGGGCGACGGCGACCGCGGCGCCCCTGGTAGGTCGCAGTTCCGCGTCCAGGTACCGGAGCACCTCGGCCGGTGGCAGATGGCCCGAGCGGCGCAGGGCCTCCACCGCCGCCGACGAGGCCCGGGCGGCGTCGGGGCCGTGGCCAAGACCGTCGGCCAGCATCAGGGTCGTACGGTGGCCCGCCCGGACCCACGCCCAGGCGTCACCGGAGAACTCCGCGCCGGCGAAGGGGATGTTGACCCCTCCCGCCCGGGCCGCGGTGGCAACCGGCGCGGGAGCGGCCGCGCGATCGCGACCGCGGGCGCCACCGGTCCTGGTGGTACCGATCCGTGCCAGCGCGACCGTGCCCCGCCCCGGCACGCTGTGCAGGTCGAAGTCGTCGGCGATGCGGCGGCAGGCGCCGAGGCCGGTGCCGAGGGTGGACGCCGTGGAGAAGCCGTCACGGAGCGCGGCCGGCACGTCGGCCATGCCGGGGCCGTGGTCGACCGCGACGATCTGCACCACGGAGGCCGCTTCCTGCCCGGCCGGCAGCACGGGCGGGGGCACGGTCTCTATGAGCAACTGGCCTCCCTTGGCGTGCTTGAGCAGGTTGGTGGCGAGTTCGGTGGCCACGAGCGCGGCGGCGGCGGTGCGGTTCCCGTCGAGCCCGGCCAGGGCGGCCGCGCCCTCCGCCGCGACCCTGGCGTCGCGCACGCGTGTCGAGTCGTGGACCGGAATGTCCCAGACGCGGGGCATCAGGTGTCCTCCCGGTGCCTCGGTGGACGGACGGTCCAGGAGGTCACGGTGACCGTGGTGCCGTTTCCGGGGCTGCTGTCGACCGCGAACTCGTGAACCAGCCGCCGGGCGCCGCCCAGACCCATCCCGAGGCCGTCTCCCGAGGTGTAGCCGTCGCTCAGAGCCCGCTCCAGGTCCGCGATGCCCGGTCCCTCGTCGATGAACGCCAGCCGCAGCCCCGGTGCGTGACCGTTCTTCAGGACGGTGGCCTCCACCTCGCCGCCCCCGCCGTGCACCAGTGTGTTGCGGGCCAGCTCGCTCGCCGCGGTGACCAGCTTGGTCTGCTCCACCAGGCCGAAGCCCAACTGAGCGGCCGTCTGCCGCACATGCTGACGTACCCACACCAGATCCATGTCCGAGTGGATCGGCAGGCGGGCGTCGACACAGCCGGCTGTCTGCATCACGGACTCTCCCGCCGTGTGCAGCGGGGACGGTAGGGCGAGGCCTCCCCGGCCGGACGGTACGGCGAGGCCTCCCCGGCCAGGAGGCCCAGGGCGTCCTCCGTGGTCAGCGCGGTGCGCAGACCCGGCAGCGTCAGACCCAGCTCCACCAACGTGATCGCGACCGCGGGCCGCATGCCGGCCACCACGGTCTGCGCGGCGAGGAGCCCCGCCTTGGCAGCGATCTCGGCCAGCACCCGCCCCAGGAACGAGTCGACCATCTCGACCCCCGAGAGGTCGATGACCACACCGGTCGTCGAACTGCTCGCGATGGTCTCGCTGATGTCCTGCTGGAGCTGTTCCGCCGTACTGTCGTGCAGATCGCCCTGGAGGGTCACGAGAAGGACGTCGCCGAGCCTGAGCACCGGGACGGATCCCCACGGAGGGCCGGCGTGCGCGTGGGTCACCGCGTGACCGCCCCAAGGGGCGCCGCGTTCACGATGCCGGAACCCTGCTGGTCGAGCGCGTACGCCAGGGCGTCGGCGAGGCTGGCGCGGGTGACCACCGTGCCCAGGTCCAGGCCGAGATGGACGATGGTCTGCGCGATGGCCGGCCGGATGCCGGAGACGATGCACTCCGCTCCCATCAGCCGCGCCGCCGCGACCGTCTTCATCAGGTGCTGCGCCACGAGGGAGTCGACGGTCTGCACACCGGTGATGTCCAGGATCGCGAAGCGCGCGTGCTGGTCGACGACGGACTCCAGGAGCGTCTCCATCACCACCTGGCTGCGGGCGCTGTCGAGCGTGCCGATCAGCGGTACGGCGACGATGCCGTCCCAGAGCTTGATCACGGGAGTGGCCGTCTCCAGCAGTTCCATCCGCTGCCGGTCGATGAGGGCCCGGCCCTCGTTCAGTGCCGACTCCATCACGACCAGCCGCAGCGTGCCCATCAGTACGGTCACCGCGGTGGCGCACTCGCGTACGTGCTCGGCGGACGCCTGCGACAGCTCGGCCACCAGGAGGTCCACGACGGGCGGTCGCAGGGCGTCCACCTCGTTCGACACCTGTGCCGAGCCGGCGCCGGCGCGTGACCGGGCGGCCGCCGTGCGCGTCAACTGCTCGCGCACCACGGTGAATCCGTCCGCCTCGGCGTCCTCGACGCGTCCGGCCGTGGCCACCGCGGCCAGTGCCTCGACCACGGCCTTGCCCGCTTCCACCGCTTCGTCCCTGGACACGGTGAAGACCGTACGGAACAAGGGGGTGTCCGCCCACCGCTGGGCGATCTGCTCGCGGCGGCGCCGCAGGAAGTCCCCGACCTCCCGCGCGGGCGATCCGTGCTGTCCTGCCGTTTCGTGCTCCGGCACCTGTTCCACTCCTTACGTGCGTCACGTGCGTCGAATCGCCCCGAACTTGCCGAAGGCAACGAGAAAGCGATGTAAATATTGCCGGATAACAACTGTAGCCGTGGCGCCGTCCGGCGGGACACCTACGGTGCGGGTGCCCGCCTAGGGGGCCGACTGCTTTCCGTGCCAGTCGAGACAGACCACCAACGCGTCGTCGTCCGGCTCGAGTCCGCCGCGATGCCCCGTCAGCTCCCGCAGGACCGCCCCGGGGACCTCGGGGGCTGGCACCAGGCTCGTGGACGTGACGGCCCGGGCCAGCGCCCGGTCGCCGTACCGCTCGCCGCCCGGGGCCACGACCGCGTGGACCCCGTCGCTGACGATGACGAGCCGGTCGCCGGGCTCGACGGTGAACTCCTGTGCCACATAGTCGGTTTCCTCGAACATGCCCAGCGGGAGCTGTGCCTTCATGTCCACGGTCGTGACGGACCGGTCGCGCAGCCGCAGCACCCGGGGTGAGCCGGCGTCGACGACCCGCAGGCGTCCGGTGGAGAGTTCGAGGTCCAGCAGCAGCACGGACAGGTGCGCGGCGCCGCGGTGGTGGGCGTACACCGCCTGGTCGGCGAGAGCCGCCTGGTCCGCGATGGGGATGCCCGCCCGCCGGGCGTTGCGCAGCGCGTTGATGCCGAGACTGGTCAGCAGCGAGGCGTCGATGCCCTCGCCCATGCCGTTGGTGACGTACAGCGTCAGCCGGTCGGCGGTGACGCACCAGTCGAAGTTGTCGCCGAACACGGCGTAGGCGGGCTCCAGTTGGGCGCCGAGTGTGAACTCGGGCCGGGCGCAGGAGCGCGCGGGCAGCAGTTGCCACTGCATCTCCGCCGCCAGGGTGAGCCGGTTCCTGCGCCGCGCCAGCAGATACAGGTCGGTGTCTCGGTCGGCCACGACCACTTCGTGGCCCAGCACCTCGGCCACCTCGGCCAGTTCGGTCCGGCACTCCGCGGCCGCCTGGGCCGAGGGCAGGGTGACGGTCAGCACTCCGAGCCGGTCGCCGCGCACGGTGACCGGCAGATGAAGACGCACGCTGCCGCCGCCGTGGTCCTCCGTGTACGGCTCCTGCGCCCCGAAGGCCCGGCCGGCCGGGCTGTCGTGCACCGGCAGCGGGTCCAGGGCGTGCTGCACCGCTGACACGGGCTGCAGCAGGGTCAGTCCGTAGTCCGCGAGGAATAGTTGGGCATCCTGCGCCGCGTACTGGTTGCACAGCACCTCGCGGACCGCGTCCGGCAACTGGTGCGGTGCCGCGGAGCGCAGTGCGCGCTCGGCTGCCACGAATCTGTTCACAATGGTGGATATGCCATTCTCTCCGCGTCGGCGTCGGGTCCGTGTCGTCGGGTACTCGACGTCGACGGTCTGTTGTGTGAGTCGGTGGTTGGGTGCCGGTGGCCCGAGGCGGCGGGCTGACAGCGTTCGGGAAGCCTGGGAGAGTGTCACCGTGACTTCCTCCTACGCGCGCCCGCGGCCCCAGGAAGTGGCGCGCGTGACCTCGGAGGCGGCGGAACTGCTGGAAGTCCTGTGGGGGCGTGCCTCGACGGCTCCGGTGTCGGCGTCCCAGCTGCGTGTGCTGTTCATCCTGGAGCACCACGAGGGCATCAACCTGCGCACGCTCGCCGACGCCCTGGGTTCCACGCCCCCCTCGACCAGCCGACTCTGCGACCGCCTCCAGGCCGTGGGGTTCGTCGAGCGCAGACCCGGTGCCACGAGCCGACGCGAACTGCGGCTGTACCTCAGCCGCCGCGGACGTGCCTTCCTGGTCGATCTGCGCTCCCGCCGCGAGCGGGCTCTGCAGTCCGTGCTGGAGCACATGCCGGCCGAGCAACGGACCGCGCTGCTGGAGGGTTTGGCCGCGTTCTGTGCCGCCGCGGCGCAGGAGATCCACGAGGACGACGTCGCCGACGCCAGGACGGCCTGACCGCCTCGCGACCGACCGTCTCGCAGTACCGGGCCGCGCGCGTCCGTACACGGAACCCGCGCGTCCGTACCTGGAACCCGTGCGTCCGTACGCGGAACTCGCCCCGCGCGCTTGTTCGTTGTCATCCACCGCCCCATCCCGGACCCCCTCCCGCACCGCCGTACCGCTCGCGCTCCCGTTCAGGTCCCGGGCTCGTCCCGCGGCTTGTCCACGAGGGTGAGTGCTTCGTCGACGGTGTCCGACACCGGCACGGTGATGCTGACCCCGGTGAGGTCCAGGATCCGCCGCACGGCCGGCGGCGGCCCGATGATGTGCACGCTCCCCGAGGACTCCCGGGTCTGCTGGTACGCCCTGATGATGATGTTCATCCCGGACGAGTCCATGAAGGGCACGGCCGAGAGATCGAGCAGGAAGTGCCGACGGCCGTGCTGGAACTGGTTCGCCAGATGATGCTGCAGCCCTGTCGCGGTGTCGATGTCCAGATGGCCCTCGACCGTGAGCAGGGCGACGCCCTCGCGAGGCAGCGTGACCTCGACGGACAGCGGGTTCTGGGCAATGGACACAAGTACCTCCCGAAGAATTGACGGCTTGGGCCGGTTACCCCCCTGTGCGCATTCGATGCCCCCGCCGGCCGCCCGCGCGACGTGATCAGACTCTCGTCGGCGCCGCGGCTACGACACGCGGATGCCGATGATGCACGTGTCGTCGTCGGTGTCCGACCTGCTGTACGTGAGCAGCCGGTCCAACTGCTGGTCGAGCGTGGACGGGGCCGCGCGGACCGTCGTCAGCAGCTGGGTCATGGACTCCTCCATCGAGCGGTCCCGGCGCTCGATCAGGCCGTCCGTGTACATCAACAGCGTGTCGTCGACCGCCAGTTGGATCTCGTCCTCCTCGTACGTCGCCCGGGGCGCCGCGCCCAGCAGCAACCCCTTGACGAGGGGCAGGGACGTCGCCCCCGTGTCGCGTACCAGCACGGGCGGCAGATGACCGGCCCTGGCCCACCGCAACGTACGGTGCTCCGGGTCGTAGAGGCCGCACACCGCGGTGGCGGTGACGGTGCCCGTCAGATGGTGCGCCACGCTGTTGAGCCAGGTCAGCAGCTGGCCCGGGCCCGCGCCCGTCACGGCCAGCCCCCGCAGCGCGTTCCGCAGGACGACCATGCTGGTCGCCGCCTCCATCCCATGACCGGCCACGTCACCCACGCACAGGAGCACGAGACCGGACGGCAGGACGACCGCGTCGTACCAGTCGCCGCCGACCAGGTGCTCCGTCTCGGCCGGCCGGTAGCGGACCGCCACGTCGATGCCGGGGGCCCGCAGCGGATCCTGGGTCGGGGGCATGATGGCGTGCTGAAGTTGCAGCGTGAGGCGGCTTCGCTCGTTCGCCTGCTGTTCGGTGTGGGCGAGCTGGACACGGGTGGCGGCGAGCGCGACCTCCGTCCAGTGCTGGGCGGAGATGTCCTGGTAGGCCCCCCGTACGACGGACAGTTGGCCGTCTGCGTCGAGCACCGGCTCGGCCACGACCCGGATGTGGCGCGTCACCTCGTCGGGACGGCGGAGCCGGAACGACGCGGACGCGGGTCGCCGGTGATGGAGGAGGGTGCGCAGGAAGCGGCCGATGGCGACGGCGTCGTCCGGATGCGCGTGGACGGGCAGCTCCTCCAGCGGCACGGGCGCGCTCGCCGGAGGCCTGCCGTACAGGGTGAAGAGCTGGGCGTTCCAGGTGATCTCACCCGTGAGCAGATTCTCCTCGAAGCCACCGATACGGCCCAGGCGCTGCGCGTGCTGCAGGATGCTCGCGAGCCGTGCCGTCTCGTCCTCGATGCGCCAGATGAGCAGCACGCTGTTGGCGTGCCGGCTGATGCTGATCTCCGCCACGGCGGACAGCGGCACCTGGTCGACGAGAGCCGTGAGGTTCATGCGCTCCGCGCGGAACGGCTCGCCCGTGGCGTAGACGCGCTCGATCCGCTGGAAGAGGTCGCTCTCCCCGGCGGCCATCGGGTACGCCTCCAGGAGCATCGCGCCGTTGACGAGCCCGCGCGGCCGGCCGGCCGGATCGAGGAAACGGCTGTTGACGTGATGGATGTGGAAGTCGACGAGCTGCCCGCCGTCGAGATAGGGGACGAGGACCAGGGCGGGGTCGTGCAACCCGTCGGCCAGGTCCACCAGTTCGGTGGCGTCGGGAACGACCCGCGGCTCGCGCAGGGCCTCGTCGCCGTGCACGAAGGCGTACGTCTCCAGCGTGCGGGCGCACAGTTCCGCCAGGGCCTCGACCTGCCGGACCACTTGGGGCGGTTGAGGTTCCAGGCGGGAGGGCCAGACGATCTCCAGGGCGCCGTGGATGCGGCCTCCGGTGCCGGCGGGAACGGCGGCCCTTCCGCCGTCGGGGTACTGGTGCTGGCCGATGGAGGGAAGCCCGGTCTCGGCGAGCGATCCGATCCACTGCCCGGAGCGCTCGGCGAGGCTGGTGCGGGCCACCGTCACCACTCCCGGGGGCACGTGGTGCCAGCGCTCGGCTTCCGCCGGGGAGAACCCGGCGCTGCCGGCCAGCGTCAGGGAGCCGTCGGAGCGCACGGTCCAGATGGCCACGGCCACCGCGCCGAGCGGGGTCAGCGCGTGCTGCAGCAGGGAGTCGGCGACGGCCTGGGTGTCGGGGGCGGCCAGCGCACCGCTCTCGGCCTCCCGCATCCGTACGGCGGGGGAGTGGCCCCTCGACGAGGTGTCCCCGGTGGGAGCGTCGGTGGACTTCGCGGCGGTCAGGAAGGCGTCGGCCACCTCCGAAAGCCGGTCGCGGGCCGCCTGGTTGATGACCTCGACGGCGAGTTCGAGTGTGCTCACACCGGCCTGCTCGGTGAGTTCGGCGAGCTGGCGGGCGGCCTGGGCGGGCCCGCACCCCAGTCGCTCCACCAGGATGCAGTTCGATCAGGGCACGTCCGTCGGCCTCGACCTGGGCCGCACGCACCTCGCGGCGCAGGCGTTCCACCGTGGCGGCGAGCCTGCCCACCGGGTAGGTCGCGAGAAGGGCGGCCGAACCCTCGGGCGACTCGTCCCCCGACCCGCCCTCTGGCTCGTCCGCCGTCTCGTCGGCCGGCTCCTCCGCGGACTCGTCCGGCGACCGCTCCTCGGCCGGATCAGGACACTGCTCGGTGCGGGTCACGCGGGCAGCCACTGGCGGACGCAGGCGATGAGGTCGTTGGTGTCGACCGGTTTGGTGACGTAATCGCTCGCCCCGGAGGCGAGACTCTTCTCCCGGTCGCCGGGCATCGCCTTCGCGGTGACGGCGATGATGGGAAGCCCCGCGTACTGAGGCATCTTCCGGATCTCCGCCGTGGCCGTGTAGCCGTCCATCTCCGGCATCATCACGTCCATCAGGACGAGCGAGATGTCCGGGTGCTGGACCAGCGTCTCGATGCCCTTGCGGCCGTTGTCCGCGTGCAGGACGTGGAACCCCTGGAGCTCCAGGATCCCGCTGAGCGCGAAGAGGTTGCGTGCGTCGTCGTCGACCACCAGGACCGTGCGGCCCAGGAAGGCGTCCTCGACGGGGTGCGGTGTCTCGGGCCGCGGCTCCTCGGCCCGGGCCAGGGAGGGAACATCTCCCAGCTCCTCCGCCGAGAGGTGCAGGGCGATGCGCTCGCGCAGTTCGTCGAGGCTCGACAGGAACTCCAGGGCACGCGTGCCCGAACGGGCCTGCAGCGCCTGTTCCTGTGCCAGATCGGCGCGGTGACCGCTGTGGACGAGGACCGGAACGTTCGCGAGCGCGGAGTCGCCGTGCATCGCGTCCAGGAACCGGGTCGCCTCGCCGTCCGGCATGCCGAGTTCCAGAACGACGCAGTGGCACGGTCCCGCGGCCAGCGCGCTCGCCGCCTCCTGCGCCCCGACGGCGGTGATGACGTCGACCGTGCCGCGCGGATCACCGGTGTCCGGGCCATGGGCGACGTCCGCGACCGTGCTCTCGGCGACCAGGGTCAGCAGGCCGCGCTGCCGTTCCTCGACGACCAGCAGACGACGCCTGCGGCTCCGGGGCGGGGCGGCAGGTCCCGAGGGCGGTGCCTGCGCCGCCGACTCCTCGGACGGAGCCGCGGTCAGGGCCTTCTCGGACGATCGGTCGCCGTTCAGGAGGTCCTCGAAGTCGGTCCGTGCCACGGGCAGGAACAGCGTGAACGTACTGCCCTGTCCGGGCGTGCTGGCGACGGTGACGGCACCGCCGAGCAGGTGCGCGATCTCCCGTGTGATGGACAGACCGAGGCCGGTGCCACCGTACTTGCGGCTCGTCGTCCCGTCCGCCTGCTGGAAGGCTCCGAAGATCGTCTCCAGATGTTGCTCCGGGATCCCGACCCCCGTGTCCCGCACGCGGAACGCCACGATGGTGCCGCCCCGGAGCACGCCGTCGGGCACCTCGTCGTCGGCCGCCGGTTCGATACGCAGCTCGACACCGCCCTGCTCGGTGAACTTGACCGCGTTCGACAGCAGGTTGCGCAGCACCTGGCGCAACCGGGAGTCGTCGGTGAGGAGGTCGGCGGGTGCGCCGGGCGCGGTGCGCACGGTGAAGTTGAGGCTCTTCTGCGTCGTCATCGGCCGGAAGGTCGCCTCGACGTACTCGAGAAGCTGCCGCAACGGGACGCGCTCGGGGGCGAGTTCCATCTTTCCGGCCTCGACCTTCGACAGGTCGAGGATGTCGTTGATCAACTGCAGCAGGTCCGATCCCGCGGAGTGGATGATGCCCGCGTACTCGACCTGCTTGGGGGTGAGGTTGCGTGAGGGGTTCTGCGCCAGCAGTTGGGCGAGGATGAGCAGGCTGTTCAGCGGGGTCCGCAGCTCGTGGCTCATGTTCGCCAGGAACTCCGACTTGTACTTGGAGGCCAGCGACAACTGCTGGGCCCGGGTCTCCAGTTCCTGCCGGGCCTGTTCGATCTGCAGGTTCTTCGCCTCGATGTCGCGGTTCTGTGCGACCAGCAGCGAGGCCTTCTCCTCCAGTTCCTCGTTGGAGCGCTGCAGTTCGTCCTGCTGGACCTGCAACTCCTCCGAACGGGCCTGCAGTTCGGTGGTCAGGCGCTGGGACTCGTCCAGCAGCTCGTCGGTCCGCGCGTTGGCCACGATGGTGTTGACGTTGACGCCGATGGTTTCCATCAGCTGGCCCAGGAAGTCCTGGTGGATCTGCGTGAAGCGGGTGACCGAGGCCAGCTCGATGACTCCGAGCACCTGGTCCTCGACCGTGATGGGCAGCACGATCAGGGCGGTCGGCACGGTCCGGCCGAGCCCCGAGGAGATGGTCACGTATCCCGGCGGCAGCTCGTCCACGGAGATGGTGCGGCGGCTGCGCGCGGCCTGGCCGACCAGCGAGCGGCCGAAGGGGATCCGGACGGGACGCCCGTCGTCGTCGGGCCAGCCGTACGAGCCGACGAGCCGCAGCTCGTGGCCGCGCCCGGCCTCCTCCGCGAGGTAGAACGCGCCGTACTGGGCCGACGCCAGGGGCGCGAGCTCGTCCATGATCAGCTCGGCCACGACGGACAGGTCCCGGTGCCCCTGCATCAGGCCGGAGATCCGCGCGAGGTTGGTCTTGAGCCAGTCCTGCTCCTGGTTGGCCCGGGTGGTCTCGCGCAGCGACTCGACCATCGAGTTGATGTTGTCCTTGAGCTCGGCGACCTCGCCGGAGGCCTCGACGGTGATCGAGCGCGTCAGGTCGCCCTCCGCGACGGCGCTGGTGACCTCGGCGATCGCGCGTACCTGCCGCGTCAGGTTGCCCGCGAGCTCGTTGACGTTCTCCGTCAGCCGCTTCCAGGTGCCGGAGACACCCTCGACCTCGGCCTGTCCGCCGAGCCGTCCTTCGCTGCCGACCTCGCGGGCGACACGCGTTACCTCGGCGGCGAACGCGGAGAGCTGGTCGACCATCGTGTTGATCGTCGTCTTGAGTTCCAGGATCTCGCCCCGGGCGTCCACGTCGATCTTCTTGGACAGATCGCCCTTGGCGACCGCCGTCGTCACCAGCGCGATGTTGCGCACCTGGCCGGTGAGGTTGTTCGCCATCGAGTTGACGTTCTCGGTGAGGTCCTTCCACGTGCCCGCCACGTTCGGCACCTGGGCCTGCCCGCCCAGGCGGCCCTCGGTGCCGACCTCGCGGGCAACCCGGGTGACCTCGTCCGCGAAGGCGGACAGTGTGTCGACCATCGTGTTGATGACGTCCGCCAGGGCCGCGACCTCGCCCTTCGCCTCGACCGTGATCTTCTGGGACAGGTCGCCGCGGGCCACGGCGGTGGCGACCTGGGCGATCGAGCGGACCTGGCCCGTCAGGTTGGACGCCATCACGTTGACGTTGTCGGTGAGGTCCTTCCAGGTGCCCGAGACACCGCGTACGGTGGCCTGCCCGCCGAGGTTTCCTGCCGTGCCGACCTCGCGGGCCACGCGCGTCACCTCGTCGGCGAACGCGGAGAGTTGGTCGACCATCGTGTTGATGGTCTCCTTGAGCGCGAGGATCTCGCCCCGGGCGTCGACGGTGATCTTCTGCGAGAGATCGCCCCTGGCCACGGCGGTCGCCACCTGGGCCACGTTGCGGACCTGGGCGGTGAGGTTGCTCGCCATGAAGTTCACGGAGTCGGTCAGGTCGCGCCACGTGCCCTTGACGCCCTTGACGTCCGCCTGGCCGCCGAGCCGCCCCTCGGTGCCGACCTCGCGGGCCACCCGGGTCACCTCGTCGGCGAACGCGGAGAGCTGGTCGACCATCGTGTTGATGGTGTTCTTGAGTTCAAGGATCTCGCCGCGGGCCGGCACGTCGATCTTCTGGGAGAGGTCACCCTTGGCGACCGCCGTCGCCACCTGTGCGATGTCGCGGACCTGGGTGGTGAGGTTGCCCGCCATCGCGTTGACCGAGTCGGTGAGATCGGCCCAGGTCCCGGAGACGCCGGGCACTTCCGCCTGTCCGCCGAGCGTCCCCTCGGTGCCCACCTCGCGTGCTACGCGGGTGACTTCTGAGGTGAACACGGACAACTGGTCGACCATGCCGTTGAAGACGGTGGCGATGTCGCCCAGGAGGCCCCCGCCGTCGTCCGGCAGACGGGTGCCGAAGTCACCGTCCCGTACCGCGGTCAGTCCGGCCAGGAGCCGGCGCAGCTCCGGCTCGCCCGGTGTGCGGCCGACGGGGTCGGTCGTCTGGCTGGTCATGAGCACCCTCGTTCCGTTCAAGACAAAGAGTCCCGTGAAAGGGGGGACTCGGAACTTCAGGCCCACTGCCGGACCCTCCTCGCCGGCGCGGACCCGTGAACCGGGGCCGCCCGTTGAGGAAGTACGCCGCAGGCTAACCCGTAGGTCATGCCGTGAACAAAGGTCGAGCCAGATTGGTGCCGGGGAGAGTGATCTTCCCCGGGAAGCGCCACCGGAGCCACGCACGACGGAGCCCGCCGCCCTGCTTTCGCGAGGTGAGAACGCTCGCGAGAACGGGACGGCGGGCTCGACGGTTCGGTGCGTGCTCAGGCGGCCGACGGGACGGTGCTTCAGGCCACCGAGGGATCGAGCAGGCCGGCGCGCAGCCGCTTGATGATGCGGCTGATCAGCCGCGACACGTGCATCTGCGAGATGCCGATGACCTCGCCGATCTCCGCCTGGGTCCGCTCCTCGACGAACCGCAGATGGATGATGAGGCGCTCCCGCTCGTCGAGTTCGGCGATGAGGGGGGTCAGGGAGTGGAGATCGTCCACGAGTTCCAGCGCCCGGTCGTCCTCGCCGATGAAGTCGGCCAGGACGCTCTCGCCCTGCGAGTCGCCGTCGGAGGTGAGGGCCGCGTCGAGCGATGAGGAGTTGTAGCAGTTCGCCGCCTTGCGGGCCTCGATGACCTCTTCCTCGGGCAGCGACATGAGCTGTGACAACTCGGCGGTCGTCGGCGTACGCCCCAGACGCGTCCGCAGTTCCTCCGTGGCCTTCGCCAGCTCGACCCGGGCCTCCTGCAGTCGGCGCGGCACATGGACGGCCCAGCTCGTGTCGCGGAAGAACCGCTTGATCTCGCCGACGATGTAGGGGACGGCGAAGGAGGTGAACTCCACCTCGCGGGTCAGCTCGAACCGGTCGATGGCCTTGATGAGCCCGATGGTGCCGACCTGGACGATGTCCTCCATCGAGTCGCCCCGGCCGCGGAACCGGGAGGCCGCGTACCGGACGAGGGACAGGTTCATCTCGATCAGGGTGTTGCGCGCGTACTGGTATTCGCGGGTGCCTTCCTCCAGCACGGCCAGGCGGTCGAAGAACTGTCGGGACAGATCGCGAGCGTCCTTCGGCTTGATCAGCGAGGGTTCGTCGATGAGCGGGAGTGCCGTCTCGTCGACCGTCTGCGTCCGCTGTGCCGTGGCCGTTGCTTCGCCTGCCGTCACGGCTGTCATGCCGTCCACCCCACTCGTCGGCGCTGATGTGTCAAAGCCCGCATGCCCTGCTTCGGGCCGCCCACTCCCTCCGCGAGGTACTAGAAGGCAGGTGCCTGGAGGATCTGGCCGGAAGTCGCCCCTTTGTTCCCCCTCTTGAGGAGGTTTCGGGCGGGCGTCGGCCAAGGACGAGGCCAGGCCGGGGCCGTGACGGAGCGAGAATCCCGCCGCCACGCCGTGTGGTCGATTTCGAGAAGCGGTGTTTTTCCTCGGGAAGCCCGGGCAAGCGGAATTTCGTGCTTCGGACCGGAGGCACGTCCGTGGGAGCGAGTACGTCTGCGCTCCGGGGGCCTCCGGGCGGCTCGGGCGCCACTCCTCCTGCGGCATTCCCCCGCAAGCCAATGTTCAGGAGCGGATCCGTATGCCTAGCGATTTGTCTACAAATCGACCTGACAAGCCCGTGAGCACGGAGACGGCCGTCCGGCCGGACTCGCCCACCCTGCCGTCCGGCCAGGCCAAGCACCCGTCGGCCCACGCGAGGCATTCGCACGACGACGCCCCCGACGCCGCGGCCGCGTTCGCCCGGCTCGCCGAACTTGAGGACGGGCCCGAGCGGGACGCCGTACGCGACGAACTGGTGACCGTGTGGCTGCCCATGGCCCACCGGATCGCGGGCCGTTTCCGCGACCGGGGCGAGTCGGTCGAGGACCTGCGCCAGGTCGCGGCCATGGGACTGGTGAAGGCGGTCGACCGGTACGACCCCTCCCGCGGGGCGTTCGAGAGTTACGCCGTGCCCACCATCACCGGTGAGGTGAAGCGGCACTTCCGGGACCGGATGTGGGCACTGAGGGTGCCCCGCCGGGTCCAGGAACTGCGCAACAAGGTGCGGCTGGCCCGTCGGGATCTCACGCTGAATCCCGGCGCCCCGGAACCGACGGTGGCCGCGATCGCGGCACACACGGGGCTGACGGAGGACGAGGTCGGCGCGGGGATGGAGGCGATGGAGAGCTTCAGCACGCTGTCCCTGGACGCCGAACTCGCCTCCGCGGACGACAACTACAGCCTCGCGGACACCCTGGGGGACGTCGATTCCTCGTACGAGCTGGTCGTCGACCGGGAAGCGGCCCGGGAGGGACTGCGCCGGCTGCCCGAACGTGAGCGGGCCATCCTGTACATGCGTTTCTTCGAGGACATGACGCAGACCCGTATCGCCGATGTGCTCGGCATCTCCCAGATGCACGTCTCACGTCTCATCAGCCGCAGCTGCGCGCGTGTCAGGGACGAGGCGATGGGCGGGCAGCAGCCGCGAGCCGGTCGCCCCGATTCCGACGGGCGGACCGACACCGACGGAAGCACCAGGGCCGCGTGACGCGGAAGGCCGAGGAAGCCGAGGAAGTCGAGAGATCCGAGGAGGTCGAGGAGTGAGCCCGACGCTGATGCCCCATCCCGCGACCCTGCGCAGGCTCGTGGACGAGTACGAGGCGCTGATCGCCGCCGAGGGCGAGGGCGAGGGCGAGGGTGGCGCCGTGGCGAAACCGGACCGGCGGGCGCAGGACCGCGCCTACACGCTCTGCGTGTCGACCGGCACGCGCGATGTGAGGTGTGCTCTGGAGAGGGCCCGCCGCCATCTCGCGGCCGCCGGGCAGGCCGTGGCGCCGATGGCTCAGCGGCCACCCGGTACGGGCGGTGCCGAGGTGCGTGACGGCGGAGAGGCAGTCACCAGGTGAACCCCGCGGGCCGGTCGCGCAATGGTGGCACCGGCCCGCGGGGTGCGCGGCGACGACTCGGACGCGTTTATGGAACGCCAGTGCGACGGCGTATTGTGTCCTCCCGGGGTGGCACCGGTGGACCTGATGGGCAGCACGGACACGTCGGTGTCGGTGTAGGGGTCCTGCGGCGGCGGGCCGCCCCGGCCGAGTCGGCCGACGGCCGGCTTCGCGCCCGGAGCCCACACGACCCGGGCCGGGCGGTGGCGGATTGCCCAGACCTCCCGGCCCCTACCCCGACGACTGGTGGGGCGGCATGACGACGACGGCCTCCGAGGACGCCCCCTTCGTCCATCCTGCGCTCTTCTACCGCGGTGACCAGGAGTACGTGGCCGGTACCGTGCCCTTCCTCCTGGAGGGAATCGCGGCGTCGGAACCCGTCGCCGTGGCCGCCCCCGTCCCGAGGCTGGAACTGATCGCGGCGGCGCTGGGAACAGCGGCCGACGCCGTGCACTTCGTCGACATGACCAGGGCCGGCCGGAACCCCGGCCGCATCATCCCGTCGGTCCTGCGGGCCTTCGCCGACGGGCGGCGCGGCGGCCATGTGCGCATCATCGGGGAACCGATCTGGTCCGGCCGCACCACCACGGAGTACCCGGCCTGCGTCCAGCACGAGGCCCTGATCAACGCGGCGTTCCGCGGGCGGGACGTGACCATCCTCTGTCCGTACGATGCCCGGTCGCTCCCCGACGACGTACTCGCCGATGCCCACGCCACGCACCCCGTGCTCATTACGGCGGGCCGACGGTCGCTCAGCGGCGCCTACGACCCCGTGAAGGTGCTCGACCGCTACAACGAACCGCTGCGGTGTCCGCCCGGGGCGGCGACTGTCCGGTTCGACGCCGAAGCCCTGCCCGTCACCCGGGACTTCGCGCTCCAGCAGGCACGGGAGCGGGGGATAGGAGCCGCCCGCCTCCAGGATCTGGCGCTGGTCGTGGCGGAGTTGACCACGAACAGCGTGGTGCACGCCGGCGGCCGGGGAACGCTGCGTCTGTGGGCGGAGAGCGAGCAGATCGTCTGCCAGGTCCAGGACACGGGCCGGCTGACCGACCCCCTCGTGGGCCGCCGCCCGGCACCCCCCGACCAGCTCGGCGGCCGAGGCCTCCTCCTCGTTCACCACCTGTCGGATCTGGTGCGCGTGCACACCGATGAGCACGGCACGACGATCCGCAGTTACGTGGCGCGTGCATAGAGCACGCGTACGTGGCGCGCGCACAAAGCACGCGGGAAGACCCTTTCGGCGAAATCGTTGCGAATGCCAGTCCGTCGGCAGGGTATTTGCTGCCCGTGGAGCATCACTGGCGGCGGATGTCCGGCCGCCGTGCTCCACCCGGGCTCACACGAGACGGAACGTACACGGGGCGGAAGGAGCGGCGTGGTCACCGACAGAATCTGGTCGTACGCAGGGGACAGCGGGCACACGGAGGGGCAGCGGCTCACCGGGTTCACGGTGGTGGCGTCCGACGGCACGATCGGGCGTGTGGACCGGCAGGCCGACGACTCGGGTCTGCGTCATCTGATCGTTGACACCGGAGTCTGGCTGTTCGGCAGCAGCGTGCTGATACCCGTGGGCGTCGTCACCGCCGTCGACGCCGAGGCCCAGGAGGTCAGGGTGGCGTGCACCGAGGAGGAGATAAAGGCCGCGCCGCGGTTCAAGACCGATCGCGAGACGCTGGACCCCGAGTACCTCGCCGGTGTCGGCGACTACTACCGGAGTCTGCCTCCACGACGGGCGACCACGCCCTGACCCGGCACGACGGTCGGGGGATTCGCACCCATGGTCGTGCGTTCAGCGGGAAGACGGACGTGGACGGACCCGTTCTGGGACCCGGCATCGAGCAAGCAGATCTCAGGGGCACGACGGATATGGACCGAATCGACACGACTGCCTTCGCGTCGCCGGACCGCGGGTCCGGTGGGACGGCGATGACGGCGGTTCCGATCACCACCGCGGCGATGGCCCGTGCCCACGTCCGCGCCGTGGTGCTGGAACAGTGGAGCTCCCCGCCCCGCAGGGCGACGGAGACCGCTGTCATCGATCTCCTGCTGGTCGTCTCGGAGCTGGCCGCGAACGCCGTCCGGCACGGAGGCGGGCTGGTCGGGGTCGAGGTGACGTCCACGCGTGAGGGCGTGCGGCTGGCCGTGCACGACAACAGTGACGTCGTCCCAGCCGCCGCCTTCGGCTCGGGCGATCTTCCCTCGGCGCATCATGGCAACGGGTACGGCTGGCCGCTGATCATCCGGCTGGCGCGCGACATCGCCATCGAAAGGCGTCCGGGAGGCGGCAAGACGATCAGCGTCCTGGTGCCGCTCCAGACCGTGCCGTAGGGGTTGTAGGAGCCGTACGGCGGTCCGGGGGACCGCAGGGGAACCTCACCACGGCATGAACACGTGGATGTCCTTGCCCTTCTCGGTCGGCACCACGCTCACCTGGTCGCACAGTGTATGGATCAGATGCCATCCCACGCCCCCGTCGTTCCGGCCGGGACGGAAGGGGCGAGGCGCCGGTGGTGTGGTGCTGGTGTCGTGCATCGTCACGTGCACACCGTCGAACGTGCGCCGCAGGTACAGCGTGAACGGGCCCGGCGCGTACTGCACCGCGTTGGCCGCCAGCTCCGTGACGACCAGCAGGATGTCGTCCCAGCGTTCGGGCTCCGTCGGTGGCGAGGTACGCGTGAGCGCAAGGAGGAACGCCTCCGCGGCGAGTCGTGAGCCCGTCACATCGGACGGTTCGCCGGCGAATTCGGTGGTCTGGGTGTACGTCTCCTCAGAAGGCAGTTTGTCGTCCCAACGCGGCTCGGTCGCCATCACGACTTCCCCCAGCCCGTTCCCTGTGGGGCCGTGGCGCTTGCTTTGCTTCCACCGTTGCTGCTTCCCGACGGCAAAGGGCTTACTCGTCCGGTTCCGGTGACGATGGCAGGGACTCCGGAATGCGGTGGTCTGCGGGGATTCCGCTGTGCTCGGCGAGTACCACGATCGGCCCGGGTCATGGGTGCCTGATCCGGCCGGACCGGGGCACTCGTGGAGTGGGAGTGGGATCTGAACCCACTCCGGAAACCGCAGAGAGGGGAATCCATGCTCGGCATGGCAGCGGCCGTCCTGTTCCTCATCGCGTTCCTGATCAACGCCGCGGAGATCTCGACCAACGATGTCTTCACCTCGACCAATGTGATGCTGATAGGTCTGATCGTGCTGGCCCTGCACCTCGCCGGGGTCGGCAGTGGCCTGGCGACCAGGGGCCGCCGAAGGTGACATACGGAGGACGGTCCCGTATCCCTCAGATCCAGGTGTCGAGCCACATTCTCGAATGCCAGTCGGAATACGGGATTGTCGCCCCCGTGTAGATAGGGAAGAAGTAGATGAAGTTCCAGAGGATGAGCAGTACGAGGACACCCGCGCTCATCGCTCCCACGGCCCGGCGTCTCTCGCTCGACCCCTGCGGTCCCAGCATCGCGCCCACCAGCATCGCGACGGCCAGGCACAGATACGGCACGAAGACGACCGCGTAGAAGGAGAAGACCGTACGGTCCTGGTACAGGAACCAGGGCAGATAGCCGGCACCCACCGCGCACAGGACGGCGCCCGCGCGCCAGTCGCGGCGCAGCGCCCACCGGTAGAGCAGATAGAGCAGCGCGAAGCACGCCGACCACCACAGCAGCGGTGTGCCCAGCGCGAGGACCGCCTGGGAGCAGCCGGACGCGGTACGGCAGCCGTCCTGTGCGAAGTCGGTCTCGTACGAGTACGCCACCGGCCGTCCGAGGACCAGCCAGCTCCACGGGCTGGACTCGTAGCGGTGCCAGGAGTCCAGCGCCACGTTGAACTCGTAGACCGCGTGCTCGTAGTGCCACAGGCTGCGCAGTGGGGCGGGGATCCACGACCACGGGCCGCCCCGGCCGTCCGCCCAGTGCCGTCCGTAGCCCTCGTCGGAGAGGAACCAGCCGGTCCAGGTCATCAGATACGTGACCAGAGCGACCGGTGCGAGGGAGAGCACGGACCAGCCGAGATCCTTGCGCAGCACCGACAGATACGGGCGGCGCGCGCCCGCGACACGGCGGGAGGCGACGTCCCACAGCACGGTCATGACCATGAAGAACGCCAGGACGTAGAGGCCGTTCCACTTGCTCGAGGCCGCCAGGCCCAGCAGCGCGCCGGCCGCGATCCGCCAGGGCCGTACGCCCATCCCCGCGTGCTCGCCGGTGTGTTGATGCGGACCCGCGAAGCCGACCGCGTCCACCGGCAGGGCTTCCGCGAGACGGGCCCGTGCCCGGTCCCGGTCGATCAGCAGGCATCCGAACGCGGCCAGGACGAAGAACATGACGACGAGGTCGAGCAGAGCGATGCGGCTCATCACGAAGTGCAGGCCGTCGACCGCCAGCAGCAGTCCGGCCAGACAGCCCAGTGCCGTCGAACGGAACAGCCGACGGCCTATTCGGCACAGCATCAGTACCGACAACGTGCCGAGCACCGCCGTCATGAAACGCCAGCCGAAGGGGTTGAGGCCGAACATCCACTCACCGAGGGCGATCGCCCACTTGCCCATCGGCGGGTGCGCCACGAAGGTCCCGGTGTCGGACAGCGGGATCACCTGAGGGTCCGCCAGGATCTGCGGGTCGGCGATCTTGCGGTCCGGCCACGTCCCCTCGTAGCCGAGCTTCAGCAACGCCCAGGCGTCCTTGGCGTAGTACGTCTCGTCGAAGGCGACGGACCGCGGCCGGCCCAGGTTCCAGAAGCGGATCGCTCCGGCGAGGACCGCGACGAGGACCGGACCGACCCAGCCCATCGCCTTTATGACGCGGTGGGTCAGCGCCGGGCTGAGACCCAGAGCCTCGCCGACGCGCGTGCCGGGCTCCGGGAAGGGCGGGACCAGAAGGTCGCGGGTGTCGGTCCGAGGGCGCCCCTCGTAGCCGAACCGGCGCAGCCGCCTCGCCCAGGGAGGAGGATCCGTCTTCGGGTGGGCGTCGGTGTCGGCGCCCACCTGCGCCGCGATGTCACTGGTCACCGGGTCATCGTAGGGAACGGATGTTCAGCTCAGGCGTTTTCGGCCACCCCTGTCCGGTCGCGGAACTCCGTGGCCCAGTAGAGGAGGGCCAGGACGGGGAGCGCGGTGCCGAGGAGAGACACCGCCGTCCAGCCGCCGGCGTGGAAGGCGAGCGAGCCGAACTGCGAACCGAGGGCGCCGCCGACGAAGAAGAGGGCGATGAAGGCACTGTTCAGCCGAGCCCGCGCGTTCGCGTCGAGCTGGTAGACGGTGTGCTGACCGAGGATCAGCGTGGTCTGCACGGCCATGTCGAGCAGCACGGCGGCCAGCGCCAGCAGGAGGATGTGTCCCTGGCCGAACCCGGCAACGGCGAAGGCGACGGCAGCGGCGACGAGCCCTGCCCCGGTCATCGGGCGCACCAGCTTGCGATCGGCCCAACGGCCCGCGAAGGGAGCCACGGCAGCTCCGGCCGCTCCGACGAGGGCGAACACACCGACGCCGACGGGGGAGTAGTGGAAACGCGGGCCCGTCAGGACGTACGAGACGGTGGTCCAGAACGCACTGAACGCACCGAACATCGCCGCCTGGTAGAGCCCGCGGCGCAGCAACGCCGGGTGGACGCGCACCAGTCGGACCGTGGAACGCAGCACCTGGGTGTACGGGATCGCCGTGGTCGCGGCCTGGCGGGGCAGGGCGGCGCGCAGGGCCAGCGCCAGCAGTGCCATCAGGACGGCGGAGCCCAGATAGACGACGCGCCAGCCGGCCACGTCGGAGACCAGGCTGCTGAGGGTGCGGGACAGCAGGATGCCGGTGAGCAGACCGCTCATCACCCGGCCCACGATCCTGCCGCGGGTGTGGTCCGGGGCGAGACTCGCGGCGAACGGCACGAGGATCTGGGCGACGACCGACGTGCCGCCGCTGATCAGGGAGGCGATCAGCAGCATGGGGAAGCTCGTCGCGAGACCGGCGGCGAGGAGGGCGAGCGTGGTGACCGCCAGCAGGACGGTGATCAGCTGGCGCTTCTCCAGCCGGTCGCCGAGCGGGACGAGCAGCAGCATGCCCAGGACGTAGCCGACCTGGGTGAGGGTGATCAGCCCGCCGGCGGCCGTCTCGCCGACGTGGAAGACGTCGCGCAGCGAGAACAACAGGGGCTGGGCGTAGTACAGGTTGGCGACCGTCATGCCGGAGGCGGCGGCCAGGAGCACGACCAGCCATCCCGGCACACCGAGTGCGGCCGTGCCGGTGGACCGGCCCGAGGTGTGGTCGTCGCGCGAGCTCTGGAGGACGTTCATGGTTCCGTCAGCGTTCGGGCGCACCTCTGTGCTTCCCTCATCGCGGCGATGGTTCGAGATGTCAGTCATCTCTGATGGAGATGAGGCTCGGAGCGGTGAGCGACCGGGGCCGGTCAAGCCATGGCACGGTCCGGCTTCCGTCAGGTCATGTGCCGCAGGAGCGCGGCGACCGCCGGGGGCGCCTCGCCGCGGGGCCGGACGACCATGACCTTCCAGTTCGGCGCGTGACGGTCGAAACGGTGTGTCGTCAGATCGGGGAACCGGTCGGCGATCGAGACGGGCATGACGCAGACACCCAGGTCGTTGCGGACGAGTTCGGAGGCCGCGACGATGTCGTTGACCTCGAAGGTCGGCTCGCGGTCGACGGAGGCCGCCCGGAACGCCTTGTCCACGGCGAGCCGGATCGCCCAGCCAGGAGTGAAGTCCACCAGCGGCAGCCGGGCGGCGTCGGCGAGCGCGACCTTCCCGTCCGTCACGGGGAACGTCCGCCCCGGAGCGCTCACGAGCACCATCTCCTCGCGGGACAGCAGCCGCGTGACCAGGCCCCGTTGTTGCTGTCGGTCGAGGGCGACCACGGCCAGATCCACCGTGCCCTCGCGCAGTGCCTGGCGGATGTCGACGACGGCCGCCTGCCGCAGCCGCACCACCACGCCCGGATGTTCGGCCCGCAGGGCGGCCAGCGGGCGGTGCAGGTCGGCCCAGACCCCCTGCATCGTGCCCACCGTGATCCGCCCCCGCAGCTGCCCCTGTACGACATCGACGGCAGCCCGTGCCTGGTCCGCGGCCCGTAACGCCGCCCGCGCGGCCGGTACGAAGGCCTCACCTGCCGGGGTCAGGGAGACCCGGTGCGTGGTGCGGTCGAACAGCGGTGTCCCCAGCTCGCGTTCCAGCGCGCGGACCGTGCTCGACACGGCGGACTGGACGACGTGCAGCCGCTGCGCCGCCGCGGTGAAACCGCCCTCCTCGGCCACCGCGATGACGACCTCCATCTGCCGCAGATCCACTGGCTCTCCCGGGGCGTGGTTCGGCTTCTTCAAACATCTTGATCAGAGATGGGCCTCTTCATCGGGCATCACACCATGAGGCCGCCCTCGACGGAGTGGTCAAAGGAGGAACGTCCGTGAACGCACCTCTGTGCCCGCCGTGCGCGACGGCGGGCACAGAGGTGTGCGACAGGCTGTGCGACAGAGGGTGCGGCCGGGCGCCTGCCCCCGGGCGGTGGCCGGGTCCTAGTCGGTCACGTCCGTGACCCTCCAGCGCTGGTTGGCGCCGGAGTTGGGTGTCCACAGCGTGACGGCGGCACCGTCGTTGGTGGCCTGGCCGCCGACCTCCAGAAGCCGTCCGGTGGCCGCGTTGACGAGGGTCCAGGTTCCGTCGCCGGTCGTCGACATGATCCACTGGGTGGCCTTGTCGCGCGGACCGGAGTCGGCCTCCAGGACCGGGGCGCCGTCACGGACCGCCAGACGCTTGTCCTCCACCGGGTTGGTGAAGACGTACCGCTGCCGGTTGCCGGTGTCGCCGGAGATCTGCCGCAGCTTCCACTCCTGGCCCGCCGCGTCTCCCGCGGAGGTCCTGATGACGAGGCCCGTACCGTTGTCGGCGACGGTGAGTGCCTTGCCGCTCTGGACGCCGGTCAGCTCGTAGGAGTGGCCCTTGCGCAGCTCGGCCGCGTCCTTCGCGACACCCGAGACGCCCTTGACGACGAACGAGGTCACGGACTGCGCGGGCACCGTGAAGGTGGCCTTGCGGTCACTGACCTTGACGGCCCTGTGGCGTTCGAGCTTGCCGTCGGCGCTGGTCACGACCGGGGTGACGGTGGCGCTACGGCTGACCTTGCCGAACTTCGACAGGTCGACGGTGACCGCGCGGGTCTCGGTGGTGCTGTTGACGTGGACGACCGTCGCGCCGTTGCCCTTCTTGGAGACGGCGGCGGCGCTGGAGGTGTCGTCGGTCTTGATCAGCCGGTCACCGGGTTTGATGTAGTGCGTGAAATTGCGGGCCGTGTCGAACTTCGTGTTCGTGTAGATCGGGCAGGACTCGAGGGTGTCCGTCGAGGTGCAGCTGAACGGGAGCTGGATGCTGCCCCAGTTGCCGCCCTTGGCCGACTCGCCGCCTGGCTTCATGTTGTCGTAGTCCTCGACGGGCTGCCAGAACACCCAGGCCTTCGGCTCCAGTTCACGCAGGTCGTCCACGATGCGCTGGGCGAGGCCGAGCCCCGGCCGCATGTCCGTGAAGCTCTGGCCGTCGCCCCAGTCGCCCTCGACCTCGCTCTGCCACAGCGGCTTGTCGGCCGCCTTCGCCAGGTCCCGTACGGTGGTCCGCTGGCCGGTGCCGTAGGTGTGGACGTTCATCTGGCCGACGAGGTCCCGCACTTCCTGCGGGTAGGTGTTCCAGTTCTGCGAGAAGATGGACGAATTGGTCTCGTCCATCGCGGAGATCTCTGCCTTGGTCCTCGCCTTCTTCAGCGCCGGAGCCAGGGCCTTGATGACCTTCTGCTGGAGTTCGGGGCCGATGTGCGCCCCTTCCTGACGGCCGCCGACCGGCTTGCCGTCGGCGCCCAGACGGGTGCTCCAGTAGCCGGTGTTGGGCTCGTTGAACGGGTCGATCGTGTCGACCTTGATGCCCTCGGCCTTCTCGAGACGCTTGGTCGCGCCCGCCATGTAGGCGGCGAAGTCGTCGACCGACTCGGTCTTGAGCTGGTCCTCGGTGGCGTTGAACCCGCCGGACACATAGCCGCTCTTCGTCATGAACCACGGCGGGGAGTTGCTGAACGTCTCCCAGTGGTCGATGTCCTTCTTGATGCGGTCGACCCACCAGCGCTGGGTGGCGTCGGCGTCCTTGTTCCAGTCCGCCGGGTCGTCGGCGCTCCACCAGTCGGTGTCCTCGCGGGTGGTGCCGGCCGGGGCCTTCCACCAGCCCTCGACCGCACCTCCGGCGCGCAGATAGTCCTCGACGTCCGGGGCGTTGCCACCGCCGATGTTGTAGCGGGCGATGTTCAGCGCCAGGCCGTCGTCACCGAAAAGCAGCTTGGCGAGCTTCTCGCGTATCTCCTTGGGATAGTCCCCGGTGGCGTTGGCGAACCAGACCAGACTGGTGCCCCAGCCCTCGAACTTCTCCTGCTCGTACGAGGGGTCGGGCCGCACGGTGACGGCGGCGGTGTCCGCGGCCGTGACCTGTGCGGTGGACGACGGGGCGGAGACCAGGGCGGCCCCGGTGGCCAGTGCGGTGAGACCGGCGGCTCCGAGGAGCCGTCTGTTGCGGGTGCGGCGTGCCATCTGTGCTCCCAACTGCGGTGGTGGTAGCTGCGGTTGACCTCCGGCCCGTCGGGCAGGAGGGATGGCCCTCGAACGAGTGCGGTGCCGTTCGAGGAGTCGGCGGTGGTGCGGGGGAGTGGGTCAGCCGGCGGGCTGTCGCACCACGGCGACGTCCCTCGGCCCGAGGACGAGGCTGCCCTCGGTGTCCGTGTCGCCGACCAGGACCTCTCCGGCGAGACCGGTCAGTGGCACGGTTTCGTCGGTCCGGTTGACCAGGAACAGGAAGCGGCCGTCGGGCCCGCGGCGTACGGTCTGCTCGACCGATCCCCGTGCGTCGGCGGGCAGTTCACTGCGGACGCCCGCCGGGCCGAGCAGCTCCGGCAGTAGACCGGCGAGCCCGTCGACGCCGAGCCGGGTGGAGACGTACGAGGCCGAGCCCTGCCCCGCCGCACGGCGGGTGACCGCGGGCATGCCCGCGTACGTCCCGGTGCGGTAGTGGGCCAGCACCTCCACCGTCGGGTCGGTGACGGTGATCCGGTCGGTCCACAGGGTGCCCGGGCCGGCGCCGTCCAGGTCGACGCTGTCACCGTCGAGCAGCGGCCCGAACTCCTCGATACGGATGCCGAGGAGGTCGCGCAGCGCTCCCGGGTGGCCGCCGAGCCAGACGTGGTCGTTCTCGTCGACGACACCGGAGAAGTACGTGGTGACCAGGTGGCCGCCGGTCTCGGCGTACCGCGTCAGCTCCTTGGCCAGCGGCGCCGGGATCACGTGCAGCACGGGTGCGATCAGCACGTCGTACCGGTCGAGGTCGGCCGTGGTGGTGACGACGTCCGCCCGGACGCCGAGGGCGAGGAGCGCGGAGTACCAGTCCAGCGCCTCCTGGCGGTAGTCGAGCAGGGCGGTCGGGTGGGAGTCCTGCTCGCTCGCCCACCACGACTCCCAGTCGTAGACGATCCCGACCCGAGCGGGCTCGCGCTCGGTGCCCGCGACCGGGGCCAGGGCCTTGAGCGTCCGGCCAAGAGCGGTGACCGCGCGGAAGACCTCGCTGTCGGCACCGGCGTGCGGCACCATCGCGGAGTGGTACTTCTCGGCGCCGGCCGCGGACTGGCGCCACTGGAAGTAGCACACGGCGTCGGCGCCGTGCGCGACGTGCAGCAGCGAGTCGCGGGCCAGATCGCCGGGCCGCTTGGCCACGTTGACGGGCTGCCAGTTGACGGCGCTGGTGGAGTGCTCCATCAGGAACCACGGGCGGCCGCTCGCGATACCGCTGGTGAGGTTCGCGGAGAAGGACAGCTCGTCGCGGTCCTGCGGGCCCGGGTGGACGTAGTGGTCGTTGGAGACGAAGTCGATCTCGCCCGCCCAGTCCGGGTAGTTCATGCCCTTGGTGTTGCCCATCACCATGAAGTTCGTGGTGACCGGCACGTCCGGCGTGATCTCCCGCAGCACGTCCCGCTCCGCTCGCAGGTACTCCTTCAGCGCGTCGGAGGAGAAGCGCTTGAAGTCCAGCTGCTGCGTGGGGTTCGGGTGGGAGGCGGCCAGCCGGGGCGGCAGGATCTGCTCCCAGTCGCTGTAACGCTGCGACCAGAAGGCCGTGCCCCAGGCGTGGTTGAGGGCGTCGAGGGTGGTGTACCGGTCGCGCAGCCAGTCGCGGAAGGCACGGGCCGCGTCGTCCGAGTAGTCGTGGATGTTGTGGCAGCCAAGCTCGTTGGATATGTGCCAGGCCACCAGCGCGGGATGGTCCGCGTACCGCTCGGCCATCGTCCGCACCAGGCGCAGCGCGTGCTCGCGGAAGACGGGCGAGGTGGGCCGCCAGTGCTGCCGCGCCCCCGGCCACACCGTCTCACCGGAGGCGGTCACCGGAAGGATCTCCGGGTGCGCCGTGGTGAGCCAGGGCGGCGGGGACGCGGTGGCGGTGGCGAGGTCGACCCCGATGCCGTTCGCGTGCAGCAGGCCCATGATCTCGTCGAGCCAGCCGAAGTCCCACTGGTCCTGGGCCGGCTGGATGCGGGCCCAGGAGAAGATCCCCACGGAGACCAGGTTGACGCCGGCCTCACGCATCAGCCGTACGTCCTCCTCCCACACCTCGCGAGGCCACTGCTCGGGGTTGTAGTCGGCGCCGTACGCGAGACGTGGGGTGGAGTCACCGTCCGGCCCGTTCAGCTGGGACAGGAGGGTGGAGATCATCGTGGTCCTTCCGGTGTGGCACAAGGGGGCGGCATGGGGTCGTGTGCCGAACTAGTCGACGGTGAAGCCCTGTTCCTTGCCGTACTTGATGGAGGCGTCCTGCCAGGACTTCAGGCCGGCGGAGAGCTTGGTGCTGCCGACGTAGGCCTTGCCGACGGTGTCGTTGAAGATCGAGTTGGCGTACTGCTGGAAGGGCAGGTACGACCAGTCGGAGGCGACGTTGGCCGCCGACTCGGCGAAGATCTCGTTGGCCTTCTGGCCGCCGAAGTACTCGAACTCCTTGTTCCGGAACGCGCTGTCCTGGAGTTCCGCGGTGGTCGCCGGGAAGGCGCCCTCCTTGATGCGGGTCGCGACACCGTCACCGGAGTTCGCGTACTCGACGAAGGCGTAGGCGAGTTCCTTGTTCTTGCCCAGCTCGGGCAGGGCGAGGGAGCTGCCGCCGTTCTCCGCGGTCGCCTTGTCGCCCTTGGTCCAGGCCGGCATCGGCGCCGCGCGCCAGTCACCGGCGGCGTTCGGCACACCGGTCACGAAGTTGGCGGGCATCCAGGCGCCGGTGGTCAGGGTGGCGATGGTGCCGTCGCCCAGGCCCTTGTACCAGTCGTCGGTCCAGCCGTTGATGGGCGAGACGAGCTTCTCGTCGATCAGCTGCTGCCAGGTGTCCGTGTACTTCTTGGCGCCCGCGTCGTCGAAGTTGATCGACACCTTGGTGCCGTCGACCTTGTAGGGACGCGAACCGGCCTGCCACAGCATGCTGGTGGTGAAGCCCGCGTCACCGGCGTCGTTGGCGATGTAGACCTTGGGGTCGGCCTTGTGCAGCTTGCGGGCGGCCTCGACGTACTCGTCCCAGGTGGTCGGGACCGCAACCTTGTACTTGTCGAAGACCTTCTTGTTGTAGAACAGCGCCATCGGGCCGGAGTCCATCGGCAGGCCGTAGACCTTGTCACCCTCGCTCACGGCGTTCCACGGGCCGGGGGTGTACTTGGACTTGAGCTTGTCCGCGCGGAAGGGGGCCAGGTCGCTGAGGCCCTTGGTGAGGGCGTACTGGCTCAGCGCGAAGTACTCGACCTGTGCGACGTCGGGGACGCCCTTCTTGGCCGAGATGGCGTTCGACAGGGCCGTGTAGTGCTTGTCGCCGGAGCGCTCGCCGACGAGGTTGATCTTGACCTTGGGGTACTTCTTCTGGAAGTCGGCGGCGACCGACTTCAGCGTGGGCTCCCAAGCCCAGACCGTGACCGAGCCGCCCTTCTTGAGGGCCGCCTGGATGTCGTCGGCGGAGACCGGCTTCTGGCCGGAGCTGTCGTCGTCGGAGCCGCCGCAGGCGGTCGCGCCCAGGGCGAGGACGGAGAGGACGGCGAGGCCGCGCATCAGGCGGCGTGTGGTTCTGCGCATGGAGGTGCTTCCACTTCTTCGTGGGTGGGACAGGGTGAGGGTGAGGAGCTGAAGGTGAAAGAGACGGGACCGAGAGGGCCTTGCGGGCGGGGTCACTCCTTGACGCTTCCGGCGGCGAGCCCGGACTGCCAGAACCTCTGCAGCAGCAGGAACGCGGCGATCAAGGGGATGATGGTGAGCAGCGAACCCGTGATCACCAGGTTGAAGATCACGTCACCGCCGATCGTCTGCGCCTGGTTGTTCCAGGCGTCCAGGCCCAGGGTCAGCGGGTACCAGTCCGGGTCCTTGAGCATGATCAGCGGCAGGAAGTAGTTGTTCCAGGTGGCGACCGTGGTGAACAGCAGAACGGTCACGGTGCCGGGGGCGAGCAGCGGCAGGGCCACCTGGAAGAAGGTGCGGATCTCGCCCGCTCCGTCGATCCGGGCGGCCTCCATCAGTTCGCCCGGGATCGCCTCGGTGGCGAAGACCCACATCAGATACAGGCCGAACGGCGAGACCAGCGAGGGGATGATCACCGCCCACGGGGTGTCGGTGAGCCCCATCTTGCTGAACATCAGGAAGGTGGGCACCGCCAGCGCGGTACCGGGAACGGCGACGGCACCGATGACCACGGCGAATACGGCGCGCTTCCCGGGGAACCTGAACTTCGCCAGCGCGTAACCGCCCAGGATCGCCAGGAGGGTTGCGCCGCCGGCACCGAGCACCACGTACAACAGGGTGTTCAGCAGCCAGCGGACGAAGATGCCGTCGTGGTACGTGAACGTCTCGCTGATGTTGTCCCAGAGGGCGAAGTCGTTGCTGAACCACAGCCCGGACGAGTCGCCGAGTCCTTCCTGGGTCTTGGTGGCGCTGATCACCAGCCACACCAGGGGCACCACGGTGTAGAGCAGGACCAGGCCGGTGAGGACGGTCAGCAGCACGCTGCGCTTGGGGCGCCCGGGGACGTGCGCCCGGCGCGTGCGCAGACGGGGCGCGCCCTTGGATCCGCCGGAGTTCTGGGCGGGTGCGGGCTGGGAGGTGGTGACGGAGCTGCTCATGTTCACGCTCCCTTGCGCATGCCGCGGAGCTGCACGACGTAGGCGATGACCATGGTGATCAGGCCCATGATGATGGCGACCGCCGCGGAGTAGTTGTGCTGCTGGCCGTTGAAGGACAGCGAGTACGTGTAGAAGTTCGGGGTGAAGTCCGTCGTGATGGCGTTGCGCGCGATCGGCCGCAGGATGGCCGGCTCGTTGAAGAGCTGGAAGCTGCCGATGATCGAGAAGATCGTCGCGATGACCAGGGCGCCACGGATCGCGGGGAGCTTGATGGCGCCGATGATCCGGAACTGCCCGGCGCCGTCGATCTCCGCGGCCTCGTACAGCGAGTTCGGGATGACCCGTAGCGCGGAGTAGAAGATCAGCATGTTGTAGCCGATGAACTCCCAGGTGACGATGTTGCCGATCGACGCCAGGATCAGGTCGGACGAGAGGGGGTCGGGCAGGGTGACATCGAAGGCCGAGTTGATGTCGCCCACCAGTCCGTACTTCGTGCCGTACATGAAGCCCCACATCAGGGTGGCGACCACGGCGGGCACGGCGTACGGCAGGAAGATCACGATGCGGAAGAAGTCCTTGCCGTACAGGCGTCCGCTGTCCAGCGCGAGGGCGATCAGCAGGGCGATGCCGAGCATGATCGGAACCTGTACGGCCAGGAAGAGCGAGACCCGTGCGAGCGAGTCCCAGAACTGCTCGTCCTTCAGGGCCTGTGTGTAGTTGTCCAGGCCGACGAAGGTGGTGCCACCGATCAACTGGTCCCGGAACAGGCTGAGGTAGATCGAGTACACGATCGGGGCCAGGAAGACGAGGGCGAACACGGCCACGAAGGGACCGATGAATCCCCACCCCGTCCAGGAGCGGCGGTCCCGTTTCGCCGGAGGCCGGTCCGGGCGCCGCTTGGCTGCCGCCGGCGGTTGTAGCGTCGTCATGTCGTTCCTCGCTCGTCCCTCTCGCGAACCCGGCGTCGCGCGCCGCTGATGTTTGCGTAAACATCCAGTCCCGAAGCGAGTCGTGGCCTGTTATGTTTACGTAAACATCTGATGGCGGCATGTCTACACTGCCCCGTTGACGGTGGTCAAGGGTCATTTGAGGAAACTGCGGCTCGGACAGCGAGGGAGACGGGTGGACACAGCGGACAACGCCTCGGTGAGCAGGCCGAAGGCGCCGGCACGGGCCGGAAAACGGGCTTCCCGCCGGACGCAGAGCGCGTCCATGGCGGATGTCGCCCGACTGGCGGGCGTCTCCTCGCAGACCGTCTCGCGAGTCTCGAACGGTTACGCGGGTGTGAACGAGGAGACCCGGCAGCAGGTGCTGGCTGCCATGCGCGAACTGGGCTACCGGCCCAACAGCGCCGCCCGGGCGCTCAAGCGCGGCGAGTTCCGCACCATCGGCGTCATCACCTTCGGCCTCTCCACCACGGGCAACGTGCGCACGCTGGAGGCGATCGCCACCTCGGCGGCGCACGAGGGATACGCGGTCACGCTGCTGCCGGTCGCCGTTCCCACGCAGGACGAGGTGCGCGGCGCGTTCTCCCGGCTGGGGGAACTGGCCGTCGACGCCGTCATCGTCATCCTGGAGGTGCACCTGCTCGACGCGGTGGCCCTCACCCTGCCGCCCCACATCCAGGTCGTCGTGGCCGACTCGGACGCCGGTGACCGCTACACCGTCGTCGACACCGACCAGGCCGGCGGGACCCGTGCCGCGGTGCGCTATCTGCTCGACCTCGGCCACCGCACGGTCTGGCACCTGGCCGGTCCCGAGGAGTCCTTCGCGGCCCAGCGCCGCGCCGACGCCTGGCGTGCCGAACTCGCCGAGGCGGGCTGCACGGCGCCGCCGCTGGTGCGCGGCGACTGGTCGGCCGAGTCCGGCTACCGGGCCGGCCTCGAACTCGCCGCGCATCAGGACTGCACGGCGGTGTTCGCGGCCAACGACCAGATGGCGCTGGGCCTGCTGCGGGCCCTGCACGAGCAGGGCCGGTACGTGCCCGACGACGTCAGCGTCATCGGCTTCGACGACATCCCCGAGGCGGGGTCCTTCCTGCCTCCCCTGACCACCGTCCACCAGGACTTCGCCGAGGTGGGGCGGCGCTGTGTCGAGGGCGTGCTGCGGCAGATGCGCCACGATGCGGCGGAGCACGGGACGACGCTTGTGCCTACGCGGCTTGTGGTGCGGGACAGTACGGCGGCGCCGCGGGTGCGGTGAGCGGGGCTCAGCCGGGTGTGTTGTGCGTTGTTGTCTGCGGGTGCGTTGAGCGCTCCGCGGGGCGGGCTGTGTGTCGTCCGCGGGTTGGTTGTGGCTGGTCGCGCAGTTCCCCGCGCCCCTTTGGGGCGGCCTGGGGAGCCGTCGGACGGATCTAGGCGGCCGTGTTCTCCATGGCCTGCGTGATCGCGTCCCAGAGGTGGGACCTGGCCTCCAGGGCTAGGGTCGCCGTTTCGGCGGCCTCCTTCCAGCGGGTGTCGTCGCCGCCGCAGAGGTCGGCCACCATGGCCATCGCCATGGGTGTGTGCTCCTCGCCGTCCACCTCGATGTGCCGGGCAAGGTAGTCGCAGAAGACCGGGAACCGGTCGGAGCCCTCCTTCTTGATCACCTGGTCGAACATGTCCGGGATGAGGTCCTCCCGGGAGAAGGCGAAGGCGGCCGCCCGGCAGTGGAGGGGCCTGTCGAGGATGATCCCGAACGTCGTGCTGACGAACTCGGCCGCGGGGCCGGGTACTTGGGCCGCCCGTAGCGCCGCCTGCACGTCATGGCCCTCCCCGAGCAGCGCGAGGAACGTGTCGAGGCGTGAGGTGTCCGCCCCGGCTTCGGCCATGCCGCCCCGGTAGAGCTCGAAGTGGCTGGTGAAGCCGCCGTCCAGCTCGTCGCTCTCCTCCACCAGCACGATGTCGTTGATGAGCCGCCGGCTCACCTGCGAGCCGCGCGGGACCCAGGGGACGTCCACACACGTCAGCTCCCGCTGCAGGGACTTCAGCAGCGACATGAAGTCCCACACCGCGAAGACGTGGTGCTCCATGAAGGTCGCCATGTCCTTGCGGGTGCTTATCCGCTGGTAAATCGGATGGACGGTCACTTCTTTTCGGGCCGGTTCGATATCGGCGCGCGTCCGGTCGATTCCCTCGTGGGTCATGCTCCAGTCGTACCTCGACATGGGTCTCCTTCTTGCTCTTTCAGAACCGGATTTCCCGGCTCGGTGTTCGGCTCTTCACGTCGCCGGTGAACGGTGAACCCGAGACCGATGGTGGCTCCTTCTCGGAGAACTGGGCAAGCGGTTTCAGGAATTCGTAAGTGTTACCCGAAGTACTGTGCGACAAAAGCTGTCAAGGCGGGCAGAAGGGTGACAAAGAGCTGCTTTCCCGGCTGCGCGCAAAAACTCCGTTGAGAGTTGAACATCAAGTCTTCCCTTTCCGTATTCAGAGGCGTGACCAGGAATCCCGTTACCGTCACCGTCGCGTATCGAGTGGTACCGGGCCGCGAGGCCGAGTTCCACTCCTGGGGGTGGGGTGTGCTGCGTGCGACCGCGCAGGAACCGGGCTTTCTCGGTGGTGGCGTACTCGTCGACGGAGAGGCGGAGTGGCATGTGGTCTACCGCTTCACCAGTGAAGGTTCGGCCCTGGCCTGGGACAACTCGGTCGAGCGGGCAGAGTGGCAGGCCCGTGGCGAGATGCTGGCCCGTGAGACGGGCCGACGGACCGTGCAGGGCTCGAAGGCATGGTTCGAGTCCCTGACCGAAAACCCTTCCGCGACCGCGGCGGCGCCACGTCCGCCACCGAAGTGGAAGTTATGGTTCGTGAATATGAGCGCGGTCTTCCCTCCCGTACTCATATTCAATTTGGTTGTGCTTCCTTATCTCGGTGACTTCAACCCTCTCATCCGCACCTTGTTCCTCTGCCTGGCCGTGACGGCCATTGTCACGTGGATTCTCATGCCGCGGCTGCAGCGTTTCTTCAAGAAATGGCTGTACCCGCCGTTGCAGGCGATCCGTGGACGGCACAAACGGCGGGCTGCACAAGGCTGAGAACGACCAAAGGGGGGTGGGCGGGTGAAGACCCTGCTCATCGACAATTATGACTCGTACACATACAACTTGTTCCAGCTGATTGCCGAGGTCAACGGCGAGGAGCCGGTGGTGATCCTCAATGACTCCCCGGCCGACGGTCTTCCGGACCTGCGGGGATTCGACAACGTGGTGGTGTCCCCGGGACCGGGACACCCCGCCCGGGCACGCGACTTCGGCATCAGCGCCACGGTGCTCGCCGAGTCCGAGATCCCCGTCCTCGGCGTCTGCCTCGGACACCAGGGCATCGCGGCGGGCGAGAGAGGCCGGGTGATGGCCGCGCCGGAGCCCCGGCACGGTCATCTCTCCAGAATCCGGCACACGGGCGAGGGCCTGTTCGGCGGACTCCCGCAGGACTTCACCGCGGTCCGCTACCACTCGCTGTCCGTACGGGAACCGCTGCCGGCGAGCCTCAAGGGCACCGCCTGGGCCGAGGACGGCGTCCTGATGGGGCTGCGCCACCGCACCCGGCCGCTGTGGGGCGTGCAGTTCCACCCCGAGTCGATCCTCACCGAGTACGGCCACCGGCTGTTCCTGAACTTCCGGGGCCTCACGGCGGCGCGCAGTCGCGGGGTCCGCCTGACCAAGTCCCGTACACATCAGTCCCGTACACGCGAGTCCCGTACCGAAGGCGGCGCCGCCACGGCGTTCGTACCCCGGCCCCGGCGCTCCGCGCCTGTCGGGTTCCGACTGCACACCCGCCGGATCGCGACCGCCGTGGACACCGAGACGGCCTTCACCCGGATGTGCGCCGACGCGCCCAGGGCGTTCTGGCTGGACAGTTCACGGGTCGAGGAGGGGCAGTCCCGGTTCTCGTTCTTCGGCGACGGCACCGGTCCGCTGGCCGAGTTCGTACGGTACGACGTCGAGTCCGGTGTCTGTGAGGTCGAGCGGCCCGGGCGGCCCCCGCGCAAGGTGCGGGCCAGCGTCTTCGACCATCTGAAGCGGCAGTTGGCGACCCGCCGGGTGGACGCCGGTGACCTGCCCTTCGACTTCACCGGCGGATACGTCGGCTACTTCGGATACGAGCTCAAGGCCGACTGCGGCTCGCCGAACCGTCACCGGGCCGAAACTCCGGACGCCTCCTGGCTCTTCGCCGACCGGCTGATAGCGGTGGACCACCAAGACGGTTTCACCTACGCGGTCTGCCTGGCGGAGAACACTCCGCAGGGCGCGCGGGACGCCGGCGACTGGCTCGACAGCGCGGTGGCGCAGCTGAGCTTCGTCTCGGCGGCCGGGCCCACCTCGACCCCGCCGGCCGCGTCCGAGCCGGACCTGCACGCCGCCGAACCCTGGCTGGTGCGCGACCGCGAGACCTATCTCGCCGACATCGAGGCGTGCAAGCGTGAGCTGAACGCCGGCACCAGCTACGAGATCTGTCTGACCAACGCCGCCGAATTACCCGCGCCGCCCGACCCGTTGGCCTACTACCGGGTCCTCCGGCGCATCAACCCGGCGCCCTACGCGGCCTTCCTGCGGTTCGGTGACCTGGCTGTGGCCGGCGCGTCCCCCGAACGCTTCCTGCGGATCACCCGGGACGGCGTCGCCGAGGCCAGGCCCATCAAGGGCACCGCGCCCCGCGGCGACCGGCCGGAGGAGGACGCCCGGCTGAGGGACTCGCTTGCCGCGGACGCCAAGACCCGCGCCGAGAACCTGATGATCGTCGACCTGCTCCGCAACGACCTGGGCCGGGTCTGCGAGACCGGCACGGTCCGGGTGCCCCGCCTCATGGCCACCGAGACCTACGCCACCGTGCACCAGCTCGTCTCCACCGTCGAGGGCCGCCTCCGCGAGGGCACGGACGCCGTGGACTGCGTACGCGCCTGCTTCCCCGGCGGCTCGATGACCGGAGCGCCGAAGCTGCGCACGATGGAGATCATCGACTCACTGGAGACCGCCGCCCGCGGGGTCTACTCCGGAGCCATCGGCTATCTCGGCTGCAGCGGTGGAGCCGATCTCAACATCGTCATCCGTACCGCCGTCCTCACCGGCGGCCGGATGCACCTGGGAGCGGGCGGCGCCATCGTCCTCGGCTCCGATCCCGAAGCGGAGTACGACGAGATGCTGCTGAAGACCGCCGCGCAGTTACGCGCCCTCCGCGAGTCCACGACAGCCGAGCCGGTCTCCTTGCAGGAGCAGATCCGATGACGCCCACGACCTCCGCCCCGAGCCCCACCGACACGGCCGATGGCATCGAGACGGAGGCCGGGAACCTGGCCTCCGGGCTGGCCGCGCTTGCCGAGGGCCAGGGCTGGACCGATCGGCCCGCCTTCCACCAGGGCCACCGGGCCTGGACCCACGGCGAGGTGCACGACCTCGCCGCCCGCGCGGCGAGCGTGCTCGCCGACCACGGTGTCTGCCCCGGCGACCGGGTGCTGCTCGCGATGCCCGACTCCCTCGCCTGGGTCACGGCGTTCCTGGCCACCGCCCGGCTCGGCGCGGTCGCGGTCCTCGTCAATCCCGAACTGCCCCCGGCCGACCACGAGTTCATGGCCGAGGACGCCGGAGCCACCCTGTGCGTGACCGGGCCGGGACTGGAGGAGCGGTTCGCAGGGCGGACCCGGCTGGGCGCCGACCAGCTCGTCGCGCTCACCCGCAGCACACCGCCGACCACCGGCGCCCACCCGGCCGGACCGCGCACCCCGCTCTACATCCAGTACACCTCCGGAACGACCGGCGCCCCCAAGGGAGTTGTGCACTGCCACGGCGACCCCGGGACGTACCACGAACTCATCGGCGACCGGCTGCTGCGGATCACCCCGGACGACGTGACCCTCTCGGTGTCGAAGCTCTTCTTCGCGTACGGCTTCGGCAACGCCTTCGCCTTCCCCCTCTTCTCGGGATCCTCCGCCGTACTGGTCGACCGGCGCCCCTCACCCGCCGCGGTGGACGAACTCGTCGCCCGCCACCGGGTGACCCTGCTCTACTCCGTCCCCTCGGCGTACGCCGCCCTGGTCGCCGACCGGGCCGACGGACACGCCGCCTGCTTCGCCTCCGTACGCGCGGCGGTGTCGGCCGGCGAGGGCATGCCCGCAGGACTCGGCGAGCGCGTCACCGAACTGCTCGGCGCGCCCGTCCTGGAACAGATCGGCTCCACCGAGGCCGGACACGCCTTCTGCGCCAACAGCTTCGACGCCAACACCCCCGGCACCGTCGGCCGCCCGGTCCCCGGCTTCGACGTGGAGCTGCGCGACCGCGCGGGAGCCCCGTTGCCGGACGGCTCGGAGGGCGAACTGTGGGTCAAGGGGCCGACGTTGACGACCGGCTACCTGAACCTGCCCGGAGAGACGGACCGCGTCCTCGTCGACGGCTGGCTCAACACCCGGGACCGTGCTCGACGCGAACCGGACGGCAGCTACCGGCACTTGGGCCGGGCCGACGACATGGAACTGGTCGGCGGCATCACGGTCTCCCCGCTGGAGGTCGAGGCCGTGCTGCGCAAGCATCCGGCGGTACGCGAGGTCGCCGTCGCGGCCGTCACCGACGACCGTGGCGCGACCGCACTGCGGGCCTATGTGGTCATCGGCGTGTCGCCCTCGACGGCTCCCACCTTCGCGGCGAGCCGGTCCGGCCTGGAGTCCGAACTCATCGGCCTGGCCCGTGAACACCTCGCCGCCTTCAAGGCCCCCAGAACCGTCCACGTCGTGCCGTCACTGCCCCGCACCCCGACCGGCAAGCTCCGCCGCCACCTCGTACGCCAGGGCGCGTGGTGACCGTGGGCACAACCGCGAACACCCCAGAAAGGAAAGGGCACATGCCACAGCCGCAGTCCCTGCTCTCCGATCGTGGGTTCTATCTCGGCCCGATGTTCCAGCAGGCCACCGCCCGGCACGGCGCCGTCCCGGTGACGCTGGACCGGCCGCTGGACGTCAACCCCGAACTCGGTCTCGACCTCAGCTACCCGGTACTGTCCGCCCTGGTCGAGGACCTGTCCGGGCGGCTGTGGGAGGCCGGAGTCCGGCCCTCCGAGCAGGTCGTCGTCCACAAGAGCGACAACGTCGACATCGTCCTGCTGACCTGTGCCGTCTCCCGGATCGGCGCCGTCCCCGTCCTGCTCTCACCGGGTCTGCAGGGCCCCGTCGTCGGCCAGCTCCTGAAGCGGCTCCACGAGCCCTGGCTGGTCACCGACCGGGCGAAGCTCACCGGGCCGCTCAAGGACATCGACGTCGCCCGGCTCGTCCGAGAGACCCTCAGCGTGGACGACGCGCCGGGATCGATCCCGCTGGACAAGTACGCTGGCGCCCCGCCCCACGGACCCGTCCGGCTGCACCCGCGCGAACCCGCGCTCATCACCCACAGCTCGGGCACGACCGGCACCCCCAAGCTCGCCGTGCACTGCCCGAACACCATGTGGAACCGGCTCGTACCACAGAAGGCCATGGGCTGGCCTACACGCGGTGAGACGGCCGCGCTGCACATGTCCTTTGTGCACTCGCGCTTCTACCACCTGCTCGGTGTACTGCTGCACTTCGGCAGCCCGCTGCTGTTCATCACCGACCCCGAGCCCGCCGCCGCGGGCCCGCTGCTCGCCCGGCACCGCCCCGGCATCGTCGAGACCCACCCCAACACCTTTGTTCTCTGGGAGGAGTTGGCCGACGCACCCGGCGCACCGCTGGCGCGCGTCCGCTCGTACGGCAGCACCTTCGACGCGATCCACCCGCGTACCGTGCAGCGGCTGCTCGGCGCGTCGAACCGGCGCTCGCCCTGGCTGATGCAGCTGTACGGGCAGAGCGAGACGGGCCCGGTCGCCTTCCAGTGGTACACGCGCCGCAGCGCGGCCCGGGCGGACGGCCGCCGCGTCGGTATCGCCGTCCCCGGCTTCACCCGGGTCCGGATCGCCGACAGCGAGGGGCGGCGGACCCAGCCCGGTACAGCGGGCCGTATCGAGGCCCGCACCAGGGGCCGGATCCTCACCTACCTCGGCGCCCAGGACCACTACGACCGTCAACTGGGCGACGGCTGGTGGCAGATGGGCGACATGGGTTACCGGAACAGGTGGGGCGCGCTCTATCTGATCGACCGTGAGATCGACCAGATCGACTCGGTGCACAGCAATCTGGAGATCGAGGACACGCTGATGTCCCGTCTCGACGAACTGCGGGAGGTCGTCATCGTGCCCGGCGTCGACCGCGAACCGGTCCCGGTAGTGGTCGTCCGGGGCGAACAGCCCCTCGACCTGCAACGCTGGCACGAGGCGACCGCCGACCTCCCCAGGATGACCTACCCGCGGCAGTGGCGGTTCGACGAACTGCCGATGACCTCCACCTGGAAGGTCAAGCGGGTGGAGATCACCCGCATGCTCACCGAGAGCGCGACTGCCACCGCGACCGTCACTTCCACCGCGACCACCGAGCATCCTGGTGGCGCCTGACGTGAACCCTGTCATCGTCGTGGGCGCCGGGCCCGTGGGCATGTCGGCCGCACTCGGCCTGCGCGCCCACGGACTCCCGGTCACCCTCGTGGAAGCGGACCCCCAGGGACGCGAACGGCCGGGCAGCCGTGCCCTGTTCGTCCACAAGGAGACCCTGCGGCTGCTCGAAGGGATGCGCCCCGGGCTGGCCGCCCACATCACGTCGTACGGACGGACCTGGCAGACCAAGCGCACCCTGTACCGGGGCCGCGAGGTGTACGCCAAGTCGTTCCCGCCGCCTTCCTTCCCGCCCCCCTTCACCAGTCTGCGCCAGGTGGACACCGAGCGGTTCCTGCTCGCCGCCTGCGAGTCGGCCGGGGTGGACTTCGCCTGGGGCGCGCGCGTGACGGGAGTCAAGGTCACCGACTCCGGTGTCGCGGTGAGCAGCGAGGACGGACGCGGCTGGACGGGCACCCATGTCATCGCCGCCGACGGCGCCCGCTCGGCGGTCCGGCGCGAGCTGGACATTCCCATGGAGGGCACCCGTTCGGAAGGCTTCCACGTCGTGGTGGACGTGTCCGACATCCCGGGCGCCGACCTGCCGCTGGAGCGCGTCTTCCACTACGAGCATCCCGGCGTCGGCGGCCGCAGTGTCATGCGCGTGCCGTTCACGGGCGGCTTCCAGGTCGACCTGCAGTGCCGTGACGACGACGCGCAGGAGTCCTACGGCACCCAGGAGGCGGTACGGCAGTGGCTGCCCGCGGTCGTGGGGGAGGGGTACGCCGACCGGATCCTGTGGGTGTCGACGTACCACTTCCTCCGCAAGGTCGCGGCCACCTTCACCGACGAGGAGCACCGCGTGCTGCTGGCCGGAGAGGCGGCCCACCTCTTCCCGCCCTTCGGCGCCCGCGGAATGAACAGCGGCATCGCGGACGCGGCGGCGGCAGCGGCGGCCGTAGCCGCCGGCACCACGGAGGCGGTCGCGGAGTTCGCGGCGGCCCGGCGGACGGCGGCCCTGTTCAACAGTGCGGCGGCCGGCGCCGCCCTCGACCATCTGCGGCCCAGCCGTCGGACCGTACGGGCGAAACAGTGGGCCGCGGCGGCCCTGGCACCCGTACTGCCCTGGTGCGGGGCCTGGTTGGAACACGCGCCGTACGGTCCCAGGCACGGATCACCGGCGAGCGCCGGCCGGAAGTACTGACCGGAGCACCTGAAGCATCTGACACACCGGCCGTGCTGACGGACGTACTGACGGACGTACTGAGAGGGGAAAGCATCTTGATGACACAACCGGCAACCGCAGAGGGGCTGTTGGCGTGGATGCCCGGCCGTGGTCTGATCGCCGGCCTGGCGGCCGACACACAGCTCCTGGTAGCGGACTCCTGGCTCGTCCGGGACGGACAGGTGCGCGGGCTCGACCGGCACCGGGAGCGGTTCCTGCGGGCCTGCGGCGACTGCGGAGGTCCGTCCCCCGAGCAACTCGACGAGTTCTGGCGGGACATGACGGCGGCGCTGCCCCGTACGGGATCGTGGTTCCCGCGTGTCGAACTCGTGGCCGGTTCCCTCCAGTTGCGGCTGCTCCTGCGGTACGCGCCGCCGACCGCTCCGGAGGTACGCGTGTGGGCGGCCGGTCAGCCGGACCCGAGAACCGTGCCACGACGCAAGGGACCGGACCTGGACGTGCTGGCCCGGGTCCGGCAGCGGGCGAGGGGACAGGGCGCGGAGGAGGCGGTACTGATCGCCCCCTCGGGCCTGGTGCTGGAGGGAGCGACCTCCAGCGTGCTGTGGTGGGAGGACGACACCCTGTGCCTGCCCCCGCAGCAACTGCCGATCCTGGCCGGTGTCACCACCGGCCTCATCCAGGAGCGGGCCGTGCACACCGGTATCCGGATGGCCCACCGCGAGCGGACCCTGGAGCAGCTCGCCGGGCGGGAGGTGTGGCTGGTGAACGCCCTGCACGGAATCCGGCCGGTGACCGGCTGGGAAGGCCGGCCCATGGAAGCGGGTCAGGACCTCTTCGCCAAGGAATGGCGAGAATGGCTGGACGGTCTGATGGAGCCGCTTCCCGCCGCCTGATCCGATAAAGAGAGAAAGTTTCACGCCGGGCCGAATGCATTCGGCCCGGCGCGACTGTCCATATCCGGATTCAGTGAATTTCGGAGATCATTTCTCGGGCGTCACGATAAATTCTGGGGTGTCATTGGGATTGCTTAGGCCTTCTTCTGGTGCTCAGGCCTTCTTCTGGGCCAGCTGATAGGCGCCCGGAACCATCCGTGTCGCGATGGCGATGCGGTTGTACGCGTTGATGACGGTGGCTGCCCAGATCAGTGCCGCGAGCTGTGCCTCGTCGAAGACCTCGGCCGCCTCCGCGTAGACCTCGTCCGGGACGTGCCCGTCGTGCACCAGTGTCACCGCCTCGGCCAACGCCAGCGCGGCGCGCTCCCGTTCGCTGAAGAAGGGCGTCTCCCGCCAGGCGTTCAGCGCGTACACACGCTGCTCGCTCTCGCCCTGCGCACGGGCGTCCTTCGTGTGCATGTCGATGCAGAACGCGCAGCCGTTGATCTGCGAAGCGCGAATCCGGATGAGCTCAAGAAGCTCCGGCTCGACCTTGGCGTCCTGCGCCGCCAATACGGCCGCGCCGTGCAGCGCGCCCATTGCTCCGGACACATCGGGGGTTATTTTCTTGAGGGCCACGCGGGGTGTGGATTCAATCTTGGGCATGGGTCGACTGTATCCGCCTTATGGACTCCATGAAAAGGAAACAGCGCGAATAGTCGCGCGACGATTTCCGGGAAGGACGACTATCATGCGGCCATGACCGGATCCGAGCGACGTCCACTGCTCTTCCTCGATGTCGACGGCCCGCTCATTCCCTTCGGGGCGGCATCGGGGCAGTTCCCGGGCGGGTATCCCACTTACGGGACGGCCCCGGCGGGGCCCGACGAGAATCCGCTCCTGGCCAGGATCAACCCCGCGCACGGACCCCGCCTGATGGCTCTGCCGTGCGAGCCGGTCTGGGCCACCACCTGGATGGCCGAGGCGAACGAGACCGTCGCCCCGCGGCTCGGTCTCCCCGAACTGGCCGTCGTGACCTGGCCGGAGCCGGACGACGAGCAGGCCGCCGGGGAGGCCGAACGGGACGCGCGGCGAGGACTGCACTGGAAGACCCGCGCCCTGGTCGACCGGGCGGCCGGCCGCGCGTTCGTCTGGGTCGACGACGAGATCACCGACACCGACAGGGCCTGGGTCTCCGCACACCATCGAGGGCATGCCCTGCTGCACCGGGTGGACCCCCGCCGGGGCCTCACCGACGCGGACTTCGCCGCCCTCGGCGAGTGGCTGGCCACCGAAGCCGCCGACGGTTCCTGACTCCTGGAGCACTCGACGGGCCTTCCGCCTCCATACGAAGCTCCGTATGACGGTGTGATCAAAGCGTCGTTTAATGGGGAAAACCTTGATCATTCACTGCGGGAGCAGCCCATGTCGCCAACGCGGTCCAGTACAGGGGACGGGCAGGTTGCAGCTGGGCGGCTGCGCAGGTTGGGGGAGTGGTGCGCCCGGCACTTCGCGATCGTCATCGTGGCCTGGCTGGTCGTACTGGCCGCCCTGCAGGTGCTGGACCGCTCGTTCGGCGGAGACTACTCGGACGACTTCCAGCTCCCCGGTGTCCAGTCGGAGAAGGGCCTGGACGTACTGAAGAAGCACGACCCGGCGGCGGGCGGCTACAGCAGCCAGATCGTGCTGCGCGACGACAAGCAGTCGCTGACGTCGGTCAGCTCGCAGATGGGCCAGACGATCACCGACCTGCAGAAACTTCCCCACGTGCTCTCGGCACAGAACCCGTTGACGGCCCCGTCCCAGCAGTCGTCGCAGTCCTCGGGCCAGTCCCAACAACCGAACGTGGGCCCGCTGTCCAGCGACGGGAAGACCGGCTACATCACCATCCGCTTCGACGTACAACCGTCGACGCTCGGCGACTCGTACCTCGACGGAGTGGACAACTCGGTCCAGTCCCTGAGGTCGGCGGGCGTGGAGGTCGAGTACGGCGGCCCCCTCGGCGAACTCGCCAGGCCCGCCCCCGACGACCGGATCAGCGAGCTGATCGGATTCGCGGTGGCGATCGTCGTGCTCCTCGTCGGCTTCGGCAGCGTGCTCGCGGCGGGCATCCCGCTGCTGACCGCCCTGATCAGCGCCGTGGGAGGGCTGGCCTGCCTGGGGCTGCTCGCCTCGGCCTTCACCTTCGCCACGGTGTCCCCGACGCTGGCCACCATGATCGGCCTGGGCGTGGGCATCGACTACGCGCTGTTCCTCATCACCCGCCACCGGCAGAACCTCATGAACGGCGACGACCCGGTCCGTGCGGCGGGCCGGGCCACCGCCACCAGCGGCCGGGCCGTACTGGTCTCCGGCTGCACGGTGATCATCGCCCTGGCCGGGCTGTCCGTCTCCGGAGTCAGCTTCATCGGCCTGCTGGGCGTGGCCGCGGCCGTGACGGTCGTCTCGGCCGTCGTCGGCGCGCTGACCCTCGTCCCCGCCCTGCTCGGGCTCATCGGCCACCGCATCGACCGCTACCGGGTGCGCCGCCCCGTCGCGGAGACGAACGCCGCCCCGGGCGAGCCCGTCGAGGGCACCTGGCACCGCTACGCCCAGCGTGTGCAGCGCCGCCCCTGGTGGTTCCTGGTCGGCGGAGTCGTCACGGTCCTCGTCCTGGCGATCCCGGTGCTCTCGATCCAGCTCGGCCACATCGGCGACGGCGCGGACCCCAAGTCGTTCACCGACCGACGGGCCTACGACCTCATGTCGGACGCCTTCGGGCCCGGCTCCAACGGTCCGTTGACCGTCGTCATCGACCAGACCTCCGTACCGTCCGACCAGCGTTCGTCGCTGGCGACGCAGGCGCAGAAGTCCCTGACCGATGTGCAGGGCGCGGCCACGAGCACACAGCTGACGCCCACGCAGGACGGTGACGTGCTGGTGGGCACGGTCTACTCCAAGGAGGCTCCGCAGAACGCGGACACCACCGACCTGGCGAACCGCCTGGTCGACGAGACCCTGCCCCAGGCCGTCTCGGGCACCGACGCCAAGGGCTATGTCACGGGCACCACGGCCGCCCAGGTCGACTTCCGTGACATCGTCGCGGAGCGCCTCCCGCTGATCATCGCGGTGGTGGTCGCCCTGGCCTTCCTCATCATCCTGATGGTCTTCCGGGGCCTGCTGGTCGCCCTCAAGGCGGCGGTCCTCAACGTCCTGTCCATCGCCGCCTCGTACGGCGTGGTCGTCGCCGTCTTCCAATGGGGCTGGGGCGGACCGGCGTTGGGCGTGTCGGGCAAGGTGCCCATCGAGAGCTACGTGCCCATGATGATGTTCGCCATCATCTTCGGCCTCAGCATGGACTACGAGATCTTCCTGCTGTCGCGTGTCCACGAGGCCTGGCTGCGCACCGGTGACGCGAAGGCCAGCGTGGCGCACGCCCTGGAGATCACCGCGCGTGTCATCACCTGCGCCGCCCTGATCATGGTGAGCGTCTTCGCCGCGTTCATCGTGAGCGACAATATCGTCGTCAAGATGCTCGGGCTCGGCCTGGCCGTGAGCGTGTTGATCGACGCAACCGTCGTACGCCTGCTCCTCGTTCCGGCCGTCATGACCCTGCTCGGCCGCCATGCCTGGTGGACGCCGGGCTGGCTCGACCGGATCATGCCGCACGTGGATCCGGAAGGGGACCACGGCTGAACGGCGACCACGACTGAACCGGCGACCACGACTGAACCGGCGGGGCCGCCGTCGCGATCCGTACGGGAGGTGCGGGCCCCCGCCTGCGCAGGGGCCCGCGGTCGGTCAGCAGGCCGAGTTGGTCTGGGTGAGCAGGCCGAGCCGCCACGGCAGACTGTTGTAGTCGCCGCTCGCGCCCGGGTCCTTGCCCTGGTAAAGGTACTGAAGCCGGCAGGAGTTGACGGTCAGGGTCTGGTCGTTGCCCGCGCGGACGAGTTCACCGTGGCTGATGTCTCTCGTCCAAGTCCCCGAGGGGAAGGCGACGTTGTTGGCCCGGGCGAACGGGTTGCTCTCGGACGCGGCCAGCGGAGACCAGGAACCGGCGAGGCTGCCGGCGGTCCAGGACCGGAAGTAGCGCCGCCCGTCCGACCCGATCGCCTCCACGAGCAACAGGTACTGGTTGGTGCCCTGCACCTTGTAGACGTTGCTCGCTTCGAACAGGGCGTACTTGTTGGGGTCCTGGGCCGCGATGACGGTGTTGGTGAACCCGTTCGGGAACTGGCCCAGCGTCGTCTGCGAGCGGTAGAGATGCCCGTTGTCGTCGGACGAGAACAAGTAGCAGTTGGCGCTGTCGCAGATCACCCACATGTCCACCCAGTAGCCGTTGCCGATGTTCTGCCGGATGATGTCCGGCATCGACGAGTAGAAGTGGCGCGGCGCGCTCCAGCCGTTCGGATTGCTGATGTCGGTGTTCGTCGAGTACGACGCGTTGCCGGTCTGGTAGACGAGGTACCACGTGCGCTGCGGAGCGAAGTAGAACACCTGCGGCGCGGCCCGGTATCCGGTGCCTATCGCACTGCGGTCCAGATAGTGGTGCGTGGCCGAGGAGGCCTGGGACCAGTCGGTGAAGTTCAGGTACACCAGGTTGTAGCCGGACGCGCTCGCGACGCTGGCGAACACGTGCCACCTGCCGTTGTGGTGGACGACCGACGGGTCCTTGAGCCCGGCGATGTTGTGGGTCGAGTCCGGCTTTGGGGACATCAGCACGCCGCTGGAGCTCCAGCTGTAGCTGCCGGGCAACGCGGCGGCGTCGGACGCGGTCCGTGTGGCGGCGGTGCCGCCCAGCGCGGTCAGTACCGACTGGAAAGCGGGCTTCTTGTTGCCGCTCCGGTCGAACAGCAGTGGGTTCTCCCCGGCCCGCCACGAGTCGCTGTCCCGGATGCCCCACACCGTGATGCCCGTGCAGCGTGACACGTTCATGCAGGCCCTCACCGTGTTCGCGTACGCGGTCGTCGGCGCCTGCGCGATGTCCAGTTCGGTGATCTGTACGTCCACGCCGAGCGCGGTGAAGCTGGCCAGCGTCGTCTGGAAGTTGGACGGCGGCCCGCCGGTACCGAAGTGGGCCTGGAAGCCGACGCAGTCGATGGGTACGCCGCGTGCCTTGAAGTCGCGCACCATGCGGTAGACGCCCTGGGTCTTGGCGGCGGTCCAGTTCTCGATGTTGTAGTCGTTGTAGCAGAGCCTGGCCGCCGGGTCGGCCGACCGAGCGGTGCGGAAGGCCTGCTCGATGAAGCCGTCGCCCAGCAGGTTCTGGAACACCGAGGGCCGGTGCTGGCCACCGGTGCCGTCGGCGAACGCCTCGTTCACCACGTCCCAGGAGTGGATCCTGCCCTTGTAGTGGTTCATCACCGTCGTGATGTGGTTGTTCATCACGCCGCGGAGCGTGTTCGCGTCCGTGATGCCACTGACCCAGCCGGGCAGTTGGGAGTGCCAGACGAGCGTGTGGCCGCGTACGCGCTGCCCGCGTGCGGTGGCGCGGTTGACGATCTGGTCGGCGGGACCGAACGTGAACGACCCTCGGGTCCGCTCGGTGGCGTCCCACTTCATCTCGTTCTCGGGCGTGACCGAGTTGAACTCCCGGTCGAGGATCGTCGAGTACGTCCCGTCGCCGAGCCTTCCGGCGGCCACGGCCGTCCCGAAGTACCGCCCCGTCTGGGCTGCTTGGGCGCCCAGGGTGGAGGCCTTGACCTCGGGAGAGTCGGGCGATTCGGGTGCGGCGGTCGCGGTACCGGGCACCACCATCGCGGCGGCGGCCAGCAGTCCCAATGCCGAGGATCGGCGTCGGCTGAGCCGGTTGAGAAGGTTCACGGTTCTCCTCAGTACGGATGCGGATGCGGATGCGGATGCGGATGGGTGCCCGTCAAGGCATGGCGCCGTCGCTGGCGGGCGGCCGTTGGACAGGTCCCTGAAGCTGTTCGGAAGTTGCGCCGTGACCGCCGATTCCTTCGGAGGCGGAGCGGAGTACGACCGCGTGGATGTGGTGATGGCGCGGGCGTAAGTCGCGTGCGGGTGCGGGCATGCGGGATCCCAAAGGAGGTCGGGGCTCGCCGCACGAACACCAGGTGCGCTCTTCGTCCGGAACAGTGGCGTGTGGGGAGAGCCTTGCCGGTACGGGTGATGCGGGTGCTGTCGTGCCCGGTTCGTACGGAGGGCGCATGAACCGCTGCGGCCGTGTCCTTGTTCGTGGAGTCGAACATCGACCGGTCAGTTGGACGCCTTGGATGATAGGAGCCTCACCAGAGGCGTCAATACCTCTCGCATCATTCGGTTCATGGACCGCATGTTTCGATGGGGTCTCGCCGGGCCTCCGGAGCCCGCTCCCGCCTCGCGGTCCACCTCCGTGTCACGTCCTTCCCGGCCGGTGGGAGCGGGTCGTGACCAAGTCGGAACATGGTGAACTCGTGAAGGATTGACGAGAGTTGTGAAAGGTGACAAGAATTCGGATCACTCCACTCCGCTGTGTCTCAAGCGAGTGAAGTGGCGCGAGTGACTCGGTCGCGCACGCCTTCGTTGCGTCCGCCCGCGTCGGTCACGCGCGCTCAGCCACCTCCCACACATTTCGAACCACAGAGGCCCATCTTGTCGCGTTCGCAACAACCCAGGATTCCGGCTGCCCTCGCAGCGTCCGCTTTCCTCGCAGTCGCCGCCGTGCCCGTGTTCGGGGCGGGCGTCGCAAACGCCACGCCCGGCGGGACGTGCCAGTCGGCCACGGTCCAGTACCGCCTCGTCGGCGCCGACGGAGGTGTCGTGGGCGAGGACTGGACCTCACAGGGAGGATTCCGTTCCTGGGACACCGTCCCCGGGCCCGTCGAGGTCCGCCTCGCCCCCGGGCAGAAGGTCGCGGACGGCTGCAAGTACCCCGTCTCCCTCGCCGAATACACCACCGAGGGGCCGAACTGGGCCACTTCCGGCCGCCAGACCATGGTGGACAAGGCCACCGTCTACCTCACCGCCGATGACGTGGCCGGTGACGACGACGCGAAGCGGACCTGGCAGAAGCTGGCCGTGAAGCTGCCCGACTGCTACGGCCAGATCGACCTGTACGGCGACGACGTCGCGTACGACGGCAAGACGGGCGAGGGGCACGGCCCCGCTCCCTACCAGCCCGACGGCGTCAACACTCCGTACCACCTCATAGCGGCGTGGAACGGAGGCGAGAAGGAGTGCGCCGACAGCCCGCCGGAGTCGCCCTCCCCGACCCCCACCCCTTCTGAGCCGACCCCGTCGACTCCCGCGGGCAGCACTCCGCCCGCGGAGGAGACGACTCCGCCGCCCACCCCCAAGCCCTCCGCGACGCCTCCCACGACACCGGACGTGCCGCCGCTGTCGTCGACTCCGCCCGCCACCCCGGAGCCGTCGTCCAGCGACAGCACGCCGCCGTTGGCGGAGACGGGCGCCGGCGCTCCGGTCGGCCTGATCGCCGGTGGCGCCGCCGTGGTGATCGCCCTGGGCGCCGGTGCGGTGTTCGCGGCCCGCTCGCGTCGCTCGTGACGGACGCGCACGGGATCGTCCGCGTGCCGTAGCGCGTACCTACGGCTCCGCCTCCCGGCCGACACCATCCGTGTCGGCCGGGAGGCGGAGCTGTTGCCCGAGGGCCCCGTCACGCTCAGGGGGTCAGGGGGTCAGGGGGCGATGCCCACGCCGTTGATCTGGCTCCAGGACTTCTCCTGGGCGGCACTCATGGCAGGCCAACGCAGCCCGCCCGGGCGGGGGTTGACCCGTGTGGCGTACGAACTGGGGTAGAAACGCGGGTCGTAGAAACAGCCGGTGCCGTACTTCTTGTCGAACGCGCCGCAGGACGCCGCGAGCGACTTCGGTGTCGGCTTCTTTCCGATGCGTACCCAAGTGCTGAGAGTGGAGATGGAGTTGGCGTACTCGGAATTGCTCAGCCCGCTGTGTTCGCTTTCCCGGGTGAAGGACTGCACGAGCATCTTGTCCCGGTGCGCGCCCTGAAGGCTGTCGCGGTAGGCCGCCTCGTGCTCGATGAACGCCGTCGGATCGTCGATGGCGTGGAGCGTGAGGACGGGAATCGAGACCTTGCCCGTGAGGTCACTGTCGTACGACAGATCGCGAACGGCGGTCGGATCCGCCGAGAACCGTTCGACGCCCGCGTTGAGCGCCTTGTCGTCATGGGACCCGGAATAGTGAACGCCCTTGTTGCTGAACGGATTTCGCCCGCCGAGCCGGGTGTGCACGATGTCGCGGAAGGTGAACGTCGCGAACCGCAGATGCGATTCCAGGGTGCGCTCCGGAATGCCCGTGACCGCGAGGATGTCGTCCAGATTGCGCTGCTGCAGGGCGGTCCGCTCCTCGGCGGGGGAGGAGAATCCCGTGCATTCCTCCAGGCGTGCGCGCAGCCCCGCGCTCGTCATGGTCGAGGTGGCACGCAGCCCCTCCCACAGCGGGTACTGGGGCTCGGTGGGGCGAGGGTGGTTCTGGCAGTAGTACTGGTAGACCACCCGCAGGTCCACGCGGTAGTCGTAGCCGCGGGAGCCGCCGCCGAGCACGCCGTTGGTGAGCAGGGCGCCGTCGTAGGGGCCGTGCTTCTTGGCGCCGTACGTCTCCACGACCTTCGCGGCGACGTTGCCGCCCCAGGACTGACCGTGCACATATGTCCGCCTCGGCTTGTCGAACTCCTCGACGAACAGGCGGCGCAGATTCTCCGTGTCGGCGGCGGCCATCCGCGTTCCGTAACCACCGCGGCGATACGACGAACCGGCCCACGCATAGCCTTCGTCGACCATGACCGACCAGCGTTCCAGATCGCCGATGCTGCGGTCCGGGTCGGAGTCCGCGCCGAGGTCGGGACCTCCGTGCGCGTGCATCACGAGCGAGCCGTTCCATTCCTTCGGGACGGCGATCGCGTAATAGGCGCCGTTGGAATCCTGCCCGGTGTAACAAGTGGCCTTTCCGGTCAGGGTGGTTGGGCACTCCACTGAGGCCGGTCCGTCCGCGGCCGTAGAGGTGGAGGAAGCCGACGTAGGTCCAGCGAGTGTGCCGACGAGAATTCCCGCGACGCCCGCGCCGATCGCGGCACGGCGGCGTCGAAGTCCTTTGGCCCCATTGCGGATGTCACGGATACCCGACGTTCCGAGTCTCGGCCGGTCCATGGGCGTGCTCCTTCTCCTCATCGGCGCACCGTTGCGCGGCGCGGCCGATGCTAAGGAGAGGCCGGGCGAAAACCCATGGCTTGATCATTGCGTTCATAGTGTTCATCCACCGGTGACCGCAGACTCGCCGGCAGTGGCGGGTATTCCTGCGGTCGGGAGGGACCGCCGATTTGTTTCAGGAGAGCCAGTCGGTGTAGCGGGTGGGCGCGATGTGGGCATCCTTCGGGGCGATCAGGACGGCACCGCGGACGGCCGCGAACATGCCCGCGCTGTCGTCGGTCGTGACCGTGCGGCCGTCCGGGTGGGCGTCCAGCGTGATCCTGCCGAGCTCGTCGAGCCGGTAGACGTCGGGGCCCGCGACATTGTGGATGCCCCGCAAGGGGGTGCCCGAGGCGACCTCGGCGACCGCGGCGGCGACGTCCTTGGCCGCGATCGGCTGGATCGGTGTGCTGGGCAGGCGGACGGTGTCGCCGTCGGTGGTCCAGGACAGGACCGCGTCGACGAACTCCATGAACTGGGTGGCCCGGACGATCGAATAGGGGACCGGCCCGGCCCTCAGCACGTCCTCCTGGAGGGCCTTGGCCCGGTAGTAGTCCAGTTCGGGCACCTGGTCCACGCCGACGATCGAGAGGATGACGAAGTGCTGGACGTCGCTCTTCCGGGCGGCCGCGAGCAGGTTGTCCATCGAGGTCTGGAAGAACGCCGGGGAGGCTTCGTCGAACGTCGGGGAGTTCGTCAGGTTGATGACGGTCTCGGCGCCCTCCATGGCCTGTTCCAGGCCCTTGCCCGTGATGACGTCGACTCCGCTGGACTGGGTGTGGGGCACCGCGTCGTGCCCGGCGTCGTTGAGTTTCGTGACGACCTGCGAACCGATCAGTCCGGTACCGCCGATCACTGCGAACTTCATGACACGGCCTTTCCGTCTGGGTCTGTCGCTTGGCATACCGATCGCTCCCGATTGGGGAGGGATCGTACGAGAAACGGTAGGGGAAGGTTCGAGCAGTCGCTCGGCATCCGGCGAGCGCGGACAGCCGACCGCGGTGGGTCAGCGCAGATGCTTCTCGAAGAAGTCCATCGTCGTCTTCATCGAGGCCGGCCACTGCGGGGCGAACGTGTGGTGCTCGCCCTTGTACTTCACCAGCTCGACGTCCTTGCCCGCCTTCTCGAACGCGGCGGTGGTCCGCTCCGACCAGACGATCGGGCAGCTCTCGTCGGCGGTGCCGTGATGGATGAGCAGCGGTTCGGTCACCCGATCGAAGTAGGTGATCGGGGAGGCTTCCCTCCAGAACTTGGGGTTCTCCTCAGGGGTGCCGTGCGTCTTGTCGATCTCGGCGACGACCGGATCGCCGTCGCCGCGCTGGAAGTGGTCGATGTTCTCGTCCGGACGCGAGCTGACGGGGGCGAACACCACGGCAGCGTCGACCAGACCGGGCGCGACCACCAGCGTGTTGTACACGACGCCACCGCCCATCGACCGCCCCAGCAGGCCGATCCGCTCGCCGTCGATCTCCGGACGCCCCGACGAGCGCAGCGCCATGACCGCGCCGATGGTGTCCTCGGTGTAGCCGAGGCGCAGGTTGACGTCATTGTCCGGGTCGTCGTCGGAGCCCGCGTGGTTGCGGTAGTCGGTGTGCAGGACCACATAACCGTTGCGGGCCAGCAACTCCTGCTCCCGGGCCAGTCCGCGGCCACTGGTGTAGACGGCCGGGTCGATGTACCCGTGCGCCAGTACCAGGGCGGGGAAAGGCCCCTTGCCCCTGGGAATGTTCATGATTCCCGAGATCGTCAGCCCGTTGGCCTCGTACGTGACCGCGTACTGGGTGTAGGCGTCGGTCCGCACGCGTACGTTCCCGAGCTTGAGGTCGGAGCCCCGGTGCTCGCGCTGGATCAGCCCCGGGATCGACACGGGGTTGGCCGGAGTCGGGGTGGGGGTGGGCGTCGCGCTGGGGGTCTTGGCGGAAGCGCGGGCCGACGTCGGCGGACTCGTGGGATCGGCGTCGCCGTCCCCGGTGCAGCCGACAGCGGCCACCAGCACCAGCCCCGCGGCACCACAGGCCATGCTCCGAAACCGCATAGGGCCAGTATCCCCCCGATCGGCCGCTGCGGGCGGTGCCGTACGAGTTCTCGACGGCGGGACGGCCGGGAGGGAACGACTCCGCGGCCGTCCATCAGCCCGGGACGGCGCCCGCCCCGCTGGAAGCGACCTGGCTCCCCGTGCCGGAGAAGATGACCCCGGGCTCGGAGGGCGCCTGGTTCAGGACCCAGAGACCGATCAGGGTGGCGAGCGTGAAGACGACCGCGATCAGGACCGCGAGGACGAGCCGACGCCGCCGCTCGCGCCGCAGCCAGTCGCCACGGGCCGTGCGGTAGGCGTCGGGGGCCGGGTGCACCCCGCCGGCCAGCGCCTCCAGGGCTGCGCGCAGCTCTTGCTCCGTACGGTCCGGCTCGTGTTCCGTACGGTCCGGAGAGGTGTCGTTCATCGCCGGGCCTCCATCGCCTGGGTCAGGGCGGCGATGCCGCGTGCGGTGTGTGTCTTGACCGATCCGCAGGAGATTCCCATCGCGGCGGCTATCTCGCTCTCCTTCAGGCCGAGCCAGTGGCGCAGCACGAGCGCTTCGCGCTGCCGCGCGGGCAGTTGCTGCAGCGCGTCGATCAGCACGCGCTGGTCGTCGTGGAGCAGCGCGGTGCTCTCGGCGGAGGCAACGACATCGCTCGGCGGGTTCTCGACGTGCTTGCGCGCGACCTGGAGGTGGCGTATCCGCATCCGGGTCAGATTGCACACCGTGGACCGCAGATAGGCCTCCGCCGCCTCGGCGTCCCGCAGCCGGCGCCACTTCCGGTAGATCTGGTAGTACGCCTCGGCCACGACGTTCTCCGGATCGTCGGCGCCGAGCAGTACGGCCAGGCGCAGCATCGAGGAGTAGTGCACCTCGAAGAGCCGGGCCAGGGCGGCTTCCCGTTCCAGGTCGACGGGATCGCCGACCGCGGGGGACAGGGGTGTCGTCTCCTCGGGCGCCCCTTCGTGTACGCCGTCGGGGCGGGACTCTTCGCCGGGGCCGGGACGGTCCGCGCCCGGCGGCCGGGCCGTCGCCGCGCGCGGAACGCGTGCCTCGGGGACGGCGGGCGGAACAGCCTGCGCCACCGTCGAGCGGGTGTGCTGTCTGCGTCTCACGGTTTGGTGGCTCCCGTCTCGGGGCGGCGCCTGACGGTCAGGCGCGACGGTAGGTCGGTGACATCGGCGCCGCGCGGGACGCCGAGCCGTTCGAGGGCCGCGGTCCCGACCAGGGTGACGGCCAGATTGAGGACCAGGGCCGCGAGTCCGGCGTAGATCTCCAGCGGCCGGTCGGCGGAACCGAAGGCCACGATGGACGAGAACCCCTCGCGGACCACCAGGAACGTGCCGGCCGTCATGCCCACGGCCCACCCGGCGATCAGCGCCCGCGGATGCATCCGGCCCGTGAACAGCCCGACGGCCACGGCGGGGAAGATCTGCAGAATCCATACACCGCCGAGCAGTTGGAGGTTGATCGCGTCCTGGTCGCGCAGCCCGAACACGAAGGCCACCGCCCCCACCTTCGCGGTGAGCGAGACCGCCTTGGCGATACGCACCTGCCGTTTGGGCGTGGCGGTCGGCTGCACGTACTCGACGTACACATTGCGTACGAAGCAGGTCGCGGCGGCGATCGACATCACGGCGGCCGGGACGAGCGCCCCCACGACGATCGCGCCGAACACCAGCCCGGCCAGCGGCCCCGGCATCAACCGGTCGACCAGCATCGGAACCGCCGCCTCGGCACCTCCCTCCGGGGCCTGAACGCCCGCCGCGAGGGCCGCGACGCCGAGGAAGCCGAAGAGCGCGAGCAGGCCCGTCCAGGCGGGCAGGGCCACGGCGACCTTGCGCAGGGTGCGCGGGCTGTCGGCGGCGAATCCGGCGGTGAGCACGTGCGGGTACATCAGCAGGGCCAGCGCCGAGCCCAGGGCGAGGGTGGCGTAGGCGGGCTGCTGCTCGGGGGAGAGGAGCAGGGCGGAGTGCGCCGTGTCCGTACCGCCGAGCCGTTGCGCGGCCCGGTCGAAGAGCGGGCCGGGGCCGCCGAGCCGGGCGAGGACCAGCCAGCAGACCGCGGTGAGCGAGACGAAGACGGCCACCGCCTTGAGCGCGGAGATGACCGCGGGCGCGCGCAGCCCGTGCCGGTACGTCGCCACCGCGAGACCAGCGAAGAGCGCCACCATCACGAGATCGCCCGCCGCGCCGCGCGGATAGACGCCCCCGGCGGTGAGCACTGCTCGTATCCCCAGCAACTGCAGCGCCAGATACGGCATCGTCGCAAGGATCCCGGTGAGCGCGACGACCAGGGCCAGCGGCGGCGAACCGTACCGTCCACGGACGAAGTCGCCCACGGTCACGTAGCCGTGGCGGCGGGCCACCGCCCACAGGCGGGTCAACAGGACGAAGGCCAGCGGACAGACGATCACCGTGTACGGGACCGCGAAGAAGGCGGGCGCCCCGTTGCCGTACGCCAGGCCGGGGACGGCGGTGAAGGTGTACGCGGTGAAGATCGTGCCGCCCAGCAGCAGCCAGGTCCACACCGGGCCCAGTCTCCGGTCGGCCAGCGCCCAGCCCTCCAGGGACGGCAGCCGGTCGGTGGGGCGCAGACGGCGCGCCGTGACGGCGAGCAGCGACGCCCCGCCGATCACGGCGAGAAACGTCGCGGTCATGGCGACATCCGCCATGGGTCACCGTCCTTGGTGTGCCTGTGCCCTTGCCGGAGAGTTGCGCGGGCACCCCACTCGGAGGACAGGGAACCGGCGGGAAATCTTCTGGAAATTCGCTGTCAACCAGTTCCGGCCGGTGGGCAACTCTTGCACAGACCGACAAGCACGGGGAGAGGAGCGCAGGTCATGGCACCCACGGATCATCACCGGCTACGGCGCGTCGCGATCGCCGTACTGCTCCTCGCGCCCGCCGCCGGTCTGCTGTGGGTCCCCTGGTACGCCGGTGAGAGCCCACGGCTCGCGGGGACGCCGTTCTTCTACTGGTACCAGCTCGCCTGGGTGCCGGGCTGCGGCCTGTGCCTCCTGGCCGCATATGCGCTGACCAGGCACGACCGCCACGATCCCTAGGCGGTACGTACGACCGGCACGACCCCTAGCTCGTACGCGTTCCGCAACCCGCACCGCCGACCCGTACGCATCCGTACGAATCCGTACGCATCCGTACCACCACACATCACCGTAGAGGTGAGGAGCCGCCATGCCCACGTCAGTCATGCCCGAATCCGGTCGCCCGGCGCCGGAAGAGCCGCCGCCCGCACGCTCCCGGATGACACCGCGGTCGCTGCTGCTGTGGGCCGCCGTCGCCCTGCTCGGCGCGATCGGCTGGGGCGTCCTCGCGCTGGCCCGCGGCGAGGAGATCTCCGCGGTCTGGCTGGTGGTGGCCGCCCTCGGCTCGTACGCCATCGCCTACCGCTTCTACTCCCGATTCGTCGCGCGGCGCGTACTGCAGCCCGACGACCGTCGGGCCACCCCCGCCGAACGCCTGGAGGACGGAGTCGACTTCCAGCCGACCGACCGCCGGGTGCTGCTGGGCCATCACTTCGCGGCGATCGCCGGCGCCGGGCCGCTGGTGGGGCCGGTGCTCGCGGCGCAGATGGGGTATCTGCCGGGCACCCTGTGGATCGTCGCCGGAGTGATCTTCGCCGGGGCGGTGCAGGACATGGTCGTGCTGTTCCTTTCGATGCGGCGGGACGGCAAGTCGCTCGGGCAGATGGCCCGGGAGGAGATCGGCAGGGCGGGCGGGGCCGCCGCGCTGATCGCCGTCTTCGCCATCATGATCATCCTGCTCGGGGTGCTGGCCCTCGTCGTGGTCAACGCGCTCGCCCACTCCCCGTGGGGCACTTTCTCCGTCGCCATGACCGTCCCCATCGCCCTGTTCATGGGGTTCTGGCTGCACCGCATCCGGCCGGGCCGGGTCGTCGAGACCAGCCTGATCGGCGTGGCGCTGCTGCTTCTCGCCATCGTCGGCGGCAGCTGGGTCCAGGAGTCCTCGCTGGCCGACACCTTCACCCTCAGCCCGACGACCCTCGTCTTCTGCCTCGTCGGCTACGGCTTCGTCGCCTCCGTGCTGCCCGTGTGGATGCTGCTCGCGCCGCGCGACTACCTCTCCACCTTCATGAAGATCGGCACCATCGCACTGCTCGCGGTCGGCGTGATCGTGGCCGCGCCCGTGCTGCGGACCGACGCGGTCAGCGACTTCGCCTCCTCGGGCACGGGCCCGGTATTCGCCGGATCCCTCTTCCCGTTCCTCTTCATCACCATCGCGTGCGGCGCGCTCTCCGGCTTCCACGCACTGGTCGCCTCCGGGACCACCCCGAAGCTGATCCAGAAGGAGTCCCAGGTCCGCATGATTGGCTACGGCGCCATGCTGATGGAGTCGTTCGTCGCGATCATGGCGCTGATCGCAGCCGCCACCCTGGAACCCGGCCTGTACTACGCGATGAACGCGCCCGCCGGACTGCTCGGCACGACAGCCGAGTCGGCCTCCCAGGCGGTGGCGGGCCTCGGCTTCACCATCACCCCCGACCAACTGACGCAGGCGGCCAAGGCCGTGGAGGAACAGACGCTCATCGCCCGCTCGGGCGGAGCGCCCACCCTCGCCGTGGGCATGTCGGAGATCTTCTCCGGAGTCTTCGGCGGCAGCTCGATGAAGGCCTTCTGGTACCACTTCGCGATCATGTTCGAGGCGCTGTTCATCCTGACCACGGTCGACGCCGGCACCCGCGTCGGACGCTTCATGCTCCAGGACATGCTCGGCAACGTCTGGAAGCCGATCGGCCGGGTCAACTGGAAGCCGGGCATCTGGCTGTGCAGCGCACTCGTCGTGGCGGCCTGGGGCTACTTCCTCCACTCCGGTGCCACCGACCCCCTCGGCGGAATCAACCAGCTCTTCCCGCTCTTCGGCATCGCCAACCAGCTCCTCGCCGCCATCGCCCTCACCGTCTGCACGACCGTCCTCGTCAAGTCCGGACGGCTGCGCTTTGCCTGGGTCACCGGGGTCCCGCTGGCCTGGGTGGTCGCGATCACCTTCACCGCGGGCTGGCAGAAGATCTTCTCCGCCGACCCGCGCGTCGGCTTCTTCGCCCAGCGCGAGCGGTACGCCGACGGCATCGACGCCGGTCAGGTCCTGCCGCCCGCCAAGACCCTCGACGACATGCACACCGTGGTCACCAACTCCACGGTCGACGGCGTCCTGATCGCCCTGTTCCTGCTCCTGGTCGCCGCGGTGATCGTCAACGCGGCCGTGGTGTGCGTACGCGCCGTACGGTCCCCGGTCCCGCTGCCGACGACCGAGACGCCGTACGTCGAGTCCCGCATCGACCTCCCGGAGCAGTCCGCCGAGCCGCTGGCGGGAGCCCGTTCGTGATCGTCCGGCGGTGGGCGCGTGCCGTGCGCTGGTACCTGCGCGAGCTGACGGGGGAGGCGGAGTACGACCGCTACTGCGAGCGGCATCTCCGCCACCACCCACTCGCCCCGGTACCGACACCACGCGAGTACCAGGCACTGCGGGCCCGGCACCGGGAGGACCATCCGCAGAGCCGCTGCTGCTGACCCGGAGCGTGGAGGGGGCCGCGGGGGCCCGGCGTCGCAAGGGCGCCGGGCCGCCGAGGGCCGCTACTCCGTGCGCAGAGCCACAGCCGTACGGGCCCTGGCCGCCCAGCCCGCCGGGAGCAGCGCGCCCAGCATCGCGATCGCGATCCCGGCCACTCCCAGCAGCACCAACTGCCAAGGCACGTACACATCGAGGACCGAGGGCGGCAGATCGGTGCCCGCGGCATGTCCCATCACCGGCAGCACGATGCCGTGCAGCGCGAACCCGGCGGGCACGCCGACCAGACCGCCGAGCACACCGATCCCGGCCACCGAGGCGAGTACGAGGCCCACGGTCTGCCGCGGCGACATGCCGAGCGCCTTGCAGACGCCGAGGTCGTGGACGCGCTCACGGGTGTCGATGACAACGGAGTTGAGCACACCGAGGCCGGCCACGGACACCAGCATGAGGGTGAGCAGCGCCGCCATCGACTGCAGGATGAGGACGAAGTTGTCCTGCTCCGAAGGGGAGTTGGCCATGGCGTCTCCGCCGAGGGGGCGCACCACCGTGGTGAGCTTCTCGGCGTAGTCGGCGGGAGCGACACCCGACTTCACCTCGACGAGGAACGTCCGGGGTTCGGCCGCGGGGAAGTCGGCCATTCCCGCGTGGAGTTGCATGCCGTCGTCCTCCGTGTCGAAGGCCTCGCCGACGATCCGCAGGGTCCGGGTGTCTCCCTGGTGGGTCACCCGGACGGTGTCACCGACCTTGGTGCCGGTCCGTTCCAGGAAACCCGAGGCAACCACGACCTGCCCCGCACCGTCGATCCAGTGCCCGCTGATCATCTCGTAGCTGCCGGGCCGGGAATCTCCCTCGTAGAGGCTGATCGTGACCGAGCCGGTGACCCCGGTCACGGTGACGTCCTCCTGTGTCGTGGCGTAGTACGAAGCGGTGCCCTCCTGCGCCTCGACCGCGGCGCGAATCCGCGCCGGATCGACGGGCGGGGCCTCGGAGCTGCCCCCGGCCGCGGCTCCGGGCCTGCCCTCGCCCGGCGGGGGCATGGGGCCACCGGACGGTCCGCCGGCGAACACGGTGACCGCGGCACGGTCCTCGGGATCCTGCGCCTCGCCGACCGCCGTGAGAGACGCGGTCAGCCCCACCGCGAAGGTCGCCGCGACCGTACCGAAGGCCACCGCGAGCAGCATCGCGACCGTGCGGACCGGGTGCGCGAAGGGGCTCGCGAGGCCGTACGTCACCGCCCTCGGCAGCGGCAGCCGCCCCGCCACCCGATGCGCCCACTGACCGCGACCCGTACGCGGGGCCCGGCCCACCGCGATCGCCTCGACCGTGCGCAGCCGCCCGGCCCGCAGCGCGGGAACCAGCGCGGCGAGCCCCACGACCACCAGCGCGGCGACCGGCACCACGACGTCCACCCACCACGCCACCGTCAGTGAAGCGGTGCCGTACGCCTGCTCGGTGTCGTCGAGGAGCGGCACGGCCAGCAGGTTCCCCAGCACGACGCCAAGCGCGATACCGACCGCGGCCGGGATCAACGCCTGGGCCACATAGGCCCGTACGACCTCCCGCGGTGTGAAACCGATGGCCTTGAGGATGCCGATCCTGCGCAGACTGGAGCCGACCGCGCCGCTGGTCACACTGCCGACGATGATCACCGACATCACGATGCCGAGGACGCCGAAGGCGATGAGGAAGGGGATGGTCGGGGCCGCGCCCTGGTCGGCGGCGCGCTTGGTCTCCAGATAGGACTGGCTGCCCAGCAACGCACCGGACGGCACGGCCGCGGCGAGCTTCTTCCGGCCGTCCGTGACCTGCTTGTCCGTTCCGGCCGAGTCGAAGCGGTACAGCATCTGACTGGTGAGCGGGTTGTCGGCCGACGCAAGTGCCCTTGCCTGCACGGGGGTTGCCCAGGCGTCGGCGGTCCTGCTGACCGACAGGGCGAGACCGACGACGGTCAGGGTCGAACTGCCCTCCGTGTCCGACGTCTTGAGAGTGGAGCCGAGTTTGAAGGCTGGGCCGGCGAACGCCTCATGGAGCACGATCTCGCCCGCTTTCGCCGCCCACCGGCCGGACTTGAGGTCCAGATCGTCCACGCCGGCCTGCGGACCGGACCGTCCGACGAGCGTCAGCGTCGGCATACGCAGGCCCGCCGAGTCCTCCGGCTGGATCGTCGTGGAGGGGTACGGCCCAGCGCTCGCGGTGACGCCCGTCAGCTCTCGGGTGGCCTTGAGCTGCGACGCAGTCACCTTGTCCGGGTCGAACTGGGCCGTCAGATGGGCGCCTCGCTGTTTCGCGAAGGTGTGGTCGAAGGGCGCGTTCGCGGCCACGATGAGCGACCCGGCGACCACCGCCGAGGCCACGGCCATCATCGTGGCCACGGCGATCACCACGGTCTGCACCCGGCGCCGCCCCACACCGGAACGTATGACCCGGCCCAGCGCACCGCCGCCGAAGCGGGTCATCGGACGGCCTCCGCCCGCGTGTCGAGGGCGAGATGACCGTCGACCAGATGGATCGTCCGGCTCGCACACGCCTCGGCGAGCGCGAGGTCGTGCGTCACCAGCACAATGGTCTGGCCGCCGCGGTGCAGCTCCACCAGCAGCTCCCGTACGTCCTGGCCCGAGGCGGTGTCGAGGGCACCGGTCGGCTCGTCGGCGAGCAGCAGCGCGGGACGGTTGACCAAGGCCCGGGCGACCGCGACGCGTTGGCGTTCACCGCCGGAGAGCCGGCCCGGGTAGGCGCGGGCGTGCTTCTGGATGCCGAGCACCTCCATGAGTTCCTCGGCACGGGCCGCCGTCCTGCGCCTCGCGGTGCCGGTCAGCTGGGCCGGGAGCTGGATGTTGTCGGCCACGGTGAGGTCGTCGAGCAGGTTGAAGAACTGGAACACCATGCCGATCTGCTCGCGGCGGAACCGGGCCAGCGCGTGCTCGCTGAGATCGTTCAGCCGTCGGCCGCCCACGGACACGGTGCCCTCGGTCGGCTTGTCCAGTCCCGCGACGAGGTTCAACAGCGTGGACTTGCCGCTGCCGGAGGGACCCGTCACGGCAAGGGCCTCGCCCTTCTCGACGGAGAGCGTGAGAGGGCCCAGCGCGGGCGTGCCGACGCTGTCGTAGCGCTTGGCCACGCCCTCCAGTTGGATCACCTGAGTCATGGGAGTCGACCGTCCTTCGGGTGGCATCGGTTCGCTTCGGTTGGGTCGGGCCCGGTACATGAGGCGCGTTGCCGGGCTCAGCGAACCTAGGAGCGCGGGGTGCTGGGGCGCGTCGGCCGCGGCACCGACATCAGGACCTCCCCGCGAACGACCGGGCCGGGAGGTCATCCCTGCGACGTACACCTCTGGGACGGGACCCTCTGGTCGCGCAGACGGACGCGGACCGGGGCGGGGAGCCACACAATGAGCCGATGGAGACGGAGGACCGCCGCGAGAGGCGCCGCCAACTGCGTGATGCGCTACGGCCGGAGGAGAAGCGCGCCCCGCTGTCGCGGTGGGCGCTACGCGCCGACGTGGCGCTGGCGATCGTGCTGACCGTCGTCGCGTTGGTCGTGGCGGCGCGTTTTCCCGGCGACGGGCCGGCCCGCGTCTCGACCGAGACCGAGCAGCGGACCGAGCAACGGACCGACCACCGGACCGAGGTGCCGCCCGTCCCGCGCGTCCCGCCGGTCCCGCCACGACCGCCCGTACCCGGCGTGGGAGTTGTGGAGCCGGAGCCCCGCACCGTGCCGTGGCCGCTGGTCGTCCTTTCGGCGCTGCCTCTCGCGGCCAGGCGGCGGTATCCGCTGGTCACGTTCGGGATCGTGATGGGCGCGGCGCTGCCCATCGGCGACGACGCCTCCTGGATCAACGTACTGACGTGCGTCATCGGCGCCTACAGCGCCGTCATGTACAGCCGCTACCAAGTGCGGGCGCTGGCCGGAATGGTCGTCGCGGCCGTGCTGGCCGGGTTCGCTTTCCGGGAGACGGATCCCGTGCTCCCGGGCTGGTCGAGCCCCGCTGTCGTCCTGCTGGTCGCCGGGGTGCTGGCCGGGCTCGTCCGCGTCGGCGGCCGACGGCTGCGGGCCAGCCGGGACCGGTTCACCCAGCTGCAGCGGGCCCAGGAGGAGGCCATGCGGAGGGCCGTGGAGGAGGAACGCGCCCGTATAGCCGCTGAGTTGCACGACGTCGTGACCCACAATGTGAGCGTGATGGTGATCCAGGCGGGCGCGGCCCGCAAGGTGATGGACACGGCGCCCGAGCGGTCCAAGGAGGCTCTGCTGGCGGTCGAGGCCGGGGGCCGGGCCGCCATGTCCGAACTCCGGCATGTGATGGGGCTGCTCGCCGCCCCGGACACCGGTCGTCCCGACAGCCCCGCCGACGGGCTCGAACCGCAGCCCGGTCTCGGACACCTGGACGCCCTGATCGAACGCGTACGCGCCGCCGGGACACCGGTCGCCGTCGCCGTGTCGCTGCCACCGGAACCGCTGCCGCCCGGGGTGGACCTCGCGGCGTACCGCGTGGTGCAGGAGGCACTGACCAACACGATCAAGCACGCACCCGGCGCCGACGCCGCCGTCACGATCGGCCACACCGACGACCGCCTGGAGATCGAAGTCACGGACACCGGAGCCGCCCACGACGCCCCCTCGACGGGCACCAACGGCACAGGCACCAACGGCACAGGCCTCGGCACAGGTACCGGCACCGGCGCCGGGCCCGGCAGGGGCAACGGCCGAGGGCTGATCGGGCTGCGTGAGCGCCTGACGGTCTACGGCGGCGACCTGACGGCCGGACCGACCCTCGCCGGCGGCTACCGGATCAGAGCCCGAGTCCCGTGGCGGACCGCGTGAACGGGCCGTCCCTGCGCGCCGTCATCGCCGACGACCAGGCCCTGGTCCGTACGGGCTTCGGGATGATCCTCGCCGCCGACGGCATCGAGGTGACCGCGGAGGCGGCCGACGGGGCCGAGGCGGTCGCCGCCGTGCGGCGCACCCGGCCCGACGTCGTCCTCATGGACATCCGGATGCCGCGGATGGACGGCATCGAGGCGACGAGGCGGATCCTCGGAGACGAAGGCCCCGGCGACACCCGCGTCATCATCCTCACCACGTACGACCTCGACCACTACGTCTACGCGGCACTCACCGCCGGCGCCAGCGGCTTCCTGCTCAAGGACGTCACGCCCGAGCACCTGGTGGCCGCTGTCCGCCTGGTGCGGTCCGGCGACGCGCTGCTCGCGCCCACCATCACCCGCAGGCTGATCGAACGCTTCGCCCACCGTGAGGAGCCCCGGCCGCCGACCCTCCACCGCGACCTGTCCGGCCTCACCCCACGCGAACTGGAGGTGCTCCGGCTGCTCGCGACCGGCCTCAGCAACGCCGAACTCGCTGACCACCTCTTCCTCAGCCCCACCACGGTCAAGACACACATCGGCCGCATCCTGTCGAAGCTGGACCTCCGGGACCGCGTCCAGGCGGTCGTGCTCGCCTACGAGACCGGCCTGATCGCTCCGGGAGACCCAGCACCCGACACGGGGTGACGACTACGCGGTCTCGGACCGCCCCGTCATTTCCGAGGTTCGATCACTTCCGGGGCTTGATGAATTCGGTGACAGGGCGCTCGAGCCGTTGCCCGTCGACCGTGATGTCGACGGCCTCGTTGAAGAAGGCCACCCGGTCCTTGATGACACCCACGGCCGAGAGAGGGTCGGGATAGCTCCACGCGATGTTCGGCGGTACGTCCTCGCCGGGCCACGACCAGTAGTCGGTCGCCACGCCCTTGTAGGGGCAGCGGGTCGTGAGGTCGCTGGGCGTGAACAGACCGAGGCGTACGTCCTCGCGCGGGAGGTAGTACCGCACGGGCAGACCCGTCTCGAAGAGGAGCACCGGCGCGCGGGTGTCCGCGACGACCGTGCCGTCGATCTCGACCTGGACATGCCGCGAGCTGGGCAGCGCGTCCACCCGTTTGTGCGGGTCACGCGGATGGACGAAGATCTCCTCGTCCTCCTCGTACCAGTGATCGAGCACCTCCCGCCCGAACCACTCGAACGAGATGTACGAGCCCAACTCCTCGCCGGGATACGTCCAGGCCGCGCCGGCGATCGTCTCACCGCCGATGTCGAGGTCGTAGAAGAGCGTCGTCCCGGCGTGCGGCCGCCCGGCGGACTTCTCCGTCTCCCGCAACAGATCCGTACGCACGTCCTCACGCGGGAAGGCGTACAACGGCACCGGCCGACCGGGCTCCCACACCAGCACCGGCCGCCGACTGTCGACAACGGTCACATCGTCTTTCGTCCCCCGCACCCAACGCTCGCTGGGTTCCCACAGGAGGCTGTCGGCGGGGGCAGGCGGGTGAAGCAGTACCGGGACGTTCTGTGAACTGTTGCCGGGGGAGTTCATGACTGCCTCCTTGACGAACGTGGGGCGTCGAACGAGTGGCTCGGGCCGGGCACGAAGGTGCCTCGGACAGCAGCCTAGGCGCCGACCTCGGCCCAGCCGTCGACTGTCGACGGAGGTGTCGTGATCACTCTCACGCCGGCATCGTTCAGGGCCACGCAGGTCGCATCGTCCGCCGATGCGGTGGTGACGAGCAGGTCCAGGTCCTCCGGGCCGCAGATTTTCACCATGCCGCTTCCGGGGAACTTGCTCCGGTCCGCCAGCAGCGCCACCTTGTCGCCGGCGGCGATCATGGCGCGCCTGGCGGGTACCTCGGCGACGGTGGTGTCCATGACCTGACCGCCGGAACGTACGCCGCAGGCGCCCATGAAGGTCCAGTCGGCGTGCACCTGGCGGAGGTTGTCCTCGGCCATGAAGCCGTCCAGCATGCGTGACTCGCGAATGACCATGCCGCCGAGCAGCATCAGGGCGATGTTCTCGTCGGTGGTGAGTTCTTCGTACACGGCGAGGCTGTTGGTGATCACGGTGAGCCGGCGTCCGTGCAGTCGGCGTGCCAGCCGGTGGACGGTCGTGCCACTGTCGAGGATGACCGACTGGCCGTCCTCGATCAGCTCGGCCGCGCGGGCGGCTATCGCGTCCTTCTCGGCCACCTGGACCTCGGCGGCCTCGTCGAACGGCGCACGGTCCTCCTCGATGACCGCACCGCCGTGCACGCGGCTGAGCAGCCCGTCCCCTTCCAGCTTGAGGAGATCGCGGCGGACGGTCGCCGGACTCACGTCCAGGTGCTCGGAGAGGTCGATCACGGAGGCGGTGCCGCCGGAACGCAGGGCCCGCAGGATGAGTTGGTGTCGTTGTTCAGCCAGCACGCGACGGAACACTACACACCATCACCAGGCGCAATCTGCCTACTTTCCGCTCACTTCCGGCCGACGTCGAGGCGCCGCCGCACGAGCGTCTCGTCGCCCGCGATCGCCTCCACCACCTCCAGGAGAGCCGTGAGGCTGTGGCCGCTCACAAAGGCGTCGCAGTGGGGGAGCGCGGCGGTCATGCCGGCGGTACGCGGGGCGTACCCGGGGGCGGCTTTGCGGGGGTTGACCCAGATGATGCGGTGGGTGAGGCGTGCGAGGCGGGCCATTTCGCGGCCGACGGCGATGGGGTCCTCGCCCTCCCAGCCGTCGGAGAAGATCACCACGACGGCGCCGCGTGCCATCCCCCGGCGGCCGAAGCGGTTGTTGAACTCGGCCAGCGCGTGGCCGATGCGGGTGCCGCCCGACCAGTCGGACGCGGCGGCGCCCGCCCGGCACAGCGCCGCGTCCACGCCGGACGGGCCGGTGTGCCGCAGGACGGGGGTCAGCCGGGTGAGGCGGGTGGCGAAGACGAACGCCTCGGCCGCCGCACCGGCCGCCGCCCGCGGGAAGAGGCGGAGGTAGGCGCGTGTGTACGGCTCCATGGAGCGGGAGATGTCGCACAGCAGCACCAGTCGTCGCGGTCGTAGGCGGTGGCGGGTGCGGGCCAGCAGTACGGGCTCGCCGCCGGTGCGCTGGCCGGTGCGCAGGGTACGGCGCAGGTCGATGCGGCGGCCCCGGCGGTCGGTCTCCTGGCGGCGGCCACGGCGCAGCGGTGCCTTGAGCGTCAACAGGGCGAGGATCCGGTTGAGTTCGGCCAGTTCGGCGGGGTCGAGGGCAGCGAAGTCCTTGTGGGCGAGGACTTCGGCCGTGGTGCCCGCCGTCGGCAGTTCCACGGTCCGCCGGTCCTTGTCCGGGGCCCGCGTACGGTCGGGGTCCGATGCCTCGCCGAAGGCGCCGCCCGGCAGGGGAGCGCGGGTGGGATCCGGGCCGACGCCGGAGAGCGGCGGGGGCCGGCCGGGTTCGGCGGTGCCCGGCGCAGGCTCGGATCCGGCACCGGCTCTGCGGACTGCCACCGAGCGCGGCCCGCCCGCGAAGACCGCATCGAAGACCCTCTCGAACGGTTCGATCTGCTCGCGATCCGTCACGAACGCCAACCGTGCTGCCCAGTACAGCGCCGTACGGTCCACCGGTGGCAGCAGACGCAGCGCCTCCAGGAACCGCACCGACCGCTCCGGAGTCACCCCCACCCCAGCGCGCCGCAGTTCCGCGCCGAGCCGGCCCGCGAACTCGGCCCGGTCGAAGAGCGGAACCGCCGTCGCCGTCACGGCTGTCTGCCCGCGACCAGCCAGTCCAGGCCGCGCTCCCGCACCAGCTCCTGGTCCTCGCGGTACTTCAGCAGGGATCCGAGAGTGCGCCCGGCGACACCGGCGTCGAGACGGGGCACGCCGAGCAGGTTCAGCGCGGAGATCCAGTCGATGGTCTCGGCGACGCCCGGCGCCTTCTGCACGTCCAGGGCCCGCAGCCGCCGTACCGCCGCCGACACCGCGACCGCCAGTTCCCTGGACGTCCCGGGTACCCGGCGGCGCACGATCTCGACGATCCGTTCCGTGTCCGGGTAGTCGATCCAGTGGTAGAGGCACCGGCGTTTGAGCGCGTCATGGAGATCACGGGTGCGGTTGGAGGTGAGCAGCACGACGGGCGGCACGGCGGCCCGGATGGTGCCGATCTCCGGGATGGTCACCGCCGCCTCGGCCAGCACTTCGAGCAGGAATGCCTCGAAGTCGTCGTCGGCGCGGTCGATCTCGTCGATGAGCAGCACGGCGGGGGCCGGGCCGGGGTGGGTGAGCGCAGCGAGCACGGGCCTCCGCAGCAGGTACTCCTCGCTGAACAGATCGGCCTCACTGAGCTGCTCGTCCCGGGACTCGGCCAGGCGGATGCCGAGCAGCTGGCGCGGATAGTTCCACTCGTACAGCGCCTCGGCCGCGTCCAGGCCGTCGTAGCACTGCAGCCGGATCAGCGGGCTGCCGAGGATCGCGGCCACCGCCTTGGCCGCCTCGGTCTTGCCGACGCCCGCCTCGCCCTCCAGGAGCAGCGGCTGTGGCAGGCGCAGGGCGAGGAAGAGCGCGGTGGCCAGACCGTCGTCGGCGAGATAGCCCAGCGAGTCCAGCGCGGCGCGCAGACTGTCCACACCCGGCAGACAGCGCTCTACGTACTCGCTCACGAGGCGTTGGCCTTCGCGTAGCGGGCGGGGCCCTTCTCGTACGCGGCACGACAACCGGCACAGCAGAACCAGCGGCGCTCGTCGCCGCCCTCGTCGGAGTACGGGGTGCCGTCCGCGACGGAGACCGTCATCCCGCACACGGGGTCGACGGCGGTCACGGAGCCGGTCTCCGGAGCCTTCGGAGGCGTCTCCACCTCCACCTCCACCTCCACGGATCGCCCCCTCACCGCCTGGATCACCTCCGCGAGGATCGACACCGCGATCTCGCCCGGCGTGCGGGCACCGATCCACAGGCCCGCCGGCGTGTGGATCCGCGCGCGTTCCTCGGCATCGAGCGCCAGCCCGTCCAGGACCGCCGCCCCGCGCCTGGGGCTGGCCACGAGCCCGATGTACGGCACCCCCGCGCGCACGGCCGAGACGAGCACCGGTTCCTCGCCCCGCCCGTGGGAGGCGATCACCAGCGCCTGACTCCCGGCCAGGTCCTCCGGCGTGATCCCGTCGGCGACGGACATCTCCGTGATCTCGTAACCGAGCACCGGCCCAAAGGCCCCCAACGCGCGGGCGATGGGGGACTCGCCCAGGACCACCACGCGCGGCATGGGTCGCAACGGCTCCAGGAAGATCTCCAACTCGCCGCCGGACAGGCACGGATTGGCGACGCTCACCGCACCCTCCTCGACGACCGGTTCCCCGGTGCCGTCCGCCGTCTCCTCCGGCGAGATGCGCAGCAGCAGCGACTCCCCGCTGCGCAGCGTCCGCAGCGCCTGCACCCGTACGGTGGCCTCCGCGCAGGCACCTCCGACGAAGCCCTCGACCCGGCCGTCCGCGAGAACCAGCGCGGTGTCGCCCGGCCGCGCGCTCGCCGGACGGCGAGCACGAACGACGGTGGCCTTCACGAACGGCACGTGGCGGCCGGTCAGTTCAGCGATGCGTGTCTCAAGTGGGGGTGCGGCGGGGCTCATTGCGGTGCCTCCACCTCGCCCCGGTGCAGCGCCTGCCACACCCGGCTCGGAGTCAGCGGCATGTCGGCGTGGCGGACGCCGATCGCGTCGAGGACCGCGTTGACGACGGCAGGCGGTGAACCGACCGTCGCCGACTCGCCGATGCCCTTCGCGCCGATCGGATGGTGCGGGGAGGGCGTGACGGTGTGGTCCAGCTCCCAGGACGGGACCTCCAGCGCGGTCGGCAGCAGATAGTCCATGAAGGACCCGGACAGACAGTTGCCGTCCTCGTCGAAGCTGATCAACTCCATCAGCGCCATACCGACCCCGTCGGCCAGCCCGCCGTGCACCTGGCCCTCGATGATCATCGGGTTGATACGGGTCCCGCAGTCGTCCACCGCGATGAACCGCCGCACCTTCACCGTGCCCGTCCCGGAATCGACGTCGACCACGCAGACGTACGCACCGAACGGATACGTCAGATTGGGCGGGTTGTAGACGGTCGTCGCCTCCAGATGGCCTTCCACACCGTCCGGCAGTTCCAGCGAGCCGTGTGCGGCGAGCGCGATCTCCTGGATCGTCTTCGTCATCGCCGGGTCGCCGGCGACCGACCAGCGGCCCTTGGTCCATTCGAGGTCGTCGGGGGAGACCTCCAGCATGGCCCCGGCGATGATCCGCGCCTTGTCCCGCACTTTGCGCGCGACCACGGCAGCCGCCGCTCCCGACACGGGAGTTGACCGGCTTCCGTACGTACCCAGCCCGAACGGCGTCTGGTCGGTGTCGCCGTGCACGACGTCGATGTCCTCGGGCGGGATACCGAGCTCCTCGGCGACGATCTGCGCGAACGTCGTCTCGTGGCCCTGCCCCTGCGTCTGCACGCTCAGTCGGACCACCGCCTTGCCGGTCGGATGGACGCGCAGCTCGCAGCCGTCGGCCATGCCGAGGCCGAGGATGTCCATGTGCTTGCGCGGCCCGGCGCCGACCGTCTCGGTGAAGAACGACAGCCCGATGCCCATGAGTTCGCCCCGGGCCCGCTTCTCGCTCTGCTCCTTGCGCAGCTCCTCGTACCCGGCGACATCCAGTGCCTTGCGCAGACAGGCGGGATAGTCGCCGGAGTCGTACGTCCAGCCGGTCTTGTTCTCGTAGGGGAACTGCTCGGGCCGGAGCAGGTTGCGCATCCTCAACTCGGCCGGATCGGCGCCGAGTTCGGCCGCCAGACAGTCCACCATCCGCTCGATCAGGTACACCGCCTCGGTGACCCGGAAGGAGCAGGCGTACGCGACCCCGCCCGGTGCCTTGTTGGTGTAGACGCCGGTGACCGAGCAGTGCGCGGCCTCGATGTCGTACGAGCCGGTGAAGATGTGGAAGAAGCCGGCCGGGTATTTGGTGGGCTGTGCCGTGGAGTTGAACGCGCCGTGGTCCGCGAGGACCTTGACCCGTACGGCCAGGATCTTGCCGTCCCGGGTCGCGGCTATCTCGCCGGTCATGTGGTAGTCGCGGGCGAAGGAGGTGCTCATCAGGTTCTCGGAGCGGTCCTCCATCCACTTCACCGGCCGCCCGGTGACGATCGAGCCGACGACCGCGCAGACGTAACCCGGGTAGATGCCGACCTTGTTGCCGAAACCGCCGCCGATGTCGGGGGAGACGACCCGGATCTTGTGCTCGGGAATCCCTGCCACCATCGCGTAGAGGGTGCGGTGGGCGTGCGGGGCCTGGGTGGTGGAGTAGAGGGTGAGCTTGCCGTCGACCGGGTCCATCGAGGCGACCGCGCCGCACGTCTCCAGCGGGGCCGGGTGGACGCGCGGGTAGAGCATGGTCTGCTCGACCACGACGTCGGCCCGCGCGAACACCTCGTCGGTGGCCGCGCTGTCGCCCGCCTCCCAGTCGAAGATGTGGTTGTCCGTACGGCCTTCCAGGTCGTCCCGGATGACGGGCGCGCCGGGGTCGAGGGCATGCCGGGCGTTGACCACCGGATCCAGCGGTTCGTACTCGACGTCGATCAACTCGATGGCGTCACGCGCCGCGTAGTGGTCCTCGGCGACCACGAACGCGACCTCCTGCCCCTGGAAACGCACCTTGTCGGTGGCGAGTACGGCCTGCGTGTCCATCGACAGCGTCGGCATCCAGGCCAGGCCCAGCCCCGCGAGCGTCTCGCCGGTGATCACCGCCTTGACCTTGGGGTGGGCCTCGGCGGCCGAGGTGTCGATGGAGACGATGCGCGCGTGCGCGAACGGGCTGCGCAGGACGGCGCCGTGCAGCATGCCGGGCAGGTGGATGTCGTCGACGTAGCGGCCCTTGCCGCGTACGAAGCGGGGGTCCTCCTTGCGCTTCATCCGGCCGAAGCCGATGGGCCGTTCGTCCGGCGCGGGGGCGACGGGGGCGACCGGGGGCTCGTCGACGGCGGTCATGTCCGGCCCCCCGCTGTCTCCGCGACTCCGTCGGCCTCGGCCCGTTGCCGCGCCGCCCACTGGATGGAGCGGACGATGTTCAGATAGCCGGTGCACCGGCACAGCTGGCCCGAGATGGCCTCGCGGATCTCCTGCTCGGACGGATCCGGGTTGCGGTCCAGGAGCGCCCGGCCGGTGAGCATCATCCCCGGGGTGCAGAACCCGCACTGCAGACCGTGCTGCTCGATGAACCCCTGCTGAACGGGGTCCAGTTGGTCTCCGTCCGCCAGGTCCTCGACCGTGCGGATCTCGTGGCCGGCCGCCATGACCGCCAGGACCGTGCAGCTCTTGACGGGCTCCCCGTCCATCAGCACCACGCACGTGCCGCAGTTGCTGGTGTCGCAGCCCCAGTGGGTGCCGGTCAGTTCCAGGTCGTCGCGGAGGAAGCGCACGAGCAGATGCCGGGGCTCGACCTCCCGGGTGTGGTCGTCGCCGTTGACGTTGACGGTGATCCGCATGCGCCTCACGCCTCCCTTGCCGTGGACCCGATGGGCCGCCCGGCCCGGGCGACCGCCCGCCGCAGCGCCCGCCGGGTGAGTTCGCCCGCCAGATGCCGTTTGTACTCGGCGCTGCCCCGCCCGTCGGTGACCGGCGAACAGCTGTCGGACGCCACCCGGCCCGCCTCCTCGTACAGCGCCTCGGACGGTTCGCTGCCGTTCAGCAGCGTCTGGACCGCGTGCAGGTTCAGCGCCCCGGCGCCGACCGCCGCCAGACCCACGCCCGCGTCGGCGATCCGCCCCTCGCGCAGCGTCAGGGCGACCCCGGCCGCGGCGACGGCCCAGTCCCCGGCCTTGCGCTCGACCTTCTCGTACGCGCTGCCCGCACCCGGCAGGACCGGCAGGCGCACCTCGGTCAGCATCTCGCCGACGCCCACGGCCGTTTCGTACGGGCCCTGGTGGAAGTCGGCCATCGAGACGATCCGTTCGCCGCCCACCCCGCGGATGACGGCATGGGCGTGCAGCGCGCCGCACACCGCGGAGAGGTCCTCCGACGGGTCGGCCTGGCACAGGGAGCCGCCGATCGTGCCCCGGTTGCGGACCGGCGGGTCGGCGATCACCTTCTCCGCGTCGTGGACGATGGGAAAGTACCGGCCGACCAGCTCCGACTCCAGCAGTGTGCGGTGCCGGGTGAGGGCGCCGACGCGCAGTTCGTCGCCGACCAGGACGATGTGGTCCAGTTCGTGGAGGTCGTTGATGTCGACGAGGACCTCGGGGGCGGCCAGGCGCAGCTTCATCATCGGCAGCAGACTGTGTCCGCCGGCCACGACCCGGGCCTCCTCGCCGTAGCGGCGCAGCAGTTCCAGCGCCTCGTCCACGCTCTCGGCGCGCTGGTAGTCGAACGAAGCGGGTACCTGCACGGCACGCTCCCTCCCGGACCGGGCCCGCCCGGCACGCCCGGGCGAGGCAGCGCGCGGGAGAACCGTCCGTCGATTGAGGACCTGGCCGGTTTCCGGCGGTCCGAGGGGAACAATTGCGCGACGGGGTGGGGCGGTCAACGGCGACTCAAGCGAATGCTTAAGAGACCTGGGCAACGGAGGGGGTCCTACCGGTCGAACAGCCGTTGTAATGGCGGACATGACGCTGACTCAGCTCCGCGCATTCGTCACGGTGGCCCGTCTGGGCTCGGTCAAGGGCGCCGCGGAGTCGCTCGGAGTCACCGAGGCCGCGGTCTCCGGCGCGGTCGCCGCGCTCCGCCGCGAACTCGGCGACCTGCTCTTCATCCGGGCTGCCGGCGGGATCAGTCTCACCCCGGGCGGCAGGCGCCTCGCCGCGGGAGCCGCCGAGATCGTCGGCCTCGCCGAGGAGACCCGCCACCGGGTCCGCCAGGCAGGCTCGGGCACCGCCCAACTGCGGGTGGCGTCCACCGAGGCCGGCGCCGAACAGGTCCTCCCCGCACTGCTCGCGGCCTTCGGGCGACGACAGCCGGACCTGGACGTCGACACCCTCGCCGTGCCGGTGGCGGTCTTCGGCGATCTGCTCCGCGACCGTCGCGCCGATGTCACGATCGGCCCGGCGTCGCGCCCGGAACCGGGCATCGAGTCGATCCCCTTTCTGCGCTTCCAACTGGTCGTCGTCGCGGCGCCGGACCACCCGCTCAGGCACCGGAAGCGGCTGGCACCCGCCCAACTGGCCCACGAGCCATGGATGCTGGGTCCCGCCGGACTGGACCCGGACACCCTGTCGGGCACCTTCCTGTCCCACATCGGAGTCGAAGCCGCCAAGGCCAAGGCGTTCCCCAGCGTCACGGCTTCTCTCAACGCGGTGGCCGGCGGGGCCGGGCTGTCCATCGCCTTCCTCCACGTCGTACGCGACGAGCTGCGCCGCGGGTCACTGGTTGTCCTCGACGTCTCCGGCGCCCGGCTCGGCGGCATGCTGTACGCGAGCGCGCTCACCGGCGAACGGCGCTCGACGACCGCCGCCGCGCTGTGCCGCTTCGTCACGACACCGGCCGCGACACAGGCGGTGCTCACCCGGTCCAAGGGCGTTCCGATGAATGAGTTCCGACCTCCGGTCCACGTCACGATCTGGAGCTGATGGAGCTGATGGGGGCTGGGGGAGGCGGTGCGGGTCACGGGTTCCGGCGTCCTGGGCGCGGCGTCTTAAGCAAACCCTGAAGAGCTCATTGACGGCCGGGCCGCCCGCGCCCATCGTGTGTCCGTCATGGACTTCACGAACGAGTTCCGAGTGAACCTGCCGCCCGACCAGGCCTGGTCCCTGCTGACCGACGTGGAGCGGATCGCTCCCTGCATGCCCGGGGCCCAGCTCACCGGTGTGGACGGCGACACGTACAACGGAGTCGTCAAGGTGAAGGTCGGCCCCATGACCGTCCAGTACAAGGGCGTCGTCTCCTTCGAGGAGAAGGACGACGAAGCGCGTACGGCGGTACTCCACGCGCGCGGCCGCGACACCCGCGGCCAGGGAAACGCCGACGCCCGCGTCACCGCCCGGCTCGTCCCGGACGGCGAAGGGACGCGGGTGACGGTGGACACCCACCTCACCATCACCGGCAGGATCGCGCAGTTCGGCCGAGGGGTGATCGAGGAGGTCAGCGGGAAGCTGCTGGCCCAGTTCGTCGACAACCTGGAGCGGCAACTCGCGACGGAGAAGGAGCAGGCGCAGGCGCAGGAATCGGTCGCACCGACGCCGACACCGGGGCCCGGCGCGGAGGCCGTGACCGGGGCGGGCGATGGGACCGGGGCCGGGGCGGGCGATGGTGCGGAGCCCGAGGTCGGTGCCGGGATCGCATCGAGCGCCACGCCGGAATCCGCTTCCGCCGGAGGGCCCACAGCAGACAACGCCCCCGCCGCCGAAGCCCCGAGGACGACCGCTCCGAGGACGACCGCTCCGAGCGTTCCGACCGCACCGGCCACCCCCGCCTCGAACGGCGTCCGCCCCGCGGAAGCGCCCACTGTTTCCCGTACACCGGCCGCGCCCGCACCGGAGCCCCTGGACCTGATGAGCGTCGCACGCGGTGCCGTACTGAAACGCGCTCTTCCGGCGGCGATCGTCCTCGCCGTGGTCGTGGTCGTTCTCGTCGTCTGGCTCACGCGATGATGGGGGCATGACCGACATCCATACCCCCCGTCTTCTGCTGCGCCGCTGGCAGGACGACGACCTCGTGCCCCTCTCCGAGATCCACGCCGACCCGACGGTGATGCGATGGATCGGCGACGGCACGCCCCGCTCCCTGGAACAGACCGCCGAGGACATCGAGGCATGGGAGGAGGAGTGGGACGAGGAGGGCTTCGGGGTCTTCGCCATCGAACTCCTCGGCTCGGGGGAACTGGCCGGGGCGGTCGGGCTGTACGTTCCGGACTCCCCGCCCGAGGTGGCGGGGCAGGTGGCGATCACCTGGCGGATGGCGCGTGTCTTCTGGGGACAGGGCTATGCCTCGGAGGCGGCCCACGCCACACTCGAATTCGCTCTGCAGGACCGCGGCATCGACCGGGTCGTCGCCGTGTGCCGAACGGCCGACACCGCGTCGTCGAACGTGCTGGACAAGCTCGGCATGCGGGCGGAAGGCGCGACGGTGGACCCGGCCTACGGGCACGACGTGCGAATGTACGGGATCGACCTGACGGAGTTCGAGGGCTGACCAACCCCTCGGCGGCGCGCCGAACGACCGGGCGGCCGACCGGACCGCAACGGAGGCCATGATGCAGATTCCTTCGCTGCCGTATCGCGATGAGCACACCACCGTCGTCGCGGCGGGAGCCGATGACGTGTGGCGCGGTCTGGGCGACACCCTGGACCGGTCCTTCTCGCGCCCCGGCGCGACCCGCTACGCGCGGCTGGTCGGATGCGCGGACCGCACGGCGTCGGGTCCGCGGCCCCTTGCCGAGGGCTCGACGTTTCCCGGGTTCCGGGTGGCCGCCGTGGTCCCTGGGCGAGAGCTGGTCCTCGGTGGGCGCCATCGCTTCTCGTCGTACGCGCTGATCTTTCGCCTGGAGCCCGCCGGTCCGGGCCGGTCACGGTTGACGGCCGAGACCCGGGCCACCTTTCCCGGCCCGGCCGGCGGCCTCTACCGGTTGCTCGTCCTCGGGACAGGAGGGCACGCGGTGGGCGTGCGGCGCCTGCTCGCGGCGGTCCGCCGCCGGGCCGAGACGTGAGGGCGGCCGGTCGCGGACACCGCCACCGGCACCTGTACGTTCACGGGCTCAGGCGGGCTTGAGCCCCTGGGCGCCCGCCTCGGTGACGAAGGACGCGGCGGTCGTGATCGGAGCCCCGGGCGTGGTGACGGCGGACACGGTCCTGAAGTCCGCCCGCGCCGCATCCGGCGTCAGCCGCACCCTGACGTAACCGCGTTGTCCGTTGTAGAACTTCAGGTGGGGGTTGGCGGACAGGTAGGTGGCCCAGTTCGTGGGTGTCGCGATGCCGTCCCCTCCGCTGGCGATGGACGGGGTGACGATCTCCGTGCCCAGGGTCCTGGACGAGGGGTTGTCGAAGTCGTCCTTGATGTCGAAGGCGTACCCGACGTGGACGTCCCCGGTGAGCACCATGAGGTTGTCGATTCCTGCCGCCTTCGCCCCGGCCAGGACCCGGTCGCGCGAGGCCCGGTAGCCGTCCCAGGCATCCATGGACACCTTGGCGACAGGGCTGAGGTCCAGCTTCCGCTGGGAGAAGCAGACCTGTTGCGGCATCACGTTCCACACGGCGTCGGAGGTACGCCATCCGTCGATCAGCCAGCGTTCCTGGGCGGCGCCGGTGATGGTGCGTGCCGGATCGTCCGACTCCGGGCCGGGGATGTGCGGCCGGTCGCCGTAGGCCTGGTCGGAGCGGTACTGGCGGGTGTCGAGGACGTCGAACTGCGCCAGCCTGCCCCAGTGCAGGCGCCGGTAGAGCTGGGCGTCGGGCCCGTTGGGCAGCTGGGAGGCGCGCAGCGGCTGGTTCTCCCAGTGGGCCCGGTAGGCGGCGGCGCGCCGCAGCAGGAACGCGGCCGGCGGGGTGCCGTTCTCGTCGCTGTCGGCCGCGTAGTTGTTCTCGGTCTCGTGGTCGTCCCAGGTGACGATGAACGGGTGCATGGCGTGGACGGCTTGCAGGTCCGGGTCCCTGCGGTAGAGGGCGTGGCGCAGCCGGTAGTCCTCAAGTGTCACCGTCTCCCGGTTGAAGAGGTCGGGCAGAACACGGTCGGTGTACTTACGGGCGCCGCCGACGGCGTCGACCGCGTACTCGTAGAGGTAGTCGCCGAGGTGGAAGACCACATCGACGTCGTCGCCCGCGAGATGCCGGTGAGCGGTGAAGTACCCCTCGTGGTACGCCTGACAGGACACGGCGGCGAAGGTGAGCGCGGAGGCGGGGCCGATGGCGGCGGGGGCGGTGCGGGTGCGTCCCGTCGGGCTGATCCAGGTGCCCGTCCTGAAGCGGTAGTAGTACACGCGACCGGCGTCGAGACCGTCCACCTCGACGTGCAGGGTGTGGTGGACCTCGGGGTGGGCGATGGCGGTGCCGCGCCGGACGATCGCGCCGAACCGCTCGTCGTCGGCCACCTCCCATTCGACGACGACACGCTGCCGGGCCAGGCCGCCGTCGGCCTCGTACGGCTCGGGCGCGAGCCGCGTCCACAGCAGTACGGAGCCGGGCCACGGGTCACCGGATGCGACGCCGAGTGTGAAGGGGTCGTCGGCGATCCTCGCCGCGTCGAGCTCGGCGGCACTCGCGGCGCCGGTGGCGGGCAGGTGTGTGCCGAAGGCGAGCGCGGCGGCCGCCGCGGTGACGGTCAGGAAGCGGCGGCGTGCGAGATGGCGCGCGGCCGCACGCAGTTCGGGAGCATGCTGCGACGACGGTCTCTGGCGGCCCGGGGGCATGGCTCTATCCCCTCACGGTGATGGCGCAGGGCAGCCCCGGCAACGGGCGCTGCGGGGCTTGTGAATGCTAATCAGATGAAGATCATGAACCCGGCAGGCGCGGCCTCCCGAAGCGCGGGCGGCGTAACGGTCGAGGCATGCCGCGGGCCCGCCGGCGCGGTGCGGCGCGCGGCCCGACGACCCGGATCGCCGAAGGTATACGGCCGGACGGGGTCGACGTCCGGGGGCGGTGGCTTGGAAGACGTCCAGGAATGGCCGGAGTTCGACCTGGCTGCATCCGCCGGGCGTACATACGATGCGACCGCTCCGGTCTTCACAGCTCCTTCACAGGGCCGGGCTCGCGCGGTCATGTGTTTGGCATGGGCATGACCATGGTTGGTGTCCGATCCATGCCTGATCCATGTCTGATCCAACGCACCTGGTCCGCGACGGCTCTTCGCGCATGCGAAGGCCGCACCCCCCAATTCGCGACGGGCACCTTCGCCCGCCGCCGGAACACCGACGCAACGGATTGGAGCACCATGGCTGGTGCGATGCTTCTGAGTGGCGCTGTCGCCGCTCTCTTCGCCACCGCGCTCCCCGCGCACGACCCGTCCACGGGGATCGTCGACCCACCCCCGGACAAGATCGTCATCAAGGTCGCCACGGTGAACGGCTCCGGCTGTCCCCAGGGCACCGCCGCCGTCGCCGTGTCCCCGGACAACACCGCGTTCACGGTGACCTACAGCGACTATCTCGCCCAGGTGGGAGGCAATTCGGATCCCACCGCGTTCCGCAAGAACTGCCAGCTCAACCTGACCGTCGCCGTGCCCGGGGGCTTCACGTACGCCATCGCCAGTGCGGACTACCGCGGCTTCGCCTCGCTCAAGGCGGGGGCGACCAGCACCGAGAAGGCCTCGTACTACTTCCAGGGCTCGCCGAACACGGCCTCGATCACACACCCCTTCAGAGGCCCCTACGACGACAACTGGCAGGCCACGGACAACACGGAGTGGGCGCAGCTCGTCTGGGCGCCCTGCGGTGTGCAGCGGAACTTCAACATCAACACCGAACTCCGCGTGAACGCGGGCACATCCGCTCCCGGCAGTACCAGCTTCATGACCATGGACTCGACCGACGGTGACATCAGCACCATCTACCACCTGGCCTGGAAGGAGTGCCCCAGCTCCTGACCCGACCGCCTTGGCCGGCTCCACCGCACCGGAGTCGGCCAGGGCGCGGCATGCGCGTGTATGACCCTGTCGGCGTTGGTGGCGTACGGCCCTGTCGGTCTTCGTGGCGTACGGCCCTGTCGGCCCTCGTGACCGCCGACCGGATACATCGTCTGGTCCGATGAAAACATGGCCCCGAACGAGGGGTGTGCGCTCGCTCGATCCGGTGTCCTGGCGTGCGAGGGCGTACCACCGGCGCACGAGCCCCGTTGCACGGACATGGACAGCACATTCGCCACAACGGGGCCCTTCCTGGGCCGCGAGGGTCAGGACCGGCCGTCCGTCGAACTCGCCGGCGGCCACTGGATGGACCCGCCGATCTACGCGGCGCTGGTCGCCGACTGGCAGGCCCGCGGACGCGTGGTCCCCCGGCGGCACGAGGCGCGTCGGCCGGCCTTCACCGCCCTGCGCACCACCGACGTTCGCCTCCCCGGTCCCGGCCGGCGTCGAAGCGACGGTCCGGGGTCGAACGGGCCCTGAGGGGCTCTGCCCGGGCGCGGGCACGGGCACCGGCTCGGTCGGCCGGTCCGGCCGGCTCAGCCGAGACGATCGCGACCCGGCCCGGGACGCACCGAGGTGCCGACGGGGCGCGCCCGTTCCCCGTTCACCAGCGCGGAGAGCATCTCGGCGGCCTGATGGAGCGCCACTTCCAGGGCGGTCGGGAGATGCAGGGCGCCCTGACCGTCGGGCGGAACCAGCCAGCGCAGCGTGCCGGTCGTCCGGCGGGGTGAGGGCACCGCGATCCAGGACCCCTTCCCGGAGTAGCGGATGTCCTGCCCCACCCAGTAGCTCTCCGGGTCCGGCGGAAGGAAGAACCCGACCCGGTGGGCGCCGAAATCGGCGAGCGTGGGACCGGGCATCGGCAGCGGGAGGCGCAGCAGGGCGTCCAGGGCGAACAGGCCGATCTCCTCCGGCACGCTGAGGACGTCCCAGAACCGGCCGGCCGGCAGCAGTGCGGCACCGCTGGCCCCGTGCTCCCATTCGCGCTTGCAGGCCCGGGGGTCCACCGCGGCTGCCGCGAGCCACTCCACGGCTTGTTGGTGGGGAGCGCTTCTCATGTCTCTCCTCTTCGACCGCTGGTCCGCGTGGGCGGACAGTGATACGCCCTCCGCGGGCGCGGCTCCGTGTGCAATTCCCGAGGCGATGCCCAGAGTCATATTCGTAGATATATCTATCCAGTGGAAGGGGTGGCGCGCCGTGGCGTTTGTCCGTAGAACACCCGAACTTCGGGCGAGAGTTCGATCCGCGTGTATGGCTGGGTGCGTCGTCGCGACGGCCGCGGTCTTCTCGCTGGCGCCGCTGGTGCGAACCTGCCGTCGAAGTCTCCTTCGACGCTTCCGATTCGGTGGCTTCGGGTTCGGTGGCTTCGGGATTCTCCGCTTCGGGTTTCCGCGCTTCGCGCTTCCTCGGAGGGACCCGTTGTCGCCGCTGGTGAAAACCGCGCGCAGCCTGAACTACGGTGCCGGGGAGTTCCTGGGGTCGGTCGATGCGGATGACGAGTCCGACTGACCCAGGCCTTCGAAGAGGTCGATCGGATGAGCCGCGATCAGACCGCGTCCGCGTCGGTCGCCGAAGCCGTCGCGCGTGGACGCAGGACCATGAGTGAGCCTTCCAAGGTCGCCACCATGGCGAAGGGGAACCGGTCGAGCTCAAGGCAGAGCTCGACGTCATCGGGATGGACTCCCTGGCGCACGCCCTCGGCCAGCTCGGTGGCGGCGCGTGACCCGGCGGCGCGGCGGAGGAATTGAGCCGCGTCCGTCCCGGGCTCAGTGGCCCTCCGGGCGATGTACTGGGCGCACGCCAGGTCTTCGTCGGCCTGCCCGTCCTCGCCGGTGACCACGAACGTGACACTGTCACTCCCACGCGCCCGCAAGAGCCGAGCCGTCGCCTCCGCCACCACGAAGCTTGCGCACAGCACCAGCGGCGCGTCCTTGACCGCGAGGGCGCCGACCGTCCCCGCCGTGGTCTTCTGCACAACGGTCCGTCCGCCAAGGTCGATCGACCGCAGCAGACCGGGGGAGTTGACGGTGTCGAACCCGGGCGCGGGCGGACCGTCCTTGAGCGCCACCCAATCCGGGTTGCCGGCCTTGAGCGCCAGGGCGTCGTCCAGCGACTCGGCGAGAACGATCCTCTCCGCGCCCTGCGCAAAGGCCCAGGCGGCCACGGTGAAAGCACGCATGACGTCCACCACGACCGCCACGGACGGGGTTTCGACCAGATCGGCGATGCCGAGGAAGCGAGTGTCCATTCGGATCATGATCGCGTATGGCGGCCCCGAAGCACCCGGAGAGTGGTACGCGTCATATCGTCGGCCGCCTGCGCGGAGCGGCCGGTGGTGTACGCGTCGTTGCCCGAGGTAATGGTGGTGAAGCCGAGGATCGGGGACCAGGTCGCGCCCCCGTCGGCGCTGCGGTCGACCCGGATCTCGTCGCCGGGCGCGCCGCCGGTGATGCGACCCCAGGCGCACTCGGTGGTGCCGTTGTAGCGCAGCTCCACGCTGCGGCCGAAGCCGGTGGTCGACCCGGCCGTCCGGGCGCCCGTGGAGTTGGGCTCCGTGCCGTTGCCGCAGAACGTGGTGTTCTCCGCGCCGGCCAGTGTGCCGCCGATCTCCGGGAAGTCACCGCAGGACGGCACATCCTTGAGCACGGCCGGACCCTGTACGAACAGGTCGCCGATCCAGCTGTGGTGGGCCGACCCCGCTCTTCCGGTTCCTCGGATTCCGCGAACTCTGTCGATCACGGCAGGCACTCCCCCTGGTCTCGGTGGCCCCGCTCCCCGGCCGCGGGACCGGCGTGCCTCTTGACTTCACAAGACCCCCGCGCCAGATTCCTGACTCCGTATCAGAACCGGGGCGCCACAGGCTTGTTGCTCCCGGGGCACAGCACGTCCTCACCTTCCTTCGCCCTGTTGGAGTGCTGCCATGTCGACAACCGCGGATGCTGCGAGACGCACCGAAGCCCCGTCACAGTCCGGGCCCTCACAGCCCGGCCCGTCGCGGCGTCGGGTGCTCGGTGCCGCGACGGCGGGTGGGCTCGCCCTCGCGGCCGGCATCCCGAGCACCGCCGACGCGGCCGAACTGCCCCTGCTCGGCACGTACGACGTGGTCGTGATCGGATCCGGAGCCGCCGGGATGACCGCCGCGCTGACGGCCGCTAAACAAGGACTGAGCTGTGTCGTCGTGGAGAAGGCGGCCACCTTCGGCGGGTCGGCCGCCCGCTCCGGCGCGGGAATCTGGATCCCCAACAACCCGGTGATCCTCGCCGCCGGCGTTCCCGACACCCCGGCGAAGGCCGCCACCTACCTGGCCGCGGTGGTCGGCCCGGACGTCTCCGCGGAACGCCGGCAGGCCTTCCTCGGACACGGCCCCGCCATGATCTCCTTCGTACTGGCCAACAGCCCGCTGCGCTTCCGCTGGATGGAGGGGTACAGCGACTACTACCCGGAGCTGCCAGGAGGACTGCCCGGTGGCCGTTCCATCGAACCCGCCCAGCTCGACGGGAACATCCTCGGTGCCGAACTCGCCCGGCTGAACCCGCCGTACCTGAGCGTCCCGAGCGGCATGGTCGTCTTCAGCGCCGACTACAAGTGGCTCGCGCTCTCCGCGGTCAGCGTGAAGGGCGCAGCCGTCGCCACCGAATGCCTGGCACGCGGCACCAGGGCGGCCCTCCTCGGCCAGAAGCCCCTCACCATGGGCCAGTCACTGGCGGCCGGCCTGCGGGCGGGACTGCTCGCGGCCCAGGTGCCGGTCTGGCTGAACACCCCGCTCACCGACCTCTACACGGAGAACGGAACCACCGCGGGAGCGGTCGTCACGAAGAACGGCGCCCCGGGCCTGATCAGGGCCCGGCACGGAGTGATCGTCGGCTCCGGCGGCTTCGAGCACAACGCGGCCATGCGCGCCCAGTACCAGCAACAGCCCATCGGCACCGAGTGGACCGTCGGGGCCAAGGAGAACACCGGTGACGGAATCCAGGCGGGCCGCCGGGCCGGTGCCGCGCTCGACCTGATGGACGACGCCTGGTGGGGCCCGGCGATCCCACTGCCCGACGAGCCCTACTTCTGCCTCGCCGAACGCACCCTGCCCGGCGGGCTCCTCGTCAACGCCGCCGGAGCCCGCTTCGTCAACGAGGCGGCCCCCTACAGCGATGTCGTACACACCATGTACGAACGCAACGAGACCGACCCGGACATCCCGGCCTGGCTGATCGTCGACCAGAGCTACCGCAACCGCTACCTCTTCAGGGACATCGCACCGACGTTCACGTTCCCCGACGCCTGGTACGCGTCAGGCGCCGCCCACAAGGCCTGGACCCTCGACGCCCTCGCCGCGGGGATAGGCGTGCCCGCGGCCGCCCTGCGGGCCACGGTCAACCGCTTCAACGGCCTGGCCCGAAACGGCACGGACACCGACTTCCACCGCGGTGACAGCGCCTACGACCACTACTACACCGACCCCGCGATCCTCCCCAACTCCTGCCTGGCACCACTGTGGTTGGCCCCCTACTACGCCTTCAAGATCGTGCCGGGCGACCTGGGCACCAAGGGCGGTCTGCGCACGGACGCCCGGGCCCGCGTGCTGCGCCCGGACGGATCCGTCATCCCCGGCCTGTACGCCGCCGGAAACGCCAGCGCGGCAGTCATGGGCCACAGCTATGCCGGCGCGGGCTCGACGATCGGACCGGCGATGACCTTCGGCTACATCGCGGCACGGGACATCGCGGCAGGGGCCCGGGCCTGAAGACCCGGGACCAGGTCCCAGGGCTTTGATGCACGAGGGGTCTTCCGCGCTCTGTGCCACGGGGCCGTCGCGTCACGCGCAGATGGCCCCGGGCGGCCGGAACGAGCGGTCGTCGGCCCACTCCTCGTCCACCTGGGCACGTACGGTCTCCAACTGCCGCAGCAGCGAGGCGAGATGCTTCTCCGCGGGGTCCCGGAAGAACTCCAGGACCGCGCGGTGGAAGGCGTCCCGGAGCTCGGGCGGCATCACGTCCGAGGCGTCGAAGCAGAGGGTTCGGGCGCGTGAGTTGAGCAGGCCGTCGATCTCCTGCTCGACGGGGTTCCCGGGCACTGCGGGCGGCAGGCCGGTGGTGTTCGGGAACAGCGGGCGCAGCGCCGGGACCGCCTCCGCCTGCCAGCGCTCCCGCCCGGCCGGACTCGACAGCCGCTCCACCAGCTCCTGGGCCGCCGGGTCGTCGCTGAAGACGGCAGCCATGTCGCCCGCTACCTCGTAGGCATCGCGGTACTCGGCCGGCCCACCCAGGAACCGGGCCGACGGCTCCACCCGGACGTCGTCGCCCGCGTACACGTACCGGATGAAGGCACTCTGGTGCTCGTGCGTGCAGTCGAAGCCGGGGGAGGCCAGCAGGCCGAGGGGTTCTTCGGCCCTGGACGTGCCCTCGTACGACGTGGTCAGGGACCGCCCGATCGAGGCCGGTGAACGGTCACCGAGCAGCCCTGCCCAGGTCGTCCAGGCCCGTTGCACGGCCGGATCGCGCCAGTCGAGCCGGCTGGTGGCCCAGTCCTGGTAGACGTCCGGGCCCGCCTGGTGGAGCAGGATGTCCTCGATCCAGTCGGTGCCGGGCCAGCCCGAGGTGGCCTGCGAGGCGAGCCCGACGCACCAGGTCGGATCGTCGCTGGACGTACCCTCCTTGCTCCACACCAGGCTCTTCAGATCGACCTTCAGCGGCACCCAGTACGTACGGCGCTTGTTGTCCACGAGGAGCGTCGGTGCCCACGGCTCGTACCCGCGCTCGGCGATCTCCTGGACGAGGGGCTTCAGCTTGTCGCGGCGCGCGTACTCGGTGAGTTCGCCGATGCTGTTGAGGATCGCCACGTCCGGCGGCGCGTCCGCCTCCAGCTGCGAGACGAGCGTCTCGCGCAGCGAGCGGGTGCCTTCGTACGTGTACGTCCTGCCGGTTCCGTCGTCGAGCCGGTTCAGAGCCGCCTCGAAGGCCTGGCCCTCCTTGCCGGTCCATGGGCCCAGCACGACGAGCGGGTCGGGGGTGTCCGACGTACAGCCGGGGACGAGGGCGAGCAGACAGCCCGCGAGGAGGACGCGCAGGACACGGCCGACGGCACGGTTCACAGGCCCGGTCCCAGGTCGGTTCATGGGCCGGCTCACGACACGGCTCCCGGGCGGGCGACCACCAGGTACTCGCGCCGGTACGCGTGCAGGGCCCCGCCTGCGACGACCGCGCTGACCAGGCCCGCCGGGAACACGAAGGGCGCGACCCCGTCCAGGAAGGCGAGCCGCCCGTCGGACAGCCCGTCGTCGATCCGTCCCTCCAACACCTCGATGGCCCGCGGGTCCGGACCGTCGAACGGCCGCTCCTCCGCGATCGTCTCCGTCCGGGGCGAGGTCCGTTTCGCGAGCGTTTCCGCCACGGGGACGGCCTCCTTCTGTGCGTGCCGCGCGAGCAGCGCGTCGGTCGTCAGCAGCGGTACGGCGAACAGCGGCAGCGCGGCGACCGCCAGCGGAACGCTGAGCCGGATCCGGAAACGGCGCCGCAGGAACGACACCGTGTGCCAGAGCCCGGCGGCGAGCAGCACCAGGGCGAGTCCGCAGACCGCGGTGGCGACGAGCACGGGCCCGCTCCAGGCGGCCCGGTCCGCGAGTCGTTCGCGCAGCTGCCGTTCGAGGCCGGCGACCCGGTCCACGATGGAGGTCGCGGCGGAGCCGACCGTGGGTTTGCACGGCGGATAGCGGTCCTGACGGTCCGCGACCTCCACCGGCGTCGAACAGAGCATGCTGCGCGCGTACGTCAGCTTCGCGTCCCGCAGCACGGGGTCGGCCACGTGGTTCTGCGCCTGGCCGATCCAACCCGTGTAGTCCACCACCAGCGCGGACACCACGCGCAGTTCCTGTTCCTCGGCCACGGTCAGGGCTCCGCTGCGCGTGACCTGGTTCAGGCTCTGCGTGGCCCGCGCCACCCGCGTCCGGTACCGCTCGCTGAGCCCGCTCAGCTCGGCGGCCTGACCTTCGGCGAGGTTCTCCTCGGCCTCGCCCTGCGCGATGAACAGCGAGGCCTTGGCGTTCGCGAGACCGACCAGCGCGGGTGCCAGCCGGTCCCGCACATACGCGGAGTCGTCCCGCACACCCGAGTACGCCCACCCGAGCGTCCCGAACGCCAGCACGGCGAGCAGAGGCAGCGCGACGAGCCGCTCCCGCAGATACGCGCGGTTGCGACGGCCGGTCGCCGACGGCCACACGTAGAGCCAGACCCGGCGGGCGAGTTCGGCGACGACGCGACGTGCCGCCCGCGCGGCACGCAGGACCCGTGCGGGCGGCGCGGCATCGTCCTCCGCGGGCTGCGGGTGCGCGGCTTCACTCACTCGCGGGCCGTCCGCGCGCTCTTCCCGGGTGCCGGCACCGAGGGCGGTCCCGGTGGTGGTGCCGGTGGCGGTGTCGGCGTACGGGCGATCGTCCGGAGCCAGGTCGTGGCTCTCTTTCCGAGCCATGGGCTGTCCCTGTGGTGTCGGAAGGCGAGCGGGCGGACCTCGTAGGCGCGGTCCAGCAGCGTTTCGGCGACGGCCGCGTCCTTGGGTGAGGCGGAACGGGCGGCCTGGTGGGCGAGGGTGAGATAGAGGTGGGAGAGGGCCTTGCGCAGACCGGGCCTGTCGGACGGGAGCCCGAGCCGTTCGTCGGCGCCCGCGGCCAGCGTCTTGAGGCCCTCCGAGTCGACGGCACCCCGCTCGAGCGCACCCTCCACGGCCTCCCACACCTCAGCCGTCATACGGACCCTGGCCTGCTCGTCCGTCAGCCCGTGCGCGTGGAAGAGCCGGGCCAGCCGCTCCAGCACCTCGCGGAGCCGCTCGGTCACCTCGTCGGGGCGCTCGGCGGTCCGCACATGCTCGACGCCGACGCGAACGGCCGCCGTACGTGCGGCAGTTCGGTGCCGCGAATGCTGCGGCACCGCGTCCAGGGCTCGCACCGCGTCGTCCCACGCCCGCTCACCGCCCAGCGCCAGGCGCGCCCGTACGGCGCCGAACGCCGCACTGCCCAGCGACGGATTGCGCAGTCGCACCGCCTCGTAGAACGTCAGCGCCTCCTGCCACTGGCGGAGCCACTCGGCGCAGTAGCCGAGCGCGAGTTTCGGCGCGTACTCGCCCGGGATAGCAGCGAACACCTCGTCGAAGTGCCCCCGGGCCGCGTCCACTTGGTCCCGGCCGAGTGCGAGCAGCCCGCGGTGCCAGCCGAGCCGCCAGTCGTGCGGAGCGCGCTCGGCCCCGATCAGCGTCTCGGCGGACCGCAGTTCACTCTCGGCGGCCGCCGTCCCGCCTCCGGCACCGCGCAACCGCAGTCGGCAGCGCAGCAGATGCACCTCCGGCGAGTCGCGCCAGTCCCCGGTGTGCTGGAGCAGCGCCTCCGGTGCGGCGTCGGCCAGCCTGCTCAACTGCGCGTGGTGGTAGTCGTGCCGGTCGGGCCGCGGTACGGGCAGCCGCTGCGCGGCCTCGGAGGGCGACGGCGGCGCGTACGGGGCGGAAGCGTTCGGGGTGGCCCACCGGGCCAGCGGCGGGGCGGACCCGAGCGCCGCGTCCAGCGCGTACGACGACTGGAGGAAGAGCGGCGACGGCTCGAAGGTCTCCAGGCCGGTCCGCAGCGACCGTAACTCCCGGAAGACCCCGCGCAGTTGCTCCTCCATCTCGCGTGCGGTGGCGAACCGCTCGGCCCGCTCGCTCCGGGTCGCGCGGTGCAGCACGCGGGCGAGCGACACCAGACCGAGCCCCACGGGAGGGGGTGCCGTCATCGGATGCATAGGTGCGGTCTCGGTCTCGCCGCCCGGTGCGCCGAGCCCGCCGATCACGTCCAGATGGCCGAGCCCCGCCAGATCGTCAGGCGATCCGCCCAGCCCGCTCAGCCGCCGCAGCGTCTCGCCCAGGCTGAACAGGTCGTCCTGGCCGGTGGATTCACCGGTGCGGCCGACGGTCGGGGCGCGATACCCCTCCGTGGTGTGGCCGGGCAGGCCGGTCATGCGGACGCTTCCCACGTCGATGATCTTCGTGGTGGTGCCGTCGTGCATGACGTTGTCCGGTTTGAGGTCGCCGTAGACCTTGCCGGGCCAGTCGCCGTGCAGATACCCGAGCGCGGCCAGGAGCCGTATCCCGTAGGCGAGTACGAACTCGTGGAAGCGGCCGCCGCCGAATTCCTCCGGGTTCACCTGCGCCCGCGCCCGCACCTCCTCCAGGGTGAGCCCGTCCACGTACTGGAGGACGAGGAAGTCCCCGATCTCGGGATGGTGCCCGTAGTTGAAGACGCGGATGATGTCGTCGTGGCTGAGGTCGACCAGAGCCCGCCGTTCCTGGGCCAGGGCCTCCGCCGCGTCTGCCGCCTGCTCGCCGCGCAGAACCTTGATCGCCACCTCGCGGTTGTCGACCTTGGTGTCGAGTGCGAGATACACCTCGCCCATACCGCCGTAGCCGAGGGGGCGGATCATCCGGTACTGCCCCGCGAGCATGTGCGGCGGTGGCAGCGGCAGCCCCTCAGGGTCGCTCCCGCGGGAAGCGGCGCGCTCCAGCAGCGTGATCGAGGGCAGCAGAACGGGGTCGGGATTCTCCTCGGGCAGCTCGACGCGCGCGGCCCGCAGGATCACCGGTTGCTGTGGCGCGATGAACAACGGCTCGCTGGATTCCGGAAGTTCACCGGTCGCACCTCTGCCCGCAGCCCCGTCCATACGTCCTCAGAATAGACGCGGGGGCCCTGAATGGCCCCGGGCCGAGGCGAAGATGATGTGCGGAAGTGACCCGAGGAGGCGTCCCACCCCTCTCGGGTCTTCCGGGATTCCGTGCGTGATCTCGGGCCGACTGCCCCGTGCGAGTCCGCCGGGGCACACGCCGACCCGCTGGATCAGCCGTCCTTCGCCTTCGCGTAGTCCGTCGCCATGCCTCCGGCGAAGTCGTACACCACGGCGGCGTCGTCTCCCACGACCCAGGCGTCGTGCCCGGGTGGGCAGACGAAGACGTCGCCCGGGCCGACCTCGCTCTCGGCGCCATCTTCCATACGGATCCGCATCCGGCCCTCGACGACGTAACCGTTGTGATGGACCTGGCAGCTCTCGGTGCCCGCGATCGGAGCCACGGACTCGGACCATCGCCAGCCCGGTTCGAACGTCGCCACGGCGAAGTCGAGCCCTGTGAGGTGGACCGCTTCGAGGTGGCCACGAGGGAAATCGCGCCGCTCGTCCGGCTTTTCGACCGCCTTGATCTCGATCATGACGGCTCCTTCCCATCTGGCCTTGCCCAGCATCGGCGGGCGGTCGGTCATCGCCTTACGACGACCCGGCCGAGCCCCTCTTCTCTATCGTCTGCCCGTCAGCCCGGCTCCGCCATTCGGGGGACGGAAGCCCGGCGGGAGGGAGGGTGAGGGAGGCGCAAGCTCTTCGACAGGGAGGGAGGCGGAAGCCCTTCTACAGGGAGATGGTCACCTCGTCCTCGACCGGCGGGTCGAGTTCCTGCTGTCGGTTGCCCGTCGCCGAGAAGCAGCGCAACCGGACCGAGCCAGGAGTGACGTCCAGGCGCAGGAAGCACTTGAAGAACGGCGGGCTGTACGTCGCCGAGCCCGGGGACAGCAGTTGCGTGTACGCCTTGCGCACGGGGAGGCGGAAGCGGGAGGTGCGGTCGGGGCGGCCGCCGGCGCCCAGCAGGCTCGCGACCAGGCGTGTACGCAGGGTGACGCGAGCGGGCGAGGCCTGAGCGCGGGTCGGGCGGACACCGAGCCGCTTCGCGATGACGGCGGTGGCCTCCGCCTCGGTGAGGGTGAAGAAGCGCCGCATGCGCAGCCGGCGCCCGTAGAGCCTGCTGTAGAAGGCGAGCGAGTCGCCGCGCAGCGGGTAGCAGCGGAAGTCGTCCTCGGCGACACCGGCTACGGAGACGCGCGGCACGGTGTGGGTGGCGTGCATGAAGGCGCCGCCGCCACCGGCGACCACGTACTGGATGGTGCGGCCGTCCACCGTCACGGGATAGCGCTGGTAGTTGTGGATGTCACCGCCTATCGCGGCCACGTAGTGATGTTCCGGGTCGCGCACGATGTCGTCGACGGTTCCGCCGCCGTCGATCGGGCAGGGGTGGTGTTCGGCGTCCACGTACAAGGGGGAGCCGGTGATGAGGATCTTCGGGGTGTCTCCCTTGGACACCTCCCGGAGCCAGCGGCCCTGCTCGGCGTCGACGGTCCCCAGCAGGCCGGTGTCGATGCCGATGATGCGTACCGGCCCGGCGTCGACGGCCCAGTACGGGCCGGGCTGGAGGGCCTGTTGGGCGGGTGCCGAGCGCAACTTCCGTGCCTCGGTCAGGCGTTGCTCGTCGGTGGCACGAGGCTTGTGCCACAGCAGTGACCGCAGCCAGGCGGGTGTCAGCGGGCGGTGCGAGGCATCCGGCGTGAGAGGCGGGGCCTCGCAGAAGACCCGCATGAAGCCCTGGAGGTCCTCGTACCAGTCGTGGTTGCCGGGTATCGCGTAGATGGGTGCCTGGTAGTCCTTGTACGGGCGGTGGAACTTCGTGCCGTAGTCGTCGGTGGTGCCGACCGGATACACCACGTCACTGGCGAGAACCGCGAACCGCGTGTCCTGACTGACCTTCAGAAAGCCCGGCACGACGGCGTACTGCGGGTCGTCGCCCTCTCCCGTGTCCCCGATGACCATGAAGGAGAAGTGGTCCGGATCATCGCGCCGGACCACCTTGTCGGCGGGTGCCCCGGCGACTGTCCGCTGCTCCACCCAGCGGCTGCGGGTCCGCCCGGTCGGGTCGCCGAACCAGGAGGCCAGTACGCCGTTGCGAGCGGGCCAGAGCGTCTTCGGGTTGAGCCAGGAGAGCTTTTCGACCCGGTGCGGCATCAGTTGTTTGTAGTCGCCGCGTTCCGCGGTGCCCCAGCCGGCGCCCTCGGCGGTGTCGCGTGAAGAGTGTGACATCGGTGCACGGTAACAACGCCTTCGTCCGGTGATCCGAGTGGGGCCGTCGAGGGCGGAGGGCACCAACTACCGTGATGTGTATGGACATCAGCGTCGTTGCCGCGGCACGAGAGGACGACAGCCCGGTCGACGAGCCGTTGCGGGTGGCCGCGCTCGCCGACCGGCTCGGATACCGGGAGGTGTGGGCCGGTGAGGGGCCCACCTGGGACGCGTTCGTACTCGCCACCGCGATCGGACTGGCCACCGAGCGCGTGACACTGACCGCCGGACCCGTCCCCGTCTCCGTACGAGACCCGCTGACCATCGCCAGGGGCGCGGCGTCGGTCGCCGCGGTGATCGGCCGCCCGGTCGGGGTGGCGCTGGGAACATCCAGCAAGCGGGTGGTCGAAGGCGTCCACGGCCGGCCCCGCACCCGGCCCGCCGCCGCGCTGGCGGAGTCCGCCGAGGCGGTGCGCGGTCTCATGCACGGGAAAACCGGCGATGCGATCGTGCCCGGAAGCACCTTCCGCCGACGTCAGCGGCCGCCCGGCGGCCCGCTCACCGTGGCGGCGTTCGGAGACCGCGCGATCGCCGTGGCCGCCGCGCACGCCGATCGCATGCTCCTCGACGTCGTCTCACCGGAACAAGTCCGCACCCTGCGCGCCAAGTTGGCCGCCGCCGCCGAGCTCGCGGGCCGGACGCCGCCCCGGCTGGCCGCCTGGCTGCCCGCGGCCGTCGACCCCGAGCCCGAGTCCGTCCGGCAGATCCTGCGGAGCATCGTCGGCTACCTGACCGTCCCGGGATACAGCGACGTGTTCACGGCGGCCGGCTTCGGTGAGGCGGTGGACCTGGCCCGCTCCGACGCCACTCCTGACACCCTCCTCACCGCACTCCCACCCGAGGCCGCACACACCCTCGCCCTGCTGGGAGACGCCCCCGCCGTCCGCGCCCGCATCGACGCGTACGCCGAGGCAGGCCTCGACGAGATCGCCGTGGTCCCGGCCACGGCCGGCGACCCGGCGGGGGAGCGCACGCTCACGGCGTTGGCGGACCTGGTGTCCGGGTGAGGGAGACGGACGAGGCCCGCCCCCTGCATCATGGCCGGATGAGTGATCGTGAGGAACTGCCGACGGCGGTGGACGCGGAGGCGCTGCTCGCGCTGGCCGATGGGTACCACGCGCGTGGGACACGGGCGTTGGGTACCCGCGAGGCCAGTGGCCATCTGGTGAAGGCGTACGCGATCGAGGCGCCGGGGCGCGTCGTGACGGAGCGGGACGAGGCGGCGGCGCTTCGGATCGCCGGAGCGCATCTGGCGCTCGGGCGCGCCCGGGGGTCGCTCGGGCTCGCCGTTCTGCTCGTCCACGCGGGAGGCGACGGGGACTATGTCCTCGTCTGCGACTGGATCGAGGGATACATGTCCGACCTGGCGGTCTTCTCCGGTCCCGCCGGGCAGCCCGAACTGCTGCGGCCGGGGCGGGTGGGGCTCGCACCCTGCGTCTGGGAAGCCGCCGTCCTGGCTCACGAGCGCGACGCGTTCACACGACACGTCCTTGACGGCAGCGGCCCGGTCGCCGACCGGCTGGCCGCGTGGGGTGCGGACACCATGGCGGGAGACGTCCGATGACGGGCGCTCCACGAGTGAGGCACGCACGCCCCGCCGACCTGCCGCGAGTCGCCGAACTGGCCGCGGAGCACGCCTCGTACGAGAAGTCCGCACCGCCCGTCCCGGACCTGACCGAACGGCTCGGGGTCCTTCTCTTCGACACGCCGACACCGCGGTTGCGGTGCCTCGTGGCGGAGTTGCCCGACGGCGAGGTCGTCGGTTACGCGACCTGCGCGCCCGAACTCTCCACCTGGGAGGGCCGCGAATACCTCGCCATGGACTGTCTCTTCCTTCGCGCCGACAACCGTGGCCTGGGCCTCGGTGCGGCGCTGATGGAGGCCGTGGTGGCCGAGGCGCGGAACCTCGGTCTCGCCGAGGTCCAGTGGCAGACCCCCGCGTGGAACGAGGGCGCGATCCGCTTCTACGACCGCCTCGGCGCACGCGCCAAGGAGAAACTCCGCTTCTTCCTGCCGGTGCAGGGCTGAGCCGTAGAGCCGCTGGGCGGCTGGGCCGTCGAGCCGTCGAGCCGTCGAGCCGTCGAGCCGTCGAGCCGCCAGGCCGCTGGGCCGTCGGTCTGGCGCCGCGGGCGGACTCCTCCCCTCAGGACAGGGGCGCCGTCGACCCCCTGATCACCACCCGGCAGGGCAGGGTCTCGACCCCCGAGCGCCGCGCCCCGGCGATCACGGTGAACAGGGCGTGCGCGGCGGCGCGCCCCACCTGTTCCAGGTTCATGTCGACGCTCGTCAGGGGAGGGCGGGAGGCGGAGGTCAGGACCTGCCAGTTGTCGAAGCCCATGACCGCCACGTCCTCGGGCACACGGTGGCCGCGCTCGCGCAGTACGTCCATGACACCGCGCGCGATCTGATCGCTTCCGCACAGGACGGCGTCCATGTCCGGGTGCTGGTCGAGCAGCATCGCGGTGGCCGCCCGGCCCCAACCCTCCGACCACACCCCGAACCGAGGCTCGCCGACCAGGGCGAGACCGGCGTCGGCGAGCGCGGCCAGGGCGCCCTCGGACCGCTCCTGCGAGGCGAGGTACCCGGGGTCACCGGTGATGTGCGCGATCCGCGTACGGCCGCAGGCGAGCAGATGCTCCACCGCGATCCGCCCGGCGCCCACGCTGTCCGGGACGATGGAAAGATCCGCCGGATCCTCGGACGGCGCGTACGCGTAGACGACGGGAACGGGCAGTTCGCGGCCCAGTGACGGACGAGGGTCGGTCCGGCTGCCCACCACGATGAGGCCGTCGACCCGGCGGCCGAGCAGTGCGCGCACATGGTGCTGCTCGCGGATCGCGTCACCACGGGCGTCGCAGAGGAACACGGCGACCTCGCCCGCGCCGAACGCGTCCTCGGCGCCCATGAGGATCGGGATGCCGAACCGGCCCTCCAGGTCGCTGGTGAGCAGCCCGACCGTGCCCGTCCGCCCGGTCGGCAGACCACGCGCCACCTGGTTGGGCCGGAACGACAACCGCTCGGCCGCCTCGATCACCCGCTGTCTCGTCTCGGCACGCACCTGGCTGCGGCCGTTGAGGGCCTTGGACGCGGTGGCGATGGACACGCCCGCCAGCCTGGCGACGTCGCCGAGCGTGGCGGGCTGCGAACGAGAGGGGCCGGTGGTCCGTGCCATGGGGGGGCTACTCCTGTCTCGCGTCACGTGCCGACGCCGTCGAGGGTGCACGCCGCCCGAAAACAGTACGCGAAACCATTTCGGTCTCGACGCTCACCGGGATCGAGGAATCCCCATCAGCCGTTACCCGCAAGGGGATTGACGGGTAGTGAGTCCCGTCCTAGCGTCCCAGAAAACCTTTTCGGTTCTGTTTCCTTCGCAGAGTTCAGTGCCACCACATCCATCGTCCCGACCGGCCGGCCCGCCCTGGGCCCGCCGCACACGAGGGGGATCGACCATGGGGAGCACGGCCGGACCGCTTGGACACCCACGCCGCCTCGTCACCGGTGCCGTCGCACTGCTCGCCGTCGCGAGCCTGGTCACCGCATGCGGATCGGGGGATGACGACTCGGGCGGTGGCGGCGGGGGTGGTGGAGCCGGGGACGTGACAGGCACCGACGACGGCGCCAAGCTGACGATGTGGACGCGTGCTGCGACCCGACCGCAGAGCGAGGCCCTGGTCAAGGCGTACAACGCGAGCCACAAGAACGAGATCGAGCTGACCGTCATCCCCACCGACGACTACCAGGCCAAGGTCGGCGCGGCCGCCGGGTCCAAGGACCTGCCCGACCTCTTCGCCTCCGACGTGGTGTTCGTCCCCAACTACACCTCCAGCGGCCTCTTCGCCGACATCACCGGCCGCGTCGACGCCCTGCCCTTCGCCGACAAGCTGGCCCAGTCGCACATCAAGGCCGGTACGTACGAGGACAAGAAGTACGTCGTGCCGCACACCCTCGACCTGTCGGTGCTCTTCTACAACAAGGAGCTCTACAAGCAGGCGAAGCTCGACCCCGAGAAGCCGCCCACCAGCCTGAGCGAGTGGGACCGGCAGGCACGGGCCGTCGACGCGCTGGGCAAGGGCGTCAACGGCACCTTCTTCGGCGGCAATTGCGGTGGCTGCGGCGTCTTCACCTGGTGGCCGTCCATCTGGGCCGCGGGCGACGAGGTGCTGAATAAGGAGGGAACCGAGGCCGAGCTCTCCTCCGACACCGCGAAGAAGGTCTACGACACCTACCGCGGCTGGGTCGACGACGACATCGTTGCCCCCGGCGCGCGCGACGAGACGGGCACGACCTGGACCGGGGTGTTCCCCAAGGGCAAGGTCGGCGTCATGCCGATGCCGTCGACCACCCTCGGGCTGATGCCCAAGGACCTCGACCTCGGTGTCGCGCCCATCCCCGGGCCCGACGGCGGCAAGTCCACCTTCGTCGGCGGTGACGCCATCGGCATCTCCGCCACCAGCGAGTCGGCCGACCAGGCCTGGAACTTCCTCGCCTGGTCCCTGGGCGACAAGGCACAGGTCGACGTCGTCGCCGCGAACAAGGACGTGGTGGCCCGCACCGATCTCGCGTCGAACAAGTACTCCGACGCGGACCCGCGCCTCGTGACGATCAACGAGCTCGTGACCGACGGCCACACCCCGTACGCGCTGAAGTTCGGCCAGACCTTCAACGACCCCAACGGCCCCTGGCTGACGCTGATGCGCAACGCGGTGTTCGGCGACGGGACGAAGGTCGAGAAGGACAACGAATCGGTCACCGCTTCCCTGGCCGACTGAGCCTTGAGGGGCCGGGGCGCAGCCCCGCTCCTCAGGGGCGCGGGGAACTGCGCGATCAGCCCCCACTCACCCGCAGCTCACCGTCAAGGCTCCGAGCCACAGGCCTGATCCCACCCACTCCCACCACATCGCACGGCAGAGGAGAGCCATGCAGGTGAAGGCGGCCGCCAGAACGGCGCCCACGCACCGGCGGAGCCCGCCGGAGCGCCGGATCCGCCCCCGAGGCACACCCGTGCGCCGGTGGACGTGGACGTCCCGCAAGGCCCAGGGCCTCGCCTACGCGGCCCCGACGGCCGTGTTCGTCACGGTCTTCTTCGTACTGCCGCTGCTGCTCGTCGGACAGATGTCACTCAGCGACTGGCCGCTGCTCGCGGGAGACCGGGGCATCAACGCGCCCGAGAACTACACGGACGCCGCAGACGGCACCCTGTTCTGGCCGGCGGTCCGCTTCACCCTCCTCTACACCGTGATCGTCACGGTCGTACTCCTCGCCCTGGCGCTCCTTCTCGCCCTGCTGGTGCAGGAGTTCCGCCCCGGCGCGGGCTTCTTCCGCACGGTCTACTTCCTGCCCGGCGCCCTGGGGCTGGCCTCCGCGGCCCTGCTCTTCTGGGGCCTCTACAGCCCCACCACGGGGCCGCTCAGCGGCATCCTGGAAAGCCTGGGCCTCGTCGACGACCCGGTGTCCTTCCTCGGGACATCGACGTCCGCGCTGCTGTCCACGGTGTTCCTCATCGTCTGGAAGTTCGCGGGCTTCTACATGCTGATCCTCCTCGTGGGCCTCCAGCGCATCCCCCACGAGGTGTACGAGGCGGCCCGGATGGACGGCGCGAGTCGCGGCCAGATCTTCCGCTCCATCACGCTGCCGCTGCTGCGCCCGTCCCTCGCGCTGTGTCTGCTGCTCTGCGTGACCGGATCGCTGCTCGCCTTCGACCAGTTCTTCATCCTCACCAAGGGCGGCCCGGACAACAGCACTGTCACCGTCGTCCAGTTGATCTACCGCGAGGCCTTCCAGCGGCTCGACCTCGGTACCGCCGCCGCTCTTTCGATCATCGTGCTGGCCGTGCTGCTTCTGCTCAACGTCCTCCAGTTCCGCGGTCTGCGCCGCGCCGACGAGTCATGACAACCGCCTCATGAGCCTCATGAGAGAGGACACCACCGTGCTCACCCGCGCCCTCGGCCGGACGCCTTACTACGTCGTCGCCGGTGGCCTGGCCGTCATCTTCCTGTTCCCGCTGGTCTGGAACGCCTGGGCCTCGGTCAGTGGACAGCCGGGCACCGCGCAGGAGTCCGGCCACGGCCTCGGCAACTACCGGACGCTCCTCGACCACGACGCGGGCCTGTGGCGCTATCTCCTCAACAGCACCGTCGTGTCGGCGCTCACCGTCGCCCTGACCCTCGGCGTGTCGCTGCTGGGCGGCTACGCCTTCGCCCGCTTCGACTTCCCGGGCAAGAACCTGCTGTTCCTCCTCACCCTGGCCATCCTCATGGTCCCGTACGCCACCCTCCTCATCCCGCTCTATGTGCTGCTCGGCAGGCTCCACCTGCAGAACTCGCTGGTCGGGTTGAGCCTCGTACTGGCCATGTTCCAGCTGCCGTTCGCCACCTTCATGATGCGGATCTCGTTCGAGGCGGTGCCGCGCGAACTGGAGGAGTCGGCGCTCGTCGACGGCTGCGGTACGGCGGGCGCGCTGCGCCGCGTCCTCCTGCCTGCGGTGCGGCCGGGGCTGATCACCGTGGGGCTCTTCGCGTTCCTCGCGGCCTGGAACGACTTCATCGCACCGCTGATCCTCATCTCCGACAGCGAGAAGGCACCGCTGCCACTGGCCGTCGCGAACCTGCGGCAGCAGAGCATGGGCGCCGTCGACTACGGCGCCACCGAGGCCGGTGTGGTGGTCCTCGCCGTGCCCTGTCTGCTCCTCTTCCTGCTGCTGCAACGGCACTACATACGCGGCTTCATGTCCGGCGCGCTCAAGGGCTGAAGTGCCGTTGAGCACGCCCTGAAGTGCCGGACGACCGACCCGTACCGACCTGACCTGACCTGAGCAGATCTGACCTGACTCGAACGGACAACCGGAAGGACGAACCGAAGGCATGAACTGGTGAGGGAGAACATGGCGCGGTCATCCGTCCTGCCGGTGGCGCCGACCCGGGGCAGGCTGCGGCCACTCGGTCTCGACGAGGTCAGGATCACCGGAGGTTTCTGGGCCCGACGCCGCCACATCAACGCGACCGCCACACTCGGACACTGCCGAGACTGGATGGAACGGGTCGGCTGGACCGGCAACTTCCGGGCCGCCGCAGAGGGCCGCATCCAACAGGACCGGCGGGGCCGCGAGTTCACCGACGCCGACGTCTACAAGCTGCTCGAAGCCATGGCCTGGGAGGCCGCCGGCCAGGGCGCCGGCGCCTCGCTGGACGCCGAGGTCGCCGCGCTCACCGAAGCCATCGCACCGGCCCAGCGGCCGGACGGCTACCTCAACACCGCCTTCGGCGGCCCGGGTCAGGAGCCCCGCTACAGCGACCTCGAATGGGGCCACGAGCTGTACTGCCACGGCTACCTCGTCCAGGCGGGCGTGGCCCAGACCCGCGCCCGGGGCGAGGGCGAGCTGGCGAAGATCGCCCGGCGGGCGGCCGACCATGTGTGCGCGACCTTCGGCCGGGGCGGCATCGAGCGCGTCTGCGGTCACCCGGAGATCGAGATGGCCCTGGTGGAGCTGGCGAGACTGACGGGCGAGCAGCGCTACCTCGACCAGGCCGCGCTCTTCGTCGACCGCCGCGGACACGGCACCCTCGCCGATCCAGAGTTCGGCCGCGCCTACTACCAGGACGACATGCCCGTCCTGGACGCCACCGTGCTGCGCGGACACGCCGTCCGCGCCCTCTACCTCGCGGCGGGCGCCGTCGACGTGGCCGTGGAGACCGGGGACGAAGCGCTGCTCGCCGCCGTCGTACGGCAGTGGGAGGCCACGGTCGCCCGGCGGACGTATCTGACCGGCGGCATGGGCTCGCACCACCGGGACGAGGCCTTCGGCGACGACTTTGTACTGCCGCCCGACCGCGCCTACTCGGAGACCTGCGCCGGTGTCGCCTCCGTGATGCTCAGCTGGCGGCTGCTGCTCGCCACCGGCGAGCCGCGCTTCGCGGACCTGGCCGAACGGACCCTGTTCAACGTGATCGCGACCTCCCCGTCCGACGACGGCAGGGCCTTCTTCTACGCCAACACCCTGCACCGGCGCCGCCGCGGCACCACACCCTCCACGGACACCGACAGCCCGCGCGCCGAGTCGAGCCTGCGCGCACCCTGGTTCGCGGTGTCCTGCTGTCCCACCAATGTGGCGAGGACCCTGGCCCAACTGCCCGGGTATCTGGCCACGGCGGACGACCACGGCGTGCAGCTGCACCAGTACGCCGACTCGGAGATCACCACCTCCCTCGCTGGTGGCGACGGCGTCGCGCTGCGGGTCCGTACGGACTACCCCTCCGGCGGGCACGCGGTCGTACGGATCGGCAGGTCCCCGGACCGGCCCTGGACCGTGTCGCTGCGCGTCCCCGCGTGGACGGCGGGCGCCACCACGTGGCTGGTCGACCCGGACGGGACACGCCGGGTCGTCGCCCCGGGCATGGCCGAGGTCACCCGGGTCTTCCGGCCGGGTGACGAGATCCGGCTCGAACTGCCGGTGGTCCCGCGCTGGACCCGCGCCGACCCGCGCATTGACGCGATACGCGGCACGGCGGCCGTCGAGCGCGGTCCACTGGTGTACTGCGCCGAGTCCGTGGACCTGCCGGACGGCTACGAAGTCGACGCGATACGAGTGGATCCGTCCGCCGAGCCGATGGACGGACCCGAGGAACCGGACGGGCCGGATGGCGCGGGCGGCACCGTCGTCGTGGCCGGGGGACTCGTCGCGCACTCCGAAGCGACCGACACGGCCTGGCCGTACGAGCCGCTCGACCGTCCCCTCGCGGCGAACGCAGTCCGTACGGGGATCGTGCTCGTGCCCTATCACTCCTGGGCCGGCCGAGGCCCCTCGACGATGCGCGTCTGGCTGCCCATCGCGGAACCGGACCGAATCTCGCGGCCGGGGAACCCCGAGGAGCACGACCACTCCGCAGAGCCGGACCGCAACGCCACAGGGAGGTAGTCGTGCTCGGACCACGAAGACGCCACCAGCGAAGAACCCTGGCCGCCCCGCTGTGACAGAACGGCCACCGCTCCCCGCCGTCGCCCCCTACGCACCGACGATCGGAGTCCGAGCATGTCCTCCCAACCCCCCACCCGCCGCCGTCTGTTGACGCTCGCGGCCGGGACGGCCGCCGACCCGCTCGTGCACGGTGCCACCTCGGCGCACGCCGCCACCGACGCGGCCCCGACCGCGATCGCCGCCCGGGGCACTACCGTTGCTTCGGTGCCCGCCCCGTCGACCTGGTCCGTAGTCCCCTTCGCGCTGGATCAAGTCGCCCTCGGCAACGGGGTGTTCCGGCAGAAGCGCGACCTGATGCTGGAATACGCCAGGACCTACCCGGCCGACCGCATCCTGGCCGTCTTCCGGGCCAACGCCGGACTCGACACCCGCGGGGCCCGGCCGCCCGGCGGCTGGGAGACCTCCGACGGCAACCTGCGCGGCCATTACGGCGGCCACTTCCTCACCCTCGTCGCCCAGGCGTACGCCGACACACGGGAGTCCGCCCTCAAGGCCAAGCTCGACCACCTGGTCGGCGCGCTCGGCGAGAGCCAGAGGGCCCTGGCGCAGAGCGGCTCGCCGAGACCGAGTCACCCCGGCTATCTGGCGGCGTACCCGGAGACGCAGTTCATCCTGCTGGAGAGCTACACGACGTACCCCACCATCTGGGCGCCGTACTACACCTGCCACAAGATCATGCGCGGTCTCCTCGACGCGCACACGCTGGCAGGGCACGCCGAGGCCCTGGAGATCGTCTCGAAGATGGGCGACTGGGTGCACAACCGGCTCGGCCGCCTGCCGAAGGCCCAGTTGGAGCGCATGTGGTCGATCTACATCGCGGGCGAGTACGGCGGCATGAACGAGGTGATGACGGACCTGTACGCCCTCACCGGCCGGGCGGAACACCTCGCCGCCGCCCGCTGCTTCGACAACACCGCTCTGCTGGACGCCTGCGCCGAGGACCGCGACATCCTCGACGGTCGGCACGCAAACCAGCACATCCCGCAATTCACCGGCTATCTGCGGCTCTTCGACCACACGGGGGAGGACGAGTACGTCGCCGCTGCCCGCAACTTCTGGGGCATGGTCGCGGGCCCCCGGACGTACAGCCTGGGCGGCACGGGACAGGGCGAGATGTTCCGGGCCCGGAACGCCATCGCGGCCACCCTGGACGCCAAGAACGCCGAGACCTGCGCGACGTACAACATGCTGAAACTGAGCAGGCAGTTGTTCTTCCACGAGCCGGACCCCGCCTACATGGACCACTACGAGCGGGGCCTGACCAACCACATCCTCGCCTCCCGCCGGGACACCCGCAGTACGACCAGCCCGCTTGTCACCTACTTCGTGGGAATGGGGCCGGGTGTCGTGCGGGAGTACGACAACACCGGCACCTGCTGCGGCGGCACCGGCATGGAGAACCACACCAAGTACCAGGACTCGGTGTACTTCCGCTCCGCCGACGGCAGCGCGCTGTACGTCAACCTGTATCTGGCCTCGACGTTGCGGTGGCCGGAGCGGGGCCTCGTCATCGAGCAGACGAGCGACTACCCGGCCGAGGGCGTACGCACCCTGACGTTCCGTGAGGGCAGCGGCTCGCTCGATCTGAAACTCCGGGTGCCGTCCTGGGCCACGGGAGGCTTCACCGTCACGGTCAACGGGGTGCGACAGCGGATCGTCGCCGAACCCGGCAACTACCTCACACTGAGCAGGAACTGGCAGCGCGGCGACCGGGTCGGCGTCTCCACTCCGTACCGTCTGCGCGTCGAGAGGGCGCTGGACGACCCCACCGTCCAGTCGGTGTTCCACGGGCCGGTGCTGCTCGTCGCCCAGAGCCAGGAACAGGCGTTCCGAGTGTTCTCCTTCTACAAGGACTTCAGGCTGCGGGGCGACCTCGCCGACGCGATCCACCCCGAGGGCCGGCCGATGCACTTCACCACGCACGGCCTGACCCTGGCGCCGTTCTTCGTCGGGGACGACATCCGGTACCACGCCTACTTCAGGCGTTCCGAACCCGTGGTCGTGTTCGGGGCGGCGAACTCGAGCGTAGCCAATCGCGCTCGCGCCGACGGTCCGACCTTCCTCGACGTGCTCTGGGCACAGGCACCTTTCGAGACCTCCGCCCGCTTCGTCGGGGCGGTGCGCGCCCTCGCCGACACCTGGCTCTCCGACGGGCTGTTCACGCGCACGGAACGGGACCGTGTCGTCGCTGCCGCGGTCGGGGCGAACCTGAGGAACTGACGCCGTCGGGGGCGCAGCGCACCGGTCAGGGCTTCACGGCCACCGCGCCGAACTGGGGGACCAGGGCAGGGCTGTCGGACTCGGAACGCCACCCCGCGCACGAGACGAGGCCGGGGTCGAGGAGGTCCAGGCCCTCGAAGAAGGCCGTGATCTGTGCGCGGCTGCGGGCGGTGATCGGCGGGGTGGCGTTCTCGTTCCAGAACTTCATGGCCGCGATGTTGCCCTCGCCGCCGAGGTCGGCGTCGGTGGTGGGATGGGTCAGAACCAGCCAACTGCCGGACGGGACCGCCGCCATGACCCGCCGCACGATGTCCTGCGCCCGTTCGGTGTCGAGGACGAAGTTGAGGACGCCCAGCATCATCACCGCTACGGGCCGGTCGAGGTCGAGCGTCGCTCCGGCGCGCTCGATGATGGTCTCCGGGTGGTGGGCATCGGCGTCCACATAGTCCGTGGCACCTTCGGGCGTGCTGGTCAGGAGCTTCCGGGCGTGGGCGAGCACGATGGGGTCGTTGTCGACGTAGACGATCCGCGACTCGGGGGCGATCCGCTGGGCGATCTCGTGGGTGTTGTCCAGCGTGGGCAGCCCGGTGCCGACGTCCAGGAACTGGCGCGTCCCGAGGTCGGCGGCCAGATGCCGCACCGCGCGGCCGAGGAACTCACGGTCCGCTCGGGCCACGTCCCGGATCACGGGGAACATACCGGCGACCTGGTCACCCACCGCCCGGTCGACTTCGAAGTTGTCCTTCCCGCCGATCCAGTGGTTCCAGACCCGGGCGTTGTGCGCCACCGCGGTGTTCGGACTCGCCGAACCGCTGGACGGGGTCCGGGCTTCACTCATGTCTTTCCCTTCCCCGGACAACACGTCGGGTGTCCTGGGTGTGTGCGGCCGCCGCAGCGACATCGGACCTTTGCGTCGCCCGCCATTGTGCCGCTCCTTGATCACGGAGTCCCGGGATTCGGCCCGAACGCCCGCACGTCTGTACGGCGTTGGGCGTCTGCATGACGCACAGCGTCCGGCCCGGGATCTCCGGGCCGGACGCCGCAACAGGAGGGGCATGTGCCGGGCTACGGCCAGTTGATGGGGGCGCCGTCCTTGTGATCCCCGAGCCAGATGACGCGTTCCGGTTCGTCGATGAGGGCGATGTCCGCGCAGGGGCCTTCCGGCTCCTTGTCGGCCGTCTGGAAGTGGGCTGCCTTCCAGCCGTCGAGGCCGTGCCGGGCGTAGAGCTCGCCGAGCACCCTCCGTAGCTCGGGGTGGGGGATGCAGGTGCGATCGGCGAAGTGTTCCCTGAGGTCGGCACGGAGACGGGAGAGGCCGAGCTGTTCCCGCGTCGGCCCGAGGTAGGGGTCGGCACGGTGGCGTGCGCACTGGTCCTTGCCGCCGGGATAGACCTTGATGGAACCCTGCAGAGAGCTGTCGACGCATGCGGTGAGCGCGTCGGGCACCGGTTGGCCGAACATCTCGGGCCACTGCTTCCGGCATACGGCCACCGGATCGTCCGCCCCGGGGTCGAAGCCGACAACGGCATCCCCCTGGGCGGGTCCTACGCAGACCAGTCCCGTCGAATCCAGGGTGTGTCCCTTGCCGTCGCCGGCCACCCAGGCGTACGTCCCCGCGGTCGCGCCCGCCACGACCAGTGCCACCACCGGAGCCATGATCAGGGTGCGCCTGCGCCGCTTCCGGGTGCGTCGGCGCACTCGGGCCAGGATCCGTTCCGCGGTGGGCGAGTCGGGGTCCGTGGCCGAGTCGGCGGGATCCGGATCGCTGTTGCGGAGCATTCGGTCGAGCACGTCATCGCTCAGCATGGTCCTTCTCCTTTGACGGATCCTGGTGCGGGTTCGCCGCGGCGAGGCGTTGACGCAGCCGCTGTCTGGCCCGGTGGAGGCGGGTGTCGACGGCGCCGACGGAGATGCCCAGCACGGTCGCGATGTCGCTGCGGGACAGGTCGTCCCAGTACGCGAGGCGCAGCAGTTCCCGGTCGGTGTCCGAGGCCTGCGCGAGGGCCGCTGCGAGGCCGTCGCCCGCGTCCCCTGTGTCCTCCGCGCCGTACGGGTCGGCGGCGGGCGGCGGATCAGGCTCCGCCCGTTCGGCCACCCGCATCAACAGCCGCGCCCAACGCCGTTGACTGCGGGCCTGGTTGGCCAGCACCCGGCGTGCGATGCCGAGCAGCCACAGCACGGCTTCCTCGTCATCGGCGGGCAGTTGCCGCCTCTTGCGCCAGGCCACCGCGTACACCTCGGCCACCGCGTCGTGCGCCGCCGCCTCACTCGCCCGGCGCAGGCAGTACGCCATCACCCGGCGGAAGGTCTGCCGGAACAACTGCTCCAGCCGTTCGCTCCGCTCATCCGCGTTCATGCCCAGCAATGTCCACCACGCCCCGATGCCTTACGGCTCTCCGTCACCGCCCTGATCCGACCACTGCCCTGATCCTGACCACTGGCGGGCCCCCGCGGCGGTGCTGAGGTCGACGCAACCCCCTTCCCGCTGCGGCGGTCTCTCCGGAGAGCGGACGCTCCCGGTACAGGTTCGCATCTCGTGCGGCACTGCCAGGGCCGGTCCAAGGTGACGGTCTCCACGCGGGACACGGCTTGCAGCGCGCGGATACCGTGGATGTCGACTGCGGTATCCGGACCACCCGGCGGGGGGACCAAGATGCGTCGTACGCACTATCGTCAGGGTGACGTGCTCGTTGTCGCGGTGGACGAGTTACCTCTTCAGATGCTTCCCGTCCCCCGTGAGGACGGGTTGGTCGTGCTGGCCCACGGGGAGGTCACAGGGCACCGGCACGCGATCGCCGAACCGCACGCGGAGCTGCTGGCCCCACCCGGGGACGATGACGAGACGCGGTTCCTGCGCATCGTCGGGGCGTCCGCGCGTCTGGTCCACGAGGAGCACGCGGCGATCATCCTGCCAGGCGGTGTGTACCAGGTGATCCGGCAGCGGGAGTACAACCCGGATGTGAACGCGGTCTTCGTGGAGGACTGACAGATGTTCGGCCGAACCCGCGCGCTGACGCCGGGCCAGGTGCGCCAGGCGGAGGACGTCATGGATGAGTGGCTGTCCTGGTCGCTGTCCACGGAACCGGCCGACCGCGAGGCCACCGAGGAGGCCGTCGCCGAGCTGTACCGGATCCAGGGTCTGCCGCCTCCGACGTTCCTGTGGGTGGACTCGCCGATGAGCGGTCAGCTGGTGGCATGGCTCCTCGTCCTCTGCCGATCGGTCCCGAGCGGCGTGCCCCGCCACGAGTGGCTCCATCAGTTCCTGTCGCCCAGGGCGTGGAAGGACGTCTTCGGTCGTTCGGTCATGGACTCGGTGGTGGAACTCCTCGACGGCTACCTCCAGTCGGACGATCCGCCCTTGCCCGACGTGTTCGACACTTCCTTCGCGCAACGGCTGCACAGCGTGCCGGGCACATGGCATCGGGGCGCACTGCGCGCCTTGTCGGCGGCGTGGTGGCACGATCCTCACGCGCGACGGCATCCCGGAGTGTGGCTGTGGAGAAGGTCGATGCGCTTGACCACATGGGAGGAGTGGGACGTCCAACTGGTGGGCCGGTTCCAGGCCCCGGGCTGGGTACGGGAGACTTTCGAACTGCAGCTGCCACGCCCGAACCGGCTGATCTGGGCGATCCGCGACCACTGCTGGGCGGGCTTCGACGACCTTGAGGAGAACGACGATCTCCTGTTGCCCTACTCGGAGCTTGGCGGCCCCTCAAACGTCGCTGACTTCTCCCGGGTGCATGGCCAGTGGGCCACTCAACTCGGCTGGTTCGACGCCTACCGCCGACTGGAACTCGTACGCTATCCCGGCTCGATCGAGCGGATCATGGATTTGCTGACCATCACCGCCCGGTCCTGCGGCAGTTGGTGGCCGAGTGAGCGCCTGTGCGTGGCAGTCGAACGGCCGGCACGGCTGAAGGTGGACCTGCCGCGGCCTCGCACAGCGCGCCCGCACTGTGCGGACGGACCGGCGGTGGCCTGGCGCGACGGCTCGGAACTGTACGCATGGCGCGGCATCCCGGTGTCCGAGAGGCTGATCAAGGGCAACCTGAGCGCGGCCGACTGGCTCGCCGAGTCCAACAGCGAGGTCCGCCGGGCCATGGCCGAACGGATGGGATACGAGTGGCTGCTGGACAGCGCCAACGCCAAGAAGATCGCCACCGACGAGTACGGCACCCTGTGGCGTATCACCGAACGGTACGAGGAGGACATCGTCCTGGTCGATCTGGTCAACTCGACACCCGAGCCGGACGGCTCCTTCAAGCGTTATGTCCTGCGCGTGCCACCCGACCAGACCGTACCCCGCGACGCGATCGGTTGGACTTTCGGCCTGCCGCCGGGGGCGTACGGCCCCGCGACGATGACCTGATGGGCCTCACCCTGATGGGGCGTCACTCGACAGCTCTGAGGGCCGCGAGGTAGTCCGGCCCAGGTGTCTCCAGACCTGAACCCGGCCTGGGCGCCATTCGCCCAGGCCGACGACCTGCCTCCGCCCTCGCTCCCGGCCCGATTCAGGACTGGTACGGCTGCTGCTGCGGCTGCCCGTACGGCTGACCGCCCTGGCCGCCCGCACCCTGAGCCTGCAGCTGCTCCGCCTGCTCCTTGGTCACCTTCTGCTCCGCACCGCAGAAGGTGCACTGCGTCTGGTACTTCGTAGAGAACGGGAACAGCGGCACGAAGAACAGCGTGAACTTCGTGACGCGCTTCCTGAGCGTGTGCGCTGAGGGATTCCCGCAGTGCCCGCACACCAGCGTCAGTATCGCGAGCTGGTACAGATATCCCTTGGTGCCAAAGATGATCATGCTGTCGGTTCCTCCCGGGTCAACGCCCGCCGACACACTGCCGACGAACAGCGAGGCGCGCTCACACAGGACAGTCTCGTGCACGTCGATCTGTTCGGCGGAGGGCGTCCACATTCTCGTGCGTCGAAGTGCCGCCTGCTGCGAGGCGATCACCTACGGGATGCCCGGCCCGAGTGGGATCCTCGGACTAGCATGACCAAATGGCCGTCGACCTGTTTGCAGGGATTCCCGTCAGTGACTACGCGAGGGCGTTGGGCTGGTACGAGCGGTTGTTCGGGACTCCGCCGACGTACGTTGCGAGTGACACCGAGGCTGTGTGGGAGCTCGCGGAGCATCGTTCGGTGGCCGTCGAGCAGCGGCCCGAGCATGCGGGGCATGCCCTGCACACCGTCTTCGTCGATGACTTCGACGCCCGTGTGGCCGGGATGGCCGACCGGGGAATCGAGCCGACGAAGCGGGAGACGTACGGCAACGGTGTGCGCAAGGCCACGTATCACGATCCCGAGGGGAACGAGATCGGGTTCGGTGGGGCTCCGGTGTGATCGCCTCCTTGGAGGCAGGGGAGTGGACTCGGTCCACGGGATGCTCTGGTCGCTGCCTTGAAGTTCCTTGCTCGCCGTCCGGAACCTGATCTTCGGACTGCGCGTCGTACTGGGCACGTCGTGCTCATGGATGTGGCGCGGGGACGGGGCCGGGGCAGATGGGTGGGACGTGGGGGAGCAGGCGAACAGCCGGGTGGCGCCGGGGGCGAAGGCCGCGGCGGTTCGGCGGTGGCTGAGGACCGTTGAACGGTGGCGGTGGGGCAAGGACACGCGAAGCCGGTCGCCCTGGGCGCGCGGGCGGGTTCTCGGGTCGCTCGCCGTGCTGACCGCTGGGCTGATGGCGTTCCACTCCATCGTGCCCAATGCGGTGGGCCGCCTCGGCAGCCTGCTGGAGACGTTTCTGCCATGGCTCGGCCTGGCCGTTCCGTTGCTGCTCGTACTGGCGCTGCTGCGCCGCTCGGCCCTCGCGCTGGTGGCCCTGCTGTTGCCCGTGGCGGTCTGGGGGAGCCTCTTCGGCGGGTCGGCGCTGGCCGACGAGGACCGCGGCGCGCACGACATCGTGGCGGTCCAGCACAACGTCAGCGACGAGAACAGCGACCCCGAGGGCACCGTGAGCGACCTGATCGAGGCCGCACCTGATGTCGTCGCTCTGGAAGAGCTGACGCCCTCCGCACTTCCGGCCTACGAGTCGGCCCTGGCAGCGGACTACCCCCACCACGCGGTCGAAGGAACCGTCGGACTCTGGTCGAGGTATCCGCTGTCGGACGTCCGGCCGGTGGACATCAAACCGGAGGGGATCCCGGAAGGCTGGAACCGCGGCCTGCGGACCACGGCACGCACGCCGCAGGGCGATATCGCGGTGTACGTCGCCCACTTGCCCTCGGTCCGCATCCGATGGAACGGCCTCAGTTCCGGTTGGCGGGACGAGAGCGCCGGCCTGCTGGGCGAGGCCCTCGCCGCCGAGAAGCTGACCAAGGTCCTCCTGCTCGGCGACCTCAACAGCACGGTGGACGACCGCGGGCTGGACCCGGTCACCGAGCAGATGGACTCGGCAGGGCGACACTTCGCCTTCAGCTGGCCCGCGACCTTCCCCGTCTCCCGGATCGACCACGTCATGGCCCGCTCGATGGTGATCACCGACATCCGCACCCTGCCCGCCACCGGCAGCGACCACCTTCCGGTCGCCGCAGGCATCAGGTTCGAGCCCTGAACCTGCCGCAATCGATCAGTCGGTGAGCCGGACGGGCACGCGATGATCCGGCTGTCCGTCCTTGGCCAGCACCGAATGCTCATCGGCGACCGCGCGGTAGAGGGCGACACCGGATACGCCTCGCGCGTCCTGGATGTCCTCCGCCGTCCATACCCGGCCACCGTGCGTGACCGACCGGCGGGAGAAGACTGCCAGCGCCTCCTCCGCATCCGCCGCGTCCACCGCGGCAGCGACGGCGGACATGTACACGCCTTGCCCGGTGCGATCGCCACCGAGGAGTCGAAGACCACGATGCCCACCTGAGGGCGTACCGCGATGTTGCGTGAGTGAGTGGCCTGCGGCGAGGAGACCCAGAAGAACTCGCGGTGTCCCCGATGGGCGAAGTACACCGGGGAACTCCACGGCATCCCCGCCTGGTCGGCGGTGGCCAGCACCATGTACCTGTTCGCGTCGACGATGTCCCGTGCGTCCTCGCCCGGTGATCCGCTGACCGTCATCTCAACCACTCCTGCGGTAGGTGAGTGTGAAGTCGTGCTCCCAGGTGGTCGAGTCGTCGTACGAAGTCTCCCAGCTGCCGCGGATGATGGTGCCGTCCTCGCTGACCTGTCCGGTGAACCGCTGCCGGAAGTCCAGCGGCGAGAAGTCCGGCGTCTCGCGCAGCAGTCGCCATACACCGCCGGCAAAGCTCATCGCGTACAACCGGGCGACACCCCGCGAGTCGAAGTAGTGCTGTGTGTACGCGCCCGTCTCCGGGTCGGCCGCGATGATCGCCATGCTGTCCGGAGCCTCGGCCACCGGGATCTCGGTGCGCTGGACCAGGAACCGTCCGTCCAGGGTCCACTCGAACACACTGCGCGCGGCAGGCGTGTCCAGGCCGGGAAAGTCGGCCTCAACCACCCACTCGCCCGCCAGAACGTCCAGCCTCTCCAAGGCTTCCTGCCGTACCGATCCGTCCATGGTGAACATCTCCTCCTCGTCGATCGCCCGTCGATCGTCGACGCCCATCGGGTGTAGGACGACCTCGGCGGGAGAAACTCATCGGTCCCACCGCTCGGGGGTGGAATCAGTCGACGAAGTCGTTGACGAGGGCGGCGAACTCGTCGGGCGTGGCCAGCCTGACGCCGAGGGATTCGGCCTTGGCACGCTTGGATCCGGCGCCCTCACCGGCGACGACCATAGTGGTCTTCTTGGAGACGCTGGAGGAGGAGCGGCCCCCGGCGCGTTCGATGAGCTCGTTCATCTGGTTGCGGCTCAGCTTCTCCAGCGGCCCGGTCATCGCACCGGTGACGACCACGGTCATCCCCGCGAGCGGACCGGCCGCCTCGCCCGTACCCCTCTCCTCGCCCTTCGCCTCGACGCTCCCCTCGCCGTTGTCCTCGCTGCTCTCCGCGGCCGGCTGGGGCGGGGTGGCGCCGGGCTCGGTCATGTTCACCCCGGCCGCAGCGAGTTTGTCGATCAGCGGGGCCAGTTCGGCCAGTTCGGCGACGATCGACGGGGCCTTCTCGGTGCCGATGCCCTCGACCTGCTGCATCGTTTCGGCGTCGGCCGCGCGAAGGTGGTCCATCGTGGCGAAGTACCGGGCGATACGCCGGGACATGGACCGGCCGGTGCCACGGACCCCGAGCGCGCACAGCACCCGGGACAGCGGTCTCCCCTTGGCTGTGTCGAGCGCGGCAAGCAGGTTGTCGGTGCTGGTCTCGCCCATGCGCTCCAGACTGAGCAACTGGTCGCGGGTGAGGGAGAACAGGTCGGCGAGGTCCTTGACCAGCTCCGCCTCGACGAGCTGGACGACCCGCGTGTGGCCCAGGCCTTCGATGTCGAGCTGGTCCCGACCGGCGGCGTACGAGAGGGCGGCGACCAGGTGGCAGTTGCGGCCGTTCTCACAGCGCCAGCGCTGTTCGCTGGTGTCGATGCCGGCCCCGCAGCGCGGGCACACCTCGGGGAAGACGATGGCCTGTTCGGCACCGGTGCGCAGATGGGCGACCGGGGCCTCGATACGCGGGATGACGTCACCGGCGCGGTGAACCATGACGTGGTCACCCAGGCGCAGATCGCGGCGGGTGATGTCGGCCGGGTTGTGCAGGGTGGCGTACGTGATGGTGGCGCCGTCGATCTCCACGGGCTCCAGCACCGCGCGCGGGGCGACGATGCCGGTGCGGCCGACGTTCCACTCCACCTCCAGCAGCCGGGTGATCTTCTCGACGGCGGGCAGTTTGTAGGCGATCGCCCAGCGCGGGGCGCGCGAACCCGAACCGGCTGCCTGTTGGTCGGCGGCCAGGTCCGCCTTAATGACGATGCCGTCGATCCCGAACGGCAACTCGGCCCGCAGCGCGGCGATCTCCCGCACCCGGTCCAGTACCTGCTCGGCCGTCTCTGCGGTCACGCCGGGCACGGCGGTCGTGGCGGTGGTGTTCACCCCGAGCCCGGCGGCCCGCACCATGAGGTCGCTGTGCGCGCTCTCACCCAGCCGCTCCGCGAGCTCCGCCCCGGTGCCGGCGAGAGGCAGCAGGCCGTAGCCGAAGAACGTCATCGGCACCGTGTAGGCACGCTCCTTGGCGCGCAGCGTGCCCGCCGAGGCGCCGCGCGGGTTCGCGAACGGCTGCCCGCCGTGCGCGGTGCGCACCTCGTTGGCGTGCTCGAACTGGGCGGTGGTCATCAGGACTTCACCGCGCACCTCCACGGTCACCGGCTCGGCCAGCTCCTGCGGCAGGCCCTCGATGGTGCCGATCGCGTGCGACACGTCCTCCCCGGCCGTCCCGTCGCCCCGGGTGATCAACCGGTCCAGACGCCCGCGTGTGTAGCGGGCCGCGATCGCCAGACCGTCCAGCTTCGGCTCGACACTGAACCGCTCCGCCTCGTGGCCGATGCGCCGGGCCAGCGACGCCGTCCAGGCGGTGAAGTCCTCGGCCGAGAACACGTTGTCCAGGCTCAGCATCGCCACCGTGTGCGGCACATCCCCCTCCACCGCGCCGCCGGCGACCTTCCCCGTCGGGGAATCGGGCAGCACCTCGTCCGGGTGGCCGGCCTCCCACGCCGCGATACCGCGCACCAACCGGTCGTAGGAGTCGTCGTCCAGCACCGAGGTGCCGCCCGCGTAGTAGGCGGCCGAAGCCTTCACCGCGTCCTCGACCGCCTGCGCGTAGGCGGCGGCATCCACGATCACTGCAGCTGGTGTTGTCATGCCCGTCATCTTGCCTGCCACCACTGACAACGCCCCCGGTGGCGACGTACCCGTCCATGCGTTCAGCCGCCTCCGTGGGACCGCGGCAGGCGGCGGGCGCGTCGAGACGTGCGGAGGGCACCACGGCCCGATCCGCGTGGCGGCGCCTCCCGGCTGGCACAATGACGGCGCATCAGCCCGAGCCGCCGCCCGAAAGGCTCCGTCGTGCCGCAGCAGACCGACACCGACTCCGGCTTCGCCGACCTCCTGGAGCCGTACCGCCGAGAACTGCAGGTGCACTGCTACCGCATGACCGGCTCGTACGACGAGGCCGAGGACCTGGTCCAGGAGACGTTCCTGAAGGCCTGGCGGAGCCGGGAGGCGTACGAGGGCCGGGCGGGCATGCGCACCTGGCTGTACCGCATCGCCACCAACACCTGCCTGGACCACCTGCGCCGCCACCGGCGCACCCCGCACCCGTACGAGCGGCTGCCCGGCATGGAGCACGGCAAGGGCGAACCGCCGACACGGATCGAGTGGCTGCAGCCGTACCCCGACGAGCTGCTCGCCGACATCCCCGCCGAGGAGGCGGGCCCCGAGTCGCAGGCGCTGTCGCGGGAGATGGTCGAACTGGTCTTCCTCGCCGCGCTGCAGCATCTGCCGCCGAGGCAGCGGGCGGTGCTGATCCTGCGGGACGTGGTGGGCCTGCCGGCCACGGAGACGGCCGGGCTGCTGGAGCTGTCCACTGCCTCCGTCAACAGCGCCCTGCAGCGCGCCCGGCCCGCACTGCGCGAGCACCTCCCCGCGGGCCGTCGTACGGAATGGGCCCCGGCGGCCGCGCCGACCCGCGAGGAGCGCGAGGTGGTCGAGCGCTACCGGGAGGCGGCCGAGCGGCTCGATCTGACCGCGATGGCGGAACTGCTGGCCGCCGACGCCAAGCTCACCATGCCGCCGAACCCGTTCTGGTTCGTCGGACGCGAGGCGATTCTCGCCTTCGTCGGCCAGACCCTCGACCCGGCCTCCCCGATGTACTTCGGCAAGTGGCGGCACCTGCCGACGTGGGCCAACGGGCTCCCGGCGGTGGGCGGTTACGTCCAGCGGCCGGGGACGACCGTCTACCGCGCGCAGACACTGGACGTCCTGCGCATCGAGAACGGTCGCATCGCGGAGATCACCACGTTCGAGCCACACCTGCTGCCGGCTTTTGGGCTGCCGCTGAAAATTTCCGAACAGGAGCGATGACTGACGCGCCCGCCGTGCGTCTGTATGGCCGACATCTTCGGATCACGACAGCTGCGGACCAGGAGCCATCATGCTGCTGCAGGACAAGAACGCGATCATCTACGGCGCCGGCGGGAACATCGGCGGTGCCGTCGCCCGCACCTACGCCCGCGAGGGAGCCCGTGTCTTCCTCGCCGGGCGGACGGCCGCCAAGCTGGAAGCGGTGGCAAAGGACATCGAGGCGGCAGGCGGCCGGGCGCACACGGCCGTGGTCGACGCGCTCGACGAGCGGTCGGTGGAGGAGCACGCCGACACCGTGCTGGCGGAGGCGGGCTCGGTCGACATCTCGTTCAACCTCATCACCCGCAACGACGTACAGGGCACGCCCGTGGTGGACATGTCGGTGGCCGACTACACCGCCCCGGTGACCACCGGTATCACCACCAACTTCATCACCGCCCGCGCCGCGGGCCGCCGCATGGCGGAGCAGGGCTCCGGCGTGATCCTCGCCCTCAACAGCGGCTCCGCGCACGCCAGTCCGATGATGGGCGGTACGTGTCCGGCGGACGCGGCGATCGACACGCTGATCCGCGCGCTGGCACATGAGCTCGGCCCGAAGGGCGTACGGGCGCTCGGGCTGTGGGTGGCCGGAGTGCCGGAGACCCTGACACCGGAGAAGCTCGGAGCCGTGAACCCCGAGATGGCGAGCCCCGAGGCACTGCGGGGCATCCTCGACATGCTGGACGGCCTGCGGATGCTCCCGGCGTCGCCGCGGCTGCGGGAGGTCGCGGAACTGGCCGCGTTCCTCGCCTCGGAGCGGGCCGGAGCGGTCACCGGGACGTGGGTGAACGGGACCGCGATGTTCACGAGCTGAGGCGTCCGGCAGGTGAGGACGAGGCATGCCGCGCCCACCCGAGACCACCGGCCTGGTGGCGACCGAGCCGCGACCACGCCACCGCCACCACGGTCACGGCGTTCACCGGCGTCGCCACGGTGGTCGACGACGGCCACACCTACGAGGGCGCCGCGGCGATCGAGGGACGGCTGGGCCGGGCCGCCGCCGAATTCACCTTCACCGTCCGGCTCACCGGCGCCCGGCAGACCGACGCGGACCACTTCATCGTCGCCCGGCACCTCGAAGGCGACTTCCCCGGCGGCACCGTCGATCCGCGCTGCCGGTTCACGCTGCGCGAGGGCCTCGTCGAACGCCTCGTCATCGAGCCCTGAGCCCGCGTACTCGCCGCGCACCGCCCCTTGCCCGGAGGGCAGCCGCCGCGTCAGCCCTTGGGGCGGTGTCCCGTCGCGATGAGTGCCTCCCCGAGCAGGCGAACCGCCTTCGGGCCGACTCCGTGCATGGCCAGCAGCTCGGCCTCGCTCACCTCGGCGACCTGGGCGAGCGTGGTGATGCCCGCATGGGAGAGCGCCCGGGTGGCGGGACCTCCGATGGCCCTGGGCAGGTCACCGACCTCACCGGCGGCCGCCGTCTCCGCGGCCTGTGCCTGTGCCGCCAGTCGCTTGGGCGCGTGCGCGAGCCAGGCGCGACGTACCCAGTGGTTGAGCTGTTGACCGTTGATGTCCCGGATCGGGAGCCGTACACCGACGGGCGTCGCGCCGCGGGTCAGCCGTTCGGCGGTCGGGTGCGCGGCAAGGACCTCGTCCGCTTCCCCCGCTGGCAGGTGCAGCTGCACGTGGTCGTCCTCGCTCATCGAGGCGAACCGCTTGTCGCGCACGGTGAACGACTTCGTGCCGGAGCCGGTGGGTCGCTCCGCCGTCCCGGGGAGCGAAAGCGCCGTCCTGCGCAGCTGGGCGAGGCTGGTCACGAGTGGGGGATCCTTACGCCTGTGGCTGGGCGCGGGCGATGAGCAGGGCCACGTCGTCGTGGTTGTCGGGGTGGTGCAGGGTGCTCAAGAGGAGGTCGCAGACGTCCTCCAGGGGGCGCGTGGGGTCGTCGAGGAGGCCCAGGAACGTGTTCAGACGGTCGTCGAGGTCGTGCTGGCGCGTTTCGACGAGCCCGTCGGTGTAGAACACGAGCTGGTCACCGGGATCGAGATCGACGGTGGTCGTGGAGAAGGCGACGCCGCCCACGCCCAGCGGTGCCCCGGTGGGCAGGTCGAGCAGTTCGGGAGGATGCCCCGCGCGGATTCGGGCCGGCGGCAGGTGCCCGGCGTTGGCGATCCTGCACTGGTGCCGGTGGGGGTCGTAGACGGCGTACACACAGGTGGCGATGGACTCGTCCAGGCCCCCGGTGGTCTTGTCGAGGTGTTCGAGGAGCCGGGCGGGATCGAGGTCGAGCGAGGCCAGGGTGCTCGTCGCGGTGCGCAGCCGGCCCATGGTCGCCGCCGCGTTGATGCCGCTGCCCATCACGTCGCCCACGACGAGCGCGGTCTTGTCGCCGTCCAGGGGGAGGACGTCGAACCAGTCGCCGCCCACCTCACCGGCCGCCCCCGCGGGCTGGTAGCGGGAGGCGACCTCCAGACCGGTGGTCATGCGGGGGTGGCTGGGCAGCAGGCTGCGCTGCAGGGCGACGGCGGTGTTGCGGGCGTTCTGGTACCAGCGGGCGTTGTCGATCTGCACGGCCGCACGGGCGGCCAACTCCCGGGCCAGTACGAGGTCGTCGTTGCTGAAGGGCAGCGGGTTGCGGGTCCGCTTGAGATCCAGGGCGCCGAGCACCTCGCCGCGCGCGACCAACGGCACCGCCAGGTACGAGTGGACGCCCGCCCGGCCCAGGAGCACGGCAGCCTGGGGATCCTGGGCGATACGGAGCAGGTCGTCGTCCTTCACCTGCGACACCATGACCGGGCTGCCCGTGCGTATGCACTGGGTGACGAGACGGTCGGAGCCGTACCGGGTCACCTGTCCGCGAGGCGCGGCCTCGTCGGGGCCGTCGGTGGCGGCGTGATCGGTCCGCACGGCCAGAGTGCGGATCAGGGTGGGCTCCGTGGGGCCGAGGTCGCTGCGGCGGCCTTCCACCACCGCCTCCAGCAGATCCACGGACGCGATGTCGGCGAGTTCCGGGACGGCGACATCGGCCAGTTCACAGGCGGTGCGGTCCAGCTCCAGCGTGGTGCCGATACGGGCCGAGGCGTCGGCGATGACCGTGAGGCGTCGTCGCGCGGTCTCCGCCTCGATCGCCGAGCGGTGCCGTTCGGTGACGTCGACGACCGAGACGGCGACCCCCAGCACGGTCTGGAGGGAGTCCTCCAGCCGGTAGTACGAGGCCGACCAGGCGTGATCCTCGTTCGGATCGGCCGGGGTCCGGCCGATCGTGGACTGTTCGAGGAGTGGGACACCAGTGTCCAGGACCTGGCGAGCCGCGGACTCTATGGCCTCGGCGTCCAGGAACGGCAGAGCCTCGCGGATCGTCCGGCCGACGTGCTCCGCGGAGGAGATCCCGTTGATCCGCTCCAGGGCCGGGTTGACCGACACGTACCGCAGGTCCCTGTCCAGGACCGCAAGACCGATGGGGGACTGCGAGACCATCTGCACGGACAGCGCGACATCCCGTTCGAGGCGGTGCACGGTCGACTGATCGGCCGCGAGCCCCAGGGCGTAGACGCCACCGCGGTCGTCCAGGAGCCGCATGTTCCGGAACTCCACGAGCCGCGTCGTGCCGTCCTTGTGCCGGACGGGAAAACCGCCGGCCCAGCCGCGACCGGTGTCCATGACGTCGGTGAACAGCTTCACGGCCAGGTCGAGGTGCTGCTCGTGCACCATCAGCCGGGCCGCGTACTCGCCCAGCGCCTCCTGCGCCGTGTAGCCGAACAGTTCCTCGGCCTGCGGGCTCCACAGCACGACGCGTCCCTCGGTGTCCAGCACCACCGAGGCCACGCCCAGCACGTCCAGCAGCGCGCTCGGCCGTAACGGCCCGCGGACCCGCTCGTCGTCGTCGGACACGGGAATTCCGGCTGCGCTCATTGCAGGCACCGCTTTCGCCCGTTTACGCGGCACGCCGTTCCCTGTGCCGACTGTCCCCTGTTCTATCGTGCCCACCGTTTCCTCCGGTGCCGTTCTCGTCTGCCTTCACCATCTCCCAACACAGCAGTGGTTGTCCGGCGAAGACGTCACGGAATTGGCCGGGAAATCAGGGCGCGGGGCACGGCGCCTCGGCGCGCGCCACCACTCCGACAGCGTGATCAGGAGCCACAGGCGTCACAGTGGTTACTGACCGCATATGAAATGTCGCGGGCTGTGCGGACCTTGGGGCGCGCTTCCGACAGGGGGCAGGCCGCGGGTTCAGACCTTGTCGGTCAGGGTTGCCCAGACCGCGTTGCCCCCAGTGAGCGCGGAGCGGTCGACTCCCCAGGTGTCGGCTATGTGCTGCACGAGGAGCAGCCCGCGGCCGTTCTCGTCGTCGGGGCCCGGATCGCATCGGGGGAGCAGGCGGCCCGTGCGGTCCTGGTCGTGCACCTCCAGGCGCAGGCTCCCCTCGGTCATGAGGCCGACGCCGCACAGAATCCGCGTACTGACCGTGTGCAGTACGGCGTTCGTGGCCAGCTCGGACACGAGCAGTACGGCGTCCGCACGCAACTCGTCGGGCAGGCGCCACGCGGTGAGCCGCTCGCCCATCGTGTTGCGGGCGACCTTGACGCTGGTCCGGTGTGCCGGGAGTTCGAGCCAGTGGGCTGTGTCCGGGCTCGTGGAACCTAAGGGCCGAAGGGAGGGGGTCGTGTGGGGGGACACGGTGATTGCCTTCCAACAAGGAGGAGCGCTGGGGGAGTTGGGGATCACGACCTTCGGGTCCGTCCGGCGGGGTGTTCCGGCGGCCTGCGGTCCGAACGCTGGGGTTCGCCAACTCCACGGGGCGTGGCGGGTGTTGACGGTGGTGCGCGCGCGTTCGCTGGGATCGCTCACAGAACTAACTATGGTGGTAGCTCAGTTCACGCTGCAACCGTCTCCCTGATAATTTCAGGAAGGAGGTATCCGTCTGGTGACATCAGCAAGTCACTGTCAGACTCCTACTGGTGACAGTTCCTCAGGAGGTAGGGCGTGAGCGAAGCTCGTTCGGGCGTCGGCACCAGTGCACCCACTGTTCTCCGCATGATCCTGGGCAAGCGACTGCAGGAACTGCGGCAGGCCGCGGGGGTGTCGCTGGAGGACGCGGCGAAGGCCCTGCACGTGAAGCCGCTGACCATCCGCAGGCTGGAGAAGGCGGAGGTCGCGCTCAAGACCCTCTACGTGGAGAAACTGCTGCAGACCTACGGGGCAGCGCAACAGGAGGTCGACGAGTTCGTCACCCTGGCCGAGCGGGCCAACGAGCCCGGCTGGTGGCACGCGTACCGCGATGTGGTGCCCGACTGGTTCAGCGCGTACGTGAGCCTGGAGACCGGCGCCAAGACGCTGCGCACCTATGAGCCGCACTACGTCACCGGGCTGCTGCAGACGTACGACTACGCGCGAGCCGTGCTGCGCGGGGGCTTCCCCAACGAGAGCGACGAGGACCTGGGGCGGCGGGTCGATCTGCGGCTGCGCCGGCAGGGCCTGCTGGAGAGACCCGACGCGCCCACGTTATGGGTCGTGATGGAGGAGACCGTACTGCACCGGATGGTGGGCGGTGCCGAGGTGATGCGGGAGCAGATCGAGCGGCTCCTGGAGGTCTCGGAGCTGGACCATGTGAGCGTCGACGTCGTGCCGTTCACCGCCGGGGCCCACGTCGGCGCCTGTGCGCCCTTCACCTACTTCCGGTTCGAGGAGCGGGAACTGCCGGACATCGTCTACAGCGAGATCCTCTCCGCCTCCGTGTACCTGGACCAGCGCTCCGATGTCGCCGGTCATCTGGAGGCGCACAACCGGATGTCCTTGCTCACCTCGTCCGCGGACAGCAAGGCCCTGTTGAACCGCATGCGCAAGGAGTACTCATGACCACCGACGGAAGTGTGTACAACGGAATGCCCGCGTCGGAACTCGGCGAGCAGGGCTGGGAACGTCCGTGGAGCGGCCCCAACGGGGGGCAGTGCGTGGAGACGAAGCAACTCGCCGACGGCCGCGTGGCGTTGCGGCAGTCGACCGATCCCGCCGGTCCCGCGCTGATCTACACACCGCAGGAGATCGCCGCGTTCGTCGCCGGCGTCAAGAAGGGCCTCGCCGATCACCTGGCGGCCGGCTGAACCGCACCACGAACGGGAAGAACCCGGGCCGATCCTGGCTTCGACCCGCCCGGCACACCGACGTACACCACTGAAGGGGCAAGAATGAGCAACTCCCAGGCCGCGCGGGACATCGACACCAGCAGGCCGCACTCCGCCCGTATGTACGACTACTACCTGGGCGGCAAGGACCACTTCGACATCGACAAGAAGGCGGCGGAGACGGTCGCGGCGGCCTACCCCGGCATCTTCGTGTGCGCCCGCGAGAACCGGGCCTTCATGCACCGGGCCACCAGGGTCCTCGCACGGGAGCACGGCATCCGCCAGTGGCTCGACATCGGCACCGGCATCCCCACCGAGCCGAACCTCCACCAGGTCGCCCAGACCGTGGTCCCCGAGGCCAGGGTGGTCTACGCCGACAACGACCCCCTCGTCCTCAAGTACGCCGAGCGCCTGATGCGCAGCACGCCCCAGGGCCGCACCACGTACATCGAGGCGGACGCCAACGACCCCGAATCGCTCCTGAACGCCCCCGAGTTGGCCGAGGTACTGGACCTGGACCAACCCGTGGCGCTGTCCCTGAACGCCCTCATGCACTTCGTCACCGACGCCCAGGGCCCGTACGGGATCGTCGGCCGCCTGCTGGACGCCCTGCCCTCCGGCAGCGCCCTGGCCCTCAGCCACTGCACGCCCGACTTCGACCCGTCCACCTGGGAGAAGGTCACCGCGATCTACACCGGCGCCGGTACCCCCGTGCAGTTCCGCTCCCAGAAGGACGTCGCCCGCTTCTTCGACGGCCTCGACCTCCTCGACCCCGGCATCACCGTCGGCCACCGCTGGCGCCCGGACGCACAGGATGACAACGCTGCCACGGAGCACCGGCCGACGGACGCCGAGGTCAGCCTGTGGACCGGGGTGGGCGTCAAGCCGTAGCCGGGCGGTGGGCGGCCGTGGTCCACGGCCGCCCCGCCACGGCCCACGGCCGCCTACCGCTGTCTCTGCCACTCGGCCCGGGTGAGTTCGTACTCGACCTCGCCGTGCTCGGAGCCCGCGAGGGCGTCCGGCCAGTCCTGGGTGAAGGTGCGGACGAAGGACAGTCCCGCCTTCTCCATCACCCGCCGGGATCCCGTGTTGACCGTCATGGTGTTCGCGGTGACCCGCTCGACTCCGAGGTCGGTGAAGCCCTTGTCGATGAGGGCCCGCGAACCCTCGGTGGCGTAACCGTGGCCCCAGGCGGCCTTGTTGAGCCGGTAGCCGAGTTCGACCACGGCCGGGCTGTCCTCGTCCAGCGGCCTGAACTCGAACCAGCCCAGGAACAGCCCGGCGGCCTTCTCCTCGGTGGCCCAGTAGCCACGAGTCCCGAGGCAGGGGTGGTCGTGGAGGAGCCGCGGCAGGGTCTTCGTCCGGATCTCCTCGCGGCTCACCGGCCGGCCACCGTTGATGAAACGCATGACGTCGGGATCGCCGTCCAGCGCGAGCAGCTGGTCGACGTCGGCGGCGGAGAACGGCCGCAGCACGAGCCGGTCGGTCTCCAGGAAGATGCCCATGCCGTGATGGTCACCGCCGCCGGACGGTGCCGCCACCGGATTGTCGGGAAGCCCGGCCGCACGAGGGCCGACCTCGACCCGGTGAGGACGGAGGGGTCCCTCATCCTTCGACGGCCCTGAGGAGGTCTGCCCGTGAGGGGCCGGGTGGCATGCGCCGCTCCACCTCGGGGACAAGCCGGGCGACCGCGTCGGCGAGGGCCGGAGCGCGAAGCGCCTCGCGGGCGCCGGGCAGGAGGTGGGCGGCCGCTCGTTCCGCGCGCAGTGCGTCGGTGTCGCGCCGGGCGAGCAGAGCGAGTGCTCTGGCGCGGCTCCAATCCGGGTTCCGGTAGGGGGTCCCGGCCGTGTGCGCGTCCATCTCGGCGAGGCGGTGGCGGGTGTAGGCGGCGGTCTGCTCGTAGGTCCGTCCGAGGCTGTCCCTGGTCGCCTCGGCGAACTGGGTGACAAGTTCGACGGGGTGGTCGGTGCCGGTCCGCCGCAGGGCGTCCCGCAGGAGCAGGCTGTGCTGCAGGCTCATGGCCAGCCCGCGTCCCACGGTCGGCGTGGTGATGGCCCAGGCGTCCCCGACGGCCACCAGCCCGGTGACGAGGGGCTGTTGGGTGTCGTACAGGGGCCGTTTGCGGTCCGTGAGGCCGGCCATGATCTGGATGCCGTCGGTGACGGGCTGCCCGTCGAGCCAGCGGTCCGCGCCGGGGAACAGACGCACGGCGGCGGACCAGGGGCGTTCGTGCCGCAGCGCCCGCCGCAACTGCTGGTCGTCGCTGCGGCCGATGAGACAGAGCGAATACGTGCCGTGGTCCGCCGGGATGCGCAGGAGGCCGAGCGATCCGTGCTCCACCACCAGGGGAAACCGGTCCGTCGGCATCGCGCCGTCGGCGGACCGGAAGTACTGGCTGTAGTAGGTGAAGCCGCGCCGGCCGGACTCGTCGACCGGACACGGCACGCCTATCTCCCGGAGCCAGGAGGGGAGTTGGGACCTGCGCCCGGTGCAGTCGACCACCAGATCGGCCGCCGTGAAGCCCGCGTCGGTCTCCACTCCGGTGACCTGGGGAACGCGATCGCCGGACGCGCCACCGTACGGGGTCCGCGGGCCCGGCGAACTGCGCAGTCCCCGGCAGATAGTGCCCCGCAGGATCCGGATGCCCGCCCTCTCGGCGACGCGAGTCACCGCTGATTCGAGCAGGGAACGCCGGGCGGCGAGGGTGTCGAACCGCTCGTCCCCGTCCAACAGCGGACCACGAAAGCCCGGCTCGGGCGCCAGCACGTTCATCCGGACGGCCCCCGCCTCCGTCATCTCCCGTACCAGGTCCGGGAGATGGGCCTCGGCGAGCTGCAGCCATCGCGCGAGCGGCTGGTGCGTCTGGCGCAGCTGGGCGATCCCGGGGCGAGGCCACTGCGACCACGCGGGTTCCGCGTCGGCCGGCGGGGGCTGCGGATCGCGTTCCAGGACGGTCACCTCGTGGCCGTCCTGAGCGAGAAGCAACGCTGTCTGCAGTCCGCCGAGCGCGCCACCGAGTACGACGATCCTCGCCATGGTCAGTTGTCCTCCTCCGGTCGTGAGTCCGTCGGTCGAGGCGGCTGCCTCACCACCCCCTGCCTCACCACCCCCTGCCTATCCACGGCAGGGGATGGTTGGTCCTGAAGCGGCGCCGCAGACTATGAGCCATGAACGGAAAGCGGCCCCTCGGGGAGTTTCTGCAGAAACGCCGGTCCCAGGTGCGGCCGGACGACGTGGGGCTCCCCACGTACGGGGAACGACGGCGGGTGCCCGGTCTGCGGCGCGAGGAGCTGGCGCTCCTGGCCGGTGTGAGTTCCTCGTACTACACCAGGCTCGAACAGGGGCACTCCTCGAACGCCTCACCGGAGGTCCTCGACGCGATTGCCCAGGCCCTGGATCTGGACGACGCCGACCGCCTCCACCTGCACGATCTCGCCATGGCGCAGCGCCGCCCGGCGAAGCCACGCAGGGTGCCGCCCGAGCAGGTGACGGCGTCGGTTCGTCAGTTGGTGACGACCCTGACCGATGTGCCCGTGGTCGTCCTCGGCCGCCGCTGTGACGTCCTGGCCTGGAACCGGACGGGACATCTGCTGTTCGCGGGGCATCTCGACCCGGAGAGCCCGGACCGACCCGCGGATCGGCCGAACATGGCGGAGCTGGTTTTCTGCGACGGCCATACGCGAGATCTGTACACCGACTGGCAGCAGAAGGCACGCGATGTGGTCGGAACGGTGCGTCTTGCGGCCGGCCGTCATCCGGACGACCCGAAAATGGCCTCACTCGTCGGTCATCTCCTGCTGAAGAGCCATGAATTCGAATCACTGTGGGCCGACCACCGCGTTCGTTCCAGCCCGGTCGCGGTCTACACCATGCGGCATCCGTTGGTGGGCTCGATCGAGGTGACCCAGCAGACCCTCCAGGCCGAATCGGACCAGCGGATCGTCATGGTCACCGCGACGCCCGGCTCGGCCTCCGCCCACGCGCTCGACCTTCTTTCCCGCACCGCGCATTCCGTGCCCGCACCGCGGACTCCGGTTCCGGCAGCGGGTCCAGCTCCCAGGTGATTTCACGCCGGAGAACCCTTTTCTGATCCGGCCTCAACCGCCCCGCGCAGAAACACTTTCGTCGCTGCGTTCCTTGTCATGCCCGAAAACCAGAAGGAATCATGAAGAAGAACCTCAAAAGCGCTGTTCTTGCCGCCGCTGCGGCTGGCCTTTCCCTCATGACGGTCGTCACGGCGACGGAGGCGGTGGCCGCCAACGCACCGCTGTCCCAGGCTCGGATCGTCACCCACTTCGACCTGGCCCAGGGGCAGCTGCCGGAGAACGCCGTCATCGAACCGAACGGCTCCGTGGACGTCACCTTCGCCGCCGCCCGCCAAGTGGCGCGCATCGACCGGGGTGGCGCGACGCAGGTCCTGGCAACCCTGCCGGCTCCCTCCGACGGCGGCGTCCACACCCCGGTGCTCGGCTTCCCCCTGACCACCGGGCTCGTCCGTACCGATGACGGGACTCTGTACGTCCTCTACGCCACCGGGACCGCGGACCTGACCGGCCTGTGGCGGCTGAAGCCGGGGCGCAAGACACCGGAACGCATAGCCGCCCTCCCCGCCGACGGCCTGCCCAACGGCCTCGCCTTCGATCCCCGCTCCCGAGCCTTCTACATCACGGATTCAGTCCTCGGCACCGTATGGCGGGTCCCCGTGAACGGCGGACGAGCGACGGCATGGTCGACCGCACCGGAACTCGCCGCACAGGGATTCCTCGGAGCCAATGGCGCACGCGTGCACGAAGGCGCGCTGTGGGTGACCAACCTCGACCAGGGCACCGTGCTGAGCTTCCCCCTCCGCGGCGGCCACCGCGCGAGCACACCGACCGTCAGGGCCACAGGACTTGAGAGCATCGACGACTTCGCCTTCACCGGCAGGGGCAACGAGATCCTCGCAGCGCTCAACGGGCCCGACACGGTCGTGCGCATCGCGGACGACGGCACGCACACCACCGTCCTGGACTCCTCCGACGGACTGCAGGACCCCACCTCCGTGGCGATCCGCGGCAAGGACGTCTACGTGCCCAGCGCCGCCTACCTCACCGCCACCGACCCCAACCTGCTCCACGCCCGCCTGAACCGTCACGGCCACTGAGCGCGGCAGCGATGTGGGTGTCACATTCGCGGCCCCGGCGGTGTCTTCATACCGAACACGCCGACAGGCCGACGGACAAGGAGAACATCGTCGCCTGCGAGATGCTCGGCTCGGCGGCCGACGCGGAGGACGTACTGCGTGGGTGTTCCGGACGGTTCCCGACCGTCCGGAACACCCACGACCGCCTCGGTGGACGGCGACGAGGCACCTAGTCGAGGCGCGAGACCTGGTAGTGGCTGATGTACCAGTCGTCCTCCGTCCGCTTCAGCACCACGCCGAGGCTGACGGTGAGCGTGGGCCGGTCCGAGAACGAGAAGTCCACGTTCAGATAGCCCAGTACGAGATCGTCGGCGAGGTGTCTGGTCTCGACGATCCGGTACGCGGCCGTCAGACCCAGGGGCTGGGACTCGTAGTAGTCCGCGATGCCCTGGCGGCCCACGCTGTAGGGGTGCAGACCCTGGAAGATCGCGTCCTCGGTGAACAGGGAGGCGACCTTCTGCGGTTCGTGGCTGTCGAGGGCGGCCTTCCATTGGTCGAGGACGCCGCGCAGGACCGACGCGGTGTCTGTGGTGCTGTTCATCGGGTTCTCCTCGCAGGTGGGACTGATGGCACTGATGGGGCCGGCAGGCCCGATGGGACCGTCAGTGACCCGCGCTCATCCCACCGTCGACGTGGAGGATCTCGCCGGTGACGAACGGCGCGTTCTCCAGGTAGATCACGGCGTCGACGATGTCGCTCTGCTCGCCCATCCGCCCGACCGGGTGCAGGGCGGCGAGGGCCGCGTGGGTCTCCTCGGGGTGCATGGGGGTCTTGATGGTGCCCGGGGCGACGGCGTTGGTGCGGATGCCGCGGGTGGCGTACTCGATGGCGAGGGACTTGGTGGCGGACTGCAGGCCGCCCTTGGTCAGCGAGGCCAGCACGGAGGGCACGTTGGCGTCGGCGTTGTCGACCAGGCTGGTGGTGATGTTGACGATGTGGCCGCCGCCCTGGGCGAGCATGCGCTCCACGGCCAGCTGGGTGATGCGGAAGAAGCCGGTGACGTTGACGCCCGTCGCGGTGGCGTAGTCGTCCTGGGTGTAGTCCGTGAAGGGCTTGGCGACGAAGACGCCCGCGTTGTTGACCAGGGTGTCGATGCGGCCGAACCTCTCCACGCCGGCGGCGATGACGCGCTCGGCGGTCGCGGGGTCGGCGATGTCGCCCTGGACGGTCAGGATGTCCGCGTCGTCGGCGGGGGCGATGGTGCGTGAGGTGGCGACGACGGCGTAGCCGAGCTTGCGGTAGGCGTCGACCAGTCCGGCGCCGATGCCCTGTGACGCCCCGGTGATGACGGCGACCTTCTGGTGCTGGGTGCTCATGATGACCTTCTCCGGTATGGGTGCTGGTTCCACGACCGATTTCCTACTAGCCAACCGGTCGACTATTTGGAAGGTAGGCGGCCTCAGGAGGAGAAGTCAAAGGTCAGAGGGGTGACGGCCAGGACCGGCTTCCTCCCAGCTGGTAGGCCTGGGCTTCCAGCGCAGGTCGGCGGGATGACGTGCGGGAAGAGGCCTCGTGTCGGCCTTGGCGTCGGTGTCGGCTAGAGCTTGTGCGGGTCGCCGTTGGGCAGCCAGGCGGCCGGGCCGTGGATGCCGAGGTCGCCGACTCCGTCGCAGAGGGCGTCGACGACGGCGAGTACGGCGGTACGGACCTCGCCGGCTCGCCACACCAGGGACCAGGTCCAGTAGATCTCCGGCGCGACGACCGGGCGTTGGACGAGGTCGGGCGGCAGCGGGGTGGTCTGCCCCTTGGGGGAGTTGATGACCGGGCGGCCGCCGCGTCGTACGTGGTCGAAGAAGGCGGGGCCGGTGATGCCGCCGTCGAGGATGGGTACCGCGTCGGCCCCGGTGTCCCGCGCCAGCTGCTCGGCGTAGGTGTTCCAGGAGGACCACGAGGTGGTGTCGTCGTCGAGGAGGACGACGGTGTCCTCGGCGGCCACCTCGCCGGTGTCGTCGCCTGCCGCGACGGCGTAGAGCCGGTCGGCGCCGATGAGCCGGGCCTCCAGGCCGTGCCGCTCCAGATCCTCGGACCGCACCCAGCACACGGCGAGATCCAGACTGCCGTCGGCGACCCGGGCGGCCTGGGTGTGGGAGGGCGCGATCCACGCGTCGATGTGCAGCTGGGCCACGGCGGAGGTGCGGGCGGTCAGGTCTGCAGGCAGCCAGTTGACGTAACCGAGCCGTACGGGATCCGATCCGGAGAGGCGGCGGGCGCGGTGCTGGAGGTCGTCGGCCCGTTCCAGCAGCGCGCGGGTGTGGGGGAGCAGGGCCGAACCGGCCGGAGTGAGCGACACCGAACGGCGGTCACGGTCGAAGAGGCGCACCCCGAGATCGCGCTCGAGCGCCTTGATCTGCTGGGACAGGGACGGGCCGGCGATGAGCAGCCGCTCGGCGGCCCGGCCGAAGTTCAGCTCCTCGGCCACCGCCACGAAGTACCGCAGTTGGCGCAACTCCACGCCCGCCATCCTACGTCCGGTAGGAGGCTGTACCTATCAGCAGCGAGGAAGCCGGTCGTGGCGTCGGGCCTGGTGGCGGGCGGACGATGACGACCACAGGACGCGATCACCGTCGCGCCGATCCGGTTCCCGCCGGACACCCCATCGAGCGGAGCAGGACCATGCGAGAGTTCCTGGTCGAGATCACGACCACTGTCCCCGAGGGAACCAGCCAGGACGAGGTCGACCGGCGGCGCGCTGCCGAAGCCGTCCGCGCCCGGGAACTCGCCGTCACCGGGAACCTGGCGCGGCTGTGGCGCCCGGTCGGCGAACTGCGCAGCATCGGCATCTGGCGGGCCTCCGACGAGGAGGAACTCCACGCGAAGGTGCTCGGCACGCTGCCGCTCGGCCCGTGGATGACGTTCACCGTCACCGCACTCCATCCCCACCCCAACGACCCGGGCGGCACCGACGCCACGCCGTGACGGCTCACCCGCGATACGACGCCCCTTCGCGCCGTGGCCACCGTGCACGCGCCTACGTAGGAATCGGGGTTCCAGTAGGAACGGAACCGGAAACCGGCATAGCTGTCAGAACTTTCGACGGGGCGTGAGCGGGGCTGTCCGGGTGGGACCGGTGAGCGACGCCCCGACCGACGATCGGCTCTCCGAGATGTTCCGCCTCGTACGCGGCATCGGGCACATCCTTGACGTGCTCGACGTCCTGCACCGCGACCAGGTGGCGCTGCGCATCGACGACGGCGCGCTCTCCGGCATGGACCTCACCGCACGCCACCCGCGCACCGGTGAGTTGCTGTCCACCGTGAAGTTCATGGTGCAGACCCTCGCCGCCGCCAGCTAACTCCAGCGCGACCTACAGCGGGAGCTGACGTACGACGGACTGCGGACCGCCGAGGCCAAGGGCAACAAGGACGGACGCCGCCCTGCCCTAGCGGGCGAGACGATCGCCGACGTGCGCACCGCCTACCTGGAGGCAGGCCGCCCTACCGGCAGGGCTGGAACGAGGCGATCTACGTGCGCATGCCGTTCGGGCCGGCGCCGCACGACCGCCACTGGCACTACTGCCACCGCCTGCACGACTTCGGGCGGGCGGAGATGGGAGACAGGGGGTGGAAGGTCCGCCCGCCCGCACCGATAGAACCCCACGTGGGCGGCGCCTCGCGGTCGAGCAGCCATGGCGCACGGTGATGGCACGGCCAGGTTCGCAGCGGGTGAGGAACTGCCGTAGGCCGTGCGCTGACCAGTGGATGCGGCGTGGGGCTGATGGGCGATCAGCACTGAGGGGTCAGAAGGTGACGGGTTCGCGGATCAGGGGGCAGGTCATGCAGTGGCCGCCGCCGCGGCCGCGGCCGAGCTCGGCGCCGACAATCTCGATCACCTCGACGCCCGCCTTGCGGAGCAGGGCGTTGGTCTGCGTGTTCCGGTCGTAGGTGAACACGACGCCGGGTTCGAGGGCGACGGCATTGTTGCCGCTGTCCCACTGCTGGCGTTCGGAGGCGTACACGTCGCCGCCCGTCTCGATCACCCGCAGCTTCGGCAGGCCGAGCGCGCCGGCGACGACGTCGGTGAACGCGGCGGAGCCCTCGTCGGTGATGTCGACGGGGACGGTGCCACTGCCGGGGCGCAGGGAGAAGGTGTGGACGGCGTCCAAGATGCGCGGGTAGAGGGTGACGATGTCGCGGTCGGCGAAGGTGAAGACGGTGTCCAGGTGCATGGCAGCGCGGAGTTTGGGCATGCCGGCGACGACGACGTGTTCGGCGGCGCCCTGTTCGAACAGGGCGGCGGCGACCTGGGTGATGGCCTGGCGGGAGGTGCGTTCACTCATGCCCATGAGGACGACGCCGTTACCCACGGGCATGATGTCGCCGCCCTCGAAGGTGGCCTGCCCCCAGTTCTGTTCAGGGTCGCCCCACCACACGGTGGCGTCCTTGAAGTCGGGGTGGAAGGTGTAGACGGCCTTCATCAGCAGGGTCTCGTCGTGGCGGGCGGGCCAGTAGAGGGGGTTGAGGGTGAGGCCGCCGTAGAGCCAGCAGGTGGTGTCGCGGGTATAGAGCGTGTTGGGCAGTGGCGGCATCAGGTACTCGCGGATGCCGGTCGACTCACGGGCCAGAGCGACGTAGCCGGGACGGAACTCGTCCGGAAGGTCGGCGGTGGCCAGGCCTCCGATGAGGAACTGGGCAAGTGCACGGGGTTCAAGTGTTTCCAGGAACGCTCGCGTGGAGTCGATCAGTCCCAGACCCGCCTCGTTGGCCACGATCTTGCGGTCGAGCAGCCACTCCCTCGCCCCCGGCACCGTCATGGTCTGCGCAAGGAGGTCATGCAACTCGACGACCTCAACCCCGCGGGAGGTGAGCTTGTTGACGAAGTCGGCGTGGTCGCGCTGGGCGTTCTCCACCCACATCACGTCGTCGAAGAGCAGGTCGTCGGCATTGGTCGGAGTGAGCCTGCGGTGCGCCAGTCCCGGTGCGCACACCAGCACCTTGTGGAGTCTGCCGACCTCCGAGTAGACCCCCAGCGGGCTGGCAGTCGTACTGTCACTGGTCATGTGTTTCCCTTTCCGGTGATGGCGAGGGGTCGCAGATACGTGGTGCGAGGTTGCCGATTCAGAGCCTGATCCAGCCGGCGGCCAGAGCGATCACGCCCATGGCGCCACCGGCGATCGATACGGCGCAGATGGCCAGTTCGCCGAGCGAGAACAGGCGTCGCCCCTGTTCGCGTCGGGCCATGACGAACAGGATGGTGGCCGGGGCGTAGACGATGAACGAGAGGAGGACGAACCTGAGCCCGGCCGCGTACAGCAGAAACGCCGTGTAGAGGGTGGCGAGGAGAGCGACGATGAGAGTCCTCGCGGAGCTTTCTCCTTGGGCGAGGGGGTCGGGCACGAGCGAGATCTTCAGTGCGAACGCGGCGGCGAGCAGGAACGGGATGAGGGTCAATGCGCTGGTCAGGTCGAGCGCGAAGTTGAACGCGTCGTCGGAGAACATCGTGATGATCAGCACCAGCTGAACGAGTACGGTGCTCATGACCAGAGCAGGCACGGGGACGTCGTCCGGGGTGGCACGACGCAGGAAGCGGGGCATGTCGTCGTCCTTCGCGGCGACGTACAGCACCTCGGCGGCCATCAGGGTCCAGGCCAAATAGGCGCCGAGGACCGAGATGATCAGGCCGACGCTGACGAACACCTTGCCCCAAGTGCCGACCGCAGCCTCCAGGACGCCTGCCATGGAGGGCTGCCGGAGCTCGGCGATCTCGCCCATCGGCATGATGCCGTACGACACGATCGTGACCGAGGCGAAGATCGCGAAGACGCTCAGGAACCCCAGGACGGTGGCCCGCCCCACGTCCTCGCGGCGCTTCGCGTGCCGCGAGTAGACGCTGGCACCCTCGACACCGAGGAAGACGAAGACCGTGACCAGCATCGTGCCCCGAATCTGTGCGAACAGGGAACCGGCGTAGTCCGCGCCGCCCCAGTTGTCCGCGAACACATCGGTGTCAAGGTAGAAGAGCGCGAGGACGATGAACACCAGGATCGGCACGAGCTTGGCCACGGTGACGATCCGGTTGATGGCCGCGGCCTCCTTGACCCCCCGCTTGATCAGCAGGAAGAACGCCCACAGCCCGATCGAGGACAGGACGACCGCGAGGAAGGAGTCCCCGTCCCCGAGCGCGGGCCAGATGGCGCCGATCGTCGACATGATCAGCACCCAGTACGTCACATTGCCGACGCAGGCACTCGCCCAATAGCCGAAGGCCGAAAAGAAGCCGAGGTACTCACCGAAGCCGGCCTTCGCGTACGCGTACACACCGGCGTCCAAGTCCGGACGGCGCACCGCGAGCGACTGGAAAACGAACGCCAGCATCAGCATGCCCGCACCCGCGATCGCCCACGCGATCAACGCCCCCGCGACACCGGTCTCCTGCGCGAAGCGGCTCGGCAGCGAGAACACTCCTGCCCCGACCATCGAGCCGACCACCATCGCCGACAACGTCATTAGCGACAGCTTGACCGCGGGGGACTTCACTTCAACGCTTGCGGACATACGTCACGGCCCTTCGTGGCACGGCTGTACGGCGGACGGATGCGGAGTCAGATGGAAGGGGTGGACTGGTCCGCGCCGGTGCCGGGTTCTGCACGAGTGGCGAGGTGACGGTTCCGCTGTCGGCCGCGAGCCGGGACAGGTTGGTGGGCGCGAGTCCTCGCTCGGCGAACTCCATCCGGAAGACTTTCGACGGCAGGACGAGTGCGATGTACTGGTCACCGGCGACTGTGTTCAGACCGAAGGCGCGGACGAAGTCCGTCACATACAGGCGGCCGGTGCTCTTCGCCGAACGGACCATCGGGTCGATCAGGCGTCCGATCAGGCCGAACTCCTCCAGAAGGGCGCCGAAGGTCACAGCGCCGACGATCAGCCACAGAATCAGCAGCATGCTGTCCATGACGCCACGGGACAGCAGTTGGTCCATCTCGCCGATGCCGGAGTCGATGGAGAAGCCGTTGGCCTTGGCACTCCAGACGCCTTTGAGCGACTCGATGACGGCGTTGCCGGAGCCGGAGATGAAATCTCAGCTCGGTGACAGAACCTGGATGCCGTAGTACACCAGGGTCGGAATGGTTCCGGACTGGGTCCATACCCCGATGAGCGCCCCCACGGCCAGGAGGATGAACACCGCACTGGTGATGGACGCCAGTGCTCCCTGGCCGACCTTCTGCACCGCCTGCCATCGGCACCCCATGCGGCATGGCGACCAGCGCGACGGACATCGCGCACAGGACCAGCGCGACCTGCAGCGGCCCGTCGAGGGCATCCAGGCCGAACAGCAGCAGCGCACCGGCGACTAGCACGACGAGGACGCCCATCGGCAGCGCGTCCGTCAGCGACGGCTCACGCGCCACGGGATCCGCTTCAGGCTTCATGTCTTCCGGCATCCGACCCCTCGCTCATGCTCAGAGGGCCCGAGAAGCAGCACCCTCCCATAGGGGTGGAATGTACCTTTCGTGGCTTCCTGGGGTTTGCTGTCGCGCTTGTGTCCCCGGATAAAGGGACGAATACGGGTCAGTGGCCGCGGGTGCGCTGGGCGGCATCGCGCGGCCCGGCCCACGTATACCGGGAGGTGCTGCGACAGCCGCGCGAGCTCGCGTCCCGCGTGTACGTCGACGGCGAGCGCCGGCGCCAGGGCGCCGTCCCGACTGAGCTCGGCCGGGCCGGCGTCGACGCGCCCCTGGGCGAAGCCGAGCAGCCCCCGGTAGACGGCTGATCCGGGCGGCAGCGGCCCCAGCGCGGCGGTGACATACAGCGGTGACGTGGTGCCCCAGTGACGTGGTGCCCCGGCGGCGGGAGGCGAACTGGCCGAACGGCCCGACCATGCCGACCGCGACGCCGGTGGCAGTGACCCGGCCCAGCCCATCTGCTCCGTCAAACTACCGAACGCGGCCCAGCCGATCGCCCCGTTCACCGCAACGAGAGCGACGATCCGGCGCGGGCACTGCAGCAGCAGAGCCCTCATCCGGTCCAGCCACGCCTCACCCGCAGCATCCGACGCAGAGAGCCCAACTGACGCAGTGCCTGCCGGGCCGCCGATCGGGACCGGCACTGTGGGACCGGCCGCCCGGCGTGCCCGAGTTCTGCGCAGACCGAAGAGCGGGGCCTGCCGATCGAACCGCATCCGGTCCTCCGCACCAACAAGGCCATGCAACCCGGCATAGTGACCAGATCGCCCACGCCGTGGAGAGGGGACTGTTGGCGCTGGAGCGGCTGACCAAGGCAGCGGCACGCAAGCTCGTCACCGCGCTGGTCGGTCCCTGAAGCTGTCCGAAAGGGCCGGGGTGAGGCTTGCCAGACCGGCACGGGGACGATGCATGACCGGCCGGTCCCGCAGCCTCGATGGCCGAGCAGGCCATCGAGGCTGACGGCCGTCCAGCGTCATGCGAAGGGCGTTGGGGGGTGAAGGCCGCCGCACCACGCTGGTCCATCGGATGGGGCCACGGGCAGGCGCCTGCCCCATGACGGCCCACTCCCGGTCCACCCGGCCGTACGACACGCCCCGGCCCTGGGGCCTGGCCGCTCCCGCAAACCGGGAGAAGCGGCGGCGTCGGGCTGCGCCCTGCTGTGCCCGGCATCGTCGTACGGCGATGGGGCGATGCCGGAAATCTCGGCAGCCGCACGTTCCCTCAGCAGCTCGGGTCACGGACTGTCAAAACTTCTGACAGTAACGCCGACTCCCTGCTCCGTTCCTACGCGAACCCCGAACCCCGAACCCTGGAACCAGCAGCCATACGGCGTGCGTTGGGACTCCATGCGGATCACGAAGTACACCCATGCATGTGTGCGGCTCGAACAGGACGGCCGGGTGCTGGTCATCGATCCCGGGATATGGAGCGAACCGGCGGCCCTGGACGGCGCGGATGCCGTGCTGGTGACGCACGAGCACGCCGATCACATCGATGTCCTTCGTCTGGCCGGGCTCGGCGTGCCGGTGTACGCCCCGGCCGACGCGGACATTCCACGGCTGGGGACCATCGGGGTGTCCTCCGGCACCGAGTTCACCGCCGCCGACTTCCGCGTACGAGCCGTCGGCGGGCGTCACGCGTTCATCTACGACGGCGAACCGGACTGCGCGAACCTCGGCTACATCGTCGAGGAGGCCGTCTACCATCCCGGTGACTCGCTCCACGTCCCTGAGCAGCCGGTCGAGACGCTCCTGGTCCCGGCCCAGGGATCGTGGATGAAGATGGCGGAGGCCATCAGCTTCATCAAGGCGATCGAACCGCGGCGGGCGTTCCCGATACACGACGCCCAGATCAACGATCGCGGCCTCGGCAGCGTGAACGGCTGGCTCGCCGAGTCGACCGACAGCGGCTACCGCTATCTGGCGCCCGGCGAGTCGCTCTGATCGCTCCGAACCGTCAGTGGGCGATGCCGTCGATCAGATCCCGGGCGCCCTGGCGCAGCAGGGCGACGGCGACGGAGGTGCCGAGGGTGGCCGGGTCGAGAGGGCCGGCCCACTCGTGGGCGTTGAGCTGGGTCTTGCCGTCCGGGGTGAACACGCAGGCGCGAAGGGAGAGTTCCCCGTTCCGTGCGGCTGTGGCGTAGCCGGCGATCGGGGAGTTGCAGTGGCCCTGGAGGACGTGGAGGAACATGCGCTCCGCGGTGGCCTCGCGGTGGGTGTCGGGGTCGCCGAGCGCGCTGACGGTGTCGATGACCGTCGTGTCGCCCTCGCGGCACTGCAGGGCGAGGATGCCCGCGCCGATCGGCGGCATCATCGTCTCGGGGGAGAGGATCTCGCTGATCACATCGGTGCGGTCGATGCGCTCCAGACCGGAGACCGCGAGCAGCAGCGCGTCCGCCTCGCCGGCCGCGAGCTTGGCCAGCCGCCGGTTGGCGTTGCCGCGGAACGGCACGCACTGAAGATGCGGGTGAGAAGCGGCCAACTGGGCGATGCGGCGCACCGAGGAGGTGCCGATCCGGGTTCCTTCCGGGAGCTCGTCGAGGGTGAGACCGTCGGGGTGGATGAGGGCGTCGCGGATGTCGTCCCGCTTGAGGAACGCGGCGAACATGGTGCCTGCCGGCAGCGGCCGGTCGGCGGGCACGTCCTTGACGCAGTGCACCGCCAGATCCGCCTCGCCGGCCAGGAGCGCGGCGTCGACCTCCTTGGTGAACGCCCCCTTGCCCTCGACCTGGGCGAGATCGCCCATCCACTTGTCACCGGTCGTCTTCACGGGTACCACTTCGGTGCGCAAGTGCGGGTAGAGCGCGGCGAGTTCGCCTTGGACGCGCTTCACCTGGGCCAGCGCCATGGGCGAGTCGCGGGAGACGATACGGATCAGTTCAGGGACGGACATGCCGACACGATAGACCCTTGGAGCCGCCGTTCCGGCATCCGCCGGAACGTGCGTACGGCATCGCACTCGCCGCCTGCGGAAACACCCCGCGCGCCGGCGCGCGGCCCGGCCCCCCGTCCCGGACCGCGCGCCGGCTCTCAGACCGCGGTCCGCTCCACGGGGATCCACAGCTCCGCGTCAGCGTGCGTGGCATCCTCCGACAATCGGGTCCGCAGGATCTCGGGCCCGGGCCGGCTCTGGTACGGATTGGACGGGAACCACTGGGTGAACACGTCCCGCCACAGGTACTGGAGCGCCTGCGGGAACGGCCCGGAGTTCTCGAACACGGCCCAGGTTCCGGCCTGGACGGTGAGCGCGTCCATGTCCTCGGGCACGGCGGCGTGCGTCACCACGCCGTGGTAGTAGTCGAGTTCGGTTCCCTCGGCGCGGCTGTCGTCCAGATTGTCGCTCGCCGAGATGATGCCCTCCGGCTGCTGGTCGGACAGCTGCTCGATGCGCTGGATCGTCTCCTTGCCGATGCCCCGGATGAAGTCGGCGATCGCCGGGTTCATCCCCTCGTGCACGAGGGGGACACGCGCCTTCTTGCCCACCACCCGGAATTCCTCCTTCTCCACGACCTTGTATCGCATGCTGCTGCTCCCTTCGATGACGAGTCGGAAGGACATCCGTGGCTGGGACTGCAGACTCGCACCGACCCGCCTGGCTTCGCCGGGACCGATGCCGTGCATCGTGCGGAACGCACGTGCGAACGCCTCCCCCGAGGTGTAGCCGTAGCGCACCGCGATCTCCAGGAGTGTCCGTTCGCCGGCCAGCACCTCGGCACCCGCGATCGTCAGGCGTCTGCGCCGGATGTACTCCGACAGCGGGATCCCCGCCAGCGCCGAGAACAGCCGCCGGAAGTGGTACTCCGACGTCACCGCGATCCGCGCCAGTTCGGACACCTCGATGCGCTGATCGAGGTGGCACTCGATGTGCTCCATGGCCTGGTTGAGCCGCTCCAGCACCCCGGTCTCCTTCCCTTTCGATCACCAACGTTAGGAACGACCCACCCTGCCGGACCCGACATCCTGTGCCCGGTTCGGTCGGGCACGACGGGGCTTCTAAGATCCACTTCTGCGAGGCCACGCGGATGACGTGGTGGCGGAGGATGACGCCTTGAGAACAGGGAACCGGGAAGCGCGATGACGGACGACACAACCACGGGCTTAACCACGCGTCAGGCCCTGGCCCAACGCTGCCGTGCCCTCACCGAGGCCCGCTGGTTCGCCATCCTCGTGTTCGGGCTGATCCTTGCCAACGCGGTCGTGCTCGGCGTCGAGACGTACGCGGGTGTCGTCCACCGTTGGCAGGAGGTGCTCAAGTTCGTCGAGCACAGCTTCCTGGTGGCCTTCACGGTCGAGATACTCCTGCGGGTCTGTGCGCACGCCGACCGTCCGCGGGACTTCTTCCGCGACCCGTGGAACCTTTTCGACCTGGCCGTCGTGGTTTCCGTGTTCCTGCCCGTAGTCCGGGAGAACGGCACCATCCTGCGGCTGCTGCGCCTCGCCAGAGTCCTGCGCACGGCCCGGTTCCTGCCCCAACTGCGCGTCTTCCTGGTCGCCGTCGGCCGCAGCCTGCCCGGCACCTTCAGCTTCCTGCTCATCGGCGCGCTGCTGCTGTACGTCTACGCGATGGTGGGCTGGGTCTTCTTCGCCGACAACGACCCCGGACACTTCGGCTCCCTCGGCCGCGCCGTGCTCACCCTCTTCCTCCTGATGACCCTGGACGGCCTCGGTGACGCGGTCCGCGCCGGTCTGGAGATCTCCCGCTGGAGCATCGTCTACTACGCCTCCTACGTCCTGCTCGCCTCCTTCGTTCTCGTCAACGTCCTCATCGGAGTCGTCATCAGCTCGCTGGACGAGGCCCGCGAACTGGAGCGGGAGCAGGAGCTGTTGGAGGAGGAGGCGCGCAGGCCGGCGGGGCCGTCGCCCGCCGTGACGGGGGAGGAGGCCGGACGTGAACTGCGCGAGCGGATCATGGACGCGCGCCGGGCTCTGGACGACCTCGAATCGAGCCTGCGACGGTTCCCCGGGCCCGCGCCCGGCGGAGTCGACGCAGGCCCCGACCAGCGCGTACCCGTCACCGCTGAGGGAGCCCGCGCACCGGATGCTTGCTCATGATCGAGACCCGGTTGAAGGCGTTGATGGTGAGGGCCACCCAGATCACGGCGGATATCTCGTCCTCGGTCAGGACCTGACGGGCACCCTCGTAGGCGTCCTCCTGGGCGGTCGCGTTCGCGATGTCGGTGGTCGCCTCCGCCAGGGCGAGCGCGGCCCGTTCCCGTGGCGCGAACAGTTCGGTGTCACGCCAAGCGGGCAGTACGCCCAGGCGTTGTGTGGTCTCGCCTGCGCGCAGGGCGGCCTTGGTGTGCACATTGAGGCAGAAGGCGCAGCCGTTGATCTGGGACACGCGGAGGTTGATCAGCTCCACGAGGATGCGGTCAAGCCCCGCGTCGGCGGCGGTCGTACGGACGGCTTCGGAGGCCTGGACCAGTGCGTGATAGGCCTTGGGGCTCTGCTTGTCGATGAAGACCCGCCTGCCCGCGGTGCCCGTCGTCGTGTCGCTCAAGCTGGACTCCTTCGGAGGGCCGTACCCGGCCCTGATCGTTCCGTCGCGTACGCGTCGTCATCATCGTCCCAGGCTGTGTGCGACCCCTAGTTCCTGGGGATTGAAACCGTTCAATCATCTCTAGCCGTGGATGCTGCGCACCGGGCCGAAGACGCACCCTAATCCGACTGTCCGTCAAGAAATCCCTGCACACTCATTGACCCTTGTCTCGCACGCACCTACCTTCACCTACGTCCAACGCCGTGAATCGATTCATCATTCTGCGTTAGGGGCCCACAGTGATAAGTAGGAGGAACATCCTGGCGAGCGCGGCGGCCACGGTGGCAGGTGTGGCCGCCGGAGCCGGGCCGGCCGTCGCCGCTCCGGCGTCCGCGTCCGCTCGGGCGTCCGTGCAACGCGGCGCCCTGCGCGTCACCGCGCCGACCGTCGAGTACGTTCAGCACCCCCTGGGCCTCGACGCACAACACCCCCGCTTGAGCTGGCCGATGGCCTCGGAGAAGCCGGGTGCGCGACAGAGCGCCTATCAGGTCCGCGTCGCCACCAGCGAGTCACGCCTGTCCCGCCCGGATGTCTGGGACAGCGGGAAGGTCGTCTCCGACGATTCGTCCCTCGTCCCGTACGCGGGCCCTCAACTCAAGCCGCGGACACGCTACTTCTGGTCGGTCCGGGTGTGGGACGGCGACGGCGAGGCATCCGGCTGGAGCGCACCCTCCTGGTGGGAGACAGGCCTCATGGGCGCCGCGCGGTGGTCCGCGGACTGGATCTCCGCTCCCGCGGCCCTCACTGACGCGCCGTCGCTCGAAGGCGCTGACTGGATCTGGTTCCCCGAAGGCGAACCGGCCAACAGCGCCCCGGCGGCCACCCGTTGGTTCCGTCGCGCCCTCGACCTCCCGGCCGGAGTCACGGCGGCGACCCTGGCCATCACCGCCGACAACGTGTACGCCGTCTCCGTGAACGGCACCGAGGTGGCCCGCACCGACCTGGAGACGGATCACGAGGGCTGGCGCCGGCCGGCCGTCGTCGACGTACTCGCCCAGGTGCGTTCCGGCGGGAACGTCCTCGCGGTCTCGGCGGCCAACGCCACCGTGGGACCCGCCGGTCTGGTCGCCGTCCTGACCGTCCGGACGCCCGCCGGCGAACAGAGGATCGTCACCGACACCTCCTGGAAGTCGACGGACAAGGAGCCTGCCGACGACTGGCGCGACGCCGGCTTCGACGACAGCGGCTGGCCGGCGGCGAAGAAGGCGGCCGCCTGGGGAGCCGGGCCGTGGGGCAGGGTCGTTCCGGTCGTCTACGCCGCCAACCAACTGCGGCACGAGTTCCGGCTGCCGCGCAAGAAGGTGTCACGCGCACGCCTGTACGCCACGGCCCTCGGCCTGTACGAGGCGCACCTCAACGGCCGCCGCGTGGGCCGCGATGAACTCGCCCCCGGCTGGACCGACTACCGCGAACGCGTCCAGTACCAGACGTACGACGTCACCACCCTCGTGCGGCAGGGCGCAAACGCCATCGGCGCCTACGTGGCACCGGGCTGGTACGCGGGCAATGTCGGCATGTTCGGGCCCCACCAGTACGGTGAACGCCCGGCGCTGCTGGCGCAGTTGGAGGTCGAGTACGCCGACGGTACGAGCGAGCGCATCACCTCGGGCACTCAATGGCGGGCCGCTCCCGGGCCGATCGCCTCCGCCGACCTGCTGGGAGGCGAGACCTACGACGCGCGCAAGGAGACCGCCGGCTGGACCTCGCCCGGCTTCGACGACCGGGCGTGGCTCACCGTGCGCGCCGCGGGAGAGGCCGCTCCCGACCTGATCGTCGCTCAGGCGGACGGCGCGGTCCGCGTGGCCAGGGAACTCCCGGTCAAGAAGGTGACGGAACCCAAGCCGGGGGTCTTCGTCTTCGACCTGGGCCAGAACATGGTCGGCTCGGTCCGGCTGCGCGTCGCGGGCCCCGCGGGAACCACCGTGCGCCTGAGACACGCCGAGGTCCTCAACCCGGACGGCACCCTCTACACCGCGAACCTGCGCACCGCCGCGGCCACCGACACGTACATCCTGAAAGGCCGTGGCGAGGAGACGTACGAGCCGCGCTTCACCTTCCACGGGTTCCGCTATGTGGAGGTGACCGGGTTCCCGGGCACTCCTTCGGCGAAGGCCATGACCGGCCGCGTCATGCACACGGCCGCGCCCTTCACCTTCGAGTTCGAGACGAACGTCCCGATGCTCAACAAGCTGCACAGCAACATCACTTGGGGGCAGCGCGGCAATTTCCTCTCCATCCCGACGGACACGCCCGCGCGCGACGAACGCCTGGGATGGACGGGTGACATCAACGTGTTCGCGCCGACGGCCGCGTACACCATGGAATCGGCCCGCTTCCTCACCAAGTGGCTCGTGGACCTGCGTGACGCACAGACCGCCGAGGGTGCCTTCACCGATGTGGCGCCCATGGTCGGGACGGTCGGCAACGGCGTCGCAGGATGGGGCGACGCGGGTGTCACGGTCCCCTGGTCCCTGTACCAGGCGTACGGCGACCGGCAGGTGCTGGAGGACGCCTGGCCGTCCATCCAGGCCTGGTTGAAGTACCTGGAGAAGAACAGCACCGGCCTGCTGCGGCCGGCCAGCGGGTACGGCGACTGGCTCAACGTCTCCGACGAGACGCCGAAGGACGTCATCGCCACCGCGTACTTCGCGCAAAGCGCCGACCTCGCGGCCCGGACGGCCGAGGAACTCGGCAAGGACCCCGCCCCCTACCGCGACCTCTTCGAGCGCATCCGCAAAGCGTTCCAGGACGCCTACGTCACCGCCGACGGCAGGGTGAAGGGCGACACGCAGACGGCGTACGTCCTCTCCCTGTCGATGAACCTGCTGCCGGACGCCCTGCGGAAAGCGGCGGCCGACCGGCTCGTCGCGCTGATCGAGGCCAAGGACTGGCACCTGTCGACCGGCTTCCTCGGTACGCCCCGGCTGCTGCCCGTCCTCACCGAGTCCGGGCACACCGATGTCGCCTACCGGCTGCTCCAGCAGCGTTCCTTCCCCAGCTGGGGCTACCAGATCGACAAGGGCGCCACCACGATGTGGGAACGCTGGGACTCCATCGAGCCCGACGGCGACTTCCAGACACCGGACATGAACTCTTTCAACCACTACGCGTACGGCTCGGTGGGGGAGTGGATGTACACGAACATCGCCGGCATCTCGGCGGGCCGGCCGGGCTACCGGGAGATCGTCATCCGTCCCCGTCCGGGCGGTGATGTCACCTCCGCACGAGCCACGTTCACCTCGGTCCACGGTCCGATCTCGACGCGGTGGCAACAGCGGTCCGGCGGCTTCGTCCTGGCGTGCACCGTGCCCGCCAACACGACCGCCGAGGTGTGGATCCCCGCCGACGGTCCGGACGCGGTCACCCACACCCGCGCGACGTTCCTGCGCGCGGAGGAGGGCTGCGTGGTGTACCGGGCAGGCTCTGGCAGCCACCGCTTCACCGCGTAACTCGGGTCCTGCCCGGGAAGGTTGAACACGTCGGGGGGGGGGGGGGGGGGGGGGGGGGGGGGGGGGGGGCCCGGGGGCGGGGCGGGGCGGGCGGGGGGGGGCGGGCGCGGGGGGGGGGGGGGGGGGGGGGGGGCGGGGGGGGGGGGGGGCGGGGGGGGCCGGCCGCCCCGGGGCCCGGCG
>NZ_JBITFQ010000009.1:0-169121 GCF_044456225.1 Streptomyces sp. NPDC050988 | reverse complement strand
GGGGGGGGGGGTGGTTCCGGGGCGGGCAGGGGCCCCCCCCGCCTCCCCCGTTAACGGGGCGAGCGGCGGGGTTTGTTTAACCGGGGGGGGGGGGGCGGGTGGGCCCCCCCCCGCGCCGCACGTCGAGGTCGTCGGTCAGGAACTCATGCAGAGGACCGCAGCCCCGCGGTCACAGGACCCGCCGTCTACGGCCGAGCCAGGTCTGGGCCACCACCACGACGGCGAGGAAGGCCCCGCTGACGACCTGCTGGTAGGCGGAGTCGAGGGAGCCGATCTGGTTGATGACGTTCTGGATCACCTTCAGCAGGAGCACCCCGACCAGCGAACCGCTGACGAAGCCGAACCCGCCGGACAGCAGCGTGCCGCCGATGACGACCGCCGCGATGGCCTCCAGCTCCATGCCCGAGCCGAGGATCGTCACGCCCGACAGCAGCCAGGCGGCGTTGAGCGCACCCGCGAGACCGGCGCACAGCCCCGACACGGCGTACACCGCGATCTTCGTCCGTGCCACGGGGGCACCCATCAGGGTCGCCGCGTCCTCGTTGCCACCGACCGCGTACACGTACTGGCCGAATCTGGTGCGTCGCAGTACGACGGCACCCAGTACGAACAGGGCCACCGTGATCCACACGGGCACGCCGATGCCGAGCAGTGAGCCCTGGCCGAGCGTCGCGAGGAAGGAGTCCTTGTCCACGAGGTAGGTCCGCGAGCCCTCGTCGGTGATCGCGAGCAGGATGCCGCGCGCGCCGAGCATGGCGGCGAGGGTGACGATGAACGGGGCGAGTCCCGACCGGGCGATGAGCAGTCCGTTGACCAGCCCGATCAGCCCGCACACCGCGAGCGGGAGCAGCAGGGCCACCGCCGAGCCGTACTGCGAGCCCCAGGCCGCCACCACTCCGCCGAGGGCGAAGAGCGAGCCGACCGATAGGTCGATCCCGCCGGTGACGATGACGAACGTCATGCCGAGCGCGACCACGGCGAGGAAGGCCGAGGACAGCGCCATGTTCTCGAGGTTGTCGCCGGTCAGGAAGGTGTCGAAGCTCAGCGACGCCACGGCCATGGCCATCAGGAGGGTGACGAGGGCCCCGTGCTGCTGAGCGAGGGCGCTGAAGCGGTCGGCCCGGCCCGGTCCGCGGTCCTCGTCGGTGATCCGCTGGACGGCATCGGGCTGCATGTCGGCTTCCGTGGTCTCGGTGGTCATCGCTTCCCTCGTTCGCGGGCCGCGTAGACGGCACCGACGATCACCACGGCCTGGGCCATCTGCGTCCACGACGGCGGCAGGTCGTGCTTGACGAGCGTGGTGGTCAGCAGCTGGATGAGGACGGCACCGGCGACCGTGCCGCCGATCCGGACCCGGCCGCCGGAGAGGGGCGTGCCGCCGACGACCACGGCGGTGATCGCCGACAGCTCCATCAGCGTGCCCAGCGAGGTCGGGTCACTGGCCGTCAGCCGGGCGGTGGCGAGGACGCCCGCCACTGCGGCCAGCGCGCCGGAGCAGGCGTACACCACGATGAGTACCCGGCGGACGGGCAGGCCGGCGAGGCGGGCCGCGGGCCGGCTGTCGCCGATGGCGAGCAACTGCCGCCCGAAGGTCGTGCGGCGGACCACGAAGGCCACCAACAGGGCCAGGGCGACGGCGATGAGGACGAGATACGGCACACCGAGCACGTCGCCGGAGCCGAGCGCCGTCATGCCCGGATCGCGTACGTCCTTGAGCTGGGGGAGCAGGACCAGGGCCAGGCCGCGAGCGGCGACCATGAGGGCGAGTGTGGCGACGATCGGCTGAACTCCCAGGTGGGCGACCAGTGTTCCGTTCGCGAGCCCGACCAGGATGCCGCCCGCCACCGCCACGAGTACGGCGGCCCACGGTCCGTAGCCGAGATAGAGGGACAGCAGCGAGGTGGACAGGGCCATCACGGAACCCACCGACAGGTCGACGCCCTCGGTGCCGATCGCCAGCGCCATGCCCAGCGCCACGATGAGCACGGGAGCGACCTGGACGGCCTGGGTGCGGAAGTTCTCCGCGGAGACGAAGTGATCGGTGAAGGCGAAGTTGAAGACCAGGAGCGCGGCGACGCCCGCGTAGACGCCGTACTCCTGGAGCAGGCGCAGCAGCCGGTCGCGGTCCACCCGGCCCTGCGCGAGCGCGAGTTCAGTCATGGTGGCTCCCGGCGGGTTCGGCCGCGATGGCCCGCATCAGCGCGTCCTCGGTGAGGGCGTCGCCGGTCAACTCGTCCACCACCGCTCCGTCCTTGAGTACGACGATCCGGTCGCTGCCCTCGATCAGCTCCTCGGTATCGGAGGAGATCAGCAGCACGGCCAGTCCGTCGTCGGCGAGTTCGTCGATGAGTGCCTGTACCTCCGCCTTGGCGCCGACGTCGATTCCGCGGGTCGGCTCGTCCAGCAGCAGCACCTTCGGGTGCAGGGCGAGCCAGCGGGCCAGCAGCACCTTCTGCTGGTTGCCGCCGGAGAGTTCGCCCACCATCTGGTGTGGGCCGGATGACTTGATGCGCAGCCGCTGCACGAAGGTGTCGACGATCCGGTCGATACGGGCGTCGTCCACCAGGCCGAACCGTGAGAGCGAGGGCAGGGCGGCAAGCGCGATGTTCTCCCGTACCGACAGACCGGGGACGATTCCCTCGGCCTTGCGGTCCTCCGGCAGCAGGCTGATCCCGGCGCGGATCGCGGCCGGTGTCGAGCCGGTGCGCACGGCGGCGCCGCCGACCGAGACCCGGCCCGAGTCAGTCGGCAGCGCTCCGGCGACGGCCCTGGCCGTCTCGCTGCGGCCCGAGCCGAGCAGCCCGCCCAGGCCCACCACCTCGCCCGGGCGGATGGACAGCGACACGTCCCGCAACTGGTGACGGGCCGTCAGTCCTTCGGCGTGCAGCATGGGTTCGGCCGACGTGTGGTGGGATCCGGTGAACTTGGTCAGGCCCTCGCTGCGGACCTCGCCGATCTCCCGGCCCAGCATGAGCGAGACCAGACGCAGGCGGTCGAGGTCGGCGAGGCGGCCGGTGTGCACCACCCGGCCGTCACGCAGCACGGTGACCGTGTCGCAGATCTCGTACAGCTCGTCCATGCGGTGGCTGACGTAGACCACGGCGATACCGCGCTCGCGCAGCATGCGGATCACGTCGAACAGGGTGCGCACCTCACGCGGTTCGAGCGAGGAGGTGGGCTCGTCCATGATCACGACACGGGCGTCGACGGCGACGGCACGGGCGAGGGCCACCATCTGCTGGGCCCCGACGCCGAGTTCGCGCAGCGGGCGGCGCACGTCGACGCGGATGCCCAGGCCGCGCAGCGCCTCGTCCGCATCCCGGTGCATGCGCCGGAAGTCGATCAGACCGAGCCGGCCGCGGGGTTCACGGCCGAGGAGGAGATTGCGGGCCACGCTCATCAGCGGGACGAGGTTGACCTCCTGGTAGATGGTCGAGATGCCCGCCTGCTGGGCCTGCAGGGGGGTCGTGAAGCGGACCGGCGTGCCGTCGTGGACGATCTCGCCCGCGTCCGGCCGGTAGACGCCGGTGAGTACTTTGATCAGGGTCGACTTGCCCGCGCCGTTCTCGCCGACGAGGGCGTGGACCTCCCCGGCGCGGGCGGTGAAGTCCACGTCGGACAGCGCCTTCACGCCGGGGAAGACCTTGGACACGCCGGTGACCGAGAGCATCAGCTGTACGCCTTGCCGAGGTCCGACCGGGCGTTGGACTCGGTGTACGCGCTGTCCTTGATAACGATGTCCTGAGCCACTTCGCCGCCCTGGGTGAAGGTGTCGAGGGTCTGGAAGGCAAGCGGCCCGAAGCGCGGGTTGGACTCGATGACGCCGTGGATCCAGCCGTCCACAATGCCCTGCACGGCGTTGCGCGTGCCGTCGATGGTCACGATCTTCACGGCGCCCGGCTTCTTGCCCGCGCCCTTGAGGGCGTTGACCGCGCCGAGGCCCATCTCGTCGTTCTCGGCGTAGATGCCCTTGATGCCGGGCTTGGACTGGATGAGGTTCTCGGTGACCGACTGGCCCTTCTCGCGGGCGAATTCGCCGGTCTGCTGGAACACCACCTTGAGACCGGGGGCCTTGGCCTTGATCCGGTCGAGGAAGCCCTTGGTGCGTTCCGTCGTGACGTTGTTGCCCGCTGAACCGAGCAGGATGGCGATGTCGCCCTTGCCGCCGGTCGCCTCGATCATCTCGTCGGCTGCCCGCTTGCCCTGCTCCACGAAGTCGGAGCCGATGAAGCTCACATAGTCCTTGCAGGCGGTGGCGTTGATCTTGCGGTCCACCGTGACGATCGGGATGTGCTTGGCCGCCGCCGTACGCAGCACGGGTTCCCAGCCGTCCGAGTTGAGCGGCGCGATGACGAGCAGGTCGGCGCCCTTGGCGATGAGGTCCTGGACGTCGCTGATCTGCTTGGAGAACTGCGACTGGGCGTTGGCGGTGAGGAGCTTGACGCCCCGTTTCTTCGCCTCCGCCTCGATGGAGGCGGTCTCCGCGATCCGGAAGGGATTGGCCTCCTTCTCGGACTGGGAGAAACCGACGGTGGCGCTCTTGAGGTCGAGCTTCTCGCCCCCGTACGCGTCGATGGTGCAGGTGGGTCCGGATCCGGCGCTGGGCGAGGCGACCTGCTGGCCGGCGTCACCCTGCTGGGGCGCGGCCTTGTCGCTGTCGGAGGAGTCCTCGGACTTGGTGCATCCGGTGGTCAGGACCAGGCTTGTCAGGAGGCCGGTGGCGAGAAGGGTTCGAGCGGAGGTACGACGGAGAAGTGCGGTGGGCTTCATGGGAGTCCCCAAACGGCGCGGCCCCGGCGCTGAGAGCGCTCCCGGGGAGTTCGGCACTTGCGGTCAACATGGCGTGCACGTCGTTCAGGGGAGTTTTTTACATCGTTGGAAGGAGGCTGTAAACCCTTCCGTCCGAAATCTCGGCCAGTTGGTCCGGACCGTGGTCAGCGTCGTCCGAGGGTGCTCTCCCGCTCCACCAGCCGGTATTCCGCGGTCAGTTCACGTCCTCCGGGCTCCTGACGGCCCGACAGACTGCGCAGCAGTGAGCCCATCGCGAGCTGGGCGATGGCCTGCTTGTCCGGCGCGATCGTGGTCAGCGAGACGGCTCCGAAACGGCTCTCGGCGATGTCGTCGAAACCCACCACGGCGACGTCCCACGGCACCCTGAGCCCGCGCTCGTGCAGCACCCGCATGGCGCCGATCGCGATGAGGTCGTTGTAGGCGAAGACCGCGTCGGGCCGGATGCCCGAGTCCAGCAGCCGCGCCATGGCCCTGGCCCCGTCGTCCCGGTCCCAGCCGTCGACGGGCACGACCATGTCGTCCGTGGTCGGCAGGCCCGCAGCCGTCAACTCCGCCCGCCAGCCGTCGAGTCGCAGATGGGCGGGGCGGTTCGCGGAGTCGGTGCGGGCGCCGAGGTAGGCGATCCGGGTCCGGCCGCGGCCGATCAGATGACGCACCGCCTCGCGCGAGGCCGCCACGTTGTCGATCGCGATGTGGTCGAAGGGCAGGTCGTACTCGCGCTCGCCGAGCAGCACCAGCGGCACGTCGTCGGCCCGGCCGTGCAGGTCCTCGGCCTCCAGTTCCAGCGGGCTCAGGATCAGCCCGTCGATCACCCGGGCCCGGAAACCCTGGCTGACCAGCAGCTCCTGCTCACGGTCGCCGCGCGTGTGGTCGAGCAGGACCGTGAACTCGTGCTGGGCCGCCGCGTCGATCACCGCGCCGGCGAGTTCGGCGAAGTAGGGATTGCCGAGCTCGGGAACGGCGAGCGCGATGATGCCCGTACGGCCCTTGCGGAGATGGCGCGCGGTCAGGTTCGGGCGGTAGCCGAGCTGGTCGATCGCCTCCTGCACCTTGGCGCGCATCGCCGGTGTGACGTGCGGATAGTTGTTCACGACGTTGGAAACGGTCTTGATCGAGACGCCGGCCCGTTCGGCCACGTCCTTCAGGCTGACCCGCAAGGAATCTCCTCGGCATCGACGGGGGCTCCGCGACCGGAGCTTTGTCATGGACCTGGACAGCGGCCAAGAGCCCGTGCTCTTATGCCAACTGCCTCTGCTTTCAACGTTGTACAGACTGAAGCACCGAGCCGCCACCCTTCCTCAACCAAGGAGGATTCGTGCGCATCAGACCGTTCACACACAGCCTCGCCCTGCTCGTCGCAGCAGTGCTGGGTGCCGCGGGACTGGCCGCAGCACCTGCCGCGACGGCCGCGGAGGATCCCGAGATCCACGGCCTCAAGGGTGAGTACTACACCCAGTCCGCCCCCGGCGCCTTCGACTTCCACGAACTCAAAGCCACCGGATTCGATCCGCAACTCGACTTCGACAACCTGGAGCCCCGTCTCCGTTCGGCGACCGGACGGTCGGACGACGTCTCCGTCCGCTGGACCGGCCGGATCGTGCCGGAGAAAACCGGCCCCACCACCTTCTCGATCATCGGGGACAACGGCTTCCGCCTCTGGGTGGACGGGAAACCCGTCATCGACCACTGGGTCGACGACTGGGACCGCGAACAGACCGGCACCCCGGTGGAGTTGACCGCCGGCAAGGCCTACGACATCAAGATCGAGTACTTCGAGCACTACGGGGGCTCCAACCTCCACGTGCGCTGGACGCCGCCCGGCGGAACCAAGACCGCCGTCCCGCAGTCGGCCTTCCTGCTGCCCGCGGACTACGACTACAACGGGGCCATCGCCGCCACGGTCCTCAAGGACGGCCGCACCCTGCGGCTCGACTTCGCCCAGACACTCGCGGCCGCCCCGGCCGGTCTCACCGACCACCTGGACGCCGTGATCGGCGGCGCCACCTGGCCACTCGGCCGGGCACGGCTGGATCCGGCCAACCCGAGATCGCTGCTGGTCGCGCTCAAGGAACCCGTGGTCGGCAACAAGACCGGCACCGCGCGCGGCGCCGCCGATGTGCGCTACGACGGATCGGGCGGCCTCTCCGGCAAGGACGGCAACGTTGTCAAGGCCTTCTGGAGCAGCGGCGCCAACAAGTCCACCTACCAGCTGACCACCCCGTGGGGCGAGAAGGTCACCCCGGCCAACGCCCACCGCGAGTACCCGAGGCCCCAGCTCACCCGCGGCGACTGGAAGAACCTCAACGGCAGCTGGCAGTTCGCCGCGGCCAAGGCGGGCGAACAGCCCCCGGTGGGCCGGGAACTCGCCGAGAAGATCCTCGTCCCGTATCCCGTCGAGTCCCAGCTGTCGGGCATTGAGCGGCACGAGGACCGGATGTGGTATCGGCGCACCTTCACCGTCCCGTCCGACTGGAGGATCGGTTCCGCCAAGCGCCTGCGGCTCAACTTCGGCGCGGTCGACTGGCGCTCCGAGGTCTACGTCAACGGCACCAAGGTCGCCGAACACAAGGGCGGCTACGACAAGTTCAGCGCCGACGTCACCGACGCCCTCAAGCCCGGCCGCACCCAGGAGCTGATCGTCGGCGTCTACGACCCGACCGACGCCGCGAGCGGCGAGAACCCGCCCGTCGGCAAGCAGCGCCTCGACCCCAGCGGCATCTGGTACACCCCGTCCTCCGGTATCTGGCAGACCGTGTGGATGGAGCCCGTCGCCACCGACCACGTCGACTCACTGAAACTCACCCCGGACGCCGGCGCGGGCACCCTCACCGTCGAGCCGCAGGGCGTACGCCCCGGACTCGCCGTCACCGCGACCGCGTACGACGGCAAGCGAAAGGTCGCCACCGTCACCGGACGCACCGGAAGCCCGCTCACCCTGAAGATCAAGAACCCCCGGCTGTGGTCGCCCGACGACCCGTTCCTGTACGACCTGAAGGTCAGCGTCGGCGCCGACCGCGTCAGCAGCTACTTCGGCATGCGGTCCATCGCCGTCGAGAACGTGAACGGAACCCCGCGAACCGTCCTCAACGGCAAGCCCGTCTTCATGATGGCCACCCTCGACCAGGGCTTCTGGCCGGACGGCCTGCACACCGCCCCCAGCGACAAGGCCCTGGCCTACGACCTGAAGATGCACAAGGCGATGGGCTTCAACTCGGTCCGCAAGCACATCAAGGTCGAACCCGACCGCTGGTTCTACTGGGCCGACCGGCTCGGCCTGCTGGTGTGGCAGGACATGCCGTCCATGACGGCGGGCGTCAACCCGTCCACCGCCGCCCGCGCCGAGTACGAGCTGGAGATGAAGCAGATGATCGACGAGCACATCAGCAGCCCGTCCATCGTCATGTGGGTCACCTTCAACGAAGGGTGGGGCCAGTACGACGTGGGCCGCATCGCCACACAGGCCAAGGCCTGGGACCCGACCCGCCTGGTCAACAACCAGTCGGGCCTCAACCTCGGCGCCGACGGCGGCACCGGCGACATCATGGACGAGCACGGCTACCCGAGCCCCGCACTGCCACCACGCCCGGACGGCAAACGGGCCCTGGTCATGGGCGAGTACGGCGGCCTCGGCCTCGCCGTACCCGGACACGCCTGGTCCGTACAGCAGTCTTACGTCGACGTCGACCCGGCCACGTACACCGACGACTACCTCACCAAGCTCGCCGAGGTGCACGCCCTCGCATGCAAGGGCGGCAACGGCGCGGTCTACACCCAGATCGCGGACGTCGAGGGCGAGCTGAACGGGCTGATCACCTACGACCGCAAGGTCGTCAAGCCCGATGTGCCACGGGTCAAGGCGGCCCACGAGGCACTGATCAACGACGTGTCGCGGCCGACTCCCGCCGGCTGCGCCTGACCCGGACCGCCCGGCGAACGGCTCACCTCCGCTCGCCGGGCGGCTGCTCCGGAACACGAATCACGGGAAACGGACCGTGACGACGAGGCCGCCCGGCCGGCCGGGCTCGGCCGTTGCCCCGGTTCCGTGGGCCTCGGCGATGGAGCGGACGATGGCGAGGCCCAGTCCGTGGCCCGTGGTGCCGATGCGGTCCTGGGTGAGGCGGCGGAACGGCTCGAAAAGGTCCGGCACCCGGTCGGCGGGCACCGGAGGCCCGGTGTTGGCGACGGTCAGCGTGCGGCCGTCGAGCCGTACCCGGACCCGGCCGCCGGGGTGGTTGTACTGAATGGCGTTACGGACCAGGTTGGTCAGCAGGTGGCGCAGCAGCACGGGGTCACCGAGGACGGTCAACTGCCGGTCCGCCGACACCTCTACGTCCACGTGCTCGCTCCTGGCCTGCGGGGCGAGTTCGGCCGCCACCAGTCGGGCCGCGGCCGACAGGTCCACGGTCTCGGTCTCTTCCAGGCCACGATCGCTGCGGGCGAGCAGCAGCAGAGCGGTGATCAGCCGCTCGGCCTCACGGTTGGCGGCGAGCAGATCCTCGCGTACGTCGGCAAGCCCCTCGGGGAGGGGATCGGCGAGGCCGACCTCCAGGCTGGTGCGCTGGACCGCGAGGGGAGTCCTGAGTTCGTGAGAGGCGTTGGCGACAAAGCGCCGCTGGCTCTCGAACGACCTCTCCAGCCGGTCCAGCATGGTGTCGAACGTGTCGGCCAGGCGGTGGAGTTCGTCGTCGGGGCCGGTGAGCGCCAGCCGCTGATGCAGGTTCTGCTCACTGATCCGACGGGTGGCCTCCGTCATCGCGGCGACCGGCCCGAGCGCACGCCCGGCCAGCCACCGGCCGACCAGTCCGGCCAGCAGTGCCATGACGAGCAGCCCGACGGCCGACCAGAGGACCATCTGCCGCAGAGCGGTGTCCTGCACGGCCTGTACGGTCTGGTCGAACTGCCGGACCATGGCGAAGTCGTCGCGAGGCCCGACCGACGGAGGAAGGGTTCCCTGGGGATCCGTGGGCTGCCCGCGCACGGTGGCGAACCCGCCGCCGCTCGGCACGTCACCCTTCGTGATCTCGATTCCCTTGAGCTGCTGGGCCGTTCCATAACGCGCGAGCAGCACCACGAAGGCCAGCAGCGCCGCGCCCGCGAGCAGAAAGAGCAGGGAGAAGGCCACGGTCAGCCGGGCACGGAACGGCATGCCCCGCAGCAGCGCCCGCGGGTTCAGTGGCACAGCCGGTATCCCTGACCCTTGTCGGCGGTGATGAGTCCGGGGTCGCCCAGTTTGCGGCGCAGCCGGCTGACGACGGCCCGTACCACGCTGGTGCGCGGGTCGAGGTTCTCGTCCCAGAGGGTGCGAACGAGTTCGTCGTGCGGCACCGCCATCCCCTGGGCCTCCATCAGCAGTCGCAGGACCGCGAACTCCTTGGGTGTCAGGTCCAGTTGCCGCCCCTCCACGGACACCTCGTGGCGAGCCCGGTCCAGGGTGATGCCCTCGTGTCGTAGCGCGACCGGTGGCGACTTGGGGACGCGGCGGCCGAGCGTCCGTATCCGGGCGACCAGTTCGGCGAAGTCGAAGGGCTTGGCCAGGTAGTCGTCGGCGCCGAGCGTCGTGAGGCCGTAGACCTTGTCCGTGATCTCGCCGGCCGCGGTCAGCATCAGGATCCGCGGCGGGTCGGTCAGTTCGCGCAGCCGTCGGCACACCTCGTCGCCCGTCATGACCGGCAGATCGCGGTCGAGGACCAGCACGTCGTAGTCGGTGAGCAGGCACATACGCTCGGCCTCGTCGCCGGAGACGGCGAGATCGACGGCCATCGCCTGCCGACGCAGACCGGTGGCGATGGTGCGGGCGAGAACGCGATGGTCCTCGGCTACCAGAACTCTCATGCGCCCCATGAAACCCGGCGCGGCATTGCAGCGGAGTAAGGACAGCAGTCGCATCGGCCCCGTCCCCGGCATGGCGAGGACAGTGCCCTTACGCCCCTGTAACGCGCTTATCCCGCTGCAAAGTGCTCCCTGCTTCTGTCGTGGCCATGAACTTCGTCAAGCGCGCCGGCCTGAGCCTGCGTGCCAGGAAAGGCAGGACGGCTGTCCTGCTGGGCATCTTCGCGGTCATCTGCACCCTGCTGCTGGGCGGTTTCCTGCTGCAGGACGCCACCGCCCGTCAGGAGGCGGACGCACAGCGGACGATCGGCGTCGACGTGACGCTGAAGGGCAAGTCCCTCACTCCGGCTCTCGCGGACCGGCTCGGGTCGTCCCCGCGGGTCCACCGGTACAACCCGCGGCTCCCGGTCGAGGCCGGGGCCCGCGGCATCGAACCGCTGGAGTCCGACGTCCCGAGGCCTGGCGGCAACCGCGCCGGGTCGAAGACACGGCGTTCCCTCTCCCTGGCACTGAACGGCGTGCGGGACTCTGGCCTGCTGCTGCCCTTCTCATACGGTTCGAACAAGATCACAGCGGGGCGTGGGATCACTCCTGCGGACGCCGACCGCCGGGTCGCCCTGGTCGAGAAACGGCTGGCCGAGAAGAACGGGCTCAAGGCCGGCGACACCCTCCGGGCACTGGCCGCCGACGGCAAGAGCACCGTGCCGCTCACGGTCGTCGGGATCTTCCGAGACTCGACGCCCGACCCGACGAGGTGGACGCCGCCGCACCTGCTGCCCGGCAACACGCTGTACGTACCAGTCCGCACGGTCCAGCAACTGAGCCCCGGCGCCGCGGACTTGGCCGAAGCGGTCTTCAGGATCGGCGCCCCCGAACAGGCCGAGCAGCTGCATGCCGAGGCCCGGCGGCTCCTCGGCACGGGGTCGTTCGACTTCCGCGTCAACGACAAGGCGTACAAGGACCAGGTCCGTCCGATCCAACGCGTCGGAACCATCGCCAGGCTGATCGTCCAACTCATCGCCGTGGCCGGGGCGCTCATTCTCGGGCTCATCGTGATGCTGCAGATCCGGGAGCGCCGCGACGAACTCGGCATGCTGCTGTCGCTGGGCGAGAAGAAGTGGAAGCTCATCGGCCAGCACACCGTGGAGGTCGCCGCGGTCGCCCTGCCGGCGGTGGCCGTCGCCGCCCTCGCCGGTCAGATCGCCGCCCAGCAGGCGGGTGACGCACTGCTGGGCCACCAGGAGTCCGCCTCTTCCCCGGGCCCCCGAGCCCCGGGCCCCCGAGCCCCGGACGCACCGGCCGACTCGCCCGAGATGCGCGTCCAGCCGTCAGACCTCGGCAAGGTCGCCGGCATCGGTCTCGGCATCTCCCTGGTCTCCACCGTCGTCCCCGGCATCGGGATTCTCCGCCTCCACCCCCGCTCCATCCTCACCGACAGCGAATAAGCACCGCACCGACACAGACCGGGAGAGCCGACCGACCATGAACTTCGTCAAACGCGCAGGGTTCAGCCTGTGGTCCCGCAGGGGCAGGACCCTGATCACCCTCTGCACCTTCCTCGTCATCTCCGTGATGGTGCTGGCCGGGGTACTGATCCAGGACGCGACCGCCCAGGCCAAGAACGAGGCCAAGCGCTCCGTGGGCGCCGAGGTCAACCTGGGGATGGACGTGACCGGCCAGAACGCCGCCGGTGGCATGGTGGCCCCTCAGATCAGCGCCGCAACGGTGGAGAAGCTGGGCGCGTCCAAGCTGGTCCAGAAGTACAACTACTCGATGTTCGACCGGGGCGTCGTCAAGGGCGGCACCGAGCTGGTCACCGGGGGAGTGGACACCAAGCCTCCGGCATGGGTCCCGACGGCACCCCGACCATCGGAGTCCTCGACACCGCGCTCCTGCCCGACTTCCGCAGCGGGAAGTTCCAACTCCTGTCCGGAGCACATCTCACCGCCGCCGACAAGGACAAGCACCTGCTGCTGATCGAGGAGAGGCTGGCGCGGAAGAACGGCCTCAAGACAGGCGACAAGATCACCCTCGGGGCCAACGAAGGCTCTGCCACAGCAGAGTTCACAGTGGCCGGGATCTACCGCGACCCGCGACCCAGCTCCGAACCCGAGCCCGAGTACTTCGTCGACCCGGCCAACATGCTGTACGCGTCCGTCGGAGGCTTCGCCGGGCTCAACGCCACCAAGGACGCTTCGCTGCAGGTCAGGAATGCGACCTTCCTCCTCCAGGACGCCGAAGACCTGGAGAGGTTCAAGGAGGAGGCCGGGCGGGAAGCGGGGTCCGAGCTGGACGGCTTCAAGCTGGACGCGAACGACAAGGCGATCCGGCAGATGACCGGCCCCCTGGACAGCATCGGTTCCACCGCCACCCTCGCGATGTGGCTGATCGGCATCGCGGGCGCCGCCGTACTCGTCCTCCTCGTCAACCTCGCGGTCAAACAGCGCCGCAAGGAGTACGGCGTACTACTGGCCATGGGCGAGAAGAAGTGGAAGCTCATCGCCCAGCAGGCGCTGGAGATCGTCGCGGTCGCGGCCCTCGCCATCGGGCTGAGCTTCCTGTTCACCCAGAACCTGACCCAGAGCGCGAGCCGGTCGCTGCTCGGCGAAGAGGCAGCCGAAGCCCGGCACAAGCTCGAATCCTGGCAGCCCCCCGCTCCCGGCAGCACCGGCATCGACCAGGGCATCGACCCGGACGACAAGCCGGTGGAGAACGCCGACCCCATCGACAGGATCGACATACGTCTCGACCCCGCGGCCCTCGCCACCGTGGGCGCCGTCGGCCTCGGTCTCGGACTGCTCGCCACGGCCGTCCCGGCCGCCTCCGTACTGCGGCTCAGCCCGCGGACCATCCTCACGAAGGGCAAGTGACAGCCACCATGACCAACACCAACACCAACAACACCGCGAGCGCCGCCGAACCCCCGCCCGTCCTCCGGCTCGACGGCGTCAGCCACACCTACATCGGCCAGCGCCGCCGGACCACCGTGCTGAAGAACATCGACTACAGCTTCCGGCGCGGCACCTTCTACACCGTGCTAGGACCCTCGGGCAGCGGCAAGACCACCCTGCTCAGCCTCGCGAGCGGCCTCGACGCACCCACCCGGGGGACCGTCAGCTTCAACGGCCAGGACCTGACGAAGCTCGGCCTCGGCCGCTACCGCAACAAGCACGCCGCCACGGTCTTCCAGCACTACAACCTGCTCACCTATATGACCGCCCTTCAGAACGTCACCACCGCCATGGAGATCACCGGAGTGAAGCCAAGCACCGGCGGGCGCAGGGCGCGCGCACTGGAACTCCTGGAGCGGGTCGGCCTGGACAGGCACATGGCGACGCGCAACGTCATGCGGCTCTCCGGCGGCCAGCAGCAGCGCGTCGCCATCACCCGCGCCCTGGCCTGCGACGTCGACATCCTCTTCGCCGACGAACCCACCGGAAACCTCGACGAGGACACCGCCCAGGGCATCATCGACACCTTCCGCGAACTCGCCCACGAACAGGACAAGTGCGTGGTCGTCGTCACCCACTCCCAGCGCCTGGCATCCCAGTCCGATCGCGTACTCACCCTGCGCAAGGGCAAGTTGACGGAGTGACTCCTGGGCGGCTCGCTCGCCGTACGCGGTTTACTCCGGAAGCTCCAGCATGGGTTCACCGCAGGACCGGCATTCGGCGAAGACATCGAGATCGTTGAGTATCTCGGCGTACTCGGTGTGTCCCTTGAGGGCCGCCGCGGCCGCGAGCAGACAGCGAGTGGTGATCTGGTCGTGCTCCGCCGCGGCCAACGTGTCCGCCAGCAGGGTCATGGCCTCGGGGAGCGCCTGACGATAGGCATCCGCGATGTCCTGGGGCAGGTCGGCCGGAGTCTCGCCCAGTTCGCCGGAACACATGGCCACGAGGCCGACGACGTACAGGTAGTCGTCCCGCTTGGCCGGAGGAAGCCCGCGCGCGATCGTGACGATGTACGGCACGGCCGCGTAGGCGGCCGGCCAGGCGGTGCCCTCGGAACACAGGTACGGCCACAGGTCGTTGAAGTGACCGCCGTTCGTGGGGTCGGCCATCAGGTGGCGCAACTCGTCGGGCACGAAGGGGGCGTCGGGCCAGCTGCCCTGCCCCTTGGACCAACCCCGGTGGTCGAGGGCGGGCCAGCGCGGGTCGTCCAAAGGCATCATGGGCGGAAAGTGTAGGTGGACCGGATCGCCCGTCGGGCGGGAGGTTCAGGTGTCCTTGGCAGCGATCCGACCAGGCCCGACGACGGCGGCGTACGGGGTGCCGTGCACGAAGGCGCGACTTGCTCCGGCACTGCCGCCTATCGTGATCCTGATTCGACTCACGTGTCACAACGGCAGTCAGGAGACTCTCCATGGCCCATTTACCGGAACCCGAGGACTCGACCGGCCACCCGTCCAGACGTCGCTTCGGCCGGCTCGCCGCCCTCGGACTCGCCACCGCTACAGGCTCGTTCGCACTCAGCTCACCAGCAGCGGCCGTCGGAGCGGAAGCAGCGCAGGACCACTACGACCGTGCCCGCGGGCTGGCAGGCAGCGATCCGGTCCTCCTCGCCGTCGTGAGGGCTCTGACGCCTGGCATCGACTTTCCCCGTCCGCCCGCGCCTGAGCCGCTGAAGCTCTTCGACAACCTGGCCTTTCTGAGCACCGGTTGGGTCTCGGCCATGGCGGTGCTGACCGACGACGGGATCGTACTGATCGACGCGCTCACGTCCCCCGCGGAGGCCGAGGGTGTTCTCGTCCCCGGGCTGCGTGCGCTGGGAGCCGATCCTAAGACGATCAAGTACGTCGTCGTCACCCATGGCCACGACGACCACTTCGGGGGCGCGCAGTACCTCGCCGACCGTTACGGAGCACGGGTGTTGATGGCACCGGCCGACTGGGACCTCATCGCCCGCACCCGGCCGGACCACGCCCCCACCAGGGACCTGGAGATCGCGGACGGGCAACGGCTTACGCTCGGCGGCACGACGGTCCGACTGCACCACACCCCGGGCCACACCTCGGGCACCGTCTCACCGGTCATCCCCGTACGGGCTGGACGCGAGCGCCACACGGCCATGCTGTGGGGCGGAATGAACCCGCCCACCTCACTCACGGAGCTGCGCACCTACCTGGCGTCCATCCACTCCTTCCGCGACCGGATCCGCCGGGCCGGCGTGGACGTGGAACTGTCCAACCACCCCAACGACCACGGTCTCCAGCGCGCCGAGCAGCTCCGGAACCGTCCTGACGGAGTGAACCCCTTCGTGCTCGGCCGGCCGCGCACGCAGCGGTTCATGGCGGTGATGGACCTCATGCTGCGCGGCAGGATCGCCGACGCCGAAGCGGCCGAAACCCCGGGCGGCACCCTCCGCCGGGCCGAGCCCGCCTAGAGGGAGGCGAGCAGCCCGTACAGGAGAGGGATGCGCGGCGCGCTGTCCGGCAGGCGCCACCAGCCGGAAGGGGTGCGGACCATCTGCGGGAAGCGTGGCCAGGGGAGTTCCTCGCTCTCGCGGAGCCGGACGATGCGCAGGCCGGCTCCGGCCAGTGCGTTGATCACCTCGTCCAGGCCGTGCCGCCACTCGAAACTCTCCGTCGCGCCGTCGACCGCCGGGCCGTCGGTGTACGTGTGGGTGGAGTTTCCGCGGATGGCGCCGCGCCCCTGGAGATAGTCGTGGCGCAGCAGAAGGTCCGGGCCCTCGTCGGGGGCGGGCTTGGGGCCGAGGGCGTTGAGCAGGGGGTGGAACTCGACGAGGTACAGCCGTCCACCCGGTTTGAGGAGACGGGCGATCACCTCCGCCCAGCGGTCCAGATCCGGCAGGTAGCACAGCGCCCCCTTGCCGGTGTAGACCACGTCGAAGAGTCGCCGGCCGAGCGCGTCCACCGCGTCGTACACGTTGGCGCGTACGTAGTCGACGTCGCAGCCAGCCTTCGCCGCGAGGTCCCGGGCCGCCGTCACCGACGCCCCGGAGATGTCGAGGCCGACCGTGCGCGCTCCGCGCCTCGCGAACGCGAGGGTCTCCGTGCCCAGATGGCACTGCAGATGCGCGACCTCCCGCCCGGCCAACTCGCCGAGGTCCTCCCATTCGAAGGGAGCGAACCAGCGGAACGGATCGGGTCGCTCCTCCACACCGTAGAAACGGCTGGCCAGGTGTACGGGAGTCCGCGCGTCCCAGTTCGCCCGGTTGGCCTGCATCATCTCCCGGACCACGGGATCGAACCGCTCGGCAGCCTCAGTCATGGCTCCATACAACCGTGAAATCCGTTCCGGCCGAAGCATGTCGGGTGGATCTCGACGAGCCCCTTCGTGAACTCCCCTCGCACGCACCCCGAAAGAAGGTGACCGGCGACCGATGAGTTGTCGGGCGGACCGAGGTCTACCCCTGCGAAAGGCATCAACACCCAACAACGAAGCAGGAGTCAGTGCCATGAGCGCAATCACGTCCCAGACCCGTCCCGCTACCTCGTCCCTGTCCTCCGCCCGTTCCGCCCGGCTGCTCGACACGCGCCCCGTGTGGCTGGTCGGCGTACTCGCCACACTCGCCGGTGCCGTCGTGACCGAGGGCTTCGGGCTCATCGCCCGCGGCGTCGGGGTACCGATGGAGGCGGCCAGTCCCGGCGCCACGGAAGCGGCGGAGATCCCAGTGGGCGGCTTCTTCGGCGGTGTGCTGTTCTGGTCGGTCGTCGGCATCGTTCTCGCGGTGGTTCTGGCGCGCTGGGCCAAGCGGCCCGCCCGCACCTTCGTGGTGACCACGGTCGCGCTCACCGCGCTGTCCGTCGCCGGTCCGGCGGTGGCTCCGCACACCGCGACCTCCACCCAGATCGTCCTGGCGATGTCCCATCTGGTCGCCGCCGCTGTGATCATTCCGGTGGTGGCGCGTCGGCTCTCCCACCGGCGCCCGTGACCCGCAACGCAGGACATGCGGCAGCTGTGGCGGCCGGCCCATGTGGGCCGGCCGCCATTGACGTCGTGTGGCGCCGGCGGTGTGCCATGGCTCAGCCCCGGTTGGGCGCACCCCGAGGTGGCGCCGGCGGCGAGGTCAGGCGCAGAGGACGCGGGTCTCGGGTGTGTAGACCGGACCGCCGCTGGTGTTGGCGCTGTCGCTGAACTCCGCGTAGAAGTACGAGTAGAAGCCGATGTTCCCGTTGCAGCCGGAGTCGGCGGCGACCTGAAGGGTGAGCGTGACGGTCCGGCTCTGCCCCGGCGGGATGGTGGCGCCGTAGTTGGTGCCGAGGTTGGCGGGACCGGTGCCGGTGCACGGAACGCTGCCGGCCGCCGTGGCCAGGCTGCAGCCGGTGAAGCTGTACTTGAGGTCGGGCCGTTGGGTGGTCAGCCAGGTGGGCTCGATCGTCTGGTAGATGAACCAGACGTCGTAGGTCCTGTTGTTGGTGAGCGTCATCGACAGATTCACCGTGCCACCCGGGGTCGCGGTGGCGCTGTCGGTGGTGAAGGTCAGATCGGCCGGGCCCGGTTCGGCCGCGCTCGCGCTGGGCGCGAGACCGAACAGGGCGAGGACGAGGGCGAGGATGCCGGTGAGACCGATGCGTCTCATCTGTGTTGATCGCATGACCCGGGAGGCTAGGCAAACCGCGAACGCACCGTCTTCCCCAAGGGACACATCCGGAGCGATGCTCGGCCGGAAGTGTGCGTCCGGTGATGCCACCGTGAAGGCGCCTCCACGAATGGCCACTTCCTGTATTCGTGCACGGCAACGCGGGATCGATGGCCCGATGAGCGCGGCGAGCCGTGCCGGATGGCTCTTCGGAAGGGTGTGGAGGGGCGTGGCGGTAATGGCGGATACAGGATGCGTCGGCCGCCGCTGAACGAGCACCGCTGCGTGCGAAGCGATGAAAGTTTCGGTCAATCATACGCATTTGGGCCACGTGCGTAGCCGCATGACCGGCCCTGGCCCTGCCCCGGATCTCCGCTCGGGCCGAGTTGCGCGCGTGGTCGATCGCGGTGGCGCGGGACTGGCGCTGGTCGTGCCGTTGGTGGTCCTCGCCCGTACTCAGGCTCGGCAGATCGCCTGGAACACGCCGCCGACTGGAGCAGCGCCGGTGCGGTGCTGCGTGAGATGTCCGCCGGCCGTCTGCGTGGCAAGGCGGTCCTGAGCGTCGCCTGACCCCAGCCGGGCCGGCCGGGCGAAGGCAGCCCGGCCGGCCCGCGTACCCCTGCGCTGCACCGCCCCCGCGCCGACAGTGCCCGGGGCGCCCCCGGCGCAGCGCATTCCTCAGAAGGACTGCTCGTGCCGGGACCGGAGCGGCACACTCGGGCCCGGCACGAGAAGTACGGGCCATCCCGGCGGTCTTGCGCGTGACGGCGAGTGGTCTGCCCCTTCAGACCGACACCCGGGCCTTGGCCGTGGCGTGTTGGGCTTCCGGTGCCGTGCGCCACAGCGCCGCCGCGAGCCACATCAGGATGACGCCCACCAGGATGTGCAGCCCGATCGTGAGCAGGCTGTCGGACAGGCCGGTGAGGAACGCGAACAGCGGCAGGACGACGGCGTAGCCCCAGGCGGGAATCCTCGGAAACAGCCGGGCGCGGATCATCGCCGCCCCGAACAGCGCACAACCCACGGCGAACACGGCCGCACAGCCGATGAGCACGGGGATCGTCGGGCCGGTCAGCGCCCCGTCGATGACGTCGTCGTCGAAGTAGAACAACACCAGGTTCGAGGCGAACGCGGCACTGCCGAACAGGCCGATACCGATGAGGTTCACGATGTGTGCCACCTCTGCGAAGCGGCCGGTGGTGGGGCGCTGCCGCAGGTGCAGCGCGGTGAGCAGCGGCAGGGCGAACGCGGGGGAGAGGCCGAGCGGGACGCTGGTCGCCGTGGTCTCCCCGGTGAACGCCTCGACCAGCGAGGGGAGGGCGATCAACAGACTGGACAGCACTCCGCACAGGGCGCCGGCGCGGATCGTCGATGAGGTGATGGGTGAGGCAAGGGGTGAGGACATGAGGCCAACTCCGGTTGCTCCGACGGTTCTGGCAGTGGGACAGGCCGCAACCGTAGGGAGCCGCCGATCAGCAGCAGGAGGTGCAGAACGGGGACATCGGCAGCCGGAAGTCACCATCTCCCGTGCGCCGTCCAGCCGTTCGGCACGTGCCGTTCGGCCTCGACCGCCCGGATTTTCCGCGGTGAGGCCGCTGAGCCGTCGGGTTCGGCCTAGCCTGACGACAGCGGGTGAAGGGGGTGTCCATGGCGGCGTACGGGCCCGTGCGGTGGGTGCCGCCGCTGCTGTACGGCGCCGTGCTCGTGGGCGGTCTGTACTACGCGGCGGCCGGACTGGGCGACGGCCCGGGCCCGTCGGTGTGGCGGACGATCGGCTTCGTCGCCGCGATCGGGGCGCTGTTCGTCCTGGAGGCCGCGGGGCACCGCCGTCCCGTGGCCCGGATGCCGCTGCTGCTGGCGCGCTGTGCCCTGATCGTCGCGGCGGTGGCCCTCGACGCCTCGGACCTGGCCCAAGTCCTGTTCGTGCTGCTGCCGTTCACCGCCTACTTCGCCTTCGGCCGTACGACCGCGCTCGCGCTGGGCGGGCTCTGCCTGGCCGGGCTACTCACGCTGTACGTCCTGACCGCTCCCGGCTGGTACCGCGATCTGGAGCACATCTCCGACCTGTTGATGCTCACCGTCGGCCTAGTACTGGCACTCTCGATGGCCGCCGTGGCCGTCGGTGAACAGCGGGCCCGGCGCGAACTGGAGGAGTACGCGACGCGGGTCGCCGAGCTGTCGGCCGCCACCGAACGCAACCGGCTGGCGCGGGACATCCACGACAGCCTCGGTCACCATCTCACGGCGATGTCCGTGCAGTTGGAGATGGCCTCCGACTTCCGGGCCCTGGACCCCGACGCGGCCCAGCGGGCGCTGAACGAGGCAAGGCGCTCGGTGAAGCTCGCACTCGGCGACGTACGGCAGTCGGTGCGCGCGCTGCGTGGCGAGGCGGCGCACCCCACGCTCTCGGCCGCGCTCTCCGGCCTGGCCCACGGAGGCGGGGCCCGGCCGGTGGTCACCGTCGAGGTGACGGGCGACGAGGACGGCCTCGGCGCGGCCGAGCTGACCGCCCTGTACCGGGCCGCCCAGGAGGCGGTGACCAACGCGCGCCGCCATGCGCGGGCCACGCGGGTGACGGTGGCGGTCCTGCTGGCCGAGGACACCGCGCGGCTGGTGGTGACAGACGACGGCCGTGGCTTCGTACCGGACGCGGCCGTCAGCGGGTTCGGGCTCCTCGGGATGAGGGAACGGGTGCACCTGGTGGCGGGGAGCGTGGACATCGACAGCGGTCCGGATGCCGGTACGCGGCTTACGGTGACCGTGCCGCGCGGGAAGACCGCGCGGAGATGAGCAGGGACGGGCGTGGGTCGAGATGACCATGGACGACCAGGAGCCGGCACCGCCGGTCCGGGTGCTGGTGGTCGACGACCAGCGGCTCATCCGCGACGGCATCGCCTCGCTGCTCGCCATCCGGCCGGGCATCGCGGTCGTCGGTACGGCCGTGGACGGACGGGACGCCGTGGCGAAGACTCTCGAACTGGGTCCGGACGTCGTGCTCATGGACGTCCGGATGCCGGAGATGGACGGGATCGAGGCCGTCGCCGTACTCCGCCGCCAGGCACCGGAGTGCCGGGTGGTCATGCTGACGACGTTCGAGGACGAGGAGTACGTCGTGCAGGCGCTGCGGGCCGGCGCCCACGGCTACCTGCTCAAGGACCTGCCGGCCGAGGAACTCGCCCACGCGGTCCGCCTGGCGCACGCGGGCGTCACCCAGCTCGACTCGTCCGTCGCCCGCCACCTCACGGCCTCCTTGCCGGCCCCCAAGCCCGCCCCGACCGCCAACCCTGCCGAGACTGTTGCCGCCGCCCTGAGCCCGCGTGAGACGGACATCCTGCGGCTCGTGGCGCAGGGCCACACCAACAGGGAGATCGCCGCGCGGCTCTACCTCAGCGAGGGCACGGTCAAGAACCACGTGTCCCGCATCCTCACCCGCCTCGCCCTGCGCGACCGCACCCAGGCGGCCCTGCGCGCCCGGGACCTCGGCCTGCTGTGAGAACCGCGCACGCCGTCGTCGACAGAGCCGCGCACGCCGGCGTTTCAAGTGGCCGCCGTCCGCCGCACTGTTGCGGTTCACCACCAGCGGGCACGAATCAGACATGTATTGCTGCCTCTCCGCTCCCCACGGTGGCCTGCGATCCGCCGCACTCCTCGCCCCCGCCCTGCTCCGAGCCCTCCACGCCGCTGGCCGCCGCGGTACCACGCAGATACGCCACCCCCGCGACCCGGATGCCGTGTCCGCGGTCAACCTGGAACTGGTCACCCTCACCGAGGACCTGGCTGTCATCACCTGGTACACCGGCGTGACCGGCAGCGACGACGGATTCGGCCACCTGCTCCCCGCGGTGACCGAGGGTGAAGTCGTCTACGGCACCCACCCCGCCCGACTGAACCTCACCGCCTCCGAAGGCCGCCGCACCGCCCATCACTACGTGGAACTGACCGACCTGGAACCCGGACAGACGTACTACTACCAAGCCCGCTCCCGGGGTTCGGCGGCCACACCCACACCGCTGCACCTCGTCAAGGGCAACGCCGTCGGAACCTCGCTGCACGGGTTCGGCTCGCGCGGCGGCCCGTACTCCTTCACTACGCCCCAGCCTCCCCCCGGACGCCACCTGAGGACGATCGCCCTCTGCAACGACCTGCACCTGGGGGAGACCACGGCCGGTCTTGTGGCCGGGGTTCCGTTGATGCGGGGCGTCTCGCAGCGGCTCGGCCTCGCCCCGTATCCGGAGATCATGGGCCGGGCCCTGGTCGACGAGGCACGTCGGCGCGGAGCCGACCATCTGCTGGCCGCAGGGGACATCTCGGCCGGCGGCGCGCCGCACGATCTGGCCGGGGCCAGACAGATCCTGGACGGCTTCGGCACGTACGGACAGGACTACTTCGTCGTCCGCGGGAACCACGACCGGCCCGGACCGAAGAGCGGCCACGTCCCGTCCGGCGACAGCTTCCTGCACGAATTCCCCGGTGGCGACGGGCCCGCGTACTTCGTACGCGATCTCGGCGGGCTGCGGATCGTCGGACTGGACACCTACGAGAAGTGGGGCAACGGCGGCGACTCGGGCGGACTCTCGTCCGACCAACTAGCCTGGTTCCGAGCCCGGTTGAGGGAGAACAGGGATCAGCCGACCATGGTCTTCGGACACCACCCGCTGACCGTACGCAACTCACTGTTCCCCGTGATGAGCGGCCAGCGCCTCAACCGCCGCCAGGCCCGCGCGATTCTCGCCGCCTACGCAGTAGCCCCCGGCGTCTTCCTCCACCACGCCGGTCACACCCACCGCAACAAGCGCACCGTCCTCCCACAGGCCCGGCACGTCACGCTCCAGGAGGTCAGTGCCGTGAAGGAGTACCCGGGCGGCTTCTGCCTCCTCCGGATCCACACGGGCGGCTACGCCCTCAACTACTACAAGACGAGCAGCGGACCGGCCCGCGAGTGGAGCGAGCGCAGCCGACGCGTGGCGGCGGGCCTGTGGCCGCAGCACGCCCTCGGCCGATCGGTCTGCGACCGCAACAGCGTCACCACCCGCGACCTCTCGGGCATCACCCCGCCCGCGTCGCGACCAGCGGTCCGTGGTGCTGCCTAGCCGACGGGCGGGTCAGCCGGCGGGCAGGTCAGCCGGTCGGCGGGTCGGATTCCTCGGCGTCGTGCCCCTTCCCGGGCCCGGTGCCCCTGGCGCGACCCCACTCGTGGTACGCCGCGACAGCGGTGGGCAGCGTCGGGAAGACCAGATCGGCGCCGACCGACTCGGTCAGGCCGTACGCGTCCAGGTCGTCCATCAGATCCTGCTTGACGCGGGCGAGGGCGAACACGATGCCGCGTCGGGCCAGTTCGAGGCGCAGCGCGTCGACGGCGTCCAGGGCGGTGATGTCGACCTCGACGTTGGCCTCGGTGTTGAGGACGAACCACCGGACCGGGTCCTCCTGTTCGTCGACGGCGGCCAGGGCCCGGCGCCGGAAGTCCTCGGCGTTGGCGAAGAACAGGGGCGAGTCGTAGCGGTAGACCAGCAGACCGGGGATGGTGCGGGCCTGTGGGTAGTCGTCGATGTCGTGCATCCCGGCCACACCTGGGACCACTCCCTGGACGGCATCGTGCGGACGGGCCACGCGGACCAGCAGCTCCGCGACCGACAGGCCGACGGCGACGATCACGCCGTACAGGATGTCCAGGGCCAGTACCCCGGCCAGGCAGCCGAGGGCCAGCAGCAGTTCCCGGCGGCGGAAGGACGCCAGTCGGCGGAAGCCCGCCAGGTCGATCATGCGGACGGCGGCGTACACGACGAGCGCGCCCAGGACGGCCGAGGGCGTGCGGGCCAGCAGCGGGCTCAGGAAGAGCAGGACCGCGAGGACCACCGCACCGGCGACCAGCGAGTACGCCTGGCTGCGGGCACCCGCCGAGGAGGCGAGCGCGGTCCGGCTGGCGCTGCTGCTCACCGGGAAACCGTGCAGTGCGCTCGCACCCAGGTTGGCCGCGCCGAGGGCCAGGAACTCCTGGTTGGGGTCGAGGCCGGGGCTCTTGTCGCCGGAGGAATCGTCGGAGGAGTCGACGGTGAAGGCACGCGCGGTGAGGATGAAGTCCGTGTAGCCCACGAGGAGGACTCCGAGGGCCGGCAGGACCAGGTGTGCCAGTTCGGTCAGGTCGGGCGCGGCGAGGCCGGGCAGCCCCGACGGGACCTCGCCGATCACCTTGATGCCGTACCGGTCGTCGAGGTCGAACATCGCCACGGTCGCCGTGCCGAGCACCACGGCCAGCAGGGGGCCGGGGACCGTCCGGAAGAACCGCGCCACGGTGAAGAGGAACGCGAGTGTGACGGCGCCGAAGAGCAGCGTCGCCGCGTGGACCTGCGTCAGGTGCCGTACGAAGGACCAGAATTGGGCGAAGAACGCCGAACCCGTCGTGCGTACGCCGGTGAGCTTGGGCAGCTGGTCCACGATCATGATCAGTGCCACGCCCGCGAGGTAGCCGATCAGGACGGGCCGGGAGAGCAGGTCCGCGAGGAACCCCAGCCGCACCGCCCACGCCACCAGGCACAACAGGCCCACCGTGAGTGCGAGGGCGGCCGCCAGGGCGGCGTAGCGATCCGGGTCTCCGGCGGCCAGCGGGGCGACCACGGTCGCCGTCATCAGCGCGGTCGTCGACTCGGGACCGACCGACAGCAGACGTGAGGAGCCGAACACGGCGTACAGCGCGAGTGCGGGCAGGATCGCCCACAGCCCGGCGACCGGCGGCAGACCCGCCACGCCCGCGTACGCCATCACCTGCGGGACGAGGTACGCGGCCACGGTCACCCCGGCCAGCAGGTCGCCCTTCAGCCACGAGCGCCGGTAGCCGAGGAGCGTGCCGACTCCGGGCGCGAGGTGCCCGAGGAGAGTGCCGGGCCCCTGTGCCGGACGGCGCCCCGGAACGTGCCCGCCCGCGCTCCTTGCCATGAGCCTCCTTCTGCCGCGTGACCTCAGGATCCACCGAGTGGCGGACGGCCGCGAGACGCCGACCCGGCCGGTGTCCACCGGCTGCACTCGGCGGGCCGGATCACGATGGGCCTGGAGACCCGCCGGCCCGCTCGCGAGCGTCACAGAGCGCGTCGACGAGGTGCCGCGCGGCCGGATCACGGCAAGGATCGTCCTCGACCCCGGTGAAGGAAGGTGAGGACGGTGGAGTATCCCCCGGTCGTCGGTGTCGTCGGTGTCGTCGGTGTCGTCGGTGCCGACGGCTCCGGACCCTGCATGCGCCGTCGACCGGGCGGCGGACGAGGCCGCCCATGCCGGCGTACCGCTGCGGCCGGCTCAGAGGCTCGCCGCGTGATCGGGAACGTATGTCTGCAGATCGCGCGGCGGGCGCTGGTAGCCGGTCGACGGCGGCCGGGGCGGCAGCTCCAGCACCGGCGGCGGCACCTCGTGGTACGGAACGGAACTCAGCAGATGGGCGATCATGTTCAGGCGGGCCCGGCGCTTGTCGTCGCTCTCCACGACGAACCACGGGGCCTCCGAGACGTCCGTGTGCACCAGCATCTCGTCCTTCGCCCGGGAGTACGCCTCCCAGCGGGTGATCGACTCCAGGTCCATCGGAGAGAGCTTCCAGCGCCGCGTCGGGTCCTTCAGCCGCTGCCGGAACCGCTTCTGCTGCTCCGTGTCACTCACCGAGAACCAGTACTTGCGCAGCAGGATCCCTTCCTCCACCAGCATTCGTTCGAAGATCGGGCATTGACGGAGGAAGAGCTGGTACTCCTCCTTGGTGCAGAAACCCATGACGTGCTCGACACCGGCGCGGTTGTACCAGCTGCGGTCGAGCAGCACGATCTCCCCGGCTGCGGGCAGATGCTCGACGTACCGCTGGAAGTACCACTGGGTGCGCTCGCGCTCGGTCGGCTTGGGCAGCGCCACGGTCCGCGCGACGCGCGGGTTGAGGTGCTCCGAGACCCGCTTGATCGTGCCGCCCTTGCCCGCCGCGTCGCGCCCCTCGAAGACCACCACCAGCCGGGTGCCCTCGGCCCGCACCCACTCCTGGAGCTTCACCAGCTCCGTCTGCAGACGCAGCAGCTCCTGCTCGTACGCCGCGCGCGGCACCTTCGCCGTCTTCTTGCCGGCCATGCCGCCTCCTCCGCTCGATGACGTCCTTCGATGACCTCTGGAGTCACCATGACCAACGTCGAACACCAGGACAGCACCGTACTGACCGACGAGGAACTGCGCACCCTGGACGCCCACTGGCGGGCCGCCAACTACCTTGCCGTGGGCCAGATCTACCTGATGGCCAATCCGCTGCTCACCGAGCCGCTGGCACCCGCGCACATCAAGCCCCGGCTGCTCGGCCACTGGGGCACCTCGCCCGGCCTCAACCTCGTGCACACACACCTCAACCGCGTGATCAAGGCCCGCGGTCTCGACGCCCTGTGCGTCTGGGGTCCCGGCCACGGCGGTCCGGCCGTCCTCGCCAATTCCTGGCTGGAGGGCAGCTACAGCGAGACCTACCCGGACGTCTCGCGCGACGCGGCCGGCATGGACCGGCTCTTCCGGCAGTTCTCCTTCCCCGGCGGTGTGCCCAGCCATGTGGCCCCCGAGACACCGGGCTCGATCCACGAGGGCGGCGAGCTGGGCTACTCCCTCGCCCACGCGTACGGGGCCGCCTTCGACAACCCCGATCTGCTGGTCGCCTGCGTGATCGGTGACGGCGAGGCGGAGACCGGGCCACTGGCCGCCTCCTGGCACTCGAACAAGTTCCTGGACCCGGTGCACGACGGCGCGGTCCTGCCGATCCTGCACCTCAACGGCTACAAGATCGCCAACCCGACCGTGCTGTCCCGGCTTCCGGAGCACGAACTCGACGCCCTGCTGCGGGGATACGGACACGAGGCGATCCACGTCACCAGTGACGACCCGCGCGAGATCCACCGCGCCATGGCCGGCGCCTTCGACCAGGCCCTCGACCGCATCGCGCTGATGCAGAACACGGCTCGTGAGGACGGCGCGACGGAACGGGTGCACTGGCCCGTGATCGTGCTGCGTACCCCGAAGGGCTGGACCGGCCCCGCCGAGGTCGACGGGGAGCCGGTCGAGGGAACGTGGCGGGCACACCAGGTCCCGCTGGCGGGCGTTCGCGAAAACCCCGACCACCTGCGCCAGTTGGAGACGTGGCTGCGCTCGTACCGGCCCGAGGAACTCTTCGACGTCGACGGCCGGCCCACCGCGGACGTCCTCGCCTGCATCCCCGAGGGGACCCGCCGGCTGGGCGCCACCCCGCACGCCAACGGCGGCCTGCTCGTACGAGACCTGCCCGTCCCGTCGCTCGACCGATTCGCCGTGCACGTCGACAAGCCGGGCGAGACCGTGCACGAGCCGACCCGGGTCCTGGGCGACCTGCTGGAACAGGTCATGAGGGAGACGTCGGACCGTCGTGACTTCCGCCTCGTCGGCCCCGACGAGACCGCCTCCAACCGGCTCCAGGCCGTCTTCAACGCCAGCGGCAAGGCCTGGCAGGCGCAGACGCTCCAGGTGGACGAACACCTGGACCGGCACGGCAGGGTCATGGAGATCCTCTCCGAACACCTCTGCCAGGGCTGGCTGGAGGGCTATCTCCTCACCGGACGGCACGGTCTGTTCTCCTGCTACGAGGCGTTCGTGCACATCGTCGACTCGATGGTCAACCAGCACATCAAGTGGCTCAAGACATCGAGGGAGTTGCCGTGGCGGGCCCCGATCGCCTCGCTCAACTACCTTCTGACATCGCATGTCTGGCGCCAGGACCACAACGGCTTCTCGCACCAGGACCCCGGCTTCGTCGACCACGTCCTGAACAAGAGCCCCGAGGTCGTACGGGTCTACCTGCCGCCGGACGCCAACACCCTGCTCTCCGTGGCCGATCACGCCCTGCGCAGCCGTGACTACGTGAACGTGATCGTCGCGGGCAAGCAGCCCTGCTTCGACTGGCTCTCCATGGACCAGGCCCGCGTCCACTGCGCACGGGGAGCGGGGATCTGGGAGTGGGCGGGCTCCGCCGACGGAGACCGCGAGCCCGACGTCGTCCTGGCCTGCGCGGGCGATGTCCCCACCCAGGAGATCCTGGCCGCCTCCGATCTGCTCCGGCGTCATCTGCCCGAGCTGGCCGTCCGGGTCGTCAACGTCGTCGACATGGCCCGGCTGCTGCCGCGCGAGGAACACCCGCACGGGATGGGCGAGTTCGAGTACGACGGCCTGTTCACCACCGACAAGCCGGTGATCTTCGCCTACCACGGCTATCCCTGGCTCATCCACCGCCTCGCCTACCGCCGCACCGGCCACGCCAACCTCCATGTCCGCGGTTACAAGGAGATGGGCACCACCACGACCCCGTTCGACATGGTCGTCCGCAACGACATGGACCGCTACCGCCTCGTCATGGACGTCATCGACCGCGTCCCCGGCCTCGGCGTCCGCGCCGCCGCCGTACGCCAGCGGATGGCGGATGCCCGCACCCGCCACCACACCTGGATCCGCGAACACGGCACGGACCTGCCCGAGGTCGCCGACTGGACCTGGACCGGCTGACCCCCCTTCTCCGGTATATCCGGTACAGGAGTTCACCGCCGGGCCGAGGGACCTTCCGCGGCCGTCAGCGCACCCAGCGCGCTGGCCTGGGTGCGCCAGTCCGACGGGTTGGGGGCTGTGCCGGACCAGCGCTGGCCCAGTCGGTTGAGGCGGTCCCGGTCGGTGCTCCAGATCGAGTCGGCCTGCTTCGTCACATAGGCCCGGTAGGAGGCGGACCCGGTGGCGTCCGCCAGGTCGGCGAAGTGCCGCATGAAGATGCCCTTGAACTGTTTCTGGTTGTCGTCGCAGGAACCCGTGCCGACGTCGCAGGACTCGGTCAGGACGCCGCCGCGGGTCAGCGCCGACGAGGACATCGCGGCGTCGGCCAGGCGCTTGGCCGTGTCCAGATACCTGCTGTTCCCGGTGGACCGCCACAACTGGGTGAAGCCGCCGATGGCGAGGCCCTGGTTGTAACTCCACACGGTCTGGCCGTTGTTGCCGCAACTTCCGTTCAGCCCGTCGTTGACCAGACCGGAGGAGTTGATCAGTCCGCTGCCCAGGTACCAGTTGGCGGCCGTGGTCGCCCGCGCGCCCCACACGGTGTCACCGGAGATCCGCTGATGGAGAGAGGTGGTCAGCCAAAGGTACTGCCCGTTGGTGACGGCGTTCTTGTACGTGCGCTCCCGGTCCCACCACACACCACCGCCGCAGGTGTTCGGATCCCAGTACTGGTGCACGTAGTTGGCGATCGTCACGGCCTCGTCCAGGTAGCGCCGGTCGCCCGTGTAGTCGTACGCCGCCAGCCAGGCGATGGCCCACCAGCCCGCGTCGTCGATCGCACGGCTGATGAAGTGCCCCTCGATCGGGTCCGAACTGCGCACGCCCGCGGGGAAGACGCCCCGGTTCTGCTCGAAGGTACGGGAGATCGCCCAGTCGTAGTCGTGCCGCCCGGTGCGTTCGGCGAAGTCGATGACCGAGGTGATGGCGACGGCCGAGTTCCACCAGCTGCTGCGCCACCAGCCCTCGTTGGTCTGGTACGAAGCCATCAGCGCGTCCGCCCCCGCACGTGCCCGGGTCGGTGCGGGCCTGGCCCAGGCGGTGCAACTGCCCTCCTGGTGGGAGGCCTCACGGCCACAGGCGCGGACGGCCCCGCCGTACAGCAGGCCCTTTGGGTCCCGGGTGGCGAACATGGCGGTTCGGGTCGAAGTTGCCCCCGACGGCACGCTCGTACGGCCGAGGGAAGCGCCCTCGGGCCAGCTCGCGCCGGCGTCCCAGGAGCGGTCGAGCCAGATCTCGTCGCCCGCGCCGCCGCTTCCGACGACGCCCCAGGCCATGCCGTTGCGCTGGTCGACATGCAGGCTGATGGTGCGCCCGAAGAGGGTGGTCGACGGTACGGGGGTGTCGTCGCCGGACGCGGTGGCGGGGTCGGCGCCGTCGCAGAACGAGCCGTCGCAGACCTTCGGGTACGCCCAGTCGGTGCAGGTGACACCGCCGGCGTCACCGCAGGCGCGGATCCAGCCGCGCCGGTGCCCCACCGGGTCGGAGATGTTGTACATCAGCGTGCGGGTGCCGGTCCAGGTGCCGGGGATGCTCGCCTTGCCGAGCACACCTTCCCAAGTGGCGCCCCGGTCCCAGGACCGGTCCAGCCAGACCGACTCGCCCGTCGTGCCGTTGTCGATGCTCGCCCAGGCCATGTTGTCCGGGTCGGAGACGTGCAGCCGGACGATCCGGCCGTTGATGGTCTTGCTCGGCACCGGGAAGGTGTCCTGCTGTGCCTTCGAGGGGTCCAGGGTGTCGCACGCCAGGGCACACACCGGCGTCGCGGCATGGGCGGCTGGAGCGGGGAGGGCGACGAGGCCGGTCAGGGCCAGGATCAGGGCGAGGAACGGGGTGAGCAACGGGGTGAGGAGTCTGCCGAGGACCGGGTGGGGCCGCGCTGACATGACGTACCGCCAATCCGTGAGGGCCGTGCGCGGAAGGGAGGGGGTGGCCGCCCGCGGAGGGCGGCCACTTTGAAGAGCGCCTGCTGTACGGGAGCGGTCGTGCTCAGGGAGCCCAGGGTGCCGAGACCGCCCAGGTGGTGTCCGGGACGAAGCTCGCCGGGTTGTCCCAGGTGTGCGTGCCGCCCTGCTGGGCCAGCCAGAGTTCCGAGTTGATGTGCCGCAGGTACTGGCGGGGGAAGCCGGACGCCGACAGCCGGATGCCGCCGCTGCCCTGCACCGGGCACCAGGTCGCGTCCTCCTTGTAGAGCGTGGAGTTGTCGTTCGCGTCGCGCCGGACGCGGAACTCGCGGTGGCGCAGGTACTCGCCCGGGTAGTTGCGGGACTCGAAGGAGTAGCAGAGCCGGTTGGCGAGACCCGGCTTCACCTTCCAGGTGGCGTCCTCCTTCAACAGGGCCGTGCTGCCCGAGGTCACCACCTCGGTAAAGCCGAGCCCGTCCTGGTGACGGAGGTAGCGGTCGGTGTAGCCCGGAGTGGTGACCCGGATCGACACGTACTGCTCCACCGGCAGCTTCACCGTCGGTCCGACCGTGCGGGACGCCGTGATCAGCGCCTGGTTGGCCGCCCGGACGCGGGCCTCGTCGACCTTGACGATCTGACGGTCGTAGGTCAGCAGGCCGTTGGCCTCGTTCTCGACGTCCGTGATCTGGGTGTAGACGGCCGCCGACAGGCCGCCCGCGGGCATCGAGTTCTCCCGGATGCCGTCGAGCAGCCCCACCAGGCGGTCGTTGAGGGCGGACAGGCTCGGCTGGTCCTCGTAGCTGAACCCGCCGCCCGGATACCACTCGTGACCGGAGACCCGGATGCCCAGACCGCCGTACTCGCCCAGCACGGAGGCGCGTACCGACTCCGTCGGCGTGTTGCCGGGACCGACGTAGTTGTGGCTGTCGACCACGTCGCCGTTGCCGCCGTCCTGGGCGCCGCAGCAGTTGACGCCGCTCATGTTGTCGACGAGGCGTGAGGGATCGTACGACTTGACCATGTCCGCGATGCGGGCCTGGTCGTACTGGCCCCAGCCCTCGTTCTGGTTGACCCACAGGATCAGCGAGGGCGAGCTGCGGTGCTCGTCGATGACGGCGCGGTACTCGTACTCCCACTGGGTGCGGGCCGCGGCGGACGGGCTCTTTCCGCTGTCCATGGCGGGCATGTCCTGCCACACCAGCAGCCCCAGGCGGTCCGCCCAGTAGAACCACCGCTGCGGCTCGACCTTGATGTGCTTGCGGACCATGTTGAAGCCGAGGTCCTTGTGCTTCTGCAGGTCGTACCTGAGGGCCGCGTCGGTGGGAGCGGTGTGGAGGCCGTCCGGCCAGTAGCCCTGGTCCAGGGTGCCGCTCTGGAAGACGAACGACCCGTTGAGCACGGGGCGTTGGACACCGCCCACGTTCCGCACCGCGATCGACCGCATGCCCGCGTACGAGCCGACCCGGTCGGCGCCCGCGCTGCCGGAGAGCTCAGCCGTGACGTCGTACAGGAACGGATCCTCCGGCGTCCACAGGCGGGCGTTGGGCACCGGCACGGAGAACTGCCGGCCGACCGCGCCGGTGACACTGCCGGCCTGCGTGCCGCCGCTGGAGACGGTGACCTTGGCACTCGCGCCGTCGGCCCCGGCAGCGCGCACCGTCACCTGCAGCGTGTTGTCCTGGAGGTTCGGGACCATGTCGAGCCGGGTGATGCGCGCGGCGGCGGTCGGCTCCAGCCAGACCGTCTGCCAGATCCCGGACGTGGCGGTGTAGAAGATGCTGCGCCCGGCGTGCGGGGTGACGTCCTGGATGCGCTGCTTGCCGACGGCCTGGCCGCCGGTCTGCGTGGCGTCGTACGCGGACACGACGATCGTGTTGGTGGCGCCGCCGTTCAGCAGCGGCGTGATGTCGTACGAGAAGGAGTCGTAGCCCCCTCGGTGGACGGCCCCCGGCCTGCTGCCCGTTGACCCAGACCGTGGTCTCCCAGTCGGAGGCGCCGAAGTTGAGCTGGACACGGCGGCCGCTCCAGCCGGACGGGACGGTGAAGGTGCGCTTGTACCAGAGCTTGTCGTTCTCGGTGATCTTCCGCTGGATGCCCGAGAGCGCGGACTCCGGTGCGAACGGCACCCGGATCTGCTCGCCGAACGACGACGGCTGACCGGCGTCGCGAGACGTGACGGCGAAGTCCCAGATGCCGTTGAGATTGGCCCAGTCGGGGCGTGTGAGCTGCGGTCGTGGATACTCCGGCAGCGGGTTGTCTACCGGTACCTGGTCGGTCCACGGCGTCGTCATCGGCGCGGGCTTGGGGGTCCAGGCCGCCGCGGCGGCACCGGCGGGAGCCGTGCCGGAGGCGAGGAGGCCGGTGACGGCGAGTGCCAGCACCGTGGCGGCGGTCGTGACGCGCCGCCAGGTCGGTATGGGTCTCAGCACGGTGATCGCTCCAGTGTCTCGGTGGCGCACGGAGGAACGCCGCCCGCAGGACGGTGGAACTTGTTCAACACGAGAGAACTTGCTGCACGACTACCACAGCATTCACCCGGCCAATTGTCCAGACCAATTGCAGACAACGTTGTCGGACGTTCGATGAACTCCCGCCTCATGGCGCCGCGTTGAGCAGGTCGAGAGCGCTCTGCTGCCGTGCCGCGTCCAGCTTGTCGACCGGGCCGAACCAGCGCAGTCCGTATTGGTCGAGGGCGTTCCGGTCGCTCGTATGGGCACGGTCCGCCTGGCGTTGGAGGTAGCCGGTGTACGGGTGGTCCGGCAGCGCCGAGTTGAGCTTGCCCAGACCGCGTACGTGCGCGCCCTTGAAGGACGGCCCGTCGCCGCCGCAGTCGCCGCCCTCGCACGGATCGCGCAGGATGCCGTCGGCGGTGTGGAGCGAGGAGGTCGTGGTCGCGGCGTCGGCGATCTGCCGTGCGCGGGTGAGGAGTTGACCGTCGGCGGTCGCCCTGTTGAGCTCGGTGAGTGCGCCGAGCAGGACACCCTGGTTGTACGACCAGACGGCCTGGCCGTTGTTGCGGCAGGTGGACAGGTCGACTCCGTCGTTGACCAGGTTCGAGCCGTTGATCATGCCGGTGCCCTGGAACCATGACCACCCGGCCCGGGCCCGGTTCACGTACGTCGTGTCGCCCGGGATGCGGTTGTGCAGGGCGGCGCTGAGCTGGATGTAGAGGGAGTTGGCGATGGCGTTCTTGTACGTCTTCGCCGTGCTCCACCACACTCCGCCGCCGCAGGTGCCATCCCAGTACGCGGCCATGTGGTCGGCGTCGGCGCGGGCCGTGTCCAGATAGCGGCGGTCGCCCGTCAGGTCGTACGCGGCGATCCAGGCGAGCCCCCACCAGCCGGTGTCGTCGATGTACTCGTTGCGGAACTGCCCGTCCTTGGCGTTGAGGTTCAGGTCGTACGTGCGGGAGATCGCGTACGAGTAGCTGTTCATGCCCGTCACCCGGATGTTGTCGACGAGGGCGTTGAGGGCGTTGGCCGAGTTCCACCAGCCGGTGGTGTCGAACAGGCCGGTTCCGTAGTTGTAGAAGGTCATCAGCCCGGTGGCCGCGGCGGTGCGCCGGTTGCCGGCGTTCCATGTGGTGCGGGCCCACGGGGTGCACGCGATCTCGGTGCGGTCGCCGGCCTTGCCGCAGGCGCGCAGGGCGCCGACGCCGCGGTTGTTCCAGTCGTCCACGTTGAACATGAGCGTGCGCCAGCCGCGTTGGCCTGCCGGGACGGTCGTGTCGCCGAGCTTGCTGCCCGAACTCCAGGTGCGGCCGCCGTCGAAGGAGCGGTCGAGCCAGACCTCGTCGCCCGGGTTGCCGTTGCCGATGGACGCCCAGCCCATCGCGTCGGTGTCGTCGAAGTGGAGGGCGATCGACCGCCCGTGGACGGCCGCCGTGACCGGAGTCCGGTCGTCGGGGGAGAGAGCGGGGTCACGGGCGTCGCAGTACTTGTTGCAGATGGTCGCCGCGGCGGCGGAGCCGGTGGCGGACGCCGACTGCGGGGCGAGTCCCGCGAGCAGGGCGAGGGCGAGGACCGCGGCCGACCGTCTGGGGATTCGGAGTCTTGGAAGGAGAGTCATGGGGCCTCTCTGTCAGGGCAACGCCCCTGATCCTTGCCGTGGAACCGGTCTTGTTCCTTCGCGGACGACACCGGTGCGAGCGAAGGCCGGGGCTGGGGGAATGAACATGAGAGCGCTCTCGGAAGGTAGTGAGGGGGAGGAGGAGCGTCAACGGTGCCGACGCACAAGGGAGTTGAACGTGGGACAAGGAGGGCATCCTCCACGGCAGCCGGGAACCGTCGGACAAGCCCGACCGGCCTCGTGCCCGACCGGCCTCGTGCCTGGTCGGCCGTGGCCCGGCGCCCTGGTTCTTCTGTCAGCGGCGGCGAATCCCGTCGAGCATCATCTGCAACAGCCGGGTCCGCCGGTCCGGGTCGGGCGGCAGCTGCCCGTCGACCCAGGCAATGGCCCCGGCCAGATGCCGTACGTCGTCGGCGTCGACGTCCGCACGGAGTGAGCCGGCTTCGGCTGCGCGGCGGATGAGCGCCGTGCCTGCATCGATGGAAAGCCGGCAGGTGTCGCTCTCGTGAACCGGTGTGCGAGCGAGGGCCTGGGCCAGGCCGTCGTACATGCCGCACTGCTCGATGTAGGCCTCCAGCCAGCGGTTGACCGCCTTGAGGGGGTCGGTCTCGTCGAGCAGTTCGACGCCGAGCCGGTGCAGATCGGCCAGACCTTCGGTGATCACCGCCAGGATCAGGTCGTCCCTGCTCGGAAAGTGGCGGTACAGGGTGCCGGGGCCGACTCCGGCCGCGCGTGCGACATCGTCCAGCGACGCGGTCACGCCGTGACGGGCGAACGCGTCGCGGGCGGCCTCGATCACCGAACGCCGGTTGCGTACTGCTTCGGCGCTCTATGGATCCCCGACTCTGGCGGCTCGGTGCTCGAATCGGTGGAGAACCTGCTCAAGGCCACCGAGCGCACGACGATCGCCACCGGCGTCCTCAACCTCTGGATGCATGACCCGGCACAGGTCGCCGCGGCCTACGCCGAACTGCGAGAAGCCCACGCCGACCGATTTCTGCTCGGCATCGGCGTCAGCCATGCGGCGGTGGTCGACGCGTCGCTGGAACCCGGCCGGTACCGGAAGCCGCTGGCCGCGATGCGCACGTACCTGGACGACCTGGACGCCGCGCCCGCCCAGGTGCCCAGCGACCACCGGGTCCTCGCCGCGATCGGCCCGAAGATGCTGGCCCTGTCGGCCGAGCGGGCGGGGGGGCGCATCCCTATCTGATCCTCCCCGACAGCACCCGCGAGGCCCGCGAGATCCTCGGGACCGGACCGCTGCTGGCGCCGGAACAGACGGTCGTCCTCACTGATGACGCCGACGAGGCGCGCACCATCGGCCGGGAGTTCCTGATCGGCTACCTGTCCTTCGCCACCTACGCCAACAAGATGCTGCGGTCGGGGTTCTCCTCCGACGACGTGGAGACCGTCAGCGACCGACTCGTGGACGCGTTGGTCGTGTGGGGTGACGAGGACGCCATCCTCCACCGTGTCGACGAACACCTGGACGCCGGCGCCGACCATGTCGCTCTCCAGGTGCTGACCGGCGACATGATGGAACTCCCGATGCGGCAGTGGCGCCGGCTGGGAGCCGCATTCGGCGACCGGCGCGCGAAGTGAAACCTGCCGGGGCGCCGACCCGTCTCTTCGGGCCAGTGCCTCGGACACCACCACAAGGCTCTCGGCGACGGTCGTGGCCCCGTGTCAGACGGCGACGATGCCCTCCATGCCGGACTCGTCGAAGGCGGGCAGGCCCTCGGCTGTCGTGACTTTGGTGAGGGCGCCGTCGGACTCGACGCGGAAGCCGTCGACGGTGCCGGACACGGCGTTCTGGACGTAGACGAACTTCTCGTCCTCGGTCACGGCGAGATCGATCACGCCCTGGGACTTGGCGGAGGGCGGGGTGGCGACACCCACGTCGTTGGTCAGGGCCAGCTTGCCCCGCTTGTCCATGCGGTACCCGGTGACGGTGGAGTTCCCGGTGTTGCCGCCGAAGAAGTAGTCGCCCGCGCGCTCCAGCCAGCAGAGGGTCTCCTGGCCGCTGGCCAAGGGTTGCTGAAGGACCTTCAGCTTGCCGTCGCGCCGCACCGCGTACGTGGTGACGGTGGACTTCTCGGCCTCCGCGACCAGCATCCGCTTCCCGGTCCTGTCGAAGCTGATCGCGAAAGGTACGCCGCCGACCGACTTGTTGACGACCGGTTCGGCGACGGCCGGCAGTCCGTCGCGCTTCATCGGGAAGACCTCGACGGTGTTGTTGCCTTTGGTGGTGACCATCAGGCTGCGGCCGTCCGGGGCGAACTCGACCTGACCCGGCGAGGTGTCGAACCGGGGTATGTCCTCGTTCTTGAGGCCCAGGGAACGGTAGGACCCCTTCAAGGGCTTGAGCCCCTGACTGGTGATCCTGAAGCCCTGGACGCTTCCCTCGCCGCCCGCGTTCATCACGTACGCGATCCCGTCGTGCACCGCCAGGCCGGACGGGAACTCGCCGCCGGAGTCCACGACGCGTCGGTCCCGCAGCTCTTGCCCTTCGACGCGGAAGGACGTCACCGTGCCGCTGCCCGCGTTGACGGCCAGCAGCGTGCCCGAGGCGTCGTCGTGGACGAGCGAGCCCTGGGAGGCGAGCGAGTCGGTGGGCGCGTCGACCTGGTCACCGCCCCGGCCACCGGTCGCATACCTCCCCGAGGGGCTCAGCCTGCCGTCGTCGCCCCGCGCGAACACATGGATGGTGTTGCCGTCCAGCTCGTTGCCCTGGACGAACACGGCGTGGTCGGCCCCGGCGGTGCTCCCGGAGTACTGGCCGGCCGAAGCCAGCGACACAGCCACCGTGGCCGCCCCGGCGATGGCCAGGGCCCCGCCGCCGATCACGATGCGCCGTGTCCTGGACTTCACCCGGTGACCTCCACCCATGCCGGCGGGTCGGCTCCTGCGGCGGTCGGTCTTGCGGCTGCTGTGCATGTTCACGTCCCGTTCCTCTGTTTCTGCTGTTTCTGCTGTTTCCGCGCGGTGCGGTCCACGGTTGTGGGTGACACCAGAGTGGACAGTGGGAGCGGTGTGACGATGCGGAACAGTCGCCGCGTCAGACTCTTGTAAGAGTCCGGGAGTCTCCTTGAAGACGCCGTGCGACGTGCTCTCCCGCAATGGCCGCCGAGGCGGCCCGGTGCGCCGGAATCGAAGTCACCACCCCGTCAGCAGCAGGTGGTTGAGAAGCAGGGCGAGCGCTGCCTGCGCCGCGAGCCAGGCGCGGGGGCGGGTCAGGAACGCGCACGAGGCCAGTAGCCACATGGCGAACGGCAGCCAGATGCGCTCGGTCTCCGCCTTGCTCATCCCGGACAGGTCCGCGACGAGCAGAGCGGCGGACGCGGCGGCGACCAGCACGGCGAGGCGGAGACCGGCGGAGGTGCCGGGCATGTCCGCCCAGGGCAGGATCCGTCGGCGCAGGGCAGAGCCGACCCGTGCGGAGGCGCCGCGGTGGTCGGGTGCCCGCCCGCGCGGAGGAGCGTCGAGGGGGGAACGTGCCCCGAGCCGTGGCGGGGTCTTGAGGAGCTTGGCGCCGGTGCGGCGCAGGCCCGCCACCGTTGCCGGGCCCACGATCAGGACCGTGCAGGCGAGGTTGGCCCACACCCAGTAGCCGTAGGGCCGGATGCCGCCGGCTCCCTGGTAGTAGCGCTCAACGAGCAGGTGGTACGCCTCCCACCAGTCGAAGCCCGCGAGGGTGAACACGACGGGGACGACGGCGACTCCGGCAAGGGCGTAGGGCAGGGGCCTGGTTCGTAGCGGGCCGAGCAGCAGGACGGCGCCCGCGAGCACGGCCAACAGGGTGAGCCCGTAGGAGAGATAGCAGGTGAGGCCGAAGAGGAGGCCGGAGGCGAAACCGGTGAGCCGCGGCCGGTGTCCGGTGACCGCGAGGGCGAGGAAGGCGATCGTCCAGGCGGCGACCGCCGCGAAGTAGCCGTCCGCGGACGTCCCCATCCACACCGCGGCCGGCGCCATCACCAGGAACGGCGCCGCCCGGCGCGCGAGTGCCTCGTCCGCGAGCGCCCGCACGGCGACCAGGACCGCCACGCACGCCGACGCACCGACAGTGATGCAGAAGGCTCCGGCCCAGCCTCCGCCGCCGAGCCCAGCCCGGTCGAGCAGGACGAACGTGAGCGTCGCCGCCGGAGGATGGCCCGCCACATGCGGGGGCCAGTGATCGGGGGAGTGGAGCAGGATGTGGCCGGTGAAGTCCCGCAGCGTCGCGGGGATGTCCTGGAAGCGGTCGATGACCTGCAAGTACTCGTACCTGGTCGTGAGTCGGACCGCGATACCGCGCTGCCAGCCGTCGATCAGCGCCAGTGACCACGTCCACGCCATGGCCGTACCCCAGGCGACACCCAGCAGGGCGCGCCACGGCAGCCGGGCGGCCACTCGCGGCCCGTACGCCACGACGCCGACCGCGACGACGAGCGCCGCAGGGGTGCCGGGGCCGAAGTGGGGTCCCCAGTTGGCGTAGAGGGGTGGCCAACCCACGTGCAGGGTGCCGTGCTCCCGCTCGATCGCGGTGCCGACCAGCGCGGCCGCCACGACGAGCAGCGCGGCGGCCGCGGTCGCGTACAGGTCTCGGAGAAGATCACGGGTCACGGGGGAACGCTAGGCCGAGGGGACCGTGCCGAGGCCGATGCGCGTGCGGACGTCAGCGTTTCGTCATGTGTCGAGGGCCCCTTTCCGCAGGTGCGGCGGCCTACGGTCGGCGCATGTCACGGTTGCACACCCCGCCTGCCTCGCCCACATCCCCCGGTTTCTGGCGCAGTCCCGTACGAGGTCCGTGGTTCACCTCGGTGCTCGGTGTCGTCCTGCTCGGCGGGATCACCGCGCTGTTCGTCACGGGGCTGCTGTCGTACGCCGCGTACAACCCGGACCTCTCGCCGGTGAACGACAAGACCCCCGACAAGGGACTGCTCGGCTTCTACCTCTTCGCGTGGCCGACACAGCCGCACTGGCTCTACCGGCTCACCCAGGGCATCCATGTCACGCTCGGCATCACGCTCGTCCCCGTCCTGCTGGCCAAGCTGTGGTCGGTCGTTCCGAAGCTGTTCGCGCTGCCGCCGGCCCGCTCGCTCGCGCACGCCCTGGAGCGGATCTCCCTGCTGCTCCTCGTCGGTGGCGTGCTGTTCGAGTTCGTGACGGGGGTGCTCAACGTCCAGCTGGACTACGTCTTCCCCGGCTCCTTCTACCCCCTGCACTTCTATGGCGCCTGGGTGTTCTTCGCCGGGTTCGTGGTGCATGTGGTGCTCCGGGCTCCCGCCGCCGTACGCAATGTCCGTCACATGCGGGCGGGGAAGGGTCCGCAGGAGGAGGTGGGCGGGGAGGCGGACTTCCCGCTGGTCTCCCCGCGGCCGGCCGAGCCCACCGTGTCCCGGCGTGGCGCGCTGTGGTTCGTCGGCGGCGGTTCGCTGCTGCTGTTCGGGACCACGGCCGGACAGAACTTCGACGGTCCGCTGCGGCGCACCGCCCTCCTGGCGCCGCACGGTGGCGCCGAGCCGGGCAGCGGTCCCGGCGGCTTCCAGATCAACAAGACGGCCTCGTCCCGGGGGATCAGAGTTGCCGAGACGCGCGAGGACGTGTGGCGGCTGGTCCTCACCGGGCCCTCCGGGACCGTCCGGTTGAGCCGCGCCGAACTGCTCGAACTGCCGCTGCGCAGTTCGGCGTTGCCCATCGCCTGTGTGGAGGGCTGGTCGACAGGCGACCAGTGGTGGCGGGGCGTACGGCTGCGGGAACTCGCCGTTCTCGTCGGGTACGAGGCGGACGCGGCCCCCGACGTCATGGTGGAGTCCCTCCAGCGACACGGCGCCTTCCGCAAGGCCGCCCTGCGGGCCAACCAGGTGCGTGACCCGCGTTCCCTGCTCGCCCTGGACGTCAACGGCGAGCCGCTCACCCCCGACCACGGCTACCCGGCCCGGATCATCGTGCCCGCGGCGCCCGGTGTGCTCAACACCAAGTGGGTGGCCCGGATGACGTTCGGAGACCTGTGATGCGCAGAGCGTTCCCTCCGCTCGGCAGCCCGCTGCAACTGCTGCTCCTGGCCTGCTCGTTCGCCCTCGCCGGATACGCGGGTGTGCGTCTGCTCTCCGACGACTGGCTCGGGGTGACGCTGTGGTTCGTGGGCGTGGCCGTGCTGCACGACCTGGTGTTCCTGCCGTTGTACGCGGCCATGGACCGGGCCGTCACCGGAGCGCTCGGTACCGTCGGCCGCCGGACCCGGACCCTGTACGTCCGGGTGCCGGCGGCCTTCTCCGGGCTTCTGCTGCTGGTGTGGTTCCCGTTGATCAGCGGCCGGGTCGCGGACGGCTACGAGTCCGCCACCGGCCTGTCGGCGGACGGCTTCCTCGCCCGCTGGCTGCTGATCACCGCCGTACTCTTCGGCGGTTCCGCCCTGCTGCTGGTGCTGCGGCTGCGCAGGGAGACGAAGCAGCGGCCACCGGTCGACCACTGATCCACGGTGCGCCAGCCCAGCGGGCGGGCGTACCGCAGCAGCGCCCGGGTGCCGAGCCGGGCCCAGGGGAAAGCGGCGCCGGTGGCCCCCTGGGCGCCGGTGCCGCGCACGATGCGGACGTCGGCGCGCTCGTCCACGTCCACCGGAACCGTCTCGGCGATCAACAGGCCGCCGGGCAGCAGCAGTTGGGCCAGCCTGCGCAGCAGGGCGCGTGGGTCGCCGCCGATACCGAGGTTGTCGTCCAGGAGCAGGGCGGTGTTCCAGCGGCCCTCGCCCGGCAGGGGTTCGAAGACCGAGCGCCACAGGGCAGGCCCACCGAGGCCCAGGGTGTGCTCGACGGCGGCCCCGCTGACGTCGATACCGAGCGTGGTCCGGCCCCGGGCGGCGAGTTCCGTGACCAGCCTGCCGGGCCCGCACCCGACGTCGAGGACGGCACCCTCGCACCGGTCCAGGACCTGCCGGTCCACGGAGTCGGCCCGCGCACACCACCGCTCGACATCCAGCGGCAGCAGCCAGCCGTCGCCACGGCGCAGGAAGAGCGGACCCCGGCCGGCCCGGAGGGCGTCGGCGTAGGGGTCGGCCGACCAGCTGTGCTCGGCGGGGTCCCGCGCCATCACCTCATGCGCTGTGCTCATCGGCGGCCCGCCGTCCGTAGCCGCGCCAGTTCCGCGGCGAAGCAGCCGTGCGGCGCCAGGGCGGCGACCGCCTCGGCGTCGGCGGACGTGTCCACGTCCCGCAGGCGCGGCAGGTCGCGCACCCGCAGACCGGCGGCTACGAGCCGGGCGCGCTGGACGGCTCCGGTGCCGGGCGTCGACATCGGAACCCCGCGCAGCAGCTCGGGATCCGGCTCCGCCAGCCCGAGCGCCCAGAAGCCACCGTCCTCGGCCGGGCCGAAACAGGCGTCGTACCCGTCGAAGTCCACGGGGAGCAGGCCGGGGGTGACCTGAGGTGTGTCCATCCCGATGAGCAGGGCCGGTCCGTCGCAGTCGGCGAAGGCAGCGGCCAGCCGCTCGTCGAGCGCACCCGCACACTGCGGTACGACGTCGAAGCCGGGCGGCAGCCAGGGCCCGGGTCTCCCGTCGAGAACCAGGATCCGGCGTCGGGCGGGCGCCGCGGCCACCGCGCGCAGGGTGTCGGTGAGGGCCGCCTCGGCGAGTGCCGCCGCCTCCTCGGGTGTGAACGGCGGCGTGAGCCGGGTCTTCACCCGTCCCGGCCGCGGTTCCTTGGCGATGACGAGCAGGGTGGTCACCGGCGGGATCCTCCTTGTGCCTGGGGTGTGGCCGCTGCGGGTACGGCCGGGCGCTCGGCCAGGACGCGGCTCATGTCGCGTACCGCCTGCCAGGTGCCACGCCAGGTCCCGGTCACCTTCGAGGCACCGGACCGCGGCAGATACGGGACGTCGTGCTCGGTGACGCGCCAGCCCGCGTCGGCGGCGCGCACGACCATCTCCAGCGGATAGCCGCTGCGCCGGTCGGCGAGGTCCAGGCCGAGCAGTGCCTCGCGGCCGGCGGCGCGCAGCGGACCGAGGTCGTGCAGGCGCAGACCCGTGCGTCGGCGCAGCATCAGCGCCAGTGCGAGATTGCCCGCCCGGGCGTGCACGGGCCAGGCGCCCCGGCCCCGCGGACGACGCCGCCCGAGCACCAAGTCGGCCGCGCCGCCCCTGACTTCGGCCACGAACGGCACGAGCAGGGCCGGGTCCAGCGAGGCGTCGCAGTCGCAGAAGCACACGATGCCGGCCGTGGCCGCGGTCAGTCCGGCATGGCAGGCGGCGCCGAAGCCGCGGCGCGGTTCGTGGACGACGGTGGCGCCCAGGTCCCGGGCGATGTCCGCCGAGCCGTCGGTGGAGCCGTTGTCCACGACGAGGGCACGCCAGCCGGGCGGAATGCGGGCGAGTACCCAGGGCAGTGCCTCGGCTTCGTTCAGACAGGGGAGGACGACATCGACGTCCTCGGGTGTGGAAGAGGTCATCACGGCTCTCACCCTACGAACGCGAACTGGACATATCGGGCTTCGGCTCCTTACGAAACACGGACGTCAGGGCCGACGGGCCACTCGGAGAGCGACGGTCACGGGCATGCGGTGCGAGGCTGGCCGTATGGAACAGCAACCGTACGAGCCGGTGGCGGACGCCTCCGCCGACAGGCGGACCGGGACGGCACGCGTCCTCGTCGTCGACGACGACCCCACGGTCGCCGAGGTCGTCTCGGGCTACCTGGATCGCGCCGGGTACCTGGTGGACCGGGCCGAGGACGGTCCGACCGCCCTCGCCGGCGCCGCCGCGCACTGGCCGGACCTGGTGGTACTCGATCTGATGCTGCCCGGCATGGATGGCCTGGAGGTGTGCCGCCGGCTGCGCGGCCGTGGACCCGTGCCGGTCATCATGCTCACCGCCCGCGGCGACGAGGACGACCGCATCCTCGGTCTCGAGGTGGGGGCGGACGACTACGTGACCAAGCCGTTCAGCCCTCGGGAGCTGGTGCTGCGGGTGGAGTCGGTCCTGCGCCGCACGCGGCCCGTCGCGGGCACGCGTTCCCACAGTGCGGCCGGCCTCACCGTCGACCCGGCCGCGCGCCGCGCCACCAAGAACGGCGGCGAACTCGCCCTGACCCTGCGCGAGTTCGACCTGCTCGCGTTCTTCCTGCGGCATCCGGGCCGGGCGTACAGCCGCGAGGACCTGATGCGGGAGGTGTGGGGCTGGGACTTCGGAGACCTCTCCACCGTCACGGTCCACGTCCGGCGGCTGCGCAACAAGGTCGAGGACGATCCCGCCAGGCCCCGCCTGATCCAGACGGTGTGGGGCGTCGGCTACCGATTCGAAGCCGCAGGTCCTTCTGGTTCCTCCGGTTCCTCTGGTTTCTCTGGTCCGTCCGATCCTGCCGATCCTGCCGGCCCTTCCGGCCAGGGTGAGGAGTGATCATGCGCGACACCCTCCTCATCGCCCTGTACGCCTTCCTCGGCGCCGGCGCGGCCGGGCTGCTCGGGGCGGGGACACTGTGGATGCTGCGCCGCCGCTCCTTGACCACCTCCCTGACCGTGGTGGCCGCCGTCGCGGTGACCGCGATGCTCGCGGGCACCCTGGCCGTGGCGCAGGCGATGTTCCTGTCCGCGCACGACCTGTCCGTCGTGACGACCGTGGTCGCGATGGCGGCCGTCGTCTCGCTGGCCGCGGCGCTGCTGCTGGGCCGCTGGGTGGTCGCCCGGAGCCGCGAACTCGCCCTCGCCGCCCGCTCCTTCGGCGACGACGGCGACTTCACGGCGCCCCACGGCGCGGCCACCGCCGAACTGGCCGCGCTCAGCCGCGAGTTGCAGGCCACCAGCGCGAAGCTCGCCGATTCCAGGCAGCGTGAGCGTGCCCTGGAGGCCTCCCGCCGTGAACTCGTCGCCTGGATCTCGCACGACCTGCGCACCCCGCTCGCGGGTCTGCGCGCGATGGCCGAGGCGCTGGAGGACGGTGTCGCCGCCGACCCGGACCGCTATCTGAAGCAGATCCGCACAGAGGTCGAACGCCTCAACGACATGGTCGGCGACCTCTTCGAACTCTCCCGCATCCACGCCGGCAGCCTGGCTCTGTCACTCTCCCGGATGTCCGTCTACGACCTGGTCGGCGATGCCCTCGCCGGGGTGTATCCGCTGGCCCGCGAACACGGGGTGCGACTCGTCGGGGACCGCGTCGAGCCCCTGCCGGTGGAGGTGGACGGCAAGGAGATGAGCCGGGTGCTCGGCAACCTCCTGGTCAACGCGATCCGGCGCACCCCCGCGGACGGAACCGTCATGGTGGCCGCCGAACGATTGCCGGACGGCGTGGTGCTGTCCGTGACGGACGGCTGCGGTGGCATCCCCGAGGTGGACCTGCCCCGCGTCTTCGACACCGGCTGGCGCGGCACCCATGCCCGTACCCCACCGGCAGGGGCGGGTCTGGGCCTGGCCATCGTCCGCGGCATCGTGGAGGCCCACCAGGGCCGGGCCACCGTACGCAACATTCCCGGTGGTTGCCGCTTCGAGGTGGTGCTGCCCGCGGCCGCTTCCTGAAGCGGGCAGCACCACCGGTCCAAGGGGGAGCTACGCGCCCCGCATCCCGGCCCGCGCGAACTCCCGCATGCCCTCCGCGAAACCGACCTCCGGCTTCCATCCCAGCTCCGCCCGCAGCCGGGACGAGTCGGCGGTGATGTGCCGCACGTCGCCCAGCCGGTACTCGCCGGTCACGACCGGCTCGGGCCCGCCGTACGCCGCGGCCAGCGCCCCCGCCATCTCTCCGACGGTGTGCGGCTCACCGCTGCCGGTGTTGTACGCGGTGAGCGCTCCCACGGCCGAATCCGCCTCCAGCGCCGTCGCGTTGGCCGCGGCCACGTCCCGTACGTGCACGAAGTCCCGCCGCTGCCGGCCGTCCTCGAACACACGCGGGGCCTCGCCCCGGGCGAGCGCCGAACGGAAGAAGGAGGCGACCCCGGCGTACGGCGTGTCCTGCGGCATCCGGGGCCCGTACACGTTGTGGTAGCGCAACGACACCGCCGAGCCACCCGTCGAGCGCGCCCACGCGGCGGCCAGATGCTCCTGGGCGAGCTTGGTCGTGGCGTACACGTTGCGCGGGTCCGCCGGCGCGTCCTCCCCGACCAGCCCGGGCGACAACTCCTCCCCGCACACCGGGCACCGCGGCTCGAAACGCCCGGCCGCCAGGTCGGTGACGGCCCGGGGCCCGGGCCGTACGACCCCGTGCCGCGGGCAGGTGTACCTGCCCTCGCCGTAGACCACCATCGAGCCGGCCAGCACCAGGCGCCGGACGCCCTTGTCGGCCATGGCGGTGAGCAGTACGGCCGTGCCGAGGTCGTTGCGGGAGACGTACTCCGCCGCGTCGGTGAACCCGTTGCCCAGCCCGACCATCGCCGCCTGATGACACACGGCGTCCACACCGGACAGAGCCCGGGCCACAGCCTCGTGGTCCCGCACGTCAGCATCCGGGTGATCACGAACGTCGAAGACGACGGACTCGTGCCCTCGCGCCTGAAGCGCCTCGACGACATGGGACCCGATGAACCCGGCACCGCCGGTGACCAGTACTCGCATGCGCCCACGTTAGGGCGGCACAGCCGCCCGACCCCCCGGCCGCGCCCACCACGTCACGAGTCCGTAAGACGACGCGCTGCCCGCCGGTCGTCATGTCCCAGCTGTGAGTTCGCCGCTGAGTGTCTTGTGGATGTGAGCGCTTGGCCCGTTCAGCCCGATGATCTCGACCGTCTTGCCGCGCTGGGCGTACTTGGTCTCGATGGCGTCCAGGGCGGCGACGGAGGAGGCGTCCCAGATGTGGGCGGCGGACAGGTCGATGACGACCTTGTCGGGGTCGCCCGCGTAGTCGAACCGGCCGACGAGGTCGTTGGAGGAGGCGAAGAACAGCTCGCCCGTGACCCGGTAGACGACGGTGGCGTTGCCGGGGTCGAGGGCGGCGGTGACCTCGGCAAGGTGGGCGACGCGCTTGGCGAAGATGACCATCGCGGTGACAGAGCCGGCGACGACGCCGATGGCGAGGTTGTGGGTGGCGACGACGCAGGCGACGGTGACCACCATGACGGTGATCTCCCCGGCCGGCATCCGCTTGAGTGTCTTCGGGGCGATGGAGTGCCAGTCGAAGGTCGCGAACGACACCATGACCATCACCGCGACGAGTGCGGCCATGGGGATGTCGGAGACGACCGGTCCGAAGACGCTGCACAGCACCATCAGGAAGGCACCGGCGAGGAACGTCGACAGGCGGGTGCGGGCGCCGGAGACCCGTACGTTGATCATCGTCTGGCCGATCATGGCGCAGCCGCCCATGCCGCCGAAGAAGCCGGTCACGATGTTGGCGATGCCCTGCCCGATGGACTCGCGGGTCTTGGAGGAGTGGGTGTCGGTGATGTCGTCGACCAGCTTCGCCGTCATCAGCGACTCCATCAGACCGACCAGGGCCATCGCGAGAGCGTACGGAGCGACGGTGGTGAGGGTGTCGAGGGTGAACGGCACGTCCGGCAGCCCGGGCACCGGCAGGGCGGACGGCAGGTCGCCCTTGTCACCCACGGTCGGCACCGCGATCCCGGCCGCGAGTGTGATGACCGTGAGGATGACGATGGAGACCAGTGGCGCCGGGATCACCGAGGTGACCTTCGGGAAGAACACCATCAGCGCCAGCCCGGCGACGAGCAGCGGATAGACCGGCCAGGGCACGTTCGTCATCTCCGGCACCTGTGCCAGGAAGATGAGGATGGCGAGGGAGTTGACGAAGCCGACCATCACGCTGCGCGGCACGAACCGCATCAGCCTGGCCACCCCGAGCGCGCCGAGGACGATCTGGAAGACACCGGCGAGGACGACGGCCGCGACCAGGTGGCCGAAGCCGTGTTCGCGGTTGAGCGGGGCGATGACCAGGGCGACGGCACCGGTGGCGGCGGAGATCATCGCCGGTCGGCCGCCGACGATCGCGATGGTCACGGCCATCGTGAACGAGGCGAACAGGCCGATGGCCGGCTCGACCCCGGCGATGATCGAGAACGAGATCGCCTCCGGGATCAGCGCCAGGGCAACCACCAGACCGGCCAGCACCTCGGTGCGCAGCACCTTCGGATCGGACAGCCATGACGGACGTCGGGAGCCACGCAGCCGGGCGGCCGGAGACAGTGCGGGGGAGGACAAGACGAGAGGAACCTGTCGTGCTCGGGCACACCCGGCATCACGGCGGGCGCACAAGTAGGAATGGAGAGCCGGGGCGGTCCTCCACGAGATCCGCGAGTGGCGCGGACCGAGGTCAGGGGGCAGCGGCGACGCGACCGGAGCGGGAATCGGGCGCTGCTTGCGGTCGGAGGGTCATGGCGGGCAGGAAGCGGCGCCGGGCATGACGGACATGCGCACGCTCTCTCCTGCGGACAACGGTCTTCGCCGGGGGCTTCGTCGGCCCCGACACGGCTGACGGCCACGGGACGGTATCCCGCGCCATGCGAACGGGCACGGCAAGCAGCCGCCCCGACACCGGCACAACCCTACGCCTGATGGCCAGGGCGGAGGAGTTCGCGGCCACACCGGGGGAGCGCCCGACACGGAGTACGTCCGTGCCGGGGCGGCCCTGACCGGGCGGCGGGGCGCAAGATCCGACCACTGAGGAGTCGGCTGCACCCCGCTGCCACAGTGAAGAGTCAGGTCGGCGCGTATGTGCCGTGGCTTCAGCTGATCCGGGCAGCGGGGGCCGGTGCGGGCTCGGGCGGCGGTGGGGCGCCGTCGCTCTCCACGGTGACGCGCGGCAGCCGCCGGTCGAGCCGGCGGGGCAGCCACCACGCGGCGCGCCCCAGCACTGCCATGGCCGCGGGCACCAGCACCATGCGGACGATCGTGGCGTCGAGCACGATGGCCGTGGCCAGCCCCAGGCCCATCATCTTGACGAGTGGCGAGGGGTTCGCGACGAAGCTGAGGAACACCACCGTCATGATCAGCGCGGCGGAGGTGATCACGCGGCCCGTGACCGCCATACCGCGGGCCACCGACTCGGTGGGGTCACCCGTGGCGTCGTACTCCTCGCGGACGCGGGAGAGCAGGAACACCTCGTAGTCCATGGACAGGCCGAAGAGGACCGCGAAGAAGATCGTCGGCAGGGGTGAGGCGATCGGCATGGTCTCGTGGAGGTTGAACAGCCCTCCCAGCCAGCCCCATTGGAAGACGGCCACCACGACGCCGTACGCGCCCCCGATGGACAGCAGATTCATCAAGGCGGCCTTCAGCGGTACCGCGACGGAGCGGAACACCAGCATCAGCAGCAGGAACGACACCACGAGGATCGCGGCGATGAACACCGGGAGGGTGTCGGCGAGTTGACTGGTGAGATCGTCGGTCATGGCGGTCAGGCCCGACACGGCGACGTTGTCGGGGATGATGCCGCGGATGCGTTCGAGGGTGTCGGAGGTCGCGGCGTCCGCGGGGGCGGTGGTGGGAAGCACGGGCAGGACGACCGTGTCACCCGCCGTGGAGAACCGGGGCTCGCCGAGCGACGCGATGCCGGGGTCGTCGGCGACGCGCCGCGACAGTCCGGGGATGCCCTCGGCGTCCACACCGGGGCTGTTCAGGTCGGCGACGATGAGCAGCGGGGCGTTGAAGCCGGGACCGAAGCCCTCCGCCAACAGGTCGTAGGCACGGCGGTGGGTGGTGCTGGTCGCGTCGTTGCCCGCATCGGGGAAACCCGTCTCCATGCGCAGCGCCGGTATCGCCAGGGCCAGCAGCACCGCGGACCCGGCCAGCAGGTACGGCCACGGCCGGCCGGAGACGCGGTGCGCGAACCGCCACCACGCCGTCTTCTCAGGGGTCGCGGGGTTCTCGGACTTCTTGGCACGGCGCGTACGCAGGCCCCGGTGCCGCCGCTCCTTGTGGATGCGGTCACCCAGCAGGGACAGCAGGGCGGGCAGCAGCGTCAGGGCGGTCGCCACGGCGAACAGCACGACCAGCGAGGTGCTCAGGCCGATCGAGGTCAGAAAGCCCAGGCCGGTCAGCGCGAGCGCGCTCATCGCCACCACCACGGTGCCGCCCGCGAACAGAACGGCCGCACCGGACGAACTCATGGCGTTCGACAGCGCGGTGGCGTTGTCCTGGCCGGCCGAGCGGTTCTCCCGGCAGCGCGCCACGATGAACAGGGCGTAGTCGATACCGACACCCAGGCCGATCATCGCGCCGATCGTGGGCGCGGCGGTGGACACGTCGGTCGCATGGGCCAGCAGCGCGATGCTGCCCAGGCCGGCTGCCACGGCGACCAGGGCGAGCGCCACCGGGACCAGCGCGGCCACGATCGTGCCGAACGCCACCACCAGGATGACCAGGGCGGTCAGCAGTCCGGCCGCCTCCGCGCCCGAGGTCGGCGTCTCGGCGTTGATGAACACGGCATCGCCCCCGAGTTCGGCGTCGACGCCGTCGCCGCGGACGGGTTCGATCGCGTTGTTCAGGGCGTCGATCTTCCCGGGATCGACCTCCATCGGCGGTACGTCGAAGGCGACTTGGACGAAGCCGATCCGTCCGTCGGGCGAGACCGTCCCCGCGGTGAAGGGATCGGTCACCGTGGCGACGTGTTCCACCTCGGCGATGCGGTCGACGGCCGCCTCGACGGCAGGCCGGTGGCGATCGATCCGCTCCCCTTCCGGCACGGCGAACACGGCGACGGCGCTGCCGCCGGACGCTTCCGGGAAGCGCTCCTCGAGCAGTTCCATCGCCTTCTCGCTCTGGCTGCCGGGAGCGACGAGATCGTCGACGAACGAGCCGCCGACCAGACCGGCGAGAGGCAGGACCAGCGCCAGGGCGGCCACCCAGGCGGCGATGGTCACCCATGGTCGGCGGGCGCTCGCGTCGCCGATACGGCGCGTGAGTCGATTCATGGCTGGGGCTCCTGGGAGACGGCTGCCGAGGAGGCAGTTGTCGGATGGGCTCGTACGGGACGCCTGCCGTCGGGCGGCATCGGTCGGTGCGCGGCGGCAGGAGATTCGAGCGGTTCCATCGTGGGCGCCGACGACGCCGCCGTCTCCCGCCGTCAGGAGGGTCGGGCGCCCCCACGCGCGACGGGGTGTACGGGCCCGCGTCTCCGTCCGGCGACGGAGGACCGCATCCGCCCGCGGGCGGGTGACGGTGCCTCGGAGCTGGAACTACGATGGCCTGCCCGGCGCGTCGCGGTGCCCAGCGCCAGGCCACCGGACGCTTCCCGGCCAAGGCACCGGCCGCCTCTTGATGGAGCGACGATGATCCGCACGGCTCCGCATGCCGAGACGCCCGGCCCTGGACCCGGCCGTAGGGCGCCGGGCAGGTTCCGCGGCCCGTTCACGCGCTGGCCGCGGGGCGCGGACGCCGTCCTCGCGACCGTGCTGTTCCTGCTGACCGCGCTCCTGGAAGAGGGGCCGGGGGACTCCCTCGTCTTCCGCCCGGTCACCGAAGTCTTCCAGCCCGCCCTTCTGCTCTTCACCGTGGCCGGCGCGGCGCTCTACCTGCGTCGGCTCAGGCCGGTCGAGGTCCTGTGCGTGGCGCTCGTCGCGTGGGCCCCGACGCTGGGAAGCAGCTACTCCGCTCTGGGCGGGATGGTGATCGTCGCCCTCTACAGCGTCGGACGGCACGACGACGACAACCGGTGGGGCCCTCTCGGTGTCGGCGCAGCCGTCGCCGCGCTCACGATCGACGGCCTCCTCCTTTCCACGCCCTGGGAGGACATCGGCTTCGGCTATGTCTGCATGTTCGGGGCCTGGTACCTCGGCCGACGTCTGCGGCTCCGAGCCGGGCGCGCTGCCAGGATCCGCCAGGAACAGGCCGCCGAGGCACGGCGGATCGTGGCCGAGGAGCGCACCCACATCGCCCGTGAACTGCACGACGTGGTCGCCCACCGGGTGAGCATGATGACGGTGCAGGCCGGAGCGGCCCGGATGGTGGTCGCCGAGGATCCGCAGGGCGCCCTGGAGGCGATGGCGGCGGTGGAGGAAGCGGGTCGCCAGGCGCTGGACGAACTGCGGCACCTGCTGGGAGTGTTGCGGCCGAACGCCGAGCGTGACGGACTGGGTCCTCAGCCGGGCCTGGCCGACCTGCCCCGCCTGGTGGCGGAGGTCCGGGAGGCGGGTCTGGATGTCTCGGTCACCGGCGGCATCCGGGATCCCCTCCCGGCCCGCGTGGATCTCTCGGCGTACCGCATCGTCCAGGAGGCACTGACCAACGTGCTCAAGCACAGCGGACCGCGGACCCGCACCGAGGTGCGCCTGCGCGCCGAAGGTGACGGCATCACCATCGAGGTCCTCGACGACGGCCGCGGTACCGCCGTCCGGTCGGTGTCGGCCGCGCACGAGGGCCTGCCCGGCCACGGCATCGTCGGCATGCGGGAGCGGGCCCTGCTGCTCGGTGGAAGCCTGGACGCCCAGCCGCGTCCCGGCGGCGGCTTCCGGCTCACCGCCCAGCTGCCCACCAAGGGGGAGCCCACGTGAGCATCCGCGTCGTCGTCGCCGACGACCAGGCGCTGGTACGCCGCGGCTTCGCCATGATTCTCCGGGTCCACCACGACATCGAGGTCGTGGCCGAGGCGGGGACCGGTGTCGAGGCGATCGAGGCCGTACGCCTGCACCGCCCGGACGTGATCCTCATGGACATCCGCATGCCCGAGATGGACGGCCTCGAAGCGACCTCCCGGATCCTTCAGGAGGCCGACTGGGACACCCGGGTGCTGATCCTGACCACCTTCGACCCGGACGAGTACGTCTACGAGGCGCTGCGCTCCGGCGCCAGTGCCTTCGTTCTCAAGGACATTCCCCCCGAACAACTGGCCACCGCCGTACGCACCGTGGCCGAGGGCGGGACTCTGCTGGCCCCCTCGATCACCCGGCGCTTCATCGACCGGTTCACTCAGCGCCGCGTCAACACTGTCGCCGCGGCCCGCCTGGAGCGGCTCACCGGCCGCGAGAGCGAGATCATGACCGCCGTCGCCCGGGGCGCGAGCAACGCGGAGATCGCCGAGCGGCTGTCCATCGGCGCCGCCACCGTCAAATCACATGTGTCGAGCATCCTCACCAAACTGGGGCTGCGCGACCGGATCCAGATCGTGATATTCGCCTACGAGAGCGGCCTCGTGGAAGCGGGCGACCACGACGTCGGCCACTGACGGAGTCAGGGATCGAGGGCCGTCGACGTCGATGCGGCCGAGTTCGGGACGGACGATCGTTCCGCTCACGTGGCGAGGGAGGCCCGGAGGAACTCGAGGATCTCCTTTCGCGCGGGCTCGGCCTGCCGCGCCAGGCCCGGGATGCTGAGGAAGGCATGCCCCGCTCCCGGGTATTCGGTGAGCCGCGTGGGTGTTCCGGCCGCTCGGAGTCGTTCGGCGTAGCGGCGGCCGTCGTCGGCGATCGGGTCGTGGGTCGGTACCACCACGAGCGCTGAGGGCAGCCCGTCGAGATTGTCGGCGTACAGCGGCGAGAACGCCGATGTCGACGCACTGGTCGAGATGGTTCTGTCGCACTTCGCCGACGAGCCCGGCCCGGCCTGGAGCCGCGTCAGGTCACGTCCGCCCCGACGACGATCATTCGTGGACAGGGTTCACCGGGCCACGGTCGCCAGGACGTCGTGGCCCAGTCGCTGGATGACGTCCGTGGCGAGCCGGTGGCGCACCAGTTTGCCGTCCCGGGTGGAGCGCACGAGGCCCGCGTCGCGCAGGGTCCGCAGGGCGCGCGAGACCTGCGGTTCGCTGGAGCCGAGGCGGGTGGCCAGCTCCGAGGTGGTGATGGGCTCGCCCAGCAGATGGCGGCACAGCTCCATCCGCGCGGGCGAGGTGAGCGCCATCAGCCGCTGATGCAGATCCCGTACGGTCAGCTCCGCGGTCGAGGTGGTGCCGCGCGCCGCGTACTGCACCACCACGCACGACGGGTGCTCGTGCTTGACGGTCAGATGCGGCCACACCCGGGCGGACGGCACGAGGACGAGGGGGCGCGGGGCCACCTTCACCTCGTCGATCTGCAGTTTGTCCAGCCGGACCCGTTCCCCAGGTCCGACCCGGGCCGCGGTCGGCAGCAGTTCGGTGAGCACCTCCGCGGGGGAGCGGGACGCCAGCCGGCGACGTACCTCCCGGGCGTGCTCCTCCAGGGCCGGGCGCAGGAGGCGCCAGTCCTCGGCGAAGAACGCGGTGTCGGCGGCCCGCAGCACCGCCAGCAGCCGGTCCCGCAGATCGAGCGGTGCCGCCACCAACTGTCGCGCCAGCTCACCGCGCGCGTAGGAGCGGCGCTGGCAGCTGCGTGCGTAGTCCTCCGCGGCGGCGGTGCCGGCCCGCAACTCGCGAGCCGGTGGCAAGGTCTGCGCGTTGGTGCCGAGGACTCCGGGCGCCACCAGTTCGAGGAAGTCCTCGGCCCGCAGTGCCGCGATCGCCGCCAGTTCCTCGTCCAGGCTCGCCGCGAGCGGCAACGCACGGGGGAAGAACAGGCGGCAGCGGAAGCGGGCCCACAGAGGAGCGAACGTGGACAACTCGTCGCGCAGTCCGGGTGCCGAGGCGACGGCGCGGGACGCCCAGCCGCCGGCCTCCGGGTGGTGCTCGGGTTCGGCGAGCACGTGCAGGCCCGCCATCAGCTCCGACAGCGGGGAGGGCCCTGCCGCGAGGTCCGCGGGGCCGAGCCCTCCGAGGTCGAGAACGATGCTCACGCCGTCAGCGTACGGCCGAGGTCACCGCACCGGCGCGCCCGGACCGAGCGGGATGCCCAGCAGATACCAGACGAAGAACAGCAGCACCCACACCACCAGCATGATCAGGGCGACGGGCAGGGTGAAGGAGACCAGGGTGCCGATGCCGGCCTTGCGGCGAAGGGTCTGCAGATAGCCGACACAGAGCATGAACGAGGTGCTCATCGGGGTGATGGAGTTCGTACAGGAATCGGCGATGCGGTACAGAGCCATGGTGGTGGCCGGGCTGGTGCCGAGCAGCATCAGCATCGGCACCAGTGCCGGGGCCACCAGGGCCCACAGAGCGGAGCCGGAGGTGATGAGGAGGTTCATCATCGCGACCGTGAGGATCAGCAGGGAGAACAGCACCAGAGTGGGCGCGCCCAACCGCTCCAGGAAGTCCGCGCCTTCGACCGCGACGACCGTGGCGATGTTGGTCCACTTGAACAGGGCGAGGAACTGCGACACGGCGAAGAAGAGCACCAGCAGCGGAGCGATGGACCGCACACCCTCCGCCATGAACTCCGGTATCGCGCGGCTTCCCCTGATCCGCCCGGTGAGCCGCCCGTACACCGCGCCGATGAGCAGGAAGAAGACGGTGAGGAAGACGGCGATGGCGTTCATGAAGGTGGACTCCACGATCGCGCCGCCCTCACCGCGGAGCGGCGACGAGGCGGGCACCATCGCGAGCACGATCAGCGCGGCGTAGCCGAGCACGGCAAGACCGGTCGTGCGCAGGGCCCGTACCTCGGTGGCGTCGTCGACCTCGGCGGCGACGACCTGCTGTGCCGCGGCGGCCTCCAGGTCCGCGTCGGGGAGCAGGTGGTGCTCGCGCTTGGCGAGGATCTTGTCCACGACCAGGGCGATCGTGCCGGCCAGCACGAACGCCGAGACGGTGGTGAAGTACATGTTGTCCGTCGCGCGGACCACCACGTCCTTGTCGACGAGCTGCGCGGCCTCGGTGGCCACGGAGGCGAACAGCGCGTCACCGGGAGCGATCAGCGGGTTGGCGTCCCCGGCGGCGTTGATGGAGACGAACGCGACGATCATGCCGAGCATGGGGGAGCGGCCCACGGCGCGGAAGGCCACCGCCCCGAGCGGGATGAGGACCACGTACGCGGAGTCCGACAGGAACTTCCCCAGTACGCCACCCAGGGCCACGCCCAGCACGACCGCGCGCGGGGACAGGCCCGACAGCATGCGGCGGGCCAGCGCCTCGAAGAGTCCCGACCGCTCGGCGACCGCGACGCCGAGCATCACCATGAGCACGGTGCCGAGCGGGCCGAAGGTCACGAAGGACTCCTCGGCACCGGTGATCAGATCCCGTACGGCGTCCGCCGACAGGGCGCTGCGCACGCCGACCAGGTCACCCGAGGAGGGATCCTCGACCCGCAGACCCGAGACGTTCAGGGCCCAGCTGACGAGGGCGACCACCCCGCCCAGGATCCAGAACAGCCAGAACGGATGCGGCAGTGCGTTTCCGGCACGCTCGACCAGGTCGAGGAGGCGGGAGCCACGGCCCCCCTCGTCGGGCTCGTCGGCCTGCACCTCCTGGGTGCGGCTGTCGGGTGTGCTCATGGCGGACTCCTGTGAGGACGGTGGAACGAGGGCACGACGCGACCGCGTCGCGGGCGCTGTGTGGGAAACGGGGACCCAGGGCCGCGCACGATCCGTCGCGACGGCACGCGGTGTGTTTGCCGGGTTGCGCTGCACAGTAGGTCCCGCGTCCGGTCCCGTCACCGTCCTGCGGAACAGTTGACCTCATGACGTCAAGTGATCGCCATGACGTGGGCGACTGCCTAGCGTCACGGAGGTGATCTCGTACGACACCCCCCACGCCTGCCCGCCCGAACCCCTCCAGGACGGGGCCCTGTGGCGCCGCACCCTGCGCGTCCCCATGCGGGACGGCGTCCATCTCGCCGCCGACCTGTACTCCGCCTCACCCGAGCCGGAGGCCACCGCGCTTCCCGTGCTCCTGGAGCGCACGCCGTACGGCCGGCGCACGCAGCGCGGTTCGGACCAGGACCGCGGCGACGCGCCCGTCCCGCAGCCCGAGGACATCGCCCGCCACTTCACCGAAGCCCGCTACCACGTCGTACGGCAGGACTGCCGGGGCCGCGGAGACTCAGAGGGAACGTTCGTGAAGTACCTGGGTGAGGGCCCGGACGGCGCGGACACGATCGCCTGGCTCAGGAACCAGCCGTGGTGCGACGGCAGGGTCGTGATGACGGGGGTCTCCTACTCCGCCCACGTCCAGGCGGCCGCGGCTGCCGAAGGAGCGCAAGGGCTCGCCGCCATGTTCCAGGACTCGGGCGGCTTCTCCTCCGCGTACGACGCGGGGATGCGGATGGGCGGCGCCTTCGAGCTGAAGCAGGTGACCTGGGCACTGCGGCACGCGGTGCAGAGCCCGGAGGCGGCGGCGGATCCGGTGCTCCGCGAGGCACTGCTGCGGGTGGACGTGCCGGGCTGGTTCGGTGCGATGCCGTGGCGGCCGGGCTGCACGCCGCTGCGGCACCTGTCGGCGTACGAGGACTTCCTGCTGGAGCAGTGGCGGCAGGACACCTTCGGGGACTACTACCGCACCCCGGCGCTCTACGGGCGGGGCTTCTACGGGCGCTTCCCGGATGCGCCGAGCCTGCACATGGGCAGCTGGTACGACCCCTACGTCCGCTCCACCATCGAGAACTTCACCGCCCTGCGGGAACTGAAGTCGGCGCCCTCCCACCTGGTCATGGGCCCGTGGACGCACGGGCACCGCTGCGAGACGTACGCCGGAGAGGTGGACTTCGGTCCGCGGGCGACACTGGACGGCAACCTCGCCCCGTCGTACCTGGAGTTCCGCCGCCGCTGGTTCGACCGCGCGCTGGGCCGGGACGACGAGGGGGGTCCGGAGAGCGGAGACCTTCCCGCCGTCCAGTACTTCCTGATGGGCGGCGGTGACGGCCGACGGGATGCGGCAGGGCGGATGCGGCACGGCGGAGCGTGGCGCACCGACACCCGGTGGCCGCCGACGTCGACGGTCCCCGTCGCCCTGTACCTCACCACCGACGGCGCCCTCACCCTCGACCCGCCCACCACGGCCGCCGCGTCGGTGACCTACGACTTCGACCCGCACCATCCGGTACCCACCATGGGAGGCCAGGTCACCTCGGGCGAGCCGGTGATGACCGGCGGGGCGTACGACCAGAACGCCCCGGACGCCCGGGTGTACGGGGCGCGTGAGCCGTACCTGCCGCTGGACTCCCGCCCGGACGTGATCAGCCTGACCACACCGCCGCTCCAGCAGGACGTGGTGCTGGCCGGCCCGGTGTCCGTACGGCTCCACATCTCCACCACGGCCCGGGACACCGACTTCACCATCAAGCTGATCGACGTCCACCCGCCCAACCCCGACTATCCGCACGGCTTCGCCATGAACCTCACCGACGGCATCGTCCGCTGCCGCTTCCACCGCTCCTACGAGAAGCCGGAACTGCTCACTCCGGGCGAGGTGTACGAGATCGAGGTCACCGCCCCCGACACGGCGAACCGCTTCGCCGCCGGCCACCGCATCCGGCTCGACATCTCCTCCAGCAACTTCCCCCGCTTCGACGTCAACACGAACACCGGCGAACCGGAGGCCGCCGCCCGCCGCACCACCGTGGCCGCGAACACCGTGCACATGGATGCCGAACACCCCTCCCGCCTGCGCGTGTGGGTGGAAGGAGGAGCGGACGCGTTCGCCTAGCGGCCGGAGCGGGTCCGGCCGGCCCCGCCGCCGTCAGCCGCCTCAGCCTTGACGATCTCCATGAACCTGAGGACTCTCGAAGGTAGTTGACGATCCGTCAGTCATGCCGGATCGAGTGCTGTCGAGAGAGGAGTTCAAGGGTGCCTGACTACGAGTTATCCCCCGATGGGACGAGGTTCCCCTTCCCGCCGGGTCCTCACGGCAGCCCGCCGCGGGACTACAGCAGCAGGCGGAGCGCCTGCCCGCTGGCCCCGGTGGTCCTGCCCAGCGGGGACGAAGCTCTCCTGGCGACCACGTACGACGACGTACGGGCAGTCCTCGGAGACCCGCGCTTCAGCCGCAATCTGCGCTACGTGGGCGCGCCGCGCATGCTGGCCGCCGCCGACTTCTCCGACGATCCGAACGCGCTGGTCAACATGGACCCGCCCGAGCACACGCGGCTGCGGCGCATCGTCCAGGCCGCCTTCACCCCTCGGCGGGCCGAGAGCTGGCGCCCCCGCATCCAGGCCGTCGCGGACGAACTCCTCGCGGAGATGCGCGCCGGGTCACGCCCGACAGACCTGATGACGGCCTTCGCGTTCCCGCTGCCGATCGACATCATCTGCACACTGCTCGGCGTCCCGTCCCAGGACAGCCCGCACTTCCGCGGCTGGTCGGACCTGTTCCTGTCCACGAGCACCGCCGACGCACCGGAACGTGCCAAAGCCGGGGCGGAGTTCGCCGCGTACGTCGACGCCCTGATCGCCGCGCGCCGCCGGGCCCCGGGCGAGGATCTGCTCGACGCCCTCATCAACGCCCACGACGCGGACGACCGGCTCAACGAAGTCGAACTGGCCCGCATGGTTCGAGGGTTGATCATCGCGGGACACGAGACCACCGGCAACGTCATCGGCCGCGGCATCGTCACGCTCCTGCGGCACCCGGACCAACTCGCCGTGATTCGCGATGATCCAGCGCTCCTGAACATCGCCGTCGAAGAGATCCTCCGCATGGAGGTCCCCGGCCACGGAGGGCTGTTGCGCGTCGCCACCGAAACCGTGTCGCTCCCGTCAGGGGGAACTGTCAGCCAGGGACAGGGAGTTCTTGCCCCGGTCGTGGCCGCGAACTTCGATCCCCAGCACTTCCCGGCCCCGGACATCTTCGACGTCCGGCGTGCCGACAACAAGCACATCACCTTCGGACATGGGCCGCACTTCTGTCTGGGCGCCAATCTCGCGCGCGTCGAACTGCAGGTCGCCATCGGCTCGTTGATCCGGGAACTCCCCGGCCTCGCGCTCGCGGGCAGCGACCAGGAACTCTCCTGGACCAGCGGAAGCCGGGTCTGCGGCGTCTCCCAACTCCCCGTCACCTGGTAGGCAATCCCCCGAACCATCCGTCACTGACGGAGCCGCCTGCGCAGCACGGGCGCCGAGGCGTTCTCCCAGGCCGCGGGCACCTCCTGTTCCCTGGCGTGGGCGACGGCCTGCTCCGTGCCGTACAGCAGACCCCAGGTGAAACCGGCTTCGCCCGCCGCCTGGGCCGCCACGGCCTGATCCCTGATCGTGCCGCGGGCGACCACGCTGTCCTGATGATCACCGAGGACCTTCTGCACCGCCTTGACCCGCTTGCCCAGACGCTTGGCCGGTTTGCCGAGGGCAGGGCGGGCCACCTCGGTCGCGTAGCGCACCTTCTTCGCCGCCTTGCGGGCCTCGTGCAGCGCCACGTCCCGCTTCGGACCGGGCGACAGCGCCAGAGCGGGGGTCATGCGCTCGGCCAGGCGGTCGTACTCCTTGAGGACGGCCCTGGTCATGACCTTGCCCGCCTTCTTGCGGGCCTTGGCCCGCAGCGGGGGCTGTTCCACCAGCGTGGCGAGGGAGTCGAGCAGGGTCAGATAGCGGCGCGAGCCCAGGGCATCGAGAGTGCGCTGATGGGACTCGTTGCCACGGGCGACGTTCCACGTCTGCAGCCGTGCCACGACGGGGCCGAGAACGAGTTCCTCGGGCAGGACATGGATCCGGTGGGTGAGGCGCTCCATCAGTACTTCCTGATCGCGCTCGGCGCCCAACTCGCCCGCCAGCCACTTCAGTTCGGCCCGGATCGGGTCCGTGACATCGCGGTCGAGGACGGACCGGTACGTGCGCAGACAACTGCGCAGACGGCGGCAGGCGACGCGCATCTTGTGCACCGAGTCGGGCCGGTCGCGTCGTACAGCCGGGTCCAGGGCGGTGAGGATGCGGATCTGTTCGCGCACGTACGCGAGGACCTGCTCGCCGGCCGAACCCGGGTTCAGGTCCAGGTCGCCGGACTGGTCGGCTCCGACGGCGCGGGCGCCGGTCGCCGTCTCGTCGAGGGCCCGGGACAGCTTCGACGGGGACTGCGCACGAGCGATGCCCTTCTTGCGCAGCCTCTTGTCGACGGCGTCCAGCAGAGCGGGATCGGCGCCCTCGGCCAGCTCCACCTCCACCTCGTTCCACGCGGTACGCCTGCCCTCCGCGCGCAGGGACTCCGCGCGGACCATGTCGATGTTCAGCGCGGCACGGACAGTGCCCTCGGCGTCGACGAGATGCCGCACCTCGCGAGTCGAGCGGATACGAACCACCGGGGTCAGCCGTGCGCCGCGCGTGCGGGAGACGGTCAGGTCGACCATCGTGTCCGGGACGGCGTCGGCGTCGGCGTCGGTCAGGGCCGACTGGATCTCCTCCCGGCTGTCGCCCGGCAACGGCAGCTTGAGATGCCACCCGGCGTCGGAGCCGCCGGTCCTGCGGCGCAGCGTGGCCGAAGAACCGGACAGGCGAAGGTCGGCGGTGTCGTAGTAGACCGCGTCCAGCTCCTCGGGTCCCCGGTCGACGACCGCCGTGACACCTTCCACACGCTCCAACCGGGACAGCCATGAGGCATCGGACAGCCAGGACGTGTCGGAGGACGGAGGGACGGCGTACTTGCGTTCTGTCTCGCGCATCGACTGGACCATGTAGTACCGGTAGGCGCGATCCGCCTGGCGAAACACGGCCTTGGACGTGATTTCGCAATTCTGTGAGGGATCGGGCGCGTCGCAGGGTTCACCGGCGGGCGGGCGACGGGTGGGCTGGCGACGGGTGGGCAGGAGCCGCCGCCCGGTGGGATCAGCATGCTCGCCACGGGTCGCCGTCCGTGCAATGAGGGCCGCTGTTTGCCGACCGTGGGGCTGGATACCCGGCGCGCATGGCTGGAGCAAGCGACAAGACGACGAACGGACAGTCGCCGACCGCGAGCGCGCGAGCGGCGAAGAAGACCGTGACCGAAGGCGCCGCGGCGCCGGCGAAGGAGTCGCAGCGGGCCGCCGCCGAGGCGGCGGAGAGTGCCGGAGAAGCGGCCGCCGCCGTGGGCCACGGCAGCAAGGAAGCCGTGGTGAGTCTCGGCGGAGCGGCGTCGGAGAAGGCCAGAGAGGCGGCCAGGACAGTGCAGGGCACCGTCTCCTCGGCCGCCCAGCAGACGATCGGGAAGGCAGGCATGGCCTGGACCCTCCTGAAGGCCAGGAAGGTCGTGGTGGCAGTCGCCGGAGCGGGGACCGCCACCGTGGTCCTCTGCTCCTACACGCTGGGACGCCGTGCCGGTCTGCGTCGGCGTGGACCGCTCTCCCGCCTCAGCGGCGGCCGTCTCTGAGCAGCAGAACACCACCGAGGCGCTCCTCGGCACGGGCCCGCGAGAGCTTTCCGCTCTGGCGGGCCCGGCTGTCTCGCCAGCGTGTACGGGACCTGCCGCTCGGCCGGCCCGTACGGGAACCGAGGGCCGGAGCGGGGCCGTGCCCGCCGCCCGCACCGCTCAGCGTTTCCCTGGCACACGAGCCGCCATCTCGGCGCCGACGACATGCCCGAGCAGGTGGAGCGGGGCCGCGGTCACCCCGGCCCGGTCGACGGCCCGAGCGTAGGCGTGAGCCACGTCCCGGTCCACCAAGCCGTGCACGAGCGGCAGTTCCGGCAGGGTGGCGCGCAACAGGGACTCCGTACGGCAGGAAGCGAGGGTGTCCTCGATCCAGGGCTGGGCGAGGTAGCCGGCCGCAGCCGCGGCGGGCAGTCCCGCGGCGGGTTCACGGCGCGTGCGGCCGATGTGGAGCAGGCCGCCGCCCAGGATCAGTACGTCCTGCTGGTCCTGCATCCGGGAGAGCGCCCGGCCGGTGTCGAAGCAGTGCGGGAACGAGTCGTCGACCACCGTGGTGCCGGGCCTCAGCCGGTCCACGTCCAGGACCGCGGTGCTGCCGCTGATCGCCGTCACCAGCAGCTCCGTTCCGTACACCGCGTCCGGCAGTGTCTGCCGGGACTCCACCACGTCGACCTCGTCGGCCAGCCCTCGCTCGCGCAGGTCCCGGGCCAGTCGCGTCAGTCGCGGTCCGCTGCCGAGTACGTCGCACAGCAGGAGCCGCCGTGGTGGACGCGTGGCCCCTGAGAGGAGCAGCTCCAGCGACGAGGAGCCGATCGAACCCAGCCCCACGAACGCGACATCGAGGTCCGCGAGGTTCTGGCCGGTGGCGTCCAGAGCCGCCTGCACCGTCTTGACCACTGACACAACGGTTGCCGCGTGGCCGGTCGTGACGGCCGCCGGTCCTTCGACACAGGACAGCACGTCGAAGCCGTAGCCGGTCAGCGACGGGATCATCCCCGCCAGTGAGACGCAGCGCGCGCCGAGCGAGGAAGCCAGCGAGACCGCGCGGCCGGCGTGCCGGACGAGGCCGGGATCCCGGCCGAGTTCGTCGGTGAAGAGCGGCACGCAGACGAAGCCCGATCGGCCCAGCGGTGTCTCCACCGTCTCCAGGAGGCGCGGCGCGCCGTCGGGGAACAGCATCGTGCGCAGCTCGGCGCGTGGCAGCGCCCCGTCGGGCAGGCCCGCCAGCCGCGCCAGATGGTCGGGTGCGGGCAGGTATCCGACCAGCGCCGCGTCCATCGTTTCCCGAGGCACCTGCCGTCGAACCGCGGGCTCAGGGCTTGATGCCCGGGTGAGCCGGGTGCGGATCGAGTGCGCGAAGCCGTCCAGCGCGCCTGGCGAGAAGGCCCTCGCGGACCCATGGAGCGTCACACGCAGCCCGTCCCCGTCCGGCCGCACCGCCATGAACACGTCCGTCGCCGTCGACGGCGGAGCGAACGCGCTGTCCGCGTCCTCCCACGACACCGTCAGCGTGCCGCCGTTGGGCGCCGCCAGCGCGGAGAAGTCCAGGAAGGTGAAGAAGAACTGCGACGTCACCGGCAGCCCGTTGGCGTGCCGCGGCAGGACGTCGTCGTGGGTCCGTGCCTCCTCGGCCTCGGCGACGATCCGGCGCAGGGCATCGCCGAAGTGTCCTTCTGCTGACGCCGGGCCCGCCGTGGCGGCCGGCCGTACCGGTACCGCCGCGGCGAACGGGCCGAAGATCCGGTGTACGTCCGGCAGCGGACGGTCCCGCCCGCTCACCGCCAGCCCGAGGACCAGGTCCGCCTGGCCGGTCGTCTCCGTCAACTGCTGGTAGTAGGCGGTCAGCAGGGGCGCGTACAGGGTCGCCCCCGCTTCTGCCGCGAGTGCGCGCAGCGCTGCCGTACGGCTCGCGTCGAGCACGAACTCCGCCGACACGAACTTCGCCGAATGGAAGGCGGGGGAGTCACTCGCGGTATCGCCGCTGCCGTGGTCGGGCGCACGCAGCACCGGGGGCCGGTACGGGGCGCTCAGCCGGGCTCGGCGTTCCGCGGCGTCCGGCGCAGGGGCGGATCCCGCCTCCGCTCCGCCTTCGATGCCGGTCTCGGCGAGCAGCAGGCAGTGGTCGCGGAAGGTGGCGCGTGGTGTGGACGGTTCGGCTGCGCGGTCGGCGGTCAGCAGGTCGTACGCGTCCGTCAGTTCCTGCATGAGCAGTGCGGCGCTGTATCCGTCGCCGATGAGGTGGTGTGCGTGCACGAGGAGGACGTGCTCGTGCGGAGCCAGGGTGAGCACGCGAAGTCGCAGCAGGGGCCAGGTCCACGGCTCGAAGCGCCGGCGTGCTTCGGCCGCCGCCCGCTCGTCCACGTCACCGCGGTCGCGGAGCGTCTCGAAGACGACCGGCAGCCGCAGGGAGCGCGGCAGTTCCTGCTGGACGGGCGGCCGCGCGCCCGAGGGGAAGACCGTACGCAGCATCGCGTGGCGTTCCACCAACAGGTCCACCGCGGCCTGGAAGACCTCCTGGTCCAGTGGGCCGGACAACCGCAGCCGCGCCAGCCAGGCACCGCCGCCCGGCGAGAGCTCCTCGGCGAGGAGGAATCCGCGCTGGCCCGGTGTGAGGGGGAAGGGGGCCGTGTGGTCCTCTCGCGTCGGGCGGGAGCCCGTGGCCGTGGCCTCCTTCGTCCCGCACGGTTGCCCGACGGCCGAGTCCACCGCCGCGTCTACCGCAGCGGCCAGCGCGGCGAGAGTGCGGTGGCGGTAGACCGCCGTCGGCCTGGGCAGCGGCCCCTCCTGCTCCCCGAGCCGGGCGAACACCTGGAGGACGAGCATCGAGTCGCCGCCGAGGTCGAAGAAGTCGTCCTCCCGGCAGACCCCGTCGGCCTCCAGCAGCTCGGACCAGATCGCCGCCAGCCGCCGTTCCGTCGGCGTCGCCGGGGGAGTACCACGACCGGCAGTCATCGACAGCGAGGCCGATGGCGTGCCCGCGCGGTCCGCGCGGTCCGCCGGGACAGTTTCCCGGTCGGACAGAGCGCGGCGGTCGACCTTGCCGGTCCCGGTCAACGGCAGCGCGTCGACGACCGTGATGCGTGCCGGGATCATGTACGGCGGCACGACGTCCGACAGGTGTCGACGCACATCGCGGGTTTCCGGCGGACCGGCACCGGGCCGGACGGTCACGAACGCCAGCAGACGCCCTTCGTACGCGGTCACGGCGGCCCGCGCGATGCCGGGGTGGGTCTGCAGGGCCGCTTCGACCTCTCCCGGTTCCACCCGGTTCCCACGGATCTTCACTTGGTCGTCGACACGGCCCAGGAACTCCAAGGTGCCGTCCTCGCCGAGGCGTACCCGGTCCCCGCTGCGATACCAGCGGCGACCGTCGCGTACGGCGAACGCACGGGCCGTCAGGTCCGGCTCGCCCAGGTATCCGGGTGTCAACCCGACACCCGCGATGAGCAGTTCACCGAACTCGCCCGGCCCACGCGGCGTGCCGTCGGGGCCGACCACCTCCAGCTCGGTACCGGCGACCGGCCGCCCGATGGGCAGCGTCTGCACGTCGTCGTCGGGTCGGGCGTCGATGACATGGCAGGTGGCGTTGATGGTCGCCTCGGTGGGCCCGTACAGGTTGGCGATCCGTGTGCCGGTTCCGAACAGGTCGAACCACCGGCGTACGTGTGCGGCGGGCAGTGCCTCTCCTCCGACGTGCACCCAGCGCAGTGCCGACAGGTCCGGTCGGCCCGCCCCGTGTCGCACCTGCTCCTCGGCGGCGGACAGCAGTTGCTCCCAGAGCGTCGGCACGGAGCTCCAAACGGTGATCCGCGCCCGCTCCACGTACGCGAGCAGCAGCTCGGGGTCACGCCGCAGGTCCTGCGGCACGGTCACCACGGTGGCGCCGACCAGGAGAGGGGCGAGCAACTGGCGTACGGAGGCGTCGAAGCAGGGCGATGCCGTCTGGGCCAGCCGGTCCTGAGGGCTGTAGCCGAAGGTGGCGACCGCCCAGTCGAGGTAGTTCTCCATCGCCCGGTGGGTGATGGGTACCGCCTTGGGGCGCCCGGTGGATCCGGAGGTGAAGATGACGTACGCGATCGCCTCGGCCCCCGCCAACGGTACGGAGTTGTCACGCATCGAGGCCTGTGAGGTCGGCGTGTCGTCTACGGCCACGGTCCGAACTCCCCGGAGAGCGGAGGCAGTTGACGAGGTTGACGCATGACACACCACGACGCCGGCGCCCGTGCGGGCCAGCTGATCCGCAAGTCGTGCCGCGGGGTGGCCCGCATCCAGCGGAACCCAGCCGGCACCGGCCCGCAGGATGCCCACCACGCCGATCACCGTGTCCGGGCCCGGCTCGGTGAGGAGTCCGACCAGGTCGCCCGGACGCACGCCGAGGGCGCGCAGGCGCGCGGCGAGCAGAGCCGACGCGCGGTCGAGGGCCGCGTAGGTGAGCGTCGTCGATCCGCCGTCGACCGCGGTTGCGGTGGGCGTGGCACGGAACTGGTCGAGCAGCCGGCCGACCAGGCTCGGGCCGCTGTCCGATGCGGCGAGCGGTACGGACGTCACGGGGGAAGCGGGGGAAAGGGCCGTAACAGGCACAGACGCAGGCATAGGCAGAGGCGCAGGCACGGATGCAGATGCGGGCACAGGTGCAGGCATAGGTGCAGGTGCAGGCGGTGCGGGAACCGCACACAGCGCGGTCAGTTCCTCGCGGTACTCCAGGTCCAGACGCGCCACCGTCGCCCGCTCGAAGAGCGGCAGCGGGAAGTTCCACGACATACGCAGGACAGGGCCGTCCGCCCAGCACAGCAGGCTCAGCCGGGTGGCCGCCGAGCCGGTCCCGGCCGCGGTCGCCCGTACTTCCACCGGGCAGTCGGCCGCCAGGCGGGCCGGGAAGCGGGCGAAACTGAAGCCCGCCGGGCTCACCGTGCGAGGGCCGCCATCGGCACCGGACAACAGCCCGGCCAGATCCAGACTGCTCAGATCGGCGTGCCGCTCGCTCTCCAGCCATGCCCCGCGCAGCCGCGCGGCCAGTGCCGTGAGCGGCTCCTCCGGGTCCGCCTCGCACAGCAGCGGAAGCGTGTCGGCGAGCGGACCGACGAGCCGGTCCACCCCGTCGAACCGGTCCTCGCGCCGCGCCCGGGCCACGTTCACGGCGATGTCCCGGCGGCCGGTCCACCGCACCAGGCAGCGCACGTACGCGGCGAGCAGCAGGTGGAACAGTGAAACGTCATGCGCGGCGGCGAGCCGTTCCAGGCCGGTGGTGAGGGCCGCGTCGAGTTCGCCGTGGTGTTGTACGAGCGGGCCGGACGGAGGAGCGTCGGGATCACCGTCGTACGGCAGCCGCAGTGGTTCACCGCGACCGGCGAGGCGCTCCGCCCAGTAACGCCGCGTGTCCTCCGGGCTGTTGGAACCGGGGGAGTGGACGCGTGCTGCCGCGTACCTCGCGAAGTCCAGTGCCGGCGGGATCGGTTGGGGTCGTTCTCCGCGCCAGAGTGAGGTGTACAGGGCCCATAGATCCTCGGCCAGCACGTTGAGGCTGTATCCGTCCGCCGCCGCGTGATGGACTACCAGGAGCAGGTGCGCGAGGCCCGGTTCCTGACGGAGCACGACGGCCCGCACCGGCGGTTCGACGGCCAGGTCGAAGGGCCGGTTGCACAGGGCCGATTCGACGTCGTCCACGTTCTGGGCAGAACCCTCGCGCACCTCGTACCAGGTGTGCAGGGGCATCGTCGGCGCCAGCCGCTGCATCGGCGTGGCGCCCGTGTCGTCGATACGCAGCCGCAGCATGCCGTGGCGCTCGGCCAGAGCTGCCAACGCCCGGCCGAGGACGTGGGTGTCCAACGGGCCACGGATCGTCAGGCGCAGATGGCCACGGGCCGGGACGTCCGGGTGCAGCCGACTGCTGGTGTGCAGGGCCAGTTGTACGGGGGTGAGGGCGAAGGGCGTGCCGTCGTCAGCCGCGGGTGGAAGCGGGGCGAGGCGAGCGTCCCGCCCCGGCTCGACGGCCTCCGCGTCCGCGTCCGCGTTCGTCTCCGCCTCCGCCTCCGCCTCCGCCTCCGCCTCCGCCTCCGCATCCGCATCCGCATCCGCGTCAGCTTCGGCGCCGGCTCCCGCCGCGGTCTGCGTGTCGAGGTGCGCGGCCAACTCGCGCACGGTCCGGTACTCGAAGAAGAGCGTGGTGGGCCATGGCCGTCCGGTCCTGCGCTCCAGCCGCTTGACGAGGTCGACGGCGCCCAGCGAGTCCAGCCCGAGCGACAGGAACGGGGCGTCGTCGTCGACGGCCGACGCCGGTACGCCCAGCGACTGCGCGAGCAGCTCCCGGAGCACGGCAGCGGCGCCGGAGACGGACCCGGAGACGGACCCGGAGACGGACCCGGAGACGGACGCCGGCCCGTCCGCGCCGGAGGGCTGACGAGCCGCCGAGGCGGCCCGCGGGCGTGGCGTTGCCGCAGGCCGCCTCGGCGAGCCGGCGCAGGCCGTTCCCCGCACGGACGTCAGATCGGCGAGTACCAGTTGTGCCGCGTCCATGTCGCACGCCGAACGCAGTGCGGCCAGCGCGGGCGCGGTCGCCAGCGAGCGGCTTCCGGCGCGGGCAACGGCGCCGGCCCCGAGCGAAGAGGTGAGCGAGGAGGCAAGTCCCGTCTCGGCGAACGGCCCCAGGTTCACCGACAGCCACGGTCGTCCGGCCAGCCGTTCGGCAGCGGCGAAGGAGTCGAGGAAGGCGTTCGCGGCCGCGTAGACGCCGAGCGCTCCGGCCAGCCCGGGCAGCACCGAGGCCACGGACGAGAACGCGACGCACACTCCGGGACTTTGCCCGTGCCGGTGCAGTGCCTCCGACAACAGCATCGTGCCGAGCGTCTTCGCCTCAAGCGCATCCACCGCTTCCTGCACGTCCGTTGAGCGCAGGCTCCCGGGGCGCACCACTCCGGCCGCGTGGAAGACACCGTCCAGCGGGGGCAGTTCGGCGACGAGCTTGTCGACGTCGTCCTGTGCCGCGAGGTCGGCCGGGTGGTAGCGGGCATCGGCGCCGAGCGCCGCGAGTTCCTCCACCAGGCCCTCGGGCGGCCGCGGAGAGCGGCCCGAGAGGATGACCACCGGCCGGCCCCGGCCGGCGAGGTCCCGGGCCAGAGCGGAACCGATACCCCCGCAGCCGCCCGTGATCAGGAAGGTGCCGTCGGCAGGCAGCCGCTCCCCGCCGTGAGGCGTCTCGGCCGACTGCGGGACGACGGTCCGTACCAGTCGCAGCCCGTCCCGCCAGGCGACCACTCCGGCCGCCTGGGGCGCCGCCGCCTCGGCGAGGACGGCCCGGAGCCGTTGTCCGGCGTCGTCGAGGGACGCGAGGTCGACCCAGTTCGCCACCACTCCCGGGAACTCCTCGGGCACGGCCAGAGCGAGGGCGCCCAACACGGCCTGCGCCGGGTCCGGATGCTCGGAACCGTGTCCCGTGACGTGCACGTCCTCGGTCACGACGAGCAGCCGGCGAGCCCCGGTCCGGTCGAACAGCGCGAGCGCCTCCCGGAACCCCGTGACCCACCGACGCTGCATCCGCTCGAACTCGGCAGCCGTGCCGTGCTCGGCCGCCCCGGCGACCAGGATCACCGTCTGCGCCGCAGCGACTCCGGAGCCCGTGACCTGACCACGGACTCCGGAATCCGTGGTCACCTCCACGCCCCGCTCCGCGAACTGTTCCCCGAGGTCATGCACCGCCGTCGCGTCCGGGCCGGTCACCCATACGGGTCCGGCGGGAGCGTCGTCGGCCAGGGGCGCCGCCTGCCACGTGACGCGATGCAGGAGCCCGTGCGCCGCGGAGTCGGGCCAGTACCGGCGCCGCTGGTAGGGGTAGGGCGGCAACGTCACACGCCGACGGCCCGCGTCGAGCGCTGTACGGTCCAGCGTCACGCCCCGCGCCCACAGGCGACCCACCGTCGCCAGCAACTCCCGCGCCCCGCCCGGGGTACCGCCCTTGGCGGCCCCGACCCGGTCAGCCTCGCCGGGCGCGGACACGACGAGCACCCGGCCGTCAGCGCTGGCGCCGGTGTCGTTGGCCGGATGCGGAGCGTCGGTGGTCGCAGGGTCCGCGGCGGTGGCCCGGCGATGGGCCGCCGCCGCGCGGATCGGGCCGGCGAGGTTCTCGTCCGGTCCGAGTTCGACGAACGTGTCGTAGCCCTCGTCCAGCAGTCGTGCCACGGCCCGGCCGAACAGCACCGGCCGCAGGGCGTGTTCGCGCAGATGGTCCGGGTCCATGAGCGGCTGCCACTCGGCCGTGAGCGTGCTCAACAAGGGCAGGTCGGCAGCCGTGGCGTCCAGGGCGTGTGCCGCGTCGGTCAGGGCCTGCGCGACCGGCTCCATCAACGGTGAGTGAAAAGCGTGCGGCACCCGCAGCGGGCGTACCACCGCTCCCAGCCCGGCGAGCTTCTCCGCCGCCCGCTCGACCACGTCGGGACTGCCGGAGATCACCAGCCGGCCGGGACCGTTGTACGCGGCCACCGCGAGCTCGCCGGGTGATGCGGCCACCAGGGCGGCCACGTCCTGTTCGTCGGCCCCCCGTACCGCCAGCATCGCGCCCGGCGCGGTCAACGTACCCATGAGCCGCCCGCGTTCGGCCGCGAACCCCACCGCGTCGGCAAGCGACAGCGCCCCGCCGGCACAGGCGGCCGCCAGCTCGCCGACGCTGTGTCCGACGAGCGCGTCCGGCCGTACACCCCAGGCCATCAACTGCCGGGCGAGGGCCACCCCGTGGGCGACCAGCAGCGGCTGCGCCACCTCGGTGGCGGCCTGCGCCCGCGCATCCACCTCCGCGTCCACGCACCAGGACGTCAACTGCCGCCCGTGTACGGTGCCGACCCCGGCCGACGCCTCGTCGAGCGTGTCGCGGTACACCGGCGCCGTCGCGTACAACGCACGGCCCTGGCCCGGCCGCAGTGCGCCCTGGCCGGGGAAGACGAAGACGGTCCGTGGCCGGTTCGCCACCGTCCCGGTGACCACTCCCGGCGCCCGGCCGTCACTCGTGGCGGTCGCCGCGGCGAGCCGCTCCCGGAGGTCCCCGTCGGCCACCACGGCCAGCCGGTGCGGTCCCTCGTCCCGAGCCGTGGCCGCCGTCAGACAGACGTCGCCCTCGTCGAGTTCCGGGTGGTCGCGCAGATGGTCCGAGAGACGGGACGTCCAGGCGGCCAGACCGTCCGCGCTGCGCGCGGAGAGGGTCAGCAGCCGCGGGCCGCCTTCCGCGCGCGGCGCAGGGGCGGAGGGGAGGGCCGGCGGTGCCTGTTCCAGAACCGCGTGCGCGTTCGTGCCGCCGAACCCGAAGGCGTTGATGCCCGCCCTGCGCGGACCCTGCGACTCCCAGTCGGTCAGCTCGGTGACCAGGGCGAACCCCGACCGCTCGACCGCGGGGGAGGGCGACGTGTGGTGCAACGAGGCCGGCAGCCGGCCTCGCCCGAGAGCCAGCACGACCTTGACCAGGGAGGGCAGTGCTGCCGAGTTGAGCAGGTGTCCGACGTTCGTCTTGACCGAGCCGAGCAGCCGCGGCCGCCCGTCCGCACGGGCCGGGAAGGTCTGTGCGAGTGACCGCAGTTCGATGGGGTCGCCGACGGCCGTGCCCGTCCCGTGGGCCTCGACGTACGTCACCGACCGCGGATCGACGCCGCAGATCTCGTACGCCCGGCCGATCACCTCGTGCTGTCGCAGCGGATTGGGTGCCATGAGGCTCAGGGAGGTGCCGTCGTTGTTGACGGCGGTGCCGCGTACGACGGCCAGGATCTCGTCGTTGTCACGGCCGGCTTCCTCAAGTGGCCGCAGGACGAGGGCGGCTCCACCCTCGCCGGGTACGAACCCGTCGGCCGCGGAGCTGAAGGCGCGGCTGCGGCCGGTCGGTGACAGGGCCTGCGCCGACTCCAGCGCCTGGTACCCGTCGGGTGTCAGGTGGAGGTTGACGCCGCCGACGACGGCGATGTCGCACTCCCCGTCCGCGAGGCTGCGCCGGGCCAGATGCAGCGCCACCAGACCCGACGAACACGCGGTGTCCACGGCGAGCGCCGGCCCGTCGAGGTCGAGGCAGTGCGCGACACGGGCGGCGACCAGGTTGGGCAGGTTGCCGGTCAGGGCGGTGGCCGCCGGTGGCGTACCGGCCGGGGTCGCGTCCGCGAGGACCTGCCGGTAGCCGCTGTCTCCGACGGCGGCGAACACCCCGACGCGCAGGCCGCGGCGGCGGGTTCCGGCATAGCCCGCCCGTTCCAGTGCCTCGTGGGCGAGTTCGAGGAAGATCCGTGCCTGTGGGTCGAGCGTGCGGGCCTCCTCGTCACCGATGCCGAAGTGCCCGGCGTCGAATGCGGCCGGGTCGTCGAGGAAGGACCCCCAGCGTCCGCCGGAGCCGGGATACGCCTGCCGGCCGGCCGGAGCCGAGGGTGTGCCGTCCCAGCGACCCGGCGGCACCGTGGTCACGGCGTCCCGGCCGCCGGCCAACAGGTCCCAGAACTCCTCCGGCGTGCTCGCGCCGGGGAACCGACAGGCCATCGCGACGATCGCCGTCGAGGGTGTGCCGGCTCGGGCGGGCACCGTTCCCCGCCCGTCGGCGGCGTACGGCCGCCGGTCTGACGTGCTGTCAACTGCCGCCAGGAGGTGGTCGGTGAGCGCGTCGACGGTGTCGTCGCGCATCACGGCCGGAGCGAGGGTGACATGGAAGGCGTGCTCCAGTTCGGCGAGCACTTCCATCGCCTTGAGCGAGGTGCCGCCCAGATCGGTGAACCGGTCCCGGTCCGTGAAGGACGCCTCCGGCCGAGCCAGGACGCGTGCCCATACGCCGCGCACCAACTGTCGTACGTCACGGCGGGAGCGGGGTGACGCCGATCGCTGTACGCCGTCAGGTTGCCCCGGCCCACCCGCCGGCCCGCCCGCGGGTGCGTCTGACGAGGCGGCGGACGGAACGGCGGCGGACGGAACGGCGGCCGAGGGGATGGAGGGCATGGCCCGGGGGCTGGACGAGGCCACCGGCCGGTACGAGCCCTCCTCGAAACGGGTCCGCATCCGCTGCCGCTGCAGCTTCCCGCTCGTAGTACGCGGGAAGGCCGACGGCGGGAGGGCCAGGACGTGCACGTCGTCGTGGCCCAGTGCCCCACGAATCCGCCGCGCGACCTGGTCCAGCACCTCCGACGCGGTGCCCGGCGGGCGGCTCCAGGACACGAACACCACCACGCGCTCGCTCCCGGTCACCGGGTCGGTCGATCCGACCACGGCCGTGAGACCGGCAGGCAGCCCGGGCGTCGCGGCCGCCACGTCCTCCATGTCCGGGGCGTGGAAGGTGCGGCCGTTGAGGAAGAGGACGTCCTTGTGGCGGCCGCTGACACACAGTCGACCGTCCCGCAGGAAGCCGAGGTCCCCGGTGCGCAGCCAGCCGTCCGCGAAGGTCCGCGCGGTCGGCTCGGGAAGGCGGTGGTAGCCGCGCGCGATCTGCGGGCCACTCACCTCGATGTGTCCCACCCGCCGGTCACCAAGCGGCCGGCCGGCCTCATCGGTGATCCGCACTGTGCAGCCGGGCACCGGTATTCCGACGTCCATCACTTCCACGGCCGCTGCCTCGGCGTCGCCGCCGGGCTCCCGTTCCACTGCCCGGCCATCGCTGAGAGCGGCCCGGTCCAGCACCACGGGTGCCGCCACTTCACCGAGCGGCGGGACGGTGACGGCCAGCGTCGACTCGGCGAGACCGTAGACGGGCGTGGCCGCCCGGGCGTTCAGTCCGGTCGGCCGCATCCTGGCCGCGAAGTCACGCCACACCGTCGCCGAGATCGGTTCGGCCCCCACCAGCATCAGCCGTACGGAGCTGAGGTCCACAGCGGCGAGTACCTCGTCGGGGACCCGGCGGACGGTCAGGGCGAGTGCGAAGTTGGCGGCCGACAACACTGTGGCCCGGTGCGCGGCGGCCACGTCGAACCACAGGCGCGGCGTCTTCGCGAACGACAGGGGACCGATCTTCACCTGCTTCGCCCGCACGGCGAGCGGTGCCAGATGAGTGCCGATGAGGCCCATGTCGTGGAAGTAGGGCATCCAACTGACCACGACATCCTGCTCGTTGAGCCCCGAGGCGGCGGCCATCTGTCGCAGGTTCGCCAGGACCGCCGCGTGTGTCAGCTCAACTCCCTTGGGCGAACCGGTACTTCCGGAGGAGAACTGGAGGAAGGCCAGATCGTCCGGGCCCGGCATGACAGGCGAGACCGGTTCGGCGCACTCGCGCAGCGTCTCCAGCCGCAACACCCTTGCACTGTCGGGCAGTTCGGCAGCCATCCCCGCACAGGCCGCGTCCACCACGACGGGTGGACGGCCCAGGTGCTCCCACACCGGGGCCACCCGCCGCGCGTCGGGCGCGAGCGGCACCGGCACCAGCCCGGCGGCGAGAGCGCCCCAGAACATCGGCTGGAAGTCCTCACTGCGGTCCGCGAGCAGCGGCACGCAGGTGCCGGGCTCGACGCCCGCGCCGCGGAAGCCACCCGCGACGCGCAGGGACTCGTCGAGCAACTCCCGGAACGTGACCACCAGTTCGCTACCGTCCCCACGGACATGTACGACGACCTGCTCAGGGGCCTGGCGGGCTGCGTCCAGCAGTACGTCAAACAGCGATGCAGTCTTCATGGGTCCGTTCATTCGTGCGTGGGTGAATTGAGCCGGTACAGCGGTGGGTCGAGCCGGGTGGCGAGCCGGAGGCCCTTGACCTCGTCCTTTCGTTCATTCGGGAGCCTGCCTGAGCCTGTGTCCCGTTTCATGAGTACGCATACTCAAACGGAGTTCCGTATCGAACCACTGTCCGGGCGCACGACGTGTTCGCATTCCTGGCCGAAGGCGGGGAACGTGGAGTACATGGGAGTCGGGAGCACTGCACGCCAGTCGGGCGCACGCGCCGTGCCGTCCGCCCGTCCGGCCCGTGAAGCCCCCGACGGACCGGGCATCCTCGTAAGGAGTTCCAGTGACCACGTACGTCATCACCGTTCCGGGCACGTTCGTCCGCAGTGTCTCCGACGCCGCGCGCTCCGGCATCGAGGACAGGCTCCGGCCTCGTGATCCGCAGAACACGGACCTGGGCGAGAGCGAGGAACTGAGCCTGCTGACCGTCGAGGAGGGTGGCATGTTCTCGGCCAGGGTCGAGGTCGAGGCGGCGGACCGCTCCACTGCCGAGAGCGAGGCGGTGGGCCTGGTCTCGAAGGCTCTGCGCGACAGCGGATTCACCGAGGACGACGCCCCACTGGGGCAGGCGGTCGTGACCGGAATCGACAGCGAGTTCTGAGAAGGCGCAGCCTCGCGGCCGGGCACGTACCCGCGCCGAAGTCCGTGCTCGTACTCAAGGCCGAGCCGGTGATCGCCCCGCGTCGAACGGATCGGTCTTCGCCCGGCAGTGGCTGAAGCCCTTCGTCGGCGATGATGAACTCACAGCAGGCAATGGTCAATTCAAGCCGTTGTCTTGTCACTTCCATGACAACCCTGTGCGAGTGGTGTCACTCTGCTGTGGAACATTCACTGTTCGTTCACATCGTCACACCTGTCACACCTCCCATGTCCCCCACTCGTACATCCCCGCACCCTCACGTCACACGCGTCGCCGCGTCCTCGGGCGCCCGCGCGTATCGGCCGGTGCGGAGCTCCTTCCCGCTCCACCCCCCATTCCGGACCGGCCGCACCCAGCCGGTCCGCTCGCCGTCGGCCCTCACCAGGGGCCGGCTGTCGCAGGAGGAGAAGACCTTGTCCGGGTATCACCGTTCCACCCACCGGCGCAGACGCGCCGCGGCCCTGGCCCTCACGACCGCCAGCTCGATGCTCGTCCTCGGAGTCCAGGCCGGACCCGTGTCGGCCGCACCCGCGGATCCCGGTTCCTCGAAGATCACCGCCACGCCGCGCGCCGGTGCGGCCCAGACCGAGCTGTCTCCCGCCAAGCGCACCGCGCTCCTCAAGAGCGCGACCGCAGGCGCCGGCGACACGGCCGATCAACTCGGCCTCGGCTCGCAGGAGAAGCTCGTCGTCAAGGACGTCATCAAGGACGCCGACGGCACGACCCACACCCGGTACGAGCGCACCTACGCGGGACTCCCGGTCCTCGGCGGTGACCTGGTGCTGCACGTGAAGAACGGCCGGACCACCACGTCCAAGGCCACCGGCGCCACCATCACGGTGCCCACGACCACGCCGAAGATCTCCGCGGCCCGCGCCGCCACCAAGGCGCTCGCGATCGGCAAGGCGGCCGACGTGGAGCGCTCCGAGGTCGAGGGCAAGCCTCGGCTCGTCGTCTGGGCCGCCGCCGGGTCCAAGCCGGTCCTGGCCTGGGAATCCGTCGTCGAGGGCTTCCAGGAGGACGGCACGCCCAGCGAACTGCACGTCGTCACCGACGCGGCCTCCGGCAAGGTCGCCTCGAAGTACGAGAGCGTGCACACCGGCACGGGCACGGGCCAGTACAACGGCTCGGTCTCGGTCGGCACCACGGCGTCCGGTTCGTCGTACCAGATGGTCGACGGCGATCGCGCGGGCCAGCGCACGTACGACCTGAACCAGGGAACCTCCGGCACCGGCACACTGTTCACGGATGACAACGATGTCTGGGGCGACGGCACCCCGGGCAACCGGCAGACCGCCGGTGTGGACGTCGCCTTCGGCGCGGCCGCGACCTGGGATTACTACAAGAACGTTTACGGCCGCAACGGCATCCGCAACGACGGTGTCGCCGCCTACAGCCGCGCCCACTACGGCAACAACTATGTCAACGCCTTCTGGCAGGACTCCTGCTTCTGCATGACGTACGGCGACGGGTCGGGCAACGCTAAGCCGCTGACCTCGCTGGACGTGGCGGCCCACGAGATGACCCACGGCGTCACCAGCGCCACCGCCAATCTGACGTACTCGGGGGAGTCGGGCGGCCTGAACGAGGCGACCTCGGACATCTTCGCCGCGGCGGTGGAGTTCAACGCCGGTCTGGACGCCGATGTCCCCGACTACTTGGTCGGCGAGAAGATCGACATCAACGGCAACGGCACCCCGCTGCGGTACATGGACAAGCCCTCCAAGGACGGCCAGTCCCGCGACAACTGGGACGCCTCGCTGGGCGGCATCGACGTCCACTACTCCTCAGGGCCTGCCAACCACTTCTTCTACCTGCTGTCCGAGGGCAGCGGAGCGAAGACCGTCAACGGCGTGAACTACGACAGCCCCACCGCCGACGGTGTACCCGTCGCGGGTATCGGCATCGAGAACGCGGCCCGGATCTGGTACCGCGCGCTGACGACGTACATGACGTCGTCGACCAACTACGCGGGTGCCAGGGCCGCGACCCTGCGGGCCGCGGGCGACCTCTTCGGTGCCTACAGCGACACCTACCTCGCCGTCGCCGCCGCGTGGGCGGGCATCAACGTCGGTGACCGCATAGCGCTGGGCGTCAACGTCTCCCCGATCGACGACCAGACCTCCGGTGTCGGCCAGGAGGTGTCCCTGCAGATCGACGCCTACACGACCAACGCGGACGCGACGCTGACCTACGAGGCCACCGGCCTGCCCGACGGCCTGACCGTCAGCGACACCGGCCTGATCTCCGGGACCCCGACCACGACCGGCACCAGTGACGTCACCGTGACGGTGACCGACAGCACGGGTGTCGCCGTGTCGGACACCTTCGAGTGGCGGGTTGCGTACGTCTACGGCAACTCCACCCGGGTCGACATCCCCGACGTCGGTGCCGCGGTCGAGTCGCCCATCACCATCACGGGCCGTCCGGGCAACGCCTCGGCGGCCACCGAGGTGTACGTCAACATCGTGCACACCTACCGGGGTGATCTGACGGTCGATCTGGTCGGCCCCAACGGGACCGTGTACTCGCTGCTGAACCGCAGCGGCGGCTCGGCCGACAACGTGAACCAGACCTTCGTCGTGGACGCCTCGGCGCAGCCCGTCGACGGCACCTGGAAGCTGCGGGTCCGTGACGTGGCGTCGATCGACGTCGGCTACATCCAGCAGTGGAGGATCACTCCCTGACGCACCGCCCGCTCCCACGCCCGCCCGGACCGCGCCATGGTCCGGGCGGGCGTTCGCCTTGTACGTTCCGGTCGCCCGGTAACGCTGCGATGTGTCCGGTATCGCCTCTAGCCTCGGTGGTAGAGATGTCCCTCGGCGTACAGGCAGCACAGGAGAGGCGGACCGATGGACCACTACGATCTCGGCACCCACAAGCGGACCGTGACGACATCGTCCACCGAGGCCCAGCAGTGGTTCGACCGCGGCCTGGTCTGGTCGTACGCCTTCCACCACGAAGAAGCCGTCTCCTGCTTCGAGGCGGCCGTGGCGGTGGACCCCGACTGCGCCATGGCCCACTGGGGCATCGCCTACGCACTGGGCCCCAACTACAACAAGCCCTGGGAGTTCTTCGACGGGGAGGACCTGGCCCGTACCGTCGACCGCACCCACGCCGCCGTCGAACTCGCGCAGCGGAAGGCGGTCGGCGCCACCCCCGTCGAACAGGCGCTGATCGGCGCGCTGCGGGCCCGCTATCCGCAGGCGGAGGCGGTCGAGGACTGCTCGGTGTGGAACGAGCCCTACGCCGACAGCATGCGCGCCGTGTACGAACTCGCCCCCGACGACCTCGACATCGCCACGCTCTACGCCGACGCGCTGATGAACCTCACCCCGTGGCAGCTGTGGGACCTGCGCACCGGGGAGCCCGCCGAGGGCGCGCGCACGCTCGACGCGAAGGCGGTCCTGGAACGGGCGATCGCCACCGATGCCGGGGCGCGGCACCCGGGCATCCTGCACATGTACATCCACCTCATGGAGATGTCTCCGACCCCCGAAACCGCGCTGCCCGTCGCGGACCGACTGCGCGGCCTGGTCCCCGACGCCGGCCACCTGCAGCACATGCCCACACACCTGGACGTGCTCTGCGGCGACTACCGGCGCGTGGTGTCCGACAACAGCACGGCGATCGTCGCCGACGAGAAGTACCGCGCGCGGGCCGGCGCGATGAACTTCTACACGCTGTACCGGTCGCACAACTACCACTTCAAGATCTACGGCGCGATGTTCCTCGGCCAGTCGAAGACCGCCCTGGAGACCGCCGCCCAACTCGAAGCCTCCATCCCGGAGGACCTGCTGCGCGTGCAGTCCCCGCCCATGGCGGACTGGCTGGAGGCATTCCTCGCCATGCGCGTCCATGCGCTGATCCGCTTCGGCCGTTGGTCCGACATCGTGGAACTGCCGCTGCCCGCCGACCCGAAGCTGTACTGCGCGACGACCGCGATGCTCCACTACGCCCGCGGGGTCGCGTTCTCGGCCACCGGCCGGGTCACCGAGGCCGAGGCCGAACGTGAACTGTTCCGCGAGGCGGTCACCCGGGTTCCGGAGACGCGGATGCTGTTCAACAACACCTGCGCCGACATCCTCGCGATCGCGTCGGCGATGCTCGACGGCGAACTGGAGTACCGCAAGGGCAACCACGAGGCCGCCTTCGCCGCCCTGGAACGGTCCATCGAACTGGACGACAACCTGCCCTACGACGAACCGTGGGGCTGGATGCAGCCCACCCGCCACGCGTACGGCGCCCTCCTCCTCGAACAGGGCCGCGTCGAGGAGGCCGAAGCGGTCTACCGGGCCGACCTCGGCCTGGACGACACGCTTCCGCGCGCCCTGCAGCACCCGGGCAACGTCTGGGCCCTGCACGGCTTCCACGAATGCCTCGTCCGGCTGGGCAGGACGGGGGAGGCCCGGATCGTGGCCCAGCAACTGAAGATGGCCACGGCGCTGGCGGACGTACCGGTCGAGGCGTCCTGCTTCTGCCGCCTCGACGCGGTCAACGGCGGTGTGGACGGCGGGTGTTGCTGACGTCCACCGTTGCGATTCCCACCTACGTAACAGTGAGAGCGATGAGTGAGGCAGGGCGCGCGGCCGATGTGATGACCCGTAGTGCCACGTAGCGGGCGGTGCGGTCAGTGCGCAGGACGCCACGCGCCGACAGCCGCGCCGCGCCACTGTACGTACGGCCGTCGAGGCTGAACTCGACCTGGGATGCCGGGACATCGCCTCCTCGCCACTGGGTCCGGATCTCGGTGATGTGCTGTTCGGCGCCCAGGTCGACGACCATGCGACCGTCGGGACCGGGCTTCCACGCGGTGCCCGCGTCTCCGTCGACCGCGGCCCCGGGGTCCGTCATAGCGGGCGGCAACGGCGCGGTCGGGAAGGTGGTGCGGCCGAGTGCCAGGTCGGCGATCGGGTAGGCCGTGGCGCGTGGCACGGTGACGGTGGTCGTGCGGCCCGCCCGGACCGTGGCATCGACGCTCCTGCCCTGTGCCGAGACGGTGACGTGGCAGGAGGGACCGGAGAGCCGTACGGTGCGGCCGTCGCGCACCTCGGCGCGGAGCCCGACAGGAATGCGGCCGCCGGAGAGGATGATGCGCGCAGGCGCCAGGGCGGCGGAGGCGGCGGCCAGCTCGGCATGGAAGGCCGTGCCCGATTCGGTGACGGTCTGAACGCCTTGGTAGAGACGGATCCCCGCGGCAGGCGAACTCGGGATCGTCACGGTCGTGATCACGGAGTCCGACGAAAGGTTGAACAGGCTCAGGTAGTGGTCGGTGAGGGCTGCCTTCACCTGTGCGGACTGCGTCGAGGGGGTCTTGCGGGCGGCCGCGGTACGCAGTTTCTCGGGCGTCGCGCCGGGGAGTGCCTCGATGAGCACGCTCTCGGCCGGTCCGTCGGAGAGCACGACCGTGTCTCCGTACACCGAGATCGGGTTGGCGCCGCCTCGTACGAGGAGACCCGCGCGGTCGTCGATGTCCAGCCATCCGCCGCGGCTGGTGAGGTCCGGTCGTGGCCAGGCGCCCAGCTCGGTCCACTGCTGTCCGTCGACCGATCCCTGGATCCGGTACGCACGGCCCGCCGCGGCCTCCCAGCGAAGCGTCACCCGGTCCACGTCCCGGGACGCGCCCAGGTCGACCGCGATCCAGCTGTCCGCCCGTGGACGGTCCGCGCGCGACACTGCCCAGCGGCTGGTGGCGTTACCGTCGACGGCGAGCCCGGGTTCCCTGCCCGGGTCGAAGGAGGAGGCGGAGGCTGTCGCTCCGGCCTCGCGCGCCAGGTCGCCGCCCGAAGCTCCGTCACGTATCTCGAAGGCGTACAGCGAATAGCCGTACGACGGGTCGGGGCGCACCCCGAGCATGCGCAGATGACGGAACCGGGCGCGAGGAAAGGTGAGTTCGTCGACGCGTGGGCCGGCGGACGTGCCGCCGCTCCCGGCCGCGACCGTCGTGCTTCCCTCGGCGGCCCGATAGGTGCGCTTCCCGTCCAGCCCCGGCATCCCGGGCATGGTCAGGTTGTGCACCTCCAAGTGGCCCTCGCCGTACGCCGTCCCGGAGGTCGCGTACACGACGGCGCCGGACGGCAGTGTGGTGAACCCCGCGTACCCCCGGTCCAGTGTGAACAGGCTCGCGCTGCCGTCGAACCCGTCCCGCGTCCGCGAGTACGTGACGACAGAACGCCCGGTGACCTTGGCGCCGGTGCTCGGCAGGAACATCGGTGTCGAGCCGCTGAGTGCGAACAGCCAGTCGTCATGGGCCGGTTGCCAGGCGAACTTCACGAAGCCGGACTTGCTGACCGCACCGGACCACGCGCCCGGTGACTGATGGGAGACGAGGCCGGGCCGCGGGCCGTAGTCGGTGACGCCACTGGCCTGCTCGAAGAGTTCGCGCTGCGACAGGGGACGTACGGGGGCCTGCCCCGACCGGGCCCGCCATTCGTGCAGCAGGTAGCTGATGGCCAGTTCGGCCCGGGCCTCCGGCTCGTACTTGGATTCGCCCGAGAACTTCGCGAGGCGGTACTGCGGCGGGTACTCCTGATACGCCTCCAGGCGCTCGGCCAGCGCCACTTCACAGCGGGCCGCCGCACGGTCGCCGACGACCTGGGCCAGGAACGCGAGCGGAATGACGTCCCGCCCGTAGAGGTGTTCGCGATCGGCGACCATCGGCATCAGGGGCTCGCCGGCGTCGCTCATCACGCCGAGCAGGGTGCACCACAGCGGTTCGGCGTTCGGCTGTGCCGTGAGCACCTCGGGCAGGGCGCGGCCCGCGGCGAGGAAGTGGGCGCTGTTGCGTCCCGAGGTACGCCAGAGTTCTTCCTGATAGTGCGGGCCGAACGAACCGTGGTTCTCGACGATGAACGTGTCATAGAGGTTCTGAGCGGTGTTCGCGCTGACGGCGACCCCGTCCACGCGGGCTGGATTGGCGAGGTCCGCGGCCGGCAGCCCCGCCTCATTGCGGCTCCACCTGCCGAAGGCGGCGCGCCATGCCTCGTACCGCGGATCGTCGCTCGCCCAGGCCAGACCGGGGGCCAGCGACTGGGTGTAGACGCCCATCTCCTCCAGCTTGGTGTCGCCCTCGAATCCGCCGCTCAGGCCGTGCGGGGTCCAGCCGCCGGAGTCGGGGTCGTCGCCCGTGCCCAACTGCGTGGTGAACTGCGCCTGTGCGCGGGCGATGGTGTCGACATTGCGCCGCGTCGCCTCATCGAGGTCGTCCCACAAGAGGCGGGCCGCGAGCACGAAGTACGACTGGAACGTGGTGTCCCAGAACAACCGCCGCCCCCACTTGGTGCCGCCGGTCAGCCGGTTGGACGCCGCGAAGTGCTTCACGGTGGCGACGGTCCTGGCGCGCAGGGTGTCCTTGTCGACTCCGGCACGCTCGGCGTCGTACGGGCCTCGGGTCAGCAGGACGGCGTTGCCGAGTACGACCGCGAACCCGAAGTCCTTGTCGGTGTAGTGGCCTTGGGCCGGGTCCCATTGCCCTTCCGACCACCGGGTGTGCGAGAGCAGCACGCGGTAGTACGTGTCGGAGACGGGGTCCGCGGCCGGGGCGGCCGTGGGTGTCGCGGCGGAGGCCCGGCCCGAACCCAAAGTGAGCGGGAAGGCGGTCATGGTGCCGGAAACGCCGAGCAGTTGCATGGCTTGACGGCGGGTGAGTCCCACGGCGTGCTGCGACATCGACGCGACCTCTCGACAACGTTGTCAGGGTGTCCGGTCAGTCTGTGGCCGTCACTTGCGCACGTCAAGACTCCTGAAGTCTCTTCCGGTGGGCGGGTCTCTTGTGGCGCTCGGTGGCTCGCGCGCAACGGTGGCGTGTTCCCGCCTGGCCCCATCAAGCATTTCCTGCAACACCGTTGACCGACCCGTCGAACGCCGCTTACGTTCCCTGGAGGTGAAAGCGCTTGCCGCGGCGCACCGTTCACTCCGCGCGGCCCAATCGGGCGCGCACTCCCGCTCCATGTCCTCTCCCCTTCCTGGCTCTGGTGCGTGATGGAAACGTTGTCATCCCAGTGTTGTCACTGCATCGCGCCCGTCGAACTCCGCACCGCGCCTCCTCCGACGAAAGGTGATCTCCGCGATGCCACCTGTGAGCCGTCGTTCCTTCCTCGGCGCGGCCTCGGCCGCCTTCCTCGGTGCCGGCACCGGATCCGCCGCCGCGGTGTCGGACAGCATCCGGCACAGATCCAGAGAGTGGACCTTCGAGAACGACGCCCTGCGCGCCACCGTGACCTACCAGAACGGTGGAATCCACCTCACGCGGCTCCTCAACAAGCGTGCCGGAAGCGACTACTTGAGCACCCCCGCGTTGCTCTTCGCCCACGAACTCGACGGCGCCGACACCGTCCGCGCGGACGACGGAGGGTGGCGCCTGGGCGCGACGACCAGGGAACTCATCACCGTACGCACCAAGGAGAGGTCCTGGCGGGTCGGGGAGCGCGTCCGCATCGCCCTGCACAGAGCCGTGCCCCGACCGTTCCGCGTCACCCTGGTCTTCGAGATCTACGACGGCGAAGCGGGCCTGCGCTACTTCACCCTCGTGCGCAACGAGGACACGTCCCGCGAACTCACCCTCACCCGCTCCACCGTGATCGACCTACGACTGCCGGACGAGCCGCACACCCTCCACTACGTCCCGAACATGAAGTGGTTCAGCACCCGTGGCTCGCTGAGCACCGACCCCGTCGGCAGGTCCTGGCCGAAGAAGGCCCTCACCGTGTACGACACCGGCGACGGCTGGAGCCTGAGCCCCGAGCTCAACTGGAAGACGCAGCGCGGAAACGGCAACTACCCGACCGACTACATGCTCCCGCCCTTCGCGGGCATCAACGCCTGGCACGAGCAGGACACCGTGTCCGTGGACACGCACCCCGAATCGCTGCAACTCACTTTGCTGCCGGGGGAGGAGTTCGAGTACCTCTCGGTGAACCTGACCGTGTTCAAGGGGGATGTCGTCGACGGGAAGATGGCCGACGAACTGCACTTCCGCAAGCGCTTCAAGTACCACCACACCACCACGCTCTTCCACCAGAACGACTGGGACTACCGCGGCGGCCCGGGCCATGAACTGCCCGCCGGCTACTACTACGACACCGTCATCCCGCAGACCAGGCGGGCCGGCCTCGACATGGTGATGCTCGACGACTACTGGAACACCACGCGCGACTCCATCGAACCCAGCGACTCCATGAAGAAGTCGATCACCAGCCTGGCCACGCTCTCGAAGACCCTCAAGGACAACGGACTCGGTTTCGGTCTCTGGTTCTCCCTCACCGGGGACGGTCACCTCAAGGGCCGCGACCTCGCCGACCCGGCCCAACTCGCCTACAAGCGGAGCCAGATCGAGACGCTGCTCAACGACTACGGCGTCACCCAGCACATGATCGACCTCACCGAGTACTGGCAGAACGAGCAGACGACCGCCTACTCGCACGCGGGCGACAACGTCTACCGCAAGGCCGTCCTCACCAGGACGATGCTCAACGACCTGGTGACGAAGAACCCCGAGTACCTGCCCAAGCTCACCAGCGAACTCGACATCGCCCCCACGCAGGGTGACCGCAACAACGGCCTGCTGCACATCGCGTACAACGGCTGGAACACCTCGAACGGAGGTATCACCGGGGAGGACCTGTCGCTGCGTACGGCGCTCACCGCGTTCGGGCACCTGCCGATGGGGGCGACCTACATGAACGGCGGCAAGATGACCGGCCGCATGGAGGACTACTACTCCTACATGGCCGTCCGCGCGGTCAAGTTTCCCCAGGACCCCGGCGACGCGACCAAGTGGCCCGAGGCGGCGGTGAAGCTGATGGGTGTCTTCAACGCCTGGCGCAGGCGGCCCGAGATCACCGCCCTGACGGATGGCCAGTTCCTGCCCGTCCACCTGGGTCAGGGCTGGGACACGACGGCGTGGGACAGCAGCAGGGGCCCGTACGTGTGGATGTGGGCGGACGCCCGGAGCCGCACCGCACTTCTCATCGCGACGGCCGCCGGCACCGCGCAGACGGTCGTCGACGCCAAGGTGCGCTGGCTCAACGACCGTACGACCTACGCCGTCACCGACATCACGATCGACGACGACGGCACTCAGGCCCACACCGCGAAGGGGGAGTTCACGGGCGAGCGACTGCGCACCCAGGGCCTGCCGATCGACCTGTCCGAGAACACATCGAAGGGCAAGGCGTTCTGGTTGGAGGCGGTGGCGCGGTGAGGCGGCGGGCGCTGTAACCCCGGCCCCTGACGACTTGCCCTTCCTCGCACCGGTGCTGCGGTGCACGGCCGAGCGCCGGTGCGAGGCGGCCAGGGAACCTCGTTCGTTCCTCGACCACACTGTCAGAGGCGACTGACACGCAGGTCAGGCGGGCCTGCCGCCCGCGTTCTGCGCAGTGGGCAGAGCTCGCGGGTGTACGGGAAACAGCTGCCGTACGCCTCCCGCGCACAGGTCGAGGGCGAGTTCGGAGAACATGGCGTTGGCCCAGCCGAACCAGTGCCGGGTGAACCGGCCGGGGTCGTCGACGTGGAAGCTCTCGTGCATCAGGCCGGTGCCGGCGGTCGTGGCGGCCAGTGTCCGCAGAGCCTGTGCCGCGGCGTTCTCGTCGCCGGTCAGGCCGGCGGTGGCGATCGCCAGCGGCCAGACGTGACCGGCCGGCGTGTGCGTACTGCCGACACCGGACGCGTACCTGCCGTCGAAGAACGAAGGGTTCGCCTCGGAGAGCACGAGACGCCGGGTGGCTTGATAGAGAGGGTCCTCCGGTGCGCACCAGCCGCTCAGGGGGAGGCCCAGCAGGCTGGGGAGGTTGGCGTCGTCGCCGAGCAGCACCGGGCCGAGGCCGTTCACCTCGTAGGCGAGTACGGATACGCCGCCCACCTCGACCACCGCGTGCGCCAGGATTCCGGCGTCGATCTCGTCGGCCAACCTCCGTGACTCGCGGGCGAGTTCGACGTCGCGGAGAGCGGACGAGGCGAGTTCGGCCAGCCCGTGCAGGCTCGCCGAAGCCAGTGCGTTGGCCGGGACGAGGTAGCCGTGCCGGCAGGGATCGTCGCTCGGCCGGAAGCCCGACCACGTCATACCGGTCCGCCGGACGCTGGCTCCGCGGCCGCCCTGGGGAAGGCTGTCACCGGCGAAGGGGCCGGACGGCCGGACGAACCAGTAGGGCGAGTGCGTGTGGGACTGCTCCGCCCGCCACAACCGCACGATCGTCCAGGCGGCGCGGCGAAAGGCGTCGTCGAGGTGGTCCTCGCGGCCGGTCGCCCGCCGGATCGCGTACGCCAGCTGCAACGGCGCGCAGAGGGAGTCGAGTTCGTACTTGCGCTCCCACACCCATGCCCCGGGCGCGGGTCGGTCGGCGGGCTCGCCGTGCGTTCCGGTGGGTCCGTCGTTGAAGGCGTTGGCGTACGGGTCCAGCAGGACGCAGCGGATCTGGCGGCGGGAGACGCCGACCAGGACGTCTCCGACCTCGGGATCCTCGGCCACGGCGAGGTAGGGGCGGACCTGGGCCGTGCTGTCCCGCAGCCACATCGCCGGAATGTCCCCGGTCCTGACGAAGACCTCCTGTGCTCCCGGGACCTCCGGGGCATCCGGCGGCAGAGCGCCCCAACTCATGGATGTGGTCCAGGTGTTGGTCAGGCAATTCTCGACGATGTCCGCCGCCGGGCTGCCCCGCAGTTCGGTGGCGAGCCGTCGGCCGAGCGTCCTCAGCGACTCCGGAACCGCCCACGCTGTTCCGGATGTTGGCTTGGGAAACGTTACCATCGCGCCTCTTGACTCCCTCTGGGGCGTGCGCCACCGTGTGATCAACAGGGAATGGAAACGTTACCTTGAAGGAGCTGGAGACCACCAGACGGCCGGGTCCGCCTGGTCCGAGTCATCGCCAACTCCTCGGAGTCAGAAGGTGAGCGCGTGTGACAGCCACTCCGCACCGAGAGACGCGAACCACCGCACCGCCTGTGGTCCGGCCGCCCGGGCAGAGCAGCCCGGGGGGCCTCCGGCGGCCATGGCGCCGGCGAAGGAAACCGGCGTCGGACACCCTGGCCGCGTATGTGTTCCTGGCACCGGCCCTGATCGGCTTCACGGTGTTCGTCGTCTATCCGCTGATCCGGTCGGCCTACTTCGCGCTGACCAGGTACAACGGCCTGTCGGACCCGGAGTTCGTCGGGTTCGACAACTTCAGCAGGATGTTCACCAGCGACCCGTCCTTCTGGCCCTCGGTGCGCGCCACGCTGCTCCTGGTCGTGCTGTACGTGCCGTTGTCACTGGTCATCGGGCTGGCCCTGGCGGTGTTCTGCAATCAGCGGATGCGGGGTGTCCGCCTGCTGCGCACACTGTGCTATCTGCCGGTCGTCCTGCCCGTGGTGGCCACGATCACGCTCTGGAAGTTCGTGTTCAATCCCCAAGTCGGCCTGGCCAACCAGGTGCTGACGTGGTTTCACCTGCCCACCAGTGAGTGGCTGTCCGGTTCGGGCTCGGCGATGCCCTCGATCGTGATCGTCATGCTGTGGAGCGTCGGCTCCACAATGATCATCTTTCTCGCCGCGCTCCAGGCGGTCCCCACCGAGCTCTACGAGGCGGCCAGGCTCGACGGCGCCGGCCCCCGTACGGTGTTCTTCCGGATCACCCTCCCGCTGATCAGCCCGATCATGGTTCTGCAGGTGGTCCTGCAGATGGTGACCGCCCTTCAGGCCTTCAACCAGCCGAAGATCCTCTCGCCGGACGGCCTGGGCGGTCCCGGATTCAGCACCAGGACGCTGATGCTGTCGATCTACACCAACGGCTTCCCCAAACTCGGGCAGGTCTCCCAGTTCGGCTATGCCTCCGCCCAGGTGTGGGTGCTCTTCCTCGCGATCGTCGTCGTGATCGCCGCCACCGCCCGCTTCTCGTCGATTTGGACCTACAGTGACCACGTCTCCTGACGTCACGAGGGCGCCGACGACGGCGCCGACGACGGCGCCGACGACGGCGCCGACGACAGCCCCGGCAGCGAAGCCGCGCGGCAGGACCGTACGCAAGGCGTCCTGGTACGCCACCGCGCTGCTGATCAGCTCGGTGATGGTCCTGCCCATCCTGTGGATGCTCACCGTCGCGCTGAAGGGTCCTTCGGCGGTCTTCGAGGTCCCGCCCAAACTGCTGCCCCACCAGTTCCACTTCGAGAACTTCGTCAACGGGCCGAAGGCCATCCACTTCCCGCGGCTGCTGCTGAACTCCGTCGTCATCACCGGACTGTCGGTGGTCGGCGGCGTCATGACCTCGATGATGGCCGGATACGCCCTGGCCCGGCTGCGCTTCCCCGGCCGCAAGGCCTGGTTCTACGTCTTCGTCGGCAGCATGCTGCTGCCCCCGGTGGTCGGCATCATCCCGCTGTTCCAGTTGTTCAAGGACATCGGCTGGTACGACACCTGGCTGCCGCTGATTGTCCCGGCCTTTCTGGGCGGCAATCCGCTCTTCATCTTCCTCGCCCGCCAGTACTTCCTGTCGATCCCGCACTCCATCGACGAGGCGGCCAAGGTCGACGGCGCGGGACACGTCCGGATCTTCGTCAGCGTGATGCTGCCGATCACGAAGCCCGCCTGGATAACGATGTCAATCCTGGCCTTCCAGATGTCGTGGAACGACTACCTCAACCCACTCATCTACCTGTACTCGTCGGAGAAGTGGCCGCTGAGTGTCGGCATGGCCTCCTTCGTCGCCCCGTTCGCCGGCCAGACCCCGGACTGGAACCTGTACATGGCCACCAACCTGCTCTACATGCTCCCGCCCCTGGCCGTGTTCTTCGTCGCCCAGCGCTACTTCATCCAAGGCCTGAGCGCTCTGGGCACCGTCAACCAGCGCTGATCCGCACCACGACCCACGTACGAGCCATGTACCAGCCAGGTATCAGGAGGCCATGATGAAACGATCGATCCATGTCGCCGGCGCGTTGCTGGCGGCTGGGGGACTGCTCGCGACGGCGGGCTGCGGCGGCTCCTCCGGAAAGCAGTCGGACGGCAAGGCGACCGTCACCATCATGACCTGGGAGTCCAACGCGACCAACAAGGCCATCGACAAGGCCCTGACCGGCTTCGACGACCCGAACATCACGGTCAAGCGCATCGACACACCCAACGGCAACTACAGCGACAAGCTCGCGGCGCTGACCCAGGCCAAGAAGCTGCCCGACCTGTTCTGGTGCGGCAACGACACCGAGCGGCAGTACACCGACCAGGGCCTGCTCACCGACTGGTCCTCCCGGCTCTCCGGCTCCGGTGACTTCAACGCCGACAGCTTCGTCGCATCCACGATGAAGAACTGGAAGACCGCCGACGGAAAGATCGGCGGTGTCCCCTCGCTGATGAACACGTACGGCATCTGGTACAACATCGACGCGTTCAAGGCCGCCGGAATACCCCTTCCCACCGCCGGGTGGACCTGGGACCAGATGTTCGACGCCGCCGCAAAGCTGCACGCCAAGGGTGCCAAGTACGGCCTGGTCGCCGACGCCATGACCTCCCTGGACGGCCCCTTCACCCTCAGCACGTACTCCCAGTCGGCCGGCGGCGCGCCCTTCACCGACTCCGTACACCAGCCCACCAAGGCGACCATCGACGCGAAGTACACCGAAGGCGTGAGCAAGCTCGTCGCAGGCATCAAGAGCGGCGCAGTCGCACCTCCCGGATACGACATCAGCAACCAGCAGGCACCGTTCGCGGCCGGAGAGATCCCCATGCTGTGGAGCGGACAGTGGCTGGCCGCCGGTTTCCTCACGGACAAACCGAAGATCAAGTACGGGTTCGCGCCCATCCCGCGGGTGGACAAGCCGACAACTCTGTACGACGCCGTGGGCATCTGCACCCCGTCGTACACCCAGAACGCCGACGCGACGTTCAAGGTCCTCAAGTACCTCGACTCCACCGTGTGGACGAAGGTGCTGCCCGACTCCCCGGTGGCGGCCCCGGCCTATCTCTCCGCCCAGGACGCCTACTTCGGTGCCCTCGACAAGGCAGGTCTGACGACCGTCGCGTCCACCGTCAAGACGGGGCTGAATACGTCGTCCACCATCGGCGTGCGATTCACCACCCAGTGGGCCGGCCAGACGAACGACCTCATCACCGCCTACTGGCCTGACATCCTCCAGGGCAAGAAGCCGCTCTCCGAACTCCAGACCATGACCGACAAGATCAACGAAGTGATCAAGAGCAACAGTTAGCCACCCGACCGGGCAGCGGGCCGGGACCCGAAACGTATCCTGAGGGCGGTCCCGGCCCCGGTACGCGATGGAAGGTTGGTCTTCAACTCACGTGAGCAGTCGTCCCCCGCACCACCAGAACGCCAGGCCCACGATGCGCGATGTCGCGGAGCGTGCCGGAGTCGCCGTCGTCACCGTCTCCCGCGTCGTCAACGGCATCGGAACGGTCCGCGAGGAGACGGCCGAGCGGGTGCTCGCGGCCATCAACGCCATCGGGTACCAGCGCAACGAGATCGCTCGCTCGCTCCGTCCCGGGCAGAACTCCATGACCATCGGACTGCTGCTCGGCGACCTGACCAACCCGTTCTACGCGTCCCTGGCCAAGGCCGCCGTCGAAGTGGCCAACCTGGCCGGCTACGCGGTCCTCCTCAGCACGGCCGACGAGGACCCGGAGGTCGAACGCCGTGCCGTGGGCGAGCTGATCGGACGACGCGTCGCCGGGCTCATCATCGTCCCCGACCAGGGCGACCACGCCTTCCTCAACGAGATCAACGGCCACGACCACGTACCCATCGTCTTCGTCGACCGCCCGGCCACGGGCGCCGAGGCCGATGTCGTCCTCGTCGACAACGAGGACGGTGGACGCAAGGCCACCCAGCACCTCATCGACCAGGGCCACCGCCGGATCGCCATCCTCGTCGCCCCCTCCTACTACAGCACCGGCCGACGACTGCGCGGCTACCGCAAGGCCCTCCGCCGCAGCGGCATCACCCCTGACAACGACCTGGTCGTCACGCTGCGCCGCGGCACCACCGAGGAAGCCTCCGCCGCCGCACACAGCCTGCTCACGTCCGACCAGCCACCCACCGCGGTCTTCTCCACCACGGGCTTCCTCACCGAGGGCGTCCTACGCGCCTGCCGTCAGCTCCAGACCACCGTCGCGGTCGTCGGCTTCGACGACTTCAAGCTCGCCGACATGCTTCCCACCCCGGTCACCGTGGTCACCTCCGACACCGAGGAACTCGGCCGCCATGCCGCCCACCTTCTGCTGGACCGCATCAACGGCGACGACGCCCCCTCCCGCAGGATCGTCCTCCCGGTTCACCTGATCGCGCGCGGCACGGGAGAGATCGGGCACCCGTAGTCAGTAGAGCGTCCGCCACTTGGCGCGGGGCCACGCGAGCACGGCGTAGATCTGCGCGAACGCCGCCTGCTGGATCGCTTCCGTACCGCCGGCCGCGTTGAAGTGCACGAGGCCGGTGGCGGGGTCCCGCATCGTGGACCACAACTGGTCGGCGTAGTCGGCCATCGCCTGGTGGTACTTGCCCTTCCCGGTCACCGACTCCAGGAGCAGCAGGTTCTTGAAGAAGATCGAGTTGAAGTACACGGGCTGCGTGAACAGCCGCCCCTGCATGACGTAGTAGTCGTACGCGGCCTCGGCCGTCCGCTCGGCCCGGCGCAGATAGGAGCGGTCGCGGGTGACCTCGTAGAAGAGAACGTTGACGCCGACCGGCACGCCCTGGTTGTAGGACCAGACGGTCTTCTCGACGGTGCCCTTGAGGTCAAGGTGGTCCCAGTACAGGCCGTCAGGTCTCCGCAGATGCGTGTTCGTCCAGTCGTAGAAGCGTCTCGCCCAGGTCAGATAGCCGGCCTCGCCGGTGATCTGGTGCAGACGCAGGGCGAGTTGGGCGCCCGGCATGTTCGAGACGGTGTTGCGGTCGTGGCTCCAGTCGGCCTGGGTCCAGAAGACTCCGCCGGGTGCGGCGTGGCTCGTATCGGTGTCCCAGCCGGACCTGACCAGGGCGAAGATCTCCTTCGCGCGTGCCAGCGCGGCCGTGTTCCCGGTCTGCAGATGGCGCTGGACCTTCGCCAGGCCGACCCATTCGTTGTCGTCGTAGAACATGTCACCGCCCGTGCCGTACGGGGCGACGGGGTAGGAGTCGTATCCGGGAAGCCCGGTCGTGCCTCCGCCGGCGTTCCAGAAGTGCTCCTGCGCTCTCGACCGTCGGGCCAACTCGGGCTCGTACGTCGCGTCCACGGCCGTGAGGTCGAGTGCGGCGATGTGCACCTGCGAGAAGGGCCATTCGTACGAGTACGGCTTGTCGCCGGCGGCAGCCGGATACTGCTCGCGGACCAGCCCGGAGCCGTCTTTCGCGCCAAAGTGTCTCTCGATCGCGGAGTATGCGGCGATGGCACGCGACAACGCCCGGGCCGGTCCCGAGCGTTCCGCTGCGGCCGCCGGTGTCGTGGCCATCGCTGCCATCGCGGCCAGACCGGAACCGACCATCACTCGCCGAGAGGGAAAGCTGGGCATGGGAAGCGCCTCCAAGGATGCGGCTATGGAAACGTTGTCATTGACCCCTGGTATCGTCAACGCTTCTGGCAGCACGAGTAGTTCGTCCCGGCGGCGATCCGGTCTGGATCATTGAGGGCCATCCGTGGGCCCCGGCGAGCTGGTCGTCGCGCCCTGGGGCCCACCGACTGTGGCCACTGCGAACACTGCGGCGCCGGACCGACCGTGCACTGCGGCGCCGGACCGACCGTGCACTGCGGCGCCGGATCCTGCCCGCGCCCGTGCCCTGTTCCCGAGCCTGCGCGGGCACTGACGGTTGATGACCGGTACCGGATCACACGTTGCGGCGGTACTGGCCCCCCACCTCGAAGAACGCGTCGGTGATCTGCTGGAGCGAGCAGACCCGGGCGGTCTCCATGAGGACGGCGAAGACGTTGTCACCGCTGACGGCGGCATCCTTGAGGGCGACCAGGGCCGCGTGGGCCGGGTCGCGGTGGCGGGACTGGTAGTCGCGCACGCGCTCCAGCTGGGACTGCTTCTCGTCCTCCGTGGCGCGGGCCAGCTCGATGACGACGGGTTCGGCGGTGTCCGCGTGCGGGTTGCGGAAGGTGTTGACGCCGATGAGGGGCAGACTGCCGTCATGCTTGCGCTGCTCGTAGAGCATCGACTCGTCCTGGATGCGGCCGCGCTGGTAGCCGGTCTCCATGGCGCCGAGCACGCCGCCCCGCTCGCTGATCCGCTCGAACTCCTGGAGGACGGACTCCTCGACCAGATCGGTGAGTTCGTCGATGATGAACGAGCCCTGGAGAGGGTTCTCGTTCATGGCCAGGCCCCATTCCCGGTTGATGATCAACTGGATGGCCAGGGCCCGGCGGACGGAGTCCTCGGTGGGGGTGGTCACGGCCTCGTCGTAGGCGTTGGTGTGCAGGCTGTTGCAGTTGTCGTAGATGGCGATGAGCGCCTGCAGCGTGGTGCGGATGTCGTTGAAGTCCATCTCCTGGGCGTGCAGGGAGCGTCCGGAGGTCTGGACGTGGTACTTCAGCTTCTGGCTGCGCTCGTTGGCGCCGTACTTCTCCTTCATCGCGACGGCCCAGATCCGGCGGGCGACCCGGCCCAGGACCGAGTACTCCGGGTCCATGCCGTTGGAGAAGAAGAACGACAGGTTGGGAGCGAAGTCGTCGATGTGCATGCCCCGCGCGAGGTACGCCTCCACATAGGTGAAGCCGTTGGCGAGGGTGAAGGCGAGCTGGCTTATGGGGTTCGCCCCGGCCTCGGCGATGTGGTAGCCGGAGATGGACACCGAGTAGAAGTTGCGGACCTTGTTGGCGATGAACCACTCCTGGATGTCCGCCATCATCCGCAGGCTGAACTCGGTGGAGAACAGGCAGGTGTTCTGCCCCTGGTCCTCCTTGAGGATGTCGGCCTGCACCGTGCCGCGTACGTTCGCCAGTGCGTGCGCGCGCAGTTCGTCCGTCTCCTCGGGGGAGGGGTCGCGGCCCTCGGCCGTGCGGAACCTTTCGATCTGCTGGTCGATGGCGGTGTTGAGGAAGAACGCGAGCACGGTGGGGGCCGGGCCGTTGATCGTCATCGACACCGAGGTCGTCGGCGCGATCAGGTCGAAGCCGTCGTAGAGCGTCTTCATGTCGTCCAGGGTCGCGACCGACACGCCGGAGGTGCCGACCTTGCCGTAGATGTCAGGACGCTCGTCCGGGTCGCGGCCGTAGAGGGTGACCGAGTCGAACGCGGTGGACAGCCGGGTGGCCGGCTGACCCTCGGACAACAGCTTGAAGCGTCGGTTGGTGCGGAACGGATCTCCCTCGCCGGCGAACATCCGCGCCGGATCCTCACCGTCGCGCTTGAAGGGGAACACCCCGGCGGCGAACGGGAAGTGGCCGGGCAGGTTCTCCCGGCGCCAGAACCGCACCAGCTCCCCGTGGTCGGTGAACCGGGGCAGCGAGACGCGCGGGATCTTGTTGCCCGAGAGCGACTCGCGCGTCAGCCGGGTGCGGATCTCCTTGTCCCGGGCCTTCACGACCAGCTCGTCGCCGGAGTACGAGGCCACGACAGCGGGCCAGTTCGCGATCTGCTCCCTGACGTCCTGCGGGAGCTGCTTGCGGGCGCCGTCGAGCAGCGACTGGACGTTCCCCGCCTCGGAGCCGGCCGCGAGAAGCTCGCCCTCGACGGCCTCCAGACGCTGCACGCGCCGGGCGGCCTCGGCCAGCAGTTCGGTGGCGGCGTGGTATCCACGGACCGAGTCGGTGATCTCGGCGAGGTAGCGCACCCGGTCCGCGGGAACCACCTGCCGGATGCCGGAGGAGTGGCGCACGTCGACCGGCGCCAGCGTGCCCTCGGACAACGGCAGCCCGTGCTCGGCCAGCGCCGCCTTCACGTACTGGTAGAGCGCGGTGACACCGTCGTCGTTGAACGTGGCCGCCGAGGTGCCGATGACCGGCATGTCCTCGGGCCGCTTCCCGAACGCCTCGCGGTTACGGACCAGTTGGCGGCCCACGTCGCGCAGGGCGTCCTTGGCGCCACGCCGCTCGAACTTGTTGATCGCCACGACGTCGGCGAAGTCGAGCATGTCGATCTTCTCCAGCTGCGAGGCGGCGCCGAACTCCGGTGTCATCACGTACATCGAGGTGTCCACGAACGGCACGATCGCCGCGTCGCCCTGGCCGATGCCCGGTGTCTCCACGATCACCAGGTCGAAGCCGGCGGCCTTGACCACGTCGATCACCTCGGACAGGTGCTCGGGCAGCTCATGGCTGCCGCGGGTGGCAAGGCTCCGGAAGAAGATGCGGTTCCCGTCCAGGGAGTTCATCCGGATCCGGTCACCGAGCAGCGCACCACCGCCACGGCGCCGCGTCGGGTCGACCGCGATCACCGCGATCCGCAGCTTGTCCTGCTGGTCGAGACGGAACCGGCGCACCAGCTCGTCGGTCAACGACGACTTGCCCGAGCCGCCGGTGCCGGTGATGCCGACCACCGGCGTGCTGCGTACGGCACCGGCGGCACGCAGCTGCTCCAGGAGATCGGTGGGCAGCTTGCCGAGTTCCGCACCCGTGATCGCGCGGGCGATCGCGAACCGGTCGCCCGCGAGTACGGCGGCCGCGTCGGCGGGCTTGCCGTCCCAGAGGTCGAAGTCGCAGTCCTTCACCACCGTGTTGACCATCCCGGCGAGGCCCATGCGCTGGCCATCCTCCGGGGAGAAGATCGTCACCCCGCTGTTGCGCAGCCGGGTGATCTCCTCGGGCACGATGACACCGCCCCCGCCGCCCACCACGCGCACGTGCTCGGCTCCCTGCCGGCGCAACGAGTCGACCAGATACTCGAAGTACTCCACGTGCCCGCCCTGGTAGGACGAGACGGCCACACCGTGCGCGTCCTCCTCGAGTGCCGCGTCCACGACCTCCTGCACCGACCGGTTGTGCCCGAGATGGATCACCTCGGCCCCTTGGGACTGGAAGATCCGCCGCATGATGTTGATCGAGGCGTCATGCCCGTCGAACAGCGCCGACGCGGTGACCAGACGGATGGGGTGCACGGGGCGGTGCAGGTCGCTCATGGGGGCCTTCCCGGACAGGTCAGGGGAACGCTGACTGATTAGATAGTAGGACGTCCTAGTAAATTACAGGAGGCGATGGCGATGTGAGCAGAAGCACAGGGCGCGCGCGAGTCGGCTCGGCGTCATGAGCGCCCCTCTTGAGAGCCCCCCGCCGGGCTTGTCTTGAGAGCCCCCTGCCGGGCCCGCGCAGGCCACCGGCTCGGCGACCGCGGACCGGCGGACGGCACGGTGATCACGCCGACCGATCCCTCCGGCCCGATGAGCGGGGCCACGGCTGTCCTGCTCAGCGCTAGTTTTCAATCATGAGCCGCCGCCACGTGCCACACGCCTTCACCGCGGTCGACAGCCAGGCCCGGCCGTCCGAACTCGTCGAGGTCCTGAAGAGGCTGACCGCCGAGCCGTTCTACGGGTCCTACAAGAAACGGCTGCGAGAACTCCTGCACGCCCGTCCCAGCGGCCGATTCCTCGACGTGGGCGCCGGAGCGGGGGACGGCGCGCTGGCTCTGAGCACCGAATCGGGAGCACGGGTCGTCGGAGCGGACAGTTCCCTGACCATGGCCACCGCGATGAAGGGCGCCGGCCTCGGACACGTAGTCGTGGCGGACGGGCACCGTCTCCCGCTCCGGGACTCGTGCTTCGACGGCGCCTGGGCGGATCGCGTGCTCCAGCACGTGGAGGATCCGGCGCGGGTGGTCGATGAGATGTCCCGCGTGGTCCGGCCCGGCGGCCGGATCGTGCTGGCCGACCCCGACTACACCACCCAGGTCCTCGACATCGAGGACCGGCACCTCGCCGCTCAGGTGCTGCGCTTTCGAGCCGAGGTGAACCTGCGCAACGGCACGCTCGCGCATCGGCATGCGGGCATGCTCGCCGCCCGGGCCCTGGAAGACATCGCGGTGGAGGCCCGCACGCTCGTCGTCCGCGACCCGACGGCCGTCGACAACGTGATGGGAATCAGGAGCTGGGCCCACACCGCTGCCGCTCGTGGTCACCTCGACCCTGTCGACGCCGACCGGTTCGTCGCCCAGTTCGATCAGGCGGTCCGCACCGGACGCTTCACCTACGCCGTCACGTTCTTCCTGACCTCAGGGACGTTGCCGATCTCAGGGGGCTCTGGCAGTACACGCGGTACTGCCAGGGAATGATGGGGCTGTCGTCCGCGCGCGGTTTCCACGAGAGGAATCCTATGAAGCCCACAGCCGACCTCTACGACGAGCACGGGGACGACCTCCAGTCGTGCACCACCCAGTTCCGGATCTTCGGTGCCCGGACGTCGTTCGAGGGTGCCGTCACGACTGTGCGATGCCACGAGGACAACGTGATCCTCAAGGCCACCCTCGGGGAGCCCGGCGCGGGGCGGGTGCTCGTCGTCGACGGTGGTAGTTCGCTGGCCGCCGCTCTGATGGGGGATCTCATCGCGGACCTGGGCGCGTCCAGCGGCTGGGAGGGTGTCGTCATCAATGGCGCCGTCCGCGATGTCGAGGCGCTTTCGAAGATCAACATTGGTGTGAAGGCCCTGGGGTCCAACCCCCGGAAGAGCCGCAAGGAGGGTGTTGGGGACAGAGACGTCGAGGTTTCCTTCGGCGGAGTGACGTTCACGCCCGGCTGCCACCTGTACAGCGACGCCGACGGGATCCTCGTCACTCGCGCCCAGGGCTGAGCGCTCGCCTTGCCCCCTTCGCCGGACCGGCGCACGCTGGTCCTATGGGCGAGCGCGACGGCCCCACCCTCATCACGTCGGTCCAGCGGGCCTTCCGCCTCCTGGAGGCCGTCAGCGCGCATCCGAACGGAGCGCCGGCGAAGCAGCTGGCGCGCGAGACGGGCCTGCCCCTGGCCACCGCTTACCACCTGCTGCGGACGCTGGTCCACGACGGATACCTGCGGAAGCTGGACGACGGCGGCTTCGTCCTGGGCGACAAGCTGCAGGTGATGCAGAGCACGGGCCGTGGTCAGGCGCTGCTCAGCCGGGTCCGCCCCACGCTCGCCGCGCTGCGCGACGAGCTCACGACCGCCGCCTACCTCACGTTCTACGAGGAGGGCGAGATCCGGGTCGCCGAGATCGTCGACGGCCCCCGGGCCCCCCGCGTCGACCTCTGGGTGGGGTTCGAGGACGCGGGCCACGCCACCGCGCTCGGCAAGGCCGTGCTCAGGGAACTGGATGAGGAGAACCGCGAGGACTACATCTCCAGGCACCACCTCGCCGACCTCACACCGCGGACGATCACCAGCAGGCCGGAACTGCTCCGGCGCCTGGACACCTCACCCGTGGCCCCGGCCGTCACGGACCTGGAGGAGTACGCCCTGGGCACGGTCTGCGTCGCCGTGCCCGTCTACAGCGGGGACACCCTCGGCTCGCTCGGTGTCTCGATGCCGGTGGACCGGCTCTCCCGGCTGCAGGACATCCGGGAGAGGCTGATCCCGACCGCGAACCGCGTGACCAGGAGCCTGTCGCTCACTATCTGAAAATCCGCTTCTTGTGACGTCCGCGCCGACACCGTTTCCTGGATGAAACCGACATTCCAGGAATGTGCGCCATGCACAGGTGAGGACAGCGGACGAAGTATGAGTCAGGCCCGTGAGTATGGCGGCAACCACTGGTCCATACGGACACTCAGGAACCGGGTGGCCGGTTCCGGGGCTTCGGCACGCGACCGGACTTCCGCGCGGCCGGCCGCCGGAATGCCGCTACTGCATCTACTGCACGTACTGCCCGTGCTGATCGTCTCCGTCGTCGTGCTCGCCGACTTCGTCGGCGGGGCCGGAATGGTCTGGCTGCCCCTCCTCGCGGCCGGACCCGCCCTGGCCGCCACCACGAACGGGCCGCGCGGTGTCGTGTGCGTCGGTCTCCTCGCCGCGGTGCTCGGGGCGACGCTCGGAGCCCGGGACGGCGTCCCGGGCCACGAACTGGCAGCCGTACTGTCCGCCCTTGCCGCCGTCACCGTGGCGAGTGGCCTGGCCAGCGCGCTGCGCGGGCGCCGTGACCGGGTGCTCGCCGCCGTCCGCTCGGTGGCGGAGACCGCCCAGCACGCCCTGCTCAAGCCCGTACCGGCGACCGTCGGCCCGTTCCAGGTGGCGGTCCGCTACAGCGCCGCGGCGGCCGAGGCCCGTATCGGCGGGGATCTCTACGCTCTGATACCGACCCCGTACGGAGTGCGGCTGATCGTCGGCGATGTGCGGGGCAAGGGACTGCCGGCCGTGGGGACCGCCGCGCTGGTGCTCGGTGTCTTCCGTGAGGCCGCCTACGACGAGCCGGATCTCCTCGCCGTCATAGACAGGATTGAGCGGAGCCTGGCGCGCAACCTCGGTTGCGACGACTTCGTCACCGCCGTGGTCGCCGGCTACTCACAGGCAGGGCAGCTGGAGGTGGTGAACTGCGGACACGCGCCTCCGCTGCTGATACGCGCGTCCGGAGGTGTCGAGGCGGTGGAGCCCACGCATCCGGCCCCGCCGCTCGGCCTGCGCGCCCTGACGAGGCACACTCCCGCCCTGGAGGTCGTGCCGTTCTCCGACGGCGATCAGCTGCTGCTCTACACCGACGGGGTCACCGAGGCCCGCGATCGCGGCCGTGAGTTCTACCAGCTCGCCGACGGGCTGGCACGCCACGTGTCCGACGAGCCGGCCCGCACTCTCACCGCGCTGCATGACGAACTGCTGGCCCATGTCGGCGGTCGGCTGCACGACGACGCGGCGCTGCTCCTGATCCGCAAACCGACGCTCCGGGAAGTGGTGGTTCCCGAACCGACGGTCTGCGGAGCGAGCGAAGCCACTGGTTCCGAATCGACCGTTACTCGCCCGACGGCGCCGTCAGTGTGACGCCGAGGGCCACCGGTGTGCCGAAGTTCGGCGTGCCGTCGGCGTTCCAGGTGAACTTCTGCGCCCGGGTGGACCGGTTCATGTCGCAGCCACCGCCCGCGGAGTTGTTCGCGTGGTACACGATCCAGTCCTCGGTCCCGTCCGGCGACTTGAAGAAGCCGTTGTGGCCGGGGCCGTACACGCCGTTGGCGTTGGACCGCTGGAAGACCGGGTTCGGTGACTTGACCCAGGAGGAGGAGCTGAGCGGGTCACCTCCGTTGTACGTGAGCATCCCCAGCTTGTAGTCGGGCGTGGAGCAGTGGCTGGCGGAGTACACGATGAAGGTCTTGCCGCCCCGCTGAAGGACCTCGGCACCCTCGTTGACCGCGCCGCCCACCGTCTCCCAGCTGTAGGTCGGGGTGGACAGCACCCTGCGCGTGCCGCTCGCGGTCCACGGGTTCGACAGCGGCCGGATGAACATGGGCTGCGAGCCGTTGTAGAAGGTGCCGAGGAGATAGAGCTGACCGTTCAACTGCAGGATGCCCGGGTCCAGTTCCCAGGTGTTGTCCTGGGCCGGGTCGAGCAGGTCGGCCTTGAAGCTGTAGGGGCCCATCGGGTCCAGGCCCGCGCTCTCCAGGACATGGATCCGCTGGGTTCCCAGGTCGTACGGCTCCCGCCCGGCCGTGTAGTAGAAGTACCACCGCTTGCCGTTGGGACCGTCGAGCAGGTGGAACTCCGGGGCCCACATCGTGCCGGCCCCGTTGGGCCTGGTGAGGTTGAAGATCACCTGGTCGGTGGCCGTGGCGAGGCCTGACAGGGTGGTGGCCCTGCGCATGGTGATCGTCGAGTTCCAGGTGGTCGTGGCGAGGTAGTAGTAGCCGTCGTAGTACGTCAGCCAGGGATCGGGTCCGCGCTGGGAGAGCGGGTTGGCGAACGTGCCCGGGCTCGTGCCGCCGCCGGTGAAGCCGGGCAGACGCCACACCCTGCCGTTCCCCGTGCCGCAGGGCAGCTGCACCAGGCCCGTGTTCGAGGCCGACGAACCGCCGCTCGGAACAACGCACTTGCCGGAACCGACGGAGACGAGGTTGAACGTCCTGTCCGTTCCGCCGACGGTCACGGGCACGAGCCGCCACCGCTGGTTCGTGCCGTTGTGGCAGGTCCACTGGATGATCGTGGCGTTGTCCGCGGTGGACGCGCCGTACACGTCGACGCACTGGCCGGAGGCGTGCGTACTGATCGTGTAGGTGTCGGACGTCCCCGCGACCGGGGTGAAGCCGAAGGACTGGCTCGCACCCGAGGTGCATGTGCCGGCGCGGAGCTGTGTTCCGCTGGTCGTCGAACTGCCGGGGACGTCAAGGCAGTTGGAGCCGTTCTGGTTCACCCCCGTCGAGGTGAACGTGACGGCGGCGGCCGCGTGCGGCGGTGCCACCAGGAGGGCGACCACCATGGTGAGCACGGCGGTGAGCACGGACAGGCATCTGGAACGAGTCACTTGGGCACACCCTTCATCGCTTGGCGGTCGCGCCGGGGCCGTACACCTTCGCCTCAAGGAGCCCCACGGAGCTGGTGCCGTTCCCCGTGAGCAGCACCCGCAGCCGCGTAGTGCTCGTGGAGGTGAAGGTGACGGTGTTGTACTGGTTCTTGGCCACGGGGTAGCCGCCCGCACCGGGCACGTCGACGTAGGCGCTGCCGTTCCAGTACTGCAGCTTCCATGAGGCGGGCATGTCGATGCCCTGGTCGTCGTCGAAGAAGTACACCTCGGCCCTGTCGAGGGTTTTCGCGGACGGCCAGGTCAGCTCCGCCCACTGCTGGCCGGTCTCCGGCCAGGTCCCCCAGCGCGGATTCACGGTGTCGTTGGACGACGGCGGATCGATTCCGTCGTTGACCGCGGTGACGGTCTCCCATGAGGAGGTGTACGACGCGGACGCCGTCGCGGACCCCGCCTGGTTGGCCGGTGGCTGCATTCCGCCCCGGTTGAAGACCTTGACCTCGGTGAGGCCGGTCTTCGCGCCGGACGCGTTGGTGGCCAGGACCCGGATGCGCTGGGCGCTGATCGCCGGGAACCGCACCACGTTGTAGTTGGCCCGCGGCGCGGCCGGACTCCTGGCCTGCCCGGGCACGCTCACCCATGAACTGCCGTTGTAGTACTGGATGGTGTACGCGGACGGGGCCCGGTAGGTGGTGCTGGCCGGGCGGCTGTCCTTGAAGTGGAGGCGTACCTCGTTCAGCGTGCGGGCGGTCCCGAGGTTCAGCTCGTACCAGTCCTGGCTGTTGGGGGAGCCGCCCGCGCCCCAGAAGGGTTCGTTGGTGGGGTAGCCGTCGACCGCGCCGGAGGCGACGCTGCCGGACCCGGTGTGGGAGGCGGACACGGCCGCCCCGGAGGCGAGGTTGGTGAGGTCGGCGGTCAGGTCGACGCCGGCCTTGGCGAGCATGTCGACCATCTGCGGACTGTCCTGCACGACCTGGTTGGGGGCCTTCAGCCCGGCGACGGACATGTGGTGGGTGACCGTGCCGCTCGTGGTGACGTCACCGGTGGCCGGGTCCCAGGTGAAGGGCACTAGCGAGCCGACGGTGGCGGCCCGGCTGCCGTTGACGTAGATCGAGTACCCCTCCGGAACGCCGGGATAGCGCACCACGCCGTCGGCCGGGTCGTCCCAGACGATGGACAGGTCGGCGCCCCGGTAGCGGAGGTTGTTGACGGTGAAGTGGCTCCAGCCGATGTCGATGGGGGACAGCTCGACCTTGGCGTCGTTACGGGGCCGCAGACCGGCGACGTCCTCGATCACGGTCCAGTTGCTGCTGCCCAGGATGTTGTGGTGGATCCAGGAGCGGTAGTTGATCGAGCTGCCGTTCCAGTCGGCCCAGAACTCGTTGGCGTCCGGCCACTGGGTGTTGCCGCCGACGTACTGCGCCCAGGTGTTCCAGTACAGGAGCTTCTTGTAGTCGGTCGCGCTCATCCAGGAGTTGGAGTAGTTGCGCAGCACCGACGAGTACAGCCGGAACTGGACGGTCGAGTTGATGGTGGAGAAGTTGTTCGACCCCGGATTGCCCGCCTCGGCTGCGGCCTTCTTGTCGACCTGGTTGGCCGTGTAGAACGGGAAGACCGGGTACTGGGCCGGGTCGTCGTACAGACGCAACGCCTGCTTGTAGGCGGTGGTGTTGGGGACGGCTCCGACCGAGAACGGGTAGTAGTTGTTGATCTCCTTCCACGGCACCCATTCGTCGGTCGACTTTAAACGGTGCTCGAACAACTGCCGGTTGGGATTCCAGAGCACGTTGACGATGGCGTCCTTGATCTGGGTCGCGAGCGTGCGCATCTCGGTGGCCTTGGCGGTGTTGCCGGTCGCCTCGTAGGCCTGCGCGGCGGCGAGCGCGCCGCTGTACTGGTAGGCGGACTCGGCGCGGTCCATGGTGCCGGGCTTCCAGTGGAAGGAGACCGCGTCGGCGTCGTTGCCCGTCAGGGCGCCCCAGTCGTACTCGATGAGCTTGTTGTTGTCGTGGTCGTAGTACGAGAGCTGCCCCTTGACGTCACCCTCGGCGTAGCGGGCCAGGTTGGCGGCGATGCCCGGCTGACCACCGTGGATCTGATAGCTCTTCCAGGCCGCCTCGGCGATGTACTGGGTGTAGCTGTTGGACCAGTTCTCCGGATCACCCGGGTTGTCGAGGAAGCGGGCCCCCTTGGACGTCTGGCCGACGCTCAGCCAGTCCCCGTACGCGTAGGCCGGGTTGCGCAGATACTTCAGGTCGTCGATGTGCATGGGCTGGGTCAGCGCGATCGCGTTGTTGTAGCCGAGGACGCCTTCGGTGGAGGTCGGGAACTGGAAGGTCTGCCCGGGGATGTCGGCGTCGAGGCTGTTGAAGCGCATCAGCCACCAGCGGTAGTAGATGTTCTTCTTGATCGCGCCCTCGGGCACGTCGATGTAGGGCACGTTCTGCGCCCACCACAGGTTGTAGGCCCTGACATGGGTGGCGAACGCGGTGGCGTTGGAGTAACCGGCGTAGGCGTTGTACTCGGTGAGCGACTGGGGGATCTCGTCGGTGACGAAGCCCATGACCACCTTGGTGGTGACGGTGGCCCCGGCCGCGATCGTCACGGACCGGTTGAGGCCGCCGTTGGAGACCGAGAAGCCGTCGCCGGTCAGCCGGGGGCGGATCGTGGTGAGGTTGTTGTAGGCGTTGACCTGCCCGGTCAGCTCACCGCCGCTGCCAGTGGTGGCGTACGGGGAAGTGGCCCGTAACTGCAGGGTGGTGGCGCTGCCGCCGTTGTTCTTGATGGACAGGTTGGTCACGGCGACGTTGTTGTCGGTGATGAACTTGGTCTGGTCGACCGTGACCGAACCGTTGGTGTGCACGCTCTTCCAGTGGCTGGGCACCTGCCGGCGCTGGGCGACCTGTTCCGTGAAGGTGCCCGGGCCGATGGTGACGCTGTAGGCGTTCTGGTCGTTGACGCTCTCCCAGTAGGCGACATGGCCGCCGAAGCCGAGCACCGCGGGGTCGTGGGTCTTCATGAAGAGCGCGCGCCCACGGCTCATCAGCCAGGGGCCCGCCGGGTCGTTGCCCGAGCGGGCCAGGAGGCGGTCCATCCAGAAGTCGGTGCCCGAGCTCTCCGCGTCGTAGATGCTCCGCATCATGTCGCCCGGGGTGTAGCCGACGGGCGCGGCCGGGATCGCGGGTCCGCCGAAGGTGGGGAAGCCGATGGTCTGCGCGGCGTGGGCCGGGGCCCCGGCGACGACGGAACAGACGCTGAGCATCAGTGCGACGAGAAGGCATCTCGTGCGCCGACGTCGTACCAGGAGGGCGTGCGGTCTTCTCATCGGAGGCTCCCTGTCCGGTTGACAGCAGGCGGTTGCTCGCGATGGTGCGTTCAGCCGCGCGACCGCCGGGGCCGTGGGCTATGGCGTGTCCCTGACATGCGCAAGTGTCAGTGGGTAGCCGCAAATAAGGCTTACCTAAAAGGTTTTCGCAACGTAGAGGCGGGCTGACGCACTGTCAATAGCCGAGAGTGGGCCTCAGCCCTTACATGGGAAGGGCTTACCGGTCTAGGTTCGGATCGGGCGAGGTGGGACGGCGTCCGAAGTGACGGTTTCCTCTGGGTGGAAAAGGTTTTCGCGACGATGAGTTCTACGCGGCGACGCGCGACCACGATCACCGATGTGGCCACCCGCGCGGGGGTGTCGATCGCGACCGCGTCCAAGGCGCTCAACGGCCGGAGCCAGGTCCGCGCCGAGACGCTCCAGCGTGTTCTCCGGGCGGCGGAGGAACTGGGATACCAGCCGAACGCGCTCGCCCAGAGCCTGATCTCGGGCCGGACTCGCACGGTCGGGCTGCTCACCAGCGACAGCGTCGGCCGTTTCGGCATCCCCGTACTGCTCGGTGCGGAGGACGCCTTCGGCACGGGGGAGATGGCCGTCCTGCTCTGTGACGCCCGCGGAGACGCCATCCGCGAGCGGCACTACCTTCGTACCCTGCTGGCCCGTCGCGTCGACGGGATCATCGTGGTCGGCGAGAGCACGGATCCACGGCCGTCGATCAACCTCGATCTGCCCGTGCCCGTCGTCTACGCCTACGCGCCGTCCGACGATCCGCAGGACGTCTCGTTCGTGCCCGACGACGTGGGCGGGGCTCGCATCGCCGTTCAGCATCTGCTGACCGTCGGCAGGCGGCGCATCGCCCACATCACCGGGCCCACCCACTACCAGGCCGCCCAGGACAGGGCGGCCGGCACCGCCGAGACCCTGGAGGAGGCGGGACTCGCCCTCTCCGGCGGACAGGTTCTCTTCGGTGCGTGGTCCCGGCGGTGGGGCCGGCAGGCGGCCGAGATCGTACTCACCGCCGACCCGGAGACCGACGCCGTGTTCTGCGGAAGCGATCAGATCGCCGCCGGGTTCGTCGAGGCCGTCCGCGAACGGGGCCGCCGCGTTCCCGACGACATCGCGGTCGTCGGGTACGACAACTGGGAGGTCCTGTCCGCCGAGACCAGGCCACCTCTGACGACCATCGACATGAACCTGGAGGTGCTGGGCCGCACCGCCGCCCAGCACCTGTTCGCCGCCATCGGCGGCCGGGCCGCCTCGGGAGTCCACCGCATGCCCTGCAGCCTGACGATCCGGGAGTCGACCGCGGTGGAGTAGGGCCGCGGGGCGCGGTGGCTAGCGGACGAGTTTCCACTCCTGCGAACCGTCCGGGACCGCGTTCTGCAAGGTGAGCGGCGCCCCGGCCGACGCACCCGTCAGGTACAGGTTCTGGTTCCTGGCCGACTGCAGGCTGTAGAACCCGTCATCGTTCTTCACGAGGTTCCAGCTGCCGGTGGGGCTGTTGTCGACCCACTGGCCGATCCGTTGGCCGACCGTCGCGTTGCCGGTCCAGATCGCCGCCGCGCGGCCGCCCGACTTGTTGAGCAGCGTGGTGCCGCCCTGGGGCCCGGTGATCACGTGCCAGTACTGGGTGTCCGGGTTCGCCGCCGAGCCGGGCTCCTCCAACACGACGTCAGGAACATCCCCGTTGCCGATGTTCGCGTCGTTGGTCTTGTTCCCGGTGCCGATCACCTGGCCCGTCCTCCGGTTCACCAACCGGTAGTAGGCGCCGTCCGACCGGCCCAGGTCGACCTCCGCGTAGGCGAGCGTCGAGGTGCCCTGGTTGTTGAGGATCGAGATGCGGCCCGTGCCCTGGACGTACTGGAGGTTGCGGCTGTAACCGGCCCGCGAGGTCGTCTGGTACTCCTTCCAGGTGCCGTCGCTGCGTCCGCTCTCGTTGACCCAGACGTTGCCGCTGCCTGCGGCGTTGTAGACCAGGCGCCCATCGGGAAGCCTGATGACGACCGGACTGCCGCCTCGCGCGAGAGGACGGGAGCCGGCGTCGACCGGCAGCGAGGCGACGTCCGTGCCGGTGGCCGAGCCGCGGTAGAACTCCAGCGGGCTGTCGGCGGTCACGTACCGGGTGTTGGCTCCGCCACCCCAGTACTCGAACGGGAGCATCCACTTGCCGTCCGTCGTCCGCACGACGTTCGTCATGCCGGGCCGCCCGCCGCCGATCTCCGTCTTGCCGCCCCCCATGTCCTGGGTGAGTCCCGCGATGTCGACGACCGGAGCGCTCCACTTTCCACCGCGGCCGTCCCAGGTCCTGTGGACGAGGATCTGGCCGTGCGAGTCCTTGGCGGTGTCGTTGGCCGGGTCCAGGATCGGGACGCCGGTCTTCGGGTTGAAGCCGATGTAGTCGTTCTCGTCGGAGTAGAAGCAGACGAGCTTGCCCTTGTAGACCATCAGGTAGGGCTCCCAGAGGGGATCCACCTGCTTGGTCGTGTTGGCGCTCGCGACGAACTGGCCGATCGCGCCCGCGCTGCCGCCCTGCCAGCCGCCGGTCGCGACGACGTTGAGGACCTTCCATGTCGCACCGTCGTCGGTGCTGGAGTACAGGGCGATCGCCAGGTTCTTGCGGTCTCCGTCGTTGGTCGGAGTCCAGTTCGGGTCGGCCGCCTTGCGCTCCTTGTAGTAGTAGTCGTCGCCCGACACGACACTCGCGAGGAGCAGCGTGCCCTTCCTCAGTTTCCCGACGTTCTGCGGCAGCGTGTAGAGGTACGGGTTCGTCCAGTTGCTCGTGTACTTCGCGTACTTGGGGTCCTTGGAGAGGTACGCGGGTGCCTTGACCTCCGACAACGGCTGCCAGCTCGTTCCGTGGTCGTCGCTCTTGTACACGGGGAGCGTCTGCCTGTCGGCGCTGCCCGTCTCCGGCACCACCGTGGACTTCTCGAACGACGCGACCAGGCGTCCGCCCGGCAGTTGCGCCGACTTCGGGTAGACCGCGCAGTTGCCACGCCCCTTGAGGCACGGTTCGTCTCCGAGCTGGTAGAGGATTCCACCCGTCGGGTTGTAGGCCTGTGCGGTGCCCATGGGTATCGCCAGCATCGCGGATGCCGCGACGAAGGTTCCCAGCGCTTTCCCTGCTCTTCTTCTCTGCATAGCCCCTCCTCGGGGATGGCTGCGGTGGTGCCTGTCGGGGGTGGATCAGGAGACAAGCACGCGGACGTCCCAGGCGCCGAGGCGCAGCGCCGTGCCCGCGGGGACGGGCGTGCCGTCGAGGGCGTCGGAAAGGTCCACCGGGGAGGCGACGCCGACGGGCTGCCAGGCCCAGTTGTGCACGATGTGGACGCGACGGCCGTCGGGGGAGGTGCCGGTCGTCGCGGTGACGGATGCGGGGAGGTCCCGCCACGCGCTGCGGGGGGCCGGTGCCATCCAGACGGCCAGGGCCCGGGCGAGGTCGCGACCGGGGACGGTGCCGACGCAGGTCACGCGGCCCTCGCCGTGGCGGCGGGTGGTGACCGCGGGCCAGCGGCCGAAGTGCGGGTGGTCGTAGGTGGCGAGCACGTCGGCATCGATGACCGTGAGGCCGTCGGCCCAGCGCGTCGCCGTGGCGTTCGGCGACAGCTCCAGCGGGTCGCCGGGCGCGGTGCGCAGCGGCACATCCTGGGGCAGGTTGCTGAACTCGTCGTAGGTGACACCCGCGGCGTCGGCAAGGCGCCCCGGGGCCGCCTCCTGCCGGGCCCGTGCCTCGTGGTCGGCGTAGGCGGTGCGCGGGCCGAGCACCAGATGCCCGCCGGCGTGGGCGTAGGCGGCGAGCCAGTCGAGCGTCGTGTCGTCGACGACGTACAGCGCGGGGACGACCAGGACCGGATGACGGCGTGCGCCCTCTTCGGCCGTCAGGCCCTCCCGCTCGCCGCGGGGATCGTGCAACTGGCGGGCGTGCACGATCCGCGCCTGGCGTCCTGTGTCGAAGGCGCCGCGATAGAAGGGGTCGAAGATCCGGTGGTAGGCGGCGGCGTCCGGTCCGCCGTCGGCGGTCGCCAGCGGCGGGTGCTTCTGCATGAGCCACTTGCTGGGAGTCGAGTAGACCATCGTGATGTCGGCGTCCGGTTCGATCCCGGCGACCAGCGGGCCCGCGGTCTCGAACTCCGCGCCCAGGCGGGCGATTTCGGCGTACGTACGGCCCGGTCGGCCGGTGTGCGGAAGGACGCCGCCCCAGTAGGTCTCCGCGCCGAAACGCAGGGTCTGCCACTGCCAGTACTCGATCATCCGCGCGCCGCGCGCGACCTGCGCCCAGGCGGCCTGGCGCCACTGTCCGTCGTAGCCGGGCCGGTTGTCCCACGCCATGCCGATCGAGTTGGCGTTGGTCTCGGTGACCAGGAACGGCTCCTGGCGGGAGGAGTACATCCAGTCCGCGGTCTGGTACATCGACCACACGCCGGTGGTCTTCCACTTCTGCTCGTGGTCCTCGGGCGTGGGGTCGGGGAGCAGCAGGCCGTCCTGCATGTCGTAGTAGGGGTTGCCCGAGGCGATGTCGAGACGGTCGGACAGCTCGTCGTCCGCCACCGCGTCGCGCGTGTAGGAGATGCACGTGGTCACGAACTGCTCGGGCCGGGCGTATTCGCGGACGATGTCGGCCTGCCGGCCGATGAACTCGGTGACCTGGCGGGCCTGGAACTCCCGCCACGCGACGTCGTACTGCGGCTGGGCGTTGCCGTCCGGCGTCCACAGGTCGGCCCAGGTCGACAGCCGGTGCGACCAATAGACCAGGCCCCACTCGCGGTTGAGGGTCTCGACGTCCCCGTACCTGTCGCGCAGGTGGTCCACGAAACGCTGGAACACACCGTGGTTGTGGAGGAGGTGCAGGCCCGGCTCGTTGTCCACCTGGAAGCCGATGACCGCCGGGTGGCCGGCGTACCGGGCGACGATCTTCCGGATCACCCGCTCGGCATGGAAGCGGAACGCCGGGTGGGTGAAGTCCGCCTCCTGACGGGCACCCCAGCCGATGCGCTGCCCGGTGGGCCGTTCCCCGGCGATCTCCGGGTACTGGCGGGCCAGCCACGGCGGTACGGCGTACGTCGGTGTGCCGAGGATGACGGAGATGCCACGCTCGTGGGCGCCGTCCAGCACCGGCTGGAGCCAGTCGAGCTCGAACCGCCCGTTCGTGGGCTCCCAGGTCGACCAGACCGACTCACCGACCCGGATGACGCTGAAGTGCGCGGCGGCCATCAGGTCGAGGTCGCTCTTCAGCTGTTCGTCGGGCGCCGACTCGGCGTGGTAGGCGGGTTGGTACTCGTGGTAGTACGCGGCGCCGAACAGGACGCGGGCAGGCAGAACCGCCATGAAGGAACCTCCGAGGACAGGGGGTGGTACGAGGACTGCGCGCTACTGCTTGACGCCGCCGGCGGCCAGTCCGCTCTGCCAGTACCGCTGGAGCAGGAGAAAGGCGACGACGAGTGGGAGGACCGAGATGAGGGAGCCCGTGACGACGAGCGCGAGCATGTCGCTGCTGGCGCCGGCGCCGCCGTTCTGGGCCTGGGCGGCCCAGGAGGAGAGGCCGACGGTGATCGGGTACAGGTTCGGGTCGTTGAGCATGATCAGCGGGAGGAAGTAGTTGTTCCAGGTGGCGACGAGCGTGAAGAGCAGGACGGTCACCAGGCCCGGCGCGAGCAGCCGCAGGGCGATGGTGAAGAAGATCCGGGCCTCCCCGGCGCCGTCGATGCGGGCGGCCTCCAGGATGCTGTCGGGGATGGCGTCCTGGGCGTAGACGCGCATGAGGTAGAGGCCGAAGGGGTTGACGAGGGAGGGCAGGATGATCGCCCAGGGGGTGTTGACCAGTTCGACCTTCGCGAAGAGCAGGTAGGTCGGGATCGCCAGGGCGGTGGCCGGGATCATGACGGCGCCGAGGACGAGGTTGAAAGCCGCGCGGTCGCCGCGGAAACGGAACTTGGCGAAGCCGTATCCGGCCGCGGCGGCGAGCAGGGCGGCACCGAGGGCGCTCACCACGGCGTACATGACCGTGTTGAGTAGCCAGTTGACGAAGACCCCGTCGTCCTGCGTGAAGGTCTCCTTGACGTTCGCCGGCAGTTGCGGGGCGCGGGAGAACCACAGGCCGAAGCTGTTGAACAGGTCCTGGGCGCTCTTCGTCGAGGCGACGACCAGCCAGAACAGCGGCAGCAGGAAGTAGGCCAGAGCGGCCAGCATGGCGATGGTCAGCGGGGTGCTGCGGCGCATGGACGCAGAGGGACGGCGTCGGCCACGGGGCGCGGGCGTCCCGTCCGTCGGCGGGGAACCCGCGGTCGCCGGGGGCATGGCCGAGGGGGGTCCTCCCTGTTCGAGGGCAGCCGAGAGGTCGGGGGAGGTCACAGGGGCCTCCTGCGGTTCGCGGTGAGCAGGACGGCGTAGGAGGCGACCACGATGACGAGGCCGAGAAGGAAGGACACCGTGGCCGCGTAGTTGAGCCGCTGGCCGGTGAAGGCGAGGGTGTAGGAATACAGGTTCGCCGTGTAGGAACTGCTGATGACGTCGGGAGCGATGACCTTCAGCAGCTGCGGCTCGTTGAACAACTGGAAGCTGCCGATCACCGAGAAGAGCAGGGTGAGCATCAGCGCCGGCCGCAGCGCGGGGAGCTTGATGGACCAGGCGATGCGCCAGGCGCCGGCCCCGTCCACCGCGGCCGCCTCGTACAGCTCGTGGGGGACCGTCCGGAGGGCGGCGTACAGGATGATCATGTTGTAGCCGACGAACTCCCAGGTGACGATGTTCGCCAGGCTGGCGAGCATCCAGCCCTCGCTGAGGAAGTGCGGGGCAGGCAGATCCAGCTTCTCGCTCAGCTGGGCGAAGGGACCGAAGTCCGGCCCGTACAGATAGCCCCACATGAGCGCGGCGACCACGCTCGGGACGGCGTACGGGACGAAGATGCCCAGCCGGATCACCCGGGCGAGGCGCAGCAGGCCACTGTCGAGCGCGAGCGCGAACAACAGGGCCAGGAGCAGCATCACCGGGACCTGGATGACGAAGAACAGCGCGACGCGTCCGACTCCGTGGATGAGCTGCGGATCCTGCACGGCCTTGACGTAGTTGTCGAGGCCGACGAACGCCGTCCCGCCGATCAGCTTCTCCTGGAACAGGCTGAGGTAGGCGGCGTAGCCGAGCGGGGCGAGGAAGAGCAGGACGAAGAGCACCATGAACGGCGCGACGAAGAGCGGCCCTGCCGCACGGTGCTTCGCCTTGGCGGACGTCTTCGTGGACGACCTGGCGGATGCCGCGGTGGTGGCAGCCATCTCAGCCCCCCTTGACGGTGAAGCCCTGGTCCTTGGCGTACGTGGTCAGCCGTGACTGCCAGGTGCCGAGCGCGCGGACGGTGTCGGACCTGTCGGCCAGGGACTTGCCGACCGTCTCGGTCCAGTCGGTCGCCGCCTGGTCCAGGAACGGCGGCCACTGGAACGAGGAGTTGACCGTTGAACTGATGTCGGCGAAGACCTGGTTGACCTTCTGGCCGCCGTAGAAGGCCGGCGCGTCCCCGACGAACGCGGCGTCCGTGAGCAGCGCCTTCGTCGCCGGGAAGAAGAACTGCTCGGTGGCGAACATCCTCGCGCTCGCGGGGTCGGTGTTGAGGAACTGCGCGAACACGGCGGCCGCGATCGGATTCTTGGTCGACCGGATCACGGCGGTGGTCGAGCCGCCCCAGTTTCCGGAGCTCGGCTTGGCGGTGTCCCACTGCGGCAGTGGGGCCGCACGCCACTTGCCCGCGGTGGACTTGGCCGAACCGGAGAGGAAGACCGGCCCCCAGGCGGCGGTTATCCAGGTGGCGTACTTGCCCTTGTTGAGTGCCGCGTACCAGGCGTCGGTGAAGTCCGGCTCGACACCGATGACCCCCTCCTTCGCGAGCCCGCCCCAGTACTCGCCGAGCTTCCTGGAGGCGGCGTCGTCGACGCTGATGGTGATGTCGTCGCCGGAGGTGACGTACGGCTTGGCGCCCGCCTGCCACTGCAGGCCGTGCCAGGCGGCGGGCTGGTTCGCCGCGAGATTGGTGAGGTAGACATCGGGGTCGGCCTTGTGGAGCTTGCGGGCGGCCGCCGCGAACTCGTCCCAGGTCTTGGGTACGTCGATGCCGTGCTCGTCGAAGATGTCCTGCCGGTACAGCATGCCCATCGGACCGGTGTCCTGCGGTATCGCCCAGACCTCGCCCTTGGCACCGCTGACCTGCCCCCAGGTCCAGTCGACGAACGTGTCCTTGAGCTTCGACGCTCCGTAGGGCCGCAGGTCCAGCAGGCTGTTGGTGATCGTGAAGGTCGGGATGGCCTGGTACTCGATCTGCACCATGTCCGGAGCGCCGCTGCCTGCCTTCAGCGCCGTACGCAGCTTGGTGTACTGCGGGGTGCCCTGGCCGGCGTTGACGATCTTGACCTTGATGGCCGGGTACTTCTTCTCGAAGAGTGCGACCTCCTTCGCGATGTTCGGCACCCAGGTCCAGAAGGTCAGCTCGGTCGGGGTCTTCATGGCCTTGTCGATGTCGGCCTGCCCGACCGGATTGGCGGAGGCGGACGAATCGCCGGAGTCGCCGCCGCACGCGGACAGCGCGGCACCGAGCGACAGGGCTCCCGTCGCGGTGAGGAAGAGCCTGCGGTTCATGGCGGAGGGACTGGCGAAGGACCTGGATGTGGGCATGGCGAACTCCCGCGATGGCGAAGGGGATGGCACGCCGAGCGAGGGCGTGCGGAACACGGAGGAAGGGAGAGGGGCAGGCGTGGACGTGACGACCGGGTCGTGGACCTGTGCGGTCGGGTGCACGTCCTCGCCGGCCGGGACCGGCGTACGTTCCACGTACTGCGGAGGTGGAAGGACGCGGCCGACAGGAGAAGCGGCGGGATCGAGCAGGGACCGGCGCGACGGCTTGGACCGGTGCGGTCGTCCGTCTCAGAGGTCCCGTGGTGAGAGGGATGGTCCGGCGGCGCTCGTGTCCCGGGGTCGTCCGGACGAGCGGGCGCGGTCGGGGAGGAGGGAGCTGATCGGCGGGCGGCAAGGCGGCTCGGCCTGGGATCGCATGCCCGGCCGTGGGCTCTGCCGGCCGGGTCGATCGCCGCTGGTCAGCGGTTGTGGGCGCTGGTGAGCGCTTGTCAGGGGTGGTGAGGCGCTGTCAGCCAGGGTCAGTGGGCAGTGGACGAACCCCCCTTCGGGAGTGGTGGGTTACCGCCCCGGCCGCGCCCCGGGGTCTTCCGGGGCGGCGGAGGCGCGGTCGAGGCGCGGACGATGAGGTCGACCGGTGGGTCGCTCGCGGGCAGCGGGTCCGCCTGCGGATTCTCGATGGAGTGAACGAGACGCTTGAGGCCCTCCTGCGCCACGGCGTCGAACGGCTGGCGCACCGTGGTCAGCGGGGGAGTCACATAGCCGGCGACGGGGATGTCGTCGAAGCCGACCACGCTGACGTCCTCCGGTACGCGTCGGCCGGACTCGGCCAGCGCGCGGATCAGACCGATGGCCATGTCGTCGTTCGCGGCGAACACCGCGGTCACCTCCGGGCGGGAGGCCAGTTCACGGCCCGCCGCGTGGCCGGACGCGGCCGACCAGTCTCCCTGGACGACCGGCGGAACGTCCTTGCCGTGCTCCGTGAGCGCGGAACGCCATCCCATCAGGCGGTCCCGGGCGGCGTACCACCGCTGCGGACCGGCCAGGTGGTGCACGGTCGCATGGCCCAGGTCCAGCAGATGTTCGGTGGCGGCCCGGGCCAACCGGTCGGCGCCGCCGCCCGCGGCCAGCACCGTGGAGGCGGTGAAGGGCGAAGGTGCGCCGATGACCAGGACCGGGACGTCGAGGCGGGTGGAGAGGTCCCTCCCGTCGGCCTCCTCGTCGATCGGCTCGGAGATGACGATCCCGTCCACACCCTGGTCGAGGAGTGAGGCCACCGCACCGGCGATGCCCGCGGGGTCCCCCTCCATCGTGTTGACCACGCGGAGCGCGTATCCCGTGTCCCGGACGACCCGCTCGACACCCATGAGCAGGGTGGCGGGCCCGTACAGAGCGGTGCCCAGCGTCACCACACCGATGGACCGGGTCCGCCCCGAAGCGAGCGCCCTGGCCGCGTTGTTGAGCCGGTATCCGAGTTCCTCGGCGGCGGCCAGTACACGTCGGCGCACGTCGGCGGACACGTACTGCTCGTCGTTGAAGACCCTCGACACCGTCTTCTGCGACACCCCGGCCAGCCGGGCCACATCCACACTGCGCGGCGCGGCGGAGCCCCCGCCCCGGCCTGTACCTCGCGTCATGGAGCCTCCCCAACGGCCGACGAATCGGATCCCAAGGATGCCAGACCACCGATGGTCTGACTGCGCAGACATGTCTACGCAGTCATATGGCTGGCGTCAAGGGTTCCGGCGCGTTCGCGGAGTCTTGTCTCTGTACGGGCATGTGCACTTCCTGAGATAGTCAACTATCTTAATAGCCGACTAATTAGCCATCCGTTCTCGCTCCGCGGGCAGCGGGGGATCTGGGCCGAGAGAAGGCGGGCGACCATGGCGAACAGTGGCTACGCGCGGTACGTCGCCCTGGGTGACAGCCAGACCGAGGGCCTCGGTGACGACGACGGCACCGGGAACCCGAGAGGGTGGGCGGACCGGCTCGCCGAGCAGATCGCGCGGACCGAACCCGGCCTCCTGTACGCCAACCTCGCCGTCCGTGGACGCCTCGCGGGCGAGGTGCGCTCCGAGCAGTTGGAGCCCGCGCTCGCGCTGCGTCCGGATCTGGCGACGGTCGTTGCCGGTGTCAACGACGTGCTGCGGCCCCGCTTCGACGCGGACGAGGTGGCCGAGCACCTGGAGGCGATGTTCGCCGCGCTCACCGGGAGCGGTGCCCGCGTCGCGACGCTGACCTTCCCCGACTTCGCGCGGATCGTCCCTGCCGCCAGACCCATCGCCCACCGGGTCACCGCACTGAACAGCCGCATCCGCGAGGCGGCCCGGCGCCACGGGGTCGTGGTGGCCGACGCGGAGCCTCACCCGGTGGTCACCGACCTCCGGCTGTGGAGCCCCGACCGGCTGCATGCGAGCCCGCGTGGCCATGCCCTGATCGCCGCCGCGGTCGCCGAGGCACTCGCCGTACCGGGAAGCGACGACAGCTGGATCCGGCCTCTGCCTGACACCGCGCTCAGGAATTCGAGGCTGCGCGTCGTCGGGACCGAGCTGCGCTGGGCGGGATCCTTCCTCGGGCCCTGGCTCGCCCGCCGCGTGCGCGGCCGCTCGTCAGGTGACGGCCGGGAGGCCAAGCGGCCCACCCTGCTTCCGGTGGCCCACGCCATCGAGGATCCCTCGTGAGGGCCCCTCATAGTCGTCGCATTGAGTAATCAACAGGCTGTTAGGTTGGATCCATGGCTCTTCGCAATGCGGTGATGGCGGCGCTTCTCGAGGGCGAGGCGTCGGGGTACGACCTTGCCAAGGGGTTCGAGGCGTCGGTCGCCAACTTCTGGATGGCCACACCGCAGCAGATCTACCGCGAGCTGGAGCGTATGGAAGGCGAGGGCCTCGTCGCCGCTCGCGTCGTTCAGCAGGAGCGCCGTCCGAACAAGCGGCTGTTCTCGCTCACCGAGGAGGGCCTTGCCGCCGTACGGGCCTACACCGCCGAACCGCCCGCCAAACCGACCGCGATCCGGGACGAGTTGCTGGTCAAGGTGCAGTGCGTGGACGTCGGCGACATGGAGGCCGTACGAACCGCCATCGGCCGGCGCATGGAGCTGGCCGCGACCAAGATCGCGCGCTACGAGCGCGTACGGGAATGGCTGTTGGCCGGACGTACCGAGGACGAGTACTTCACCACCGCCGAGCGCATTGGGCCCTATCTCACCTGCCTGCGGGGCCTGTCCCTCGAACGGGACAACCTGACCTGGGGCGAGGTGGCCCTCAAGCGGCTCGCGCAGCGTGCGGAGGCGATGGCTTCCCCGGCACGTGAGGCACACGGCTGAGTACGTACGTCCCTGCCGCGACCTCGCGATGCCGCGGTTGCTCATGTCTCGGCCCACGACCGACTCTCGGGGGGTCTATGTACACTCCCCGGCATGGCATGCCGCATCAGTGAACTGGTTCTCGACTGTGCCGATCCGGAGCGGCTCGCCGCGTTCTGGTGCGAGGTCCTCGGCTACATCGAACTCGACCGGGAGGACGACGGAAGCATCGAGATCGGGCCGCCCGATGTCGGCTTCGGCGGCCCGCAGCCCACCCTCGTTCTGAGCCCCAGCAGCGACCCGCGCAGGGGGAAGCTCCCACTGCACATCGACGTCAACGCCACCGACCGCGACCAGGACGCCGAGTTGGAGCGGCTGCTCGCCCTCGGCGCCAGGCCCGCCGACGTCGGCCAGACCGGCGCCGAGAACTGGCACACCCTGGCCGACCCGGAAGGCAACGAGTTCTGCCTCCTGCACACCCGGCTCAAGCCCCTCTGACCTGACCTGACCTGACTTGGCCGGGACCTGGCCGGGTGTGCGTCGGACAGGAACCTACGGGCGCGCTGTCGCAGAGCGGCTGTTGTACGCCTCCACCTTCAGGAGCGGGCGGTGCGAGGGCAGGGCGCGGGCGGGCCAGGACAGGGTGACGGTCTGTGACTCGCCGGGGAGCAGCCACAGGTAGTTGTCGCTGTAGAGCGTCGGCAGGACGCGATGGCCGGTCTTGTCGTTGAGCAGGGACAGCCGGACCATGGCGGCGACGGACCGACCGTGGTTGCGGATGGTGGCGGTCAGTTCGTGACGGGCCCCGGACCGGGACAGGCGCGTCACCGTTCCGGACACCCTGGTCTGCGGCGCCTTGGTCAACGCACGCATGGCGGCCGCGGTGCGATGGCGCCAGTAGGTGTTGTTCGACAGCACGCGGCCGTCGCTGCTCTCCAGGGTCAGGCGCAGCAGGTGCAGGTCGGGCAGGTCGTCGGTCCAGGCGCTGGTGAACGCCTTTGCGGTGGCGGCCGGGCCCACGTCCAGCCGTGTGCTCCTGGTCCTGCCGAGCTGTCGGCCCGACAGGTCGAACAGCCGCGCCGAGACGGTGGCGTTCTTGAGGTCCTTGCGCGTGTGGTTGACGGCCAGGACCTGTCCCTTCGGGTCGGCCTGGACGTGCAGCGGTTCGCAGGCAGTGCGGGCACCGTAGTAGGTGCCGTTGACGTCGAAGTCGTAGTCGTAGGTCTGCCAGACCGTGCTGTGCCACGCGGGGTGGGACATCCACAGCATCAGTCCGCTGGCGTTGTCCCACAGGTTCGCGTTCCATGCCTCGAACATGGCTCGCGTGTTCTCGTAGTTGACGAACTGGGCCTTGCGGGCGAAGTCGTCCAGGTCCTCGGTCTCCCCGAGGCGGGCCTCGACGGCTGCCTTGTAGGTGTGTGGTGCCTGGTTCCCGCGCTCACTCCAGTCGTGGTAGTACCACGCGCCGCGGATCGGCCACTCGGGCTCGTCACCCGTCATGTTCCGCATGCTGGCCGCGGTGGAGACGACCGGCATACCGATCTCGGTGTGGAAGCCGAAGTCCTTGCTGCCGTACGTGGACGGATCGAAGTACTTCTCCGGCTCGACCCAGCCGTAGGGACCGCCGCCGGTGATGATGCCGCCGGCCGAGTTGTTCTGGTAGAGGATGCCGGGCGCCTGCTGTTCGACGGCCTGGCGCATTCCCTTGTCGATGGCGGCGGGCGGGTTGCCCTCGTTGGCTCCGCACCAGATCACCACGCTGGGGTGGATGCGGTAGCGCAGGACGGTGTCCCGCGCGATCGAGTTGAAGGCGTCGTGGTCCGGCGGGTCCATGGCCCACGCGTTGGGGAAGTCGTTCCAGACCAGGATCCCGTGCTCGTCGCAGGCGGCGAAGAACTCCTCCCGGTCGCAGGTGCCGACCCAGTTGCGGATCATGGTGAAGTTCATGTCGCGGTGCATCCGTACGGCCGCGTCCATCCGCTCCGGCGGCATGCGGCGCAGCAGTTCGTCCCAGCCCCAGTTGCCGCCGCGGGCGAGGACTCGCACTCCGTTCACGCTGATCTTCAGCGGGTCGGGCGTGTTGGACACGGACTTCACATCGGTCCAGGTGTCCCCGTCGTCGGACACCTGGATCACGTAGGTCTTCGGGTAGGCCGGCTCCCACACGATGGCCACCCGGTCGAATCTCTTCGCTGCGCCCAGGTCGACCTGGATCCATTGCTGGTCCTCGTACTGGGACGACCAGCGAGTTCTCGTGTCGCCGTCGGTGGCGTGCGCGGCCGGGTGGTCGGACTCCTCGGTCGAGGCGGTCGCCTTCTGGCGCAGGGCGAGGTCGGTTCCGGGCTTGGCGCTGTCGATGACGCCGAGGGACCACAGTGAGTTGCCCCAGCTGGTGTTGCGTACCCCGCAGGCGATACGGACGTAACGGGCGGTGCGCGCGGCGAAGTCCTCGACCTGGAGGCTGGCGTTGCCGTTGTTGAAGGGCAGCGGCACCGCGCTGTTGTCCACCGACGCCACATCGGTCCAGTCGGCGTCGTTCGAGGAGACCTGCACGACGTAGGTTTTCGCGTACGCCTGTTCCCAGGTCAGGTCTACCCGGTCGAACGACTGCGAGGACCCCAGGTCGACCCGGATCCACTGGTCGTCCTCGTAGGAAGAGGACCAGCGGGTGGCGGGATCGCCGTCGGTCGCGTTGGCCGGGCCGTGGTCGTCCCCGTCCTTGCTCGACGCGTCGGCGGGTGCGTGCAGGGCGAGGTCGACGGAGGGCCTGGCGCTGTCGGACACGGACAGGGTCCACAACGAGTTGCCCCAACCGGAGGCCCTGGTCAGGCACTTGACGCGTACGTACCTGGCCTGCTGCCGGTCGAAGGTGACGGACTGGGTGTAGGCGTCCTCGGAGGCGGTGAACGGCAGCGGCACCTCGTACTCGTAGCCGAACTGGCGGATGCCGAACCGGGTGGTGCGGCGGTCGCTCTCGGCGCCGTCGAGCGACGCGACGAGTGTGAGGTCATGCAGGGCGGGATCCCCGAGCCCGTTGGGCCACCACAGTTTCGGGTTACGCAGCCGCAGTTGGCCGAAGGCGTCGGGGGTGAACGTGACGTCGACGCTCTCGCCCGCGGGCACGGTGACGACCTTGGACACCCGTACGCCGTCGAAGGCAGCTGAGACCGTCGCCTTGTGGTCGGTGGTGTCGGCGTTGCGGACCGGGACGACGATGGTCAGCTCGGCGACCGACACGTCGGGCAGCTTCGGCAGCAGGGTGTCGACACGGGGATCGCCGATCACGACATGCCCGGTGGATCTCAGCCGGACGTGGTTCCAGATCCCGGCGGCCCGGTCGCGTACCGCGGGCATCCAGTCCCAGCCCGAAGAGGCCAGGTAGGTGGGCGAGTTGAGGTTCATCTGGTTGGCGCCCGCGTCCACCCAGGCCTCGCCTGCGGGGCCCTTGTCGCCGGGGCTGCCGGGCACCGGCATCGGCGTGATCTTCACCGCGAGCGCGTTGGCGTCGTCGGTCGAGAGCAGTTTGGTCACGTCGTGGGACGAGCGGGCGAAGGGGAACGTCAGGTCGCCCACCTGCTTGCCGTTGAGCCAGATGTCGGCCTTGTGGTTGATGCCGTCGAACTCCAGCCAGATCCGGCGCCCGGCTCCGGTGCGCAGACCGCGTGGCAGCTCGAAGTCCCGCTTGTACCACCACGCGTGCCGCGACAGGGCCTCGGGGACATGGAGGTTGTTCAGTCCGGCGACGGGGTCGGGCAGCTTGCCCTGGTCCACGAGCGAGGCCAGGACCGTGCCGGGAACGGTGGCGGGCAGCCAGCCGCTGGTGTCGACCGTCGTCTTCGACAGCTCCCTGCCGTCGGCGTCCGCCCAGTCGTCGAGGGTGAGTCGCCAGCCGGACTCCACCGGCACCGTGCCGTCGTCGGCGACCGCGAGCTTGGGCGCGGGCCCGGAGTGCTTGTCCCAGTCCGTCCAGCCGGTGGCCGAAGGACGGTGCCCCTTGGGGCTGCCGTAGACCTCGAAGCCGTTCAGACCGAGGGGATTGGGGTTGGAGCGCTTGCGCGAGGTCATCCGCACATGGCGTGCGGTGACCGGGCGCGGGAGCTGGATGTTCACCACTCCGCCGGTGCCCGCCGTCGTGCGGTACACGCTGGTCCAGGACTCGCGGTCGGTGGACGTCTCGACCACGTACTCGACCGAGTAGCTCGACTGGATCTCCTTGCCCGTGGTGCCGCTGGCCGGATTTCCCGTGGTCGGGGGAGTGAACACCGGGTCGCTCGCGTCACCTTCGAACGTGAGGCGGATCCACGTGACGTCACAGGCGGCCTGCAGATCGATCGAGATCCACTGCGGGTCACCCGCCGCGGCCCGCCAGCCGCTGCCCCGCACTCCCGGTGAGGCGAGCCGGTCGACCACGAACGAGCCCGGGGTGGGCGCGTAGGCCGTCGAAGAGACCGTGACGGGGCGGTAGAGCGCCAGCTCACGAGGCGAGGAGGGCGCGGCCGACGCTCCGGTGCCCGCGGCGGCGGCGGTCGACGCGGGCAACAGGGAACCAAGTCCGAACCCCGCCAGCAGGGTGGAACCCGTGGTGACGAGGGAGCGTCGCGACAGGCGTGGCGAGCTCGACTGATCTGTCATGAGCGTGATGTCCCATCAAAAGACAGCGGTGCGGGCCGGGTACGACACGGCACGTGATGCCAACGGATGACAACGTTGCCAAAGGCTGTGACGCGGGATGGTTTCTGTCAACCCCTGGTGCGGAGTTCGTCTCTTGAGGCCTGGTTGAACGAGAGGTGCGGCCCGGCGCCCCGGGTGACTCCGTGGGGTGCCTGAGCAGGACGAAGTGACTGTCCGGGCGGCGGTGCGGGTGAGGGGTCACGAGACCTCTTTCTATTAAATTAGGAATTAATGTTGACAGGGTTTCGGCCGCGCGCCACAGTCTTCGCCGTGACGTAGGTGGCCCCCTGTCGCAACGCGGCCCGCGTCACGTCCTCGTGCTTCCCAACCCTCGGGAGAGGCAAGTGACTTCACACCCGCAGGTCCGCACACCCGCGGCGTCCAGACTGACGCGCCGTGCCACCGCGGTCGCGATCGCAACCGTGCTGGCGGTGACCGCCGCCCCGGTGGCCACGGCGCAGACCGGCCCGGATCGGGGCGCCGTCGACCAGGGCGCGCCCGAGTACTACGACAGTGGTCTCGCGCCGACGCCCTACATGGGCTGGAACACCTACTACGGGCTGGGCGCACCCACCGAACAGGCGGTGCGCTCCGTCGCGGACAAGCTGGTCAGCAGCGGTCTGCGCGACAGCGGCTACGACATCGTGTGGCTGGACGGAGGCTGGCAGGCCGACAACCCACGTGACGCGAAGGGGCGGTTGGCCGCGCATCCGGACCGCTTTCCCTCCGGCATCCCGGCTCTGGTCTCCTACCTGCACAAACGCGGCCTGAAGGCGGGCATCTACACCGACGCCGGCGCCTACGACGGCGGCAAGACCTGCGGCCTCGGCAGCAGGGGCCACTACGAGGAGGACGCCCGGCAGTTCGCCGGCTGGAAGATCGACGCGGTCAAGGTCGACTTCCTGTGCGGGATCGGTGCCAAGCTCGATCCGGGCCCGGCGTTCAAGGAGTTCAGCGACGCGGTGGCCAAGTCCGGCCGCAAGATGCTGCTCAACCTCTGCAACCCGCTCACCGACGACTGGGGCGTGCCGCACACACCCGAGCAGGACGCGCACAACTCGTACGTCTACGCCCCGACAATCGCCGACTCCTGGCGCACCGGGACGGACATCGCCTGGGGCACCCCGAGCCCCGGACAGTGGCCGAACGTGCTGCGCAACATGGACGCGAACGCCTGGCACCCCGAGGCGCAGGGGCCCGGCCACTACAACGACCCGGACTACCTCATCCCCATGCGGCGCATGGGCGACGGTTCCCTGGAACTGACCCAGGAGGAGTCCACCACGCAGTTCGTGATGTGGGCCGAGATGGGTTCACCACTGGTCATCGGGTCCGATCCGCGCACCCTGTCGGACTCGATGATCGAGACGCTGCGCAACCCGGAGATCATCGCCGTCGACCAGGACCCCCTCGCCATCCAGGGCGTACGGGTGGCCAGTGACTCCGTCGGCGATGTCTACAGCAAAGTACTCGCGGGTGCCGGCAGGCGCGCGGTCGTGCTGCTCAACCGCTCCGACAAGCCGGTCGAGCGCACGGTCAAGTTCTCCGACGTCGGGCTCGGCGGCGGGGTGAAGGTGCGTGACCTGAGGGCGAGGGCGGACCGGGGTGCCCACACCGACTCGTACACGGTCGAGGTCCCCGCGCACGGCACCGCGTTCCTGAAGCTGACCGGCGCCGACGCCCTGCCCGGCACCAGCCTGGGTCAGAAGGCCACGGCGAGCCCGGCGGTGGTGCGCGACGGTGACACGCTCACGACGTTCCTGCGCGGACCGAAGGGCTCCCTCGTCCAGCACACGGCCACCGCCGAGGACTATGGCAAGGCTCGGCCGCGGGATCTCGGCGGCCCCACGAAGGGCAGGATCCTCGGCCAGCCCGCCGCGTACGCCTCGGCCGGCGGCCGGATCGACGTCTTCGTGCGCGGCACCGACTCCCGGGTGTACCGGCGGGTCTTCGCCGACGGCCGCTGGGGCGCGTGGCAGAACCTGGGCGGCCGGGTGACCGACGCGCCGTCGGTTGCGTTCACCGACCCCGGGCACTGGACGCTGTTCGCCACCGGCTCCGACGGACAGGTCGTGCAGCGCGGCCCCTCGTCCGGCTGGTCCTCGCTCGGCATGCCCGGTGACCGGCCGGTGTACGGGCGGCCGTCCGCCGCCGTCGACTCCCAGGGGCGGGTCCACGTGGCCGTGCGCTCCGCGGCGGACGACGTGTGGACGCGGTCCAGGGAAGCGTCGGCGTCGGGGGAGTGGTCGCCTTGGACGTCGCTCGGTGGGACCGTCGGCGGCAGCCCGACGCTCGTCGCCGTGGGGGACGCCGTGGTGCTGTACGCGCGGGCCTCCGACTACACGCTCTGGCAGCAGCGGTACGAGAACGGCGGCTGGCAGGGCTGGACCAAGCGGCAGGAGTTCCCCAGCGCGGCCTTCGAGGGCGCGCTCGGAGCGGCGGCAGGGTCGGGCGGCACGGTCGACGCGGTGTTCCGCGGAGTCGACGGCTACGTGCACCGGACCCAGTTCAAATAAATTAGTAATTATTCTTGACGTGGCGTGAGTGCCACGCGAATCTGTATCCGCGCGAGCGGGGCCCGGCCGTCAGGAGGGCCGCCCCGCCCGCGCGGATCCACAGGGAGCCATCCATGACGAACCACCAGACCGGCCGACGCCGGTTCCTCGCAGGACTCGGTGCCGCCGGGACGACGGCGCTGCTCAGCGGCTGTGTCACCTCCACCTCCTCCGGCAAGAGCTCCTCCAAGGGCGCGGTGACCCTCCAGTCCAACGTGTCCGCACCGCAGGCCAAGGCCGCGATGCAGGACCTCGTCGCCGCGTACGCCAAGAAGGGATCGGCGCGCGCCAGCCTCAACACGGTCGCCGCCGAGACCTTCCGCACCCAGCTGCCGACCTACCTGACCTCCGCCAACCCGCCGGACGTGTACACCTGGTACCCCGGCTCGGTGGCGGACGCCTACGCGAAGAAGGACCTGCTCCTCGACCTCGGCGAGGTGTGGAGTTCCTCGCCCGACCTCAAGAGCTACTCCAAGGCGCTGAACTCCCTGTGCACCGCGACCTCGGGCAAGAAGGTCTTCGTTCCCGCCACCTACTACTGGTGGGGCATGTTCTACCGGAAGTCCAACTTCGCGAAGTGGGGCGTGAGCGAGCCCAAGAGCTGGGACGACTTCCTCGACCTGTGCGACAAGCTGAAGAGCAAGGGCGTCGACCCGATCGGCCTCGGTGCGGGCGGCAACACCGCCTGGGTGGCCTCGGCCTGGTTCGACTACCTCGACATCCGGATCAACGGCGCCGAGTACCACCGCGAACTCCTCGCCGGGAAGCACCGGTTCGACGACCCCGAGGTGCGCAAGGTCTTCGACCGCTGGCAGGAGGTGCTGCCGTACTTCGACCCGAACGGCGACGCCGTTCCCTTCCAGGACGCCACGACCGCCCTGCTCAACGGCCGCACCGGCATGATGCTCATCGGCACCTTCTTCGCCGATGCCGCCCCCAAGGACGCGCTCGACGACATCGACTTCTTCCGCTTCCCCGTCATCGATCCGAAGGTCCCGCTCGCCGAAGAGGCCCCGGTCGACGGCTACTTCGCCAGCGCCCGCACCGGCCGCCGCGAGCAGGTCGTCGACCTGATGAGCTACCTCGCCACCGCCGAGTCCCAGGAGATCTACATCAAGGGCTCGTCGGGCACCGTCCTGCCGTGCAACCCGAAGGCCAAGGACGCCGGCACCGCCCTGGTGAAGAAGGGCCGCGCGCACGTCGAGGAGGCCGCCGAGATCACCCAGTTCTTCAACCGGGACTCCAGCGACGCCCTTCAGCCCACCGCGGACACCGCACTGACCAGGTTCCTGGCCAAGCCGAAGGAGATCGGCAGCATCCTCACCGGCTGGCAGCGCGACGCCGAGAAGATCTGGAACGCCTGACATGGCAGTCCTGACCGCGCCCGACCGGAAGTCCCCGGCCCCGCCGTCGCCCCGCGGCAGGCGGACCGGGGGCCCGCGCCGTACGCCCCCGCTGGTGCTCGCGTTCGTCCTCGTCCCGCTCCTCGCCGAAGCGGTATGGGTGTTCTGGCCCGCCCTCCAGGGCTTCTACCTCGCCCTCACCAGCTGGGACGGGGTCTCCCCACCGCAGTTCGTCGGCCTGGACAACTTCCGGGAGATGGCCCACGACGAGGTCTTCCGCAGCGCGGCCGGCCACACCGTCCTGTGGCTCGTGCTCTTCGGCGGCCTCTCCGCCCTGCTCGGCCTCGCCGCCGCGCTGCTGCTCCAGCAGGAGCGGCGCGGCGTCGGCTTCTACCGCGCGGCCCTGTTCCTGCCCGTCGTCTTCTCCCTGGTCGCCACCGCCCTCGTATGGCAGGCGATCTACCAGCCCGACGGCGTCCTGAACCAACTCCTGGAATCGGTCGGCCTGGGCAACCTGCGCCACGCCTGGCTCGCCGACCAGGACACCGCCCTGTACGCGGTCATCGTGCCCGCGCTCTGGCGGCAGATCGGCTACGTCATGGTGCTCTACCTGGCCGGCCTCAAGGGCATCGACCCGGCCCTGTACGAGGCCGCCAAGGTCGACGGCGCGAGCGCCTGGCAACGCCTCCGCCACGTCACCCTGCCCCAACTGCGCAGCGTCAACGCGGTCGTTCTGTCCGTCATCGTCATCGACTCGCTGCGTTCCTTCGACGTCGTGTGGTCGCTGACCCGCGGCGGCCCCTACCACTCGTCCGAGCTGCTGAGCACCTACATGTACTCAACCGCCTTCCAGTCCCTACGACTTGGCTACGGCTCCGCACTCGCCGTCGTCATCTTCGTCCTGGCCTTCGGCGTCATCTGCTCCTATCTCGTCCGCGCGTTCCGGGAGGCCGACTGATGTCCGCCACGTCCACGGCACTGCGCCGCAAGCGGGCCGCGACCGCCGGATTCCACCTGGGCGCCGGGGCGTTGGCCCTCCTGTGGCTGCTGCCCATCGCCCTGGTCCTGGTGACCAGCCTGCGCTCCTTCGATGACATCGCCGCCAACGGCCTGGGCAGCTGGCCGCAGTCCTTCACCCTCGACAACTTCGGCCAGGCCTGGAACGACGGCGGCCAACAGCGCGCGCTCATCAACAGCCTGCTGGTCACCGTGCCCTGCGTCCTGGTGACCCTCGCCCTCGCCGCCATGGCCGCCTTCTCGCTCAGCCGCTACGCAATGCCCTTCCGGCGCTCCCTGTTGCTGCTCATGCTCGGCGGCAACCTGCTCCCGCCGCAGATCCTGCTCATCCCGGTCTCCAAGCTCAGCGAGCAGATGGGCGTCTTCGACACGCTGCCCGCGCTGATCGGCGTACAGATCGGCTTCGGTGTCGGCTTCTACGTCTTCGTCCTGCACGGCTTCATGCGCTCCATACCGGCCGAGATCCAGCAGGCGGCGGTCGTCGACGGCGCAGGGCCCTGGCAGATCTTCTGGCGGATCATCCTCCCGCTCACCCGCCCCGCCCTGGCCGCCCTCAGCGCCCTGTCCTTCACCTGGATCTTCAACGACCTGCTCTGGGCGATCACCGTGCTGCGCAGCGACACCAAGATGCCGATCACCGCGGCCCTGATCGGACTTCAGGGACAGTACGTATCGATGTGGAACGTGATCGCCGCCGGTTCCGTCATCGCCGCCGCGCCCACCGTGATCGTGTTCCTGCGGTTCCAGCGGCACTTCGTGGCCGGCCTCAACCTGGGAGCGGTGAAGTGACGTCGTACCCGCGCTGGACGCTGCGCACCGAACACACCAGCTACACCGTCCGCCTGTCCCCGGACGGACCCTGGGCCGAGCTCGACGCCTGGGGCCCGCTCGGCGTCGAGGACGGCCCCTCCGCCCTCGACTGGTCCCGTCGTACCCACTTCGTCACCCCCGCCGACGCGGCGCCCGCCGAGTATCTGCCGTACGGACTACGGCCGTTCACCGGATCCGAGCTGATCGCGGCACGACCGGGCCAGGACCGGGGCGTGTGGTGGGACTTCGACGGCGCGGAGGAGGGGGAGGGAAGCCTGCGGCTCGCCTTCACCGACGACGTCCTGGGACTGCGTACGGTCCTCTGCTACGAGACGGTGCCGGGCACGGACGTGATCCTCCGCTGGACCGAACTGACCTCCACGGAAGAACTCCGCCTGGAGCGGCTCGACTCGGCCGCCGTGAACATCCCCGTCACGCGTACCGCCCGGCTGACCTACCTCACCGGACAGTGGTCCCAGGAGTTCCAGCGCACCCAACTCGACCTGGCAAGAGGCACGTTCACCATGGGCAGCCTCCAGGGCGCGCCCGGACACGCGTACGCTCCCTGGCTCGCCGTGCAGGACGGGGAGGCCGAGGCGGCCTATGGCATCGCCCTCGAATGGCCCGGCAACTGGCACATCACCGCGGAGGCCGAGCCGGGCGGCAGCGTGCGCGTCCGCGCCGGGCGGGTCCCGCACGAGGGAGTCGTACAGCTGACCCCCGGCGACACCCTCACCACCCCTCGCCTCGCCTGCGCCTTCAGCGCCGACGGCCTCGACGGCCTCTCCCGCGTCTGGCACCGCTACGAACGCCACCTCTCCGGCGAGCGACTGCACCGCCCCCGCAAGGTGCTCTACAACTCCTGGGAGGCCACCGGCTTCGACGTCGACGCGGCGGGCCAACTGGAACTGGCCAAGCTGGCCGCCGACGTGGGCGCCGAACTGTTCGTCGTCGACGACGGTTGGTTCACCGGCCGCGCCGACGACACCGGGGGACTGGGCGACTGGTACCCGGACCCGGCGGCGTTCCCGCAGGGCTTCGGCCCGTTCGTCGAGGACATCCGGGCGCTCGGGCTGGACTTCGGCCTGTGGGTCGAGCCCGAGGCGGTCAGCCCGGCCAGCCGCCTGTACGCCGAACACCCCGAGTGGGTCTACCGGATCGAGGGCCGCCCCGCCCGCCTGGTCCGCAACCAGCTGCTGCTCGACCTGGGCCGCACGGATGTACAGGACTTCGTGATCGGCACGCTCGACCGGCTGCTCAACGGGCACGCCGTCAGCTACCTCAAGTGGGACATGAACCGGCCGCCCACCGAACGCGGCCGGCCCGGCACCGAACACGCCGACCACCTCGACCTGGACGCCCAGCACGTCGCCGGCTACCTGCGCGTCCTGGATCACCTGCGCGCCACCCACCCCGACGTCACGATCGAGGGCTGCGCGGGCGGCGGCGCCCGTATCGAGCACGCGACCCTCGCACGCACCGATGTCGTCTGGCCCAGCGACAACACGGCCCCGCTGGACCGGCTCTCCATCCAGCACGGCTTCCTGCACGCCCACGCCCCGCACGTGATGAGTTCCTGGGTCACCGACGCCCCCGGCATCTTCGACCCGCGCCCCCGCAGCCTCGCCTTCCGCTTCGTCAACGCCATGTGCGGCGTCCTCGGCGTCGGCGCCGACCTGCGCACCTGGACCCCCGACCAGCGCACCGAGGCCGCTCGGTGGATCGCCCGCTACAAGGAGGTCCGGGAGACCGTCCACCACGGAGACGCCCGCATCCTCGGCACCCCCGAGGACCCCACGTTCGGTGTCCAGTACGACGACCCGGAGACAGGACGCACGGTCGTCGCGGCCCTCAGCACGGGGCGTCTCGACGGGGCTCCGCTGGTGCCCGGCCGCCCCGCCCGGCTACGACTGCGGGGCCTGGCGCCGCAGGCGAGCTACCGCGACGCCGAATCGGGCAGCACATACAGCGGAGCCCATCTGCTCCACTACGGGCTGCCGTTCTCCTGGAGCGCCGACCATGACGCCGAACTGGTGGTGCTGATACGGCAGTGAGCCCGGTCCGGCATATGTTCTCAGGACGGCCGATCAACCGTCCCACGCCCGCGAAGGAGTCGAACCCCACGATGGAGCAGTCCGCACGACGGCACGGCGCCCGTTTCTCCGGCCGCACGGCCGTGGTCACCGGAGCGGCCTCCGGCATCGGAGCCGCCACGGCCGAACGCCTCGCCGAGGAGGGCGCCGCCGTCGTGATCGCCGACGTCGCCGAGGAACAGGGCGAGGCCGTCGCCACGCGGATCACCAAGGCCGGCGGCCTCGCCAGGTTCGTCCGAGCCGACGTGGCCGAGGAGGACGACTGGACGCGGATCCTCACCGCCGCCCACTACTTCGGGCCCGTGGACGTCCTCGTCAGCAACGCCTACACCGTCGAGGTGGCACCGGCCCACACGATGTCCCTCGCCTCGTGGCAGCGGCAGCTCGCCGTCAACCTCACCGGCGGCTTCCTCGGCTTCCGGACCGTCCTGCCCGATCTGCGGGACCGCCGCGGCGCCGTCGTGCTGACCTCGTCCGTCCACGCCCACAAGGGCATCCCCGGCCATCCCGCCTACGCCGCCTCCAAGGGCGCCCTGCTCTCCCTGTGCGGCCAACTCGCCGTCGAATACGGCCCCGAGGTACGCGTCAACGCCGTCGTCCCGGGCCCGATCCTCACCGCAGCCTGGGACAGGGTCCCGCCCGAGGACCGGGAACGCAGCATCGCCGAGACCGCGGTGCGCCGCTTCGGCTCACCCGAGGAGGTCGCCGCGGCCATCGCGTTCCTCAGCGCCGACGAAGCCTCCTACATCACCGGGACGAGTCTCGTCGTGGACGGCGGCTGGAGCGTCGTCAAGGCCTCCGCATGACCACGCTCCCTCAACAGCAGAAAGGCTGTACGACATGACGCCCTATGCCCGTCGCGGCGTGCACGGCCAGACCGTGGAACTCCTCGCCCGCCGCATCCTGGGCGGTGAGATCCCCGAGGGAGCCACGCTGGACCTGGTGGCGCTGCAGAGCGAGCTGGACGTGAGCCTGACCGCGCTGCGCGAGTCGCTCAAGGTGCTCGCCGCCAAGGGAATGGTCGACGCCCGCCAGCGGCGCGGCACGTTCGTGCGCACCCGCGCCGAGTGGAACCTGCTCGACGCCGACGTACTGCGCTGGCAGTTCGAGGGCGGCCGCACCAACGCCTCCGACCGGGCCCTGCTGCACAATCTCGCCGAAGTACGCGCCATCATCGAACCCGCCGCCGTGCGCCTGGCCGCCGAGCGCCGCACCGACGAGGACCTGGCCGCCCTGGACGGCGCACTGGCGGCGATGGGGGAGCACGGCAACGACGCCGCCCACGCCGTCGAGGCCGACCTCGCCTTCCACCGCGCCCTGCTCAACGCCACCCACAACGAACTCCTCGAACGCATGGAGATGGTCATCGAGTCGGGCCTGGCCCACCGCGACCGCATCGTGCACAGCTCCCCGCACAGCGAGGACCCGGTCCCGGCCCACCGCGCCGTCCTGGACGCCGTACGCGACCGGGACCCGGGGGCCGCCGAGGCCGCGATGCGGGCCCTGCTCGACCAGGCCGGCCGCGATCTGGACCGCGTCGGCGACTCCGAAGAAGCGGAAGGCTCCCGGTCTCAGTGAAGATCACCCGAATCGAAACCTTCCTGGTGCCGCCCCGCTGGCTGTTCTGCCGCGTCGAGACCGACGAGGGCGTGGTCGGCTGGGGAGAACCGGTCGTCGAGGGACGAGCCGAAGTCGTCCGGTCCGCCGTCGACGTCCTGGCCGAATACCTCGTCGGCCAGGACCCGCTGCGCATCCAGGACCACTGGCAGGTCCTCACCAAGGGCGGCTTCTACCGGGGCGGCCCGGTCCTCTCCAGCGCCGTCGCCGGCTTGGACCAGGCCCTGTGGGACATCGCTGGAAAGGCGTACGGAGCCCCTGTGCACGCCCTGCTCGGCGGCCCGGTGCGCGACCGCGTCCGGGTCTACGCCTGGGTGGGCGGCGACGAACCCGCCGAGCTGACCGAGCAGATAGCAGCCCAGGTCGAAGCGGGCTTCACTGCGGTGAAGATGAACGCGGCCGGAGCCACCTCACCGGTCCCCACCGCCGCCGAAACCGCCGCGGTCGTCGCCCGCGTGGCCGCCGCCCGCGAGGCGCTCGGCCCGGACCGCGACGTCGCCGTCGACTTCCACGGCCGCTTCACCGCCGCGGGCGCCCGCCGCGTCCTCGCCGAACTCGCCCCGCTGCACCCGCTGTTCGTCGAGGAGCCCGTCGTACCCGAGCAAGGCCATCTGCTGGCCGGGTTGGTCGCATCCAGCCCCGTACCGCTCGCCACCGGCGAACGCCTCTACGGACGCGCCGAGTTCCTGCCCGCACTCGCCGCGGGCATCGCGGTCGCCCAGCCCGACCTGTCCCACGCCGGCGGCATCTCGGAAGTGCACCGCATCGCCTCACTCGCCGAGACCTACGGCGCCCAGCTCGCCCCGCACTGCCCCCTCGGCCCCATCGCGCTCGCCGCCAGCCTCCAAGTCGCGTTCGCCACCCCGAACTTCCTGATCCAGGAGCAGAGCCGGGGCATCCACTACAACAAGGACGCCGACCTGCTGTCCTACGTGGTCGACCCCGAGCCGTTCCGGTTCGTCGACGGGCACGCCCCGCGCGGCGACGCCCCCGGCCTTGGTATCACCGTCGACGAGGAGGCCGTACGTGCCGCCGACCGCACCGGTCACGCCTGGCGCAATCCCGTGTGGCGGCACTCCGACGGTTCCTTCGCGGAGTGGTGACCGCACCGATGGACATCGTCACCGACCTTGCCCACGGCGGCCGTTGGACCTCACTGCGCACCGCGGGGCGCGAATGGCTCTGGCATCGCGAGGTACCCGAGCGGCAGAGCGTGTCACCCGGCGACGCCTTCGTGGACGCGGGCGGACTGGAGGAGTGCATCCCCACGGTCCGCGGCACCCCCGACCACGGCGACGCCTGGTCACGGCCCTGGACGCGCGACGGTGACAGCGACGTCCTCCACCACGACCGCTTCATCCTGACCCGCACGATCCGGGGCACCGCGGAGGGAGCCGAGGTCGACTACGTGCTGAAGGCCGACGCGGGCTTCCGGTTCGTATGGGCCGCACACGCCCTGCTCGACCTCTCCGACCGCGCGACGCTGCACATCCGCGACGGAGCGAACACCCGCCTCTTCCCCGAGGCGGCGCCGCTGCTGGAGGAGGCGTGGCCGCAAGGCGCCGCCTGGGTCGAGGGGAGCTGGCCCGCACCCGGTGGACTGCGCCTCGACCAACTCGGCTCGGACGACGGCACCGCCGTAGGAGCCGTCGTGGACGCCTCCCACTGCTGCGTCCACGACCGGGCCGACCGTCTGTCGCTGTCTCTCGAAGCCGACGGGCAGCCCGTGTCCACCGCCCTGTGGCGCAACCTGGGCGGCTACCCCGCCGCGCACCCCTACCGCAGCACGGGAGTCGAACCGATGCTCGGCCGCGTCTTCGACCTCGCCGAGGCGGGCCTCGGCGACGCCGCCCGGGTACCCGAGTCGGGTGAGGTGCGATGGCGGCTGACACTGACCGCGAATTGCCGCTGCACCTGAACCGACCCGTGTGAACCTCTGTGAACCCGCGCGAATGCGAACCCGCAAGAAAAGGAGAACTCGTCCATGGATCTGCGAGCGGCCCTGGCCGCCCACCGCCTGGTCGCGATCATCCGCGGCACCGACCCCGAAGCCTCGGTACGCGCCGTGCTGGCCCTCGCCGAGGAAGGCGTCGAGCTGATCGAGGTCTCCCTGACCGGCGCGGACGCCCTGTCCGTCATCGAGCGGGCGCGCAAGGCGCTCGGCCCCGATCGGCCCCTCGGCGTCGGCACGGTCCTGACCGCCGACGACGCGTGCGCCGCCCAGCGGGCCGGCGCGAACTTCGCCGTCACGCCCGCACTCGGTGAGGGCGTCGCCGCTGCACACGAACTCGGCCTGCCCGTCCTGGCCGGCGTGGTGACCCCCACCGAAATCGTGGCCGCACGCTCCTCCGGAGCCGCAGCCCTGAAGATCTTCCCGGCCGCGGAGGCCGGCGGCCCCGCCTATCTGAAGGCTTTGCGGGGCCCGTTCCCGCACGAGTCGTTCGTGCCGGTGGGCGGTGTCGACGAGGCTGCCGCCCGTGCCTACCTGGCCGCCGGCGCGACCGCGGTCGGCGTCGGCTCGCCGCTGATCGGAGACGCCGCCGACGGCGGCAGCCTGACCGCGCTGCGCGAACGAGCCCGCGCCTTCTTGACCGTCGTACGGAAAGACACGCCGTGACCGAAGCCGCAGCGTATTCCGAAGCCGCATCGCACACCGAAGGCGCAGCGCACACCGAAGACGCAGCGCGTACCGAAGGCGCAGCCGGGAGCGCGACAGCCGGAGCCGGAGCCGCGGCAGGACTCAGCGTCGGAGATGGCGCCGAAGGTCTCCGCCCCGACCGCCTGGAGCTCGGTGAGGGCGTCCGATGGACGGACCGCGGCATCGTGCTCGTGGACATCCTCGCCGGGCGTCTGCTCACCGCCGTCGGACATCCCACCGACCCCCTGCGACAACTGGCCCAACTGCCCGTTCCCCTGGGCGCGGTGGCCCCCTTGGCCGATGATCCCGGCATCTGGATCGCCGCAGCGGGCACCGGGATCTGCCTGCTCTCACCCGACGGGTCGACGCGGTGGCTGGCACAGCCCGAGGCGGACGCCGTACGGCCCATGCGTATGAACGACGCGACCACCGACCCCTTCGGCCGCTTCTGGGCGGGCAGCATGGCCTACGACGCCGACGAGGGAGCCGGCTCCCTCTACCGGGTCGACCACGACGGCACGGTGACCCGCGTCCTCGACGACATCACAGTGCCGAACGGACCGGCCTTCACCGCCGACGGCACCACCATGTACCTGGCCGACAGTGCCCGGGGAGTCGTCAGGCGCTACCCGGTCGACCAGGACACCGCCGAACTCGGAGCCCCGGAAGTGTTCATCACCGTCGACGACGGCAGCCCCGACGGCATGGTGGTGGACGTCGAGGGCGCCGTGTGGGTCGCGGTGTGGGGCACGGGGTCCGTACGCCGGTATCTGCCGGACGGCCGCCTGGACCGCACGCTGAGTCTGCCCGCACGACAGCCCGCCGGTGTGTGCCTGGAGGAGGACCTTCTCCACATCACGACCGCTCGTGTGGGACTCTCCGAGCCAGGCCCCTACGACGGCGCGGTGTTCACGGCCCGTGTGGAGCTACCCGGTCGGCCGGCGACGGCCTACCGCTACGAGGGATCGGGTTCGCTCCCGGGGGAGAGGTCATGAAGGACGGCTGGAGGCCTGCCGAAGGACCCGTGGTCTGCATCGGGGAGACCATGGCCGCACTGGCTCCCGGCCCCTCGGAATCGCTGGAGACCGCCGAGGACCTGCGTGTGTCGGTGGCCGGGGCCGAGTCGAACGTGGCGATGTACCTGGCAGACCTCGGCATCCCCGTCTCCTGGCTGTCGGCGCTGGGCGACGACGCGTTGGGACGGCGTGTGCGTGCCGCGGTCGGCGCGGCGGGCGTCGACGTCGGCGGCGTGCGCTCCGATCCGGAACGGCCCACGGGCCTGCTGGTGAAGGAGCCGACGGGTTCCGGCACCCGCGTCCACTACTACCGCGGCAACTCGGCGGCCTCGGCCCTGGGACCCGACGTACTGGAGGACGAGAGACTGCGGTCGGCCTCCGTCGTCCATCTGACGGGCGTGACCCCGGCACTGTCCCCGTCCTGCCGGAGCCTGGTCGTGGAAGCGCTCGCCACTCCGCCCGCCGAACGCCCGTACACCATCAGCTTCGACGTCAATCACCGCCCGGCCCTGTGGCCGCCCAGGACCGCTGCCTCCGTGCTTCGCGACCTGGCCGACCGTGCCGACATCACCTTCGTCGGCCTCGACGAGGCACAGGACCTGTGGGACGCCGACCTCGAACCGGCCGACGTACGGAAGCTGTTGCCGCATCCGCGTCTCCTCGTCGTCAAGGACGGCGGTCGTGCGGCCACCGTCTTCGGCGACGAGGGTTCGTGGACTGTGCCCGCTCTGCGCACCGATGTGGTGGAGCCCGTCGGCGCGGGTGACGCTTTCGCCGCCGGATTCCTGACCGGCCTGTTGCGCGGCGGGGGAATGGAACGCGCGCTGCGGCTCGGACACATCACGGCGGCGTCGGCACTCAAGGTGACGGGTGATCATGGCCCCCTGCCGGAGGCCACCCGCATCAAACGGCTCCTCGACCTCCCGGCACACGATTGGGCGAAAGAGACCAACGGCCGTCCCTACAAGCCCAGTTCATAGGCGTCACCCTCCGTTGCGGAGAGCTGTGCCATGATGGTTACCGGCGAGTAATCAGCATGCCGGGAAAGCCGGGAAAGCCGGGAAAGGGAGTCCATCGTGGCCCGTACGTTCACCGTGTCCCGCAGCGTCCTCATAGAGGTGCCACCGGCTGTCGCGTACGACGCGATCAGCCGCCCTGCCCTCATGGGGCGCTGGAGCCCGGAGAACCTCGGCGCGACCGTGTCGAAGCCCGCTGAACCGGCTTCACTCGGGATGACTTTCGAAGGGCGCAACAAGCGTGGCGCCTTCCGCTGGGTGACTCGATGCACGGTGACGGCTGCAGAGCCGGGCGGCCGTTTCGCCTTCCGGGTCCACGCGATCGGGCTCAACCGCCCCCGCCTGAACGCCCGAATCGCCACCTGGGAATACCGCTTCGAACAGGACGGCGACGGCACGCGGGTCACCGAGACCTGGACCGACGACCGGCGCTCCTGGCCGACCTTCGTGACCAATGTCTTCGACCGCGTGGCCACCGGAGGGCACACGTTCGCGGACTTCCAGGTGCGCAACATCGACAGGACCCTGCGGAACCTGAAGCGGGAACTCGAAACGGCACCTCGGTCCTGACGCTGCGGATGCGCACCGGTCGTCATTGGTGGCTGAGCACATTGACCACCCGGCCGTTGGGGTCACGGACGAAGAACCGGCGTACTCCCCACTCCTCGTCCTGCAAGGGGTGCACGATCTCCGCGCCGCTCTCCCGCATCGCCGCGTGGACCGCGTCCACGTCGTCCACCTCGACACTCATGTCGGGCACGACGGGCGCGCTCTTGTCCTGGCTCATGAAGGTGACCTGCGCCGTGGGGTTGGAAGGGGAGGCGAGCGTCATGACCCAGCCCAGGTTCATGACCTCCTCGAAGCCCAGAAGGCCGTAGAAGTCCCGGCTCTCCTCCATGGCCTCTGATCGGATATCGGGCATGACTCGGCGGATGGACATGGGTGACTCCTGCCGGCCGACGACGTGGAACGTGCCTCTGATTCTGTCCGGTGGGCCGCTGCGGCGCATCCGTCGCCACACATTCGCGGGCGGCCCTCGAGCCGTGCCGTGTTCGTCTGCGCGACCCTGCCCCGCACTGAGACGCGCGTCACATTCGGCGATGTCACATCTCGCCGGGCCGGCCCGTCGTAGAGGTATATCCGCCAGCAACGGCAAGGAGTGGACCATGGAAGCCCGTTTGAACCTCTTCGACATCCCCCTCGCGGTCAAGTCCCTGAAGCACATCGTCACGGCGGGCAAGGTGATGGGGGAGTCGACAGTGCCGGCCGCGACCCAGGAGCTGGTCAGGCTCCGGGCCAGCCAGATCAACGGCTGCGGCTTCTGCACCGACATGCACACCAAGGACGCGGCCCACGCGGGGGAGACCTCGGTGCGCCTCAACCTGGTCGCGGCCTGGCGTGAGGCCACGGTGTTCACCGACGCCGAGCGCGCGGCCCTGGAACTGACGGAACAGGGCACCCGTATCGCCGACGCGGCCGGTGGGGTCACGGACGAGGCCTGGGCGAACGCCGCCAAGTACTACGACGAGGAGCAGCTCGCCTCTCTGGTGTCGATCATCGCCATCATCAACGCCTTCAACCGCCTGAACGTCATGGTCCAGCAGCCCGCCGGCGATTACCAGCCCGGCCAGTTCGGGTAACGAGGGGTAGCCGGACGGGGCCCGTGACCGCTGCTCACGGGCCCCAGGTGCCAATGCGGTTGACGGCCTGTCCGGGGGTCGGGGGCTGCTGAAGGACTGGTGCGGGCGAGAGTGTCTGCCCTCCGGAAGCAACCGCCGTGTCCCCTGGGGTCCGGTCGGTGGTGCCGGGTTGCCAGGCCTGCCGGCCGCGCGACAGTACGTAGGCCAGACCGATGACCACGACGAGGGCGAAATCGACCACGCCGGCCAACCGGGCCTCGGGAATGTCACCGACTGTCACGGCGAACACGACGAGTGCGGTCTTGCCGGCGAGTACGAGTTCCCAGATGCCTGCCGCTTGGCGGGGCCTGGCCGCGAGCAGGGCGAAGAGTCCGACGAAGAAGGCGTAGGTGATGGTCCGCCAGGCTTCGACCCAGAGGCGGTCGTCGGCCGCGTCGGTCATCCTGATGATTCCGTCGGCGAAAGCGCCGACCGTCGCGAGTGAGGCGAAAGCCGCGAGCCCGCGGCCGATGCGGTCTGCTCGGCCGGAAGGGGCGATCGAAGCGTGGACGTCTGGTGCGCTGGTCATGTCACGCCTTGAATGAAGGACGGACGTGTCGGACGTACCTGGTGGACGGGCGTGCACGGCCGGGCGGTCCTGCTTCAGTGGACGGGGTCGAGGACGCCCCAGAGCGACCTGGCCGCGACGCTCACCGACGGCAAGGAGGAGCAGTGCCTGGGAGGGTTCTGGTCGATGATGCCCGCGGCGGCATCACGGATGCCCGACCGCACCGACCTCCTGCGCGCCTGCATCGCGCCCGACGCGATGCGCGGCGGTTCGAGCACTACGCCACGCTCGTCGAGGACCGGCCGAACGGCCCGCGCGTACGGCCGGTTCGGGATGCCGATCCTCGTCCTGAACGGCGAACACGGCCCGCCCCAAGGGGTTTTGCTGGACGGCGCCCGTGGTGGCCGCGACCAATCTGCGCGCGGACGTCGTCCCCGGCGCCGCGCACACCTTCGCCGCCGACAATCCGCGATGGACCACCGAGCGCCTGACTCGCTTCTTCACCACCACCCCGGCCGTTTGACACGGGCAACCGCACCACACCGAACGGAGCACGTTTCGGGGCGGCAAGCAGAGCTGGAAACCGCTCGACGGCCGCGGCCAGGTAACGGGTCTTATCCGTGCCGAGGCGCATCCGCCAGCGCCGTCAGGAGCAGCAGGGCCAGCTCCTGCATTCCTCGTTCACTCATACCAGCAGAGTATTCCGTCCGACGGACATACCCACCGAGCCGATCTCCCATGGACTGTCAGTAGGGCCAGATCACCCGACAGTCGTCCGCAGGTACGCACCGAGGCGGGCGATCGCCGCAGGGTTGCGGGGGCTCTCGACCAGGTCGACGTAGTCGAGGACGAAGATCCGCCGGTGCTTGACGGCGGAGACGTTGCGCAGCGGGGCGTAGGAGAGCAGGAACTTCTTCTTCCGCTCGGCGCTCACGTCCCCGTAGTCGCAGATCACGATGACATCCGGGTCGCGCTCCACGACGCTCTCCCAGCCGGTGGTGGTCCAGGAGTCGGCGACATCGTGCATGACGTTGACGCCGCCTGCCTCGCTGATGATCTGCTCGGGGGCGGCGTAACGGCCGGACGTGAAGGGCTGGTCCTGCCCGCTGTCGTAGAGGAAGACCTTGGGCCGCTCAGCGTCCTCGGGAGCCTTCGCCCGTACGTCGGCGATCTGCTTCTCGAAGTCGGCGATCAGCGCGGCCGCCCGCTTCTCGACGCCGAACAGCTTTCCGAGGTTGGTGAGGTCGGCGTACAGGGCGTCCAGGGGCGGCATGAGGCCGCGCGAGGTCTTGGTGCGGCCGTTGCGGCAGGACTCGGTGAGGACGTACGAGGGGATGCCGAGCGTCTTCAGCGCCTCGGGGGTGAAGCCGCTGTCGTCGCGGAAGCCGTAGTTCCAGCCGGCGAAGACGAGGTCGGCGCGGGCGTCGAGGACGTTCTCCTTGGTGAGTTGGTCCTTGGACAGCCACTTCACCTTGTCGTAGCCGTCCTTCCAGGGCACGCCGCTGAGATCGCCCTTGTCGTCGGGCATGGCGAACCCGGCCATACGGTCCTCGAGGCCGAGCGCGAACATCAGTTCCGTGATCCCGACGTCGTTCGTGACCACCCGCTTCGGGACCTTGTCGTACGTCACCTTCCGGCCGCAGTTGGTCAGGCTGACCGACGAGGACCTCGCGTCGTCGGACGACTCGACACTGGCGCCGCAACCGGCGGTCGTGACGGTCGCGGCGAGGCAGAGGGCAGCGGCGAGGAACTTGCGCATGGGGATCCTTACGAGGTGGTGAGCGGGAGCCGGTCGAAGAGGAGCTGGACGGCGCCGGTCTCCGGATGCCGTACGGGATGCGCGCGGACCCCGAACACCCCGGCGAGCAGGTTCGGTTGGAGCACATCGTGCGGCGCACCCGAGGTGACGATTCGGCCGCCGTCGATGACGTACAGGAGATCGCAGTGCGCGGCGGCCAGGTTGAGGTCGTGCAGAGCGGCCAGCACGGTCAGGCCGCTGGCCCGGACCAGCGAGAGCACGTCCAACTGGTGGGCGATGTCCAGGTGGTTGGTGGGTTCGTCGAGGACGAGCACCCTGGGCTGCTGGGCGAGTGCGCGGGCGATGAGGACGCGCTGTCTCTCACCGCCGGACAGGGCGAGGAACCCGCGCTCGGCGAGGTGTGTGACACCCGTGCGGGCCATGGCGTCCGCGCACACGGAACGGTCCCCGGCGGCCGTACGGTCCCGGTGCGGCAGCCGGCCCATGTCGACCACTTCGGCGACGGTGAAGTCGAACTCGGCCGACGACTCCTGCGGCAGTGCGGCCAGCACCCGGGCGGCGGCCCGGGGCGACATGGCGTGTACGTCGTCCCCGTCGAGCCGTATGGTGCCCGCCGCCGGACTCAGCGCCCGGTACACGCAGCGCAGGAGGGTGGACTTGCCACTGCCGTTCGGGCCGACGAGACCGACGAACGCCCCGCTGTCCACGGCGAGTCGGATGTCGTCGACCAACCGGACTCCGGCGGCTTCGACCGCCACCCCTGCCAGGTCAAGCCGCATGGCCGCCCACCTTCCTCACGTCGGCCCCGGCGGCCATCAGCGGCCCCCGAAGGCGTAACCGCCGCGCCGCATCAGCAGCAGAAAGGCAGGCACACCCACCACCGCGGTGATCACCCCGACGGGCAGTTCGGCGGGTGCCAGCAGCAGCCGGGACAACAGATCCGCCCACAGGAGCAGGACGGCGCCGACGAGCGGGGCCACCGCCAGTACCCGCCGGTGATCGGCCCCGACCAGCATCCGCACGACGTGCGGCACCATCAGTCCGACGAACCCGATGGCCCCGCTGACCGCGACCACGGTGCCGGTCACGGCGGCGCTGACAAGGAACAACTCCCGGCGCAGCCGCCCCGGTTGGACACCGAGCGCGGCCGAGGTCTCGTCACCCATGGCGAGCGCGTTGAGCGCCTCGGCGCGCCACCGCAGCCACGCCCACCCGGCCGCCACGGTCACGGCGGCGAGCGGCACCTGCGCCCATGTCGCGCCGCCCAGGCTCCCCAGCAGCCACATCATGGCCGACCGTGCCGCCTCGCCCCGGGCCGCCCCGAACACCATCACGGTCGTGACGGCCTCGAAGCCGTACGCCAGAGCCGTCCCCGTCAGGATCAGCCGCAGCGGCGTCAGCCCGTGCGCCGACCGGGCCACGGAGTACACCAGCACCATCGCCGCGAGAGCCGAGACGAACGCCGACAACGACAGCGCCCAGACTCCCAGCCCCGCGAACGCGCCGAGCAGGATCACGGCGTTGGCGCCCACGGCGGCGCCCGAGGAGATACCCAGCACGAACGGATCGGCGAGCGCGTTGCGCACCATCGCCTGCACCGCCACACCGACGGCCGCGAGCCCCGCTCCGACGACAGCACCGAGCACGACACGCGGCAGCCGGATCTCCCAGACGATGGTGTACGCGGCCATGTCTCCGGCGTGCACCGTCCCGCCGGTGAACCCGGCCCACAGAAACCGCTGCACGTCCGCCCAGCCGACGCCCGCGGCCCCGAGAGCCACCCCGCACACGATCGACACGAGGAGCAACAGCCCGAGCCCAAAGACCAAGGGCACGACGGATATCCGGCTCGGCGTTGGGATCGAGGTCTGGCTCGGGCTCGGGCTCGGACTTCGGCGCACGGTCGGGGCGGTCCTTCATCTGGGCCCGCCTGAACATCAGGAAAAGAGGCAGCCCGTACGACACGCCGGCCGTGCGGTCCCCTCTCGCAGTCCACGGCGAGCAGTCAACGGGTCGCACCACCTGCGGGCGATCGGGCTCACGCGACGAACCACGGGTTCGCCACGCACACCGTTGCGGGTCAGCGCCGGACTCTCACCGGACTTCCCCCACAGGCAGCGACGGGAGCGTAGCAAACCGGGGAAGTGGCGGATGGGCTGGGCCACTTGACGTCGCAGTCAGCGACTGGATACTGGCGGAGGTTCCGACAGCAGTACGTCAGTACGTCTGATCGGCATCTCGAACAATGCTTGAAATGTCGGCCACGGCGTGGACTGTCCAAGCCGTCATCTCCGCACCCGACAGCCCAACCTCCACATCCCCCCACACAGGAGCCTTCTCCATGAGCCCACGACACACCCCGGAGCCCACTGAGCGAGCGGCCATGCCCTGGCGAAGGAAGGTGGCCATAGCCGCGCTGACAGGAGCCTTACTGGCCGGGCCCGGAGTCGCACAGGCCGCACCCCAGGCCGCCCCGGTCCCCAAGGAACAGGTGGCGGCGGCCACCATCACCTGGACCCTCGAACGGGCCGCCAACCCCACCCAGGACCAGCAGACGGCGTACAACCTCATCACGACGGCCATGAACGCCGCGGTGGCCCGCTACAACAACGTCAGCGACCTCGGCAAGACCATCACCGTCCGCTACGACCCGGGCGTCCCCACGGCCGACGGCAACATCAACGGAACCATCCGCTTCGGCAACCGCGGCTACATGACCGAGCGGACCGCGCTGCACGAGATCGCCCACACCATCGGCGTGGGCACGAGCTCCGGCTGGTCCTCCCTCGGGGGCAGCGGTACCTGGCGCGGAGCGCAGGCCACGGCCCTCGTCAAGCAGTTCGACGGTTCGGGTGCGACGCTGTCCACCGGTGGCGGGCACTTCTGGCCCTACGGCCTGAACTACGACAACGAGTTCTCGAACACGGCGGCCAATCGCCACGTCCAGATCGTCGCCGCCATGGTCCGCGACGGCCTGTAGCTCGGACGATGCTGGAGGGGTAGCCACTCCCGCGGTTCCCCGCGCGGCCCGCGTACCCCTCCAGCTGGGGCCCGTTGGTGTAGTAGGAAGGGTGCACATGCCCTGACGCACGACTCGCACCCGCGCTCACCGCCAACCCCCACGCGCCCGCATCGAGGACTCCAGAATGAACGACGTGTCGGCTTCCCACCGTCTCGTGGCCGGCGCGCCGGACTCCCCCGTGGTCCTGCATGTTCCGCACTCCTCGCGGGTGATCCCGCCGGGCGTACGGAGCGGCATCGTGCTCGAAGACACCGCCCTGGAACGGGAGTTGGACCACATCACCGACTCGCACACCGCCCGGATCGCGGCGACGGCAGCCGAGCGCTGCGCCACAGAACCCTGGCAGTTCGTCAACCAGTTGTCTCGGCTGGTCGTCGACCCCGAACGGTTCCCGGACGAGCGTGAGGAGATGCTGGCCGTCGGGATGGGCGTGGTCTACACCCGGACCACACACAGGGAGGAGCTCCGCCCGGCCGACCACGACGGACAGTGGCTCGTCGAGCGCTACTTCCACCCGTACGCGGCCGCCGTCACGGACGCGGTGGCCCAGCGGCTGGCTGCTGTCGGACGGGCCGTGATCATCGACGTCCACTCCTACCCGGCCGAGCGCCTTCCCTACGAACTGCACGGTGACGGCCCCCGTCCGCCCATCTGCCTGGGCCGGGACGCCTTCCACACCCCGGCCGAGCTGCTGGCCCACGCCGAGAAGGCGTTCGCGGGCTTCGGCGGCACGGGCATCAACACCCCTTTCCAGGGGACGTACGTCCCGCTGAAGTACTACGGCAACGACCCCCGGGTCAGCGCCCTGATGATCGAGATCCGGCGGGACGTCTACATGTCCGAGCCGGGCGGCCCGGCGGGCGCCGGCCTCGACGCCCTCGCGAACGCGCTCGCAGACCTGGTCGACACGGTGAGTACAGCCGGCGCGGTAGGACCCTGACACAGACCTGCTTCCAGCACGAACGGGCGCGGTTCCACCTGGCTTCCGCCATGGCTCGCCGCTGTCGCCTCCGCCCGTCCGGCAACTGCTCGCGGCACAGTGGAGGTCATGAACGCAGACGACAGAAACATTCTGGCCGGAGCACGTGTGGCGACGAGGCTCCCCGCCCAGGACCTGGACCGGGCGCGGCGTTTCTATGCCGAGAAACTCGGTCTGGATCCCCTCGACGAGCGGCCCGGGGGTCTGCTGTATCGGTGCGGAGGCGTGGACTTCGTGGTGTTCCAGTCGACGGGAGCCTCGCCCGGGACCTTTACCCAGATGGCGTTGGAGGTCGACGACATCGAGACGGTCGTATCAGAACTCAAGCGGCGTGGCGTGGTGTTCGAGGAGGTCGACGTTCCTGGACTCCGCACCAGGAACGGCATCGCCGAGATCGAGGGAAACTATCCGAGCAAGGGCGCACGGGGCGAACGCGGTGCCTGGTTCCGTGACAGCGAGGGAAACCTGCTGGGCGTCGGCGAGTTGGTCTTCTGAGCACGGATGGGATCAGAAGCGGCCCTTGACCGCCGAGTACAGGGTCTCCACGCTGCGCCGGGTGTCGTCACTCCCGCCGATGAAGCTCGTACGGGGATTCAGACGGAACGTGCTGCCGTCCGCGCGGCGTATGCGGACGTACGTGTTGCCGGTGTAGGCGCCGTTCATGTGCAGCTCGTTGGGTCTGTTGCCCAGCGCCACCTCGTCGAGCTGGTCCGCCCACAGGAGCCCCCTGTCGCTGACCGACCAGTAGGCGCTCTTGACCAGAAGGACCCGACGGTCGGTCACCCCGAGGACGGCACGCCGGAAACCGGCACCGAGGTACCCGGACAGGGCCACCTTCAATGTCTCCTTGCGCAGATGGGAGTGCAGGGCTCGCTTCAGCTCGGACTCGATCATGAGGGACCTTCCATGGGCCGGTGCGTGCGGACCTGGCGCGGTGCCGCGGGCGAGTGCGTACACCCTCGTCGGTGTCCGTGCCGCCGGTGCACCCACAGATGATGCCCGCCGGACCGCCCGAGAGTCACGCCTGGCGCCCCAACTGATCTCGGTGGAAGCCGAGTTGGGCCCGGCGGCGTCGGCGGGGCGATCAACGTGCCGCCCGGCGGTCCGGTCGGCCGCTGGTGCGAGTCCGTGGGCCCGGGAGCGGCCCCGGTGGTCGTGCCCCACCCTGAGCTCGCCCAGAACAGCCATCGGTCCTGACCACGGGAGCGGAGCCCATGGGCCAGATGCTTTCGACCCGACGCCCAAGCAAGCGCGTCGCCGGAGGCCGGGCAGAGACAAGCCGCTCCGGCGTGCCGATCCCCAGTGGCGTGCCTGTGAATCCAATGGACCTCGGACCCCGGACCCCGGACCTAGGACTCCGGACCCAGGACCCGGGTCAGTACCCGATGGCCTCTCGGAGAAGCAGCACGGTGCCGCGCCCCGGGCGGGTTTCCGCGTTGAGGATGAGCAGGCGGTTGACGGCGCTGGGCATCCCGTACACCGCCTGGGCGCGGGCGTTCTCCAGCGGGAGGGCGTACTCCTCGACGCGGCGCAGCGCTGTGCTGAGGTCGGGCACCACCTTCTGCGCGCCGACGATCCAGACCGCGTGGGCGGCGCCGCCAGCGTTGGCGGGGAGTTGGCTGCCGCTGCCCGAGGCGAGAACGAGTGAGCCGGTCTCGGTGACCGCGGCGACGCTGTTGACGACGAAGTCGGGGCCGGCGACCAGCCTTCGGATCCCGTCGGCGCCGGTGGCACGGTCGATGGCCAGGACGCGCGGCCTGATGGCGTCGTACCGGCCACCGGTGTTGATGTCCTCGTCGATGCCGGACAGCCGGAGGGTCTCGCTGGCTCCGGTGAGCACGCGGGCGCCCTCGGGGACCAGGTCCTTGATGCGGGAGCGAGCGGCCGCGGCGTCGTCGAGGATCTCGGCGGCGAAGCCGCTCGCCCGCAGCGCGGCGGCCACGCGCTCCAGTTGTTCGGCCGATGCCGGGTCGGCGAAGGACGCGGCCGGAGCCGGGGAGGCCGTGGCCGCTGCCGGGTCGGTCCCGGAGCCTTGCTCCGCGCGGGGCGCCGAACCCGCCAGCGGGGAGGTGTCGAGGTACCTGACCTCGTACACCCGCTCGGCGAACTTCCAGCCCTCCACGGTGCGTTGGTAGCGGTCGTGGTAGACGGCGTAGTTCAGTCCCTGCCGTCCGTCGAGGGTGCGCGCGAGTTCCTGGATGTAGGCGCGGCCGGTCGCAGTGTCGCCGTCGAGCAGGATGGTGCCGGGGTGTGTGGTCTGTACGAAGAAGTCCCACTGGCTCTGCAGCCGCTCGCCTCCGGCACGGATCTCCTCACGGCCGACCAGCTCGACGGGAATGTTGGGCATGCGCAGGGCGCCGTCCGGTGTGAACAGCGCCGACAGGCGGGGTCGGTCGCGCATCATCGCCGCGTCGGTGAACTCGCCGCGCAGCGCCTCGATCTCGACGCGGTCCGCGATGGCCCGGAAGTCGTTCATCGGAATCACCTCTCGGTCCTGTTGTCGTCCTCACCGGTACGACAACGCGGCCCTGCGGAATGTGAGGTGGAGCGGCGACCTCACATTCCGGCGAGCTGTCCTGTCGTATCGGGTAGAGGCACAGAACCGAGCGAGGGAGACGGCCAGACCATGACGAGCAGAGCGGAGCCCGGCGACGACCGGCGCGGTCCGGACCTCAGCGCGATCATGAGCGAGCGGCGCCAGTTGATCAACCTCGGCTATCGACTCCTCGGGTCCCTCGCCGACGCCGAGGACGTCGTCCAGGAGACCTACGCCCGCTGGTACGCCATGTCCGCACAGGAGCGGCAGGCCATCGAGTCGCCCGGCGCCTGGCTGATGACGGTCGCCAGCCGCATCTGCCTGAACCTGCTCGGCTCTGCGCGGGCCAGGCGGGAGACGTACGTGGGCGACTGGATCCCGGAACCGCTGCCGGAGCCCACGGAGTGGATCACCGACAGTTCCGGAGCCGGCGGCATCGACCCGGCCGAGCGGGTCACCCTGGACGAGTCGGTGACGATGGCCTTCCTGGTCGTCCTCGATGCGATGACCCCGGCCGAGCGCGTCGCGTTCGTCCTGCACGATGTCTTCCGCTACCCCTTCGGCGAAGTTGCCGAGATCGTGGGCCGCACTCCGGCGGCGTGCCGCCAACTGGCCTCGTCCGCCCGACGGCGCGTCCGCACCGCACAGACCCCGGCGGGCCCGAGCGCCGGGCAGGCCGGGATCGTCAGGCGGTTCAGAGCGGCATGGCAGGCCAAGGACATCGATGCGCTGATCGGCCTGCTCGACCCCGACGCCACCGCGACCGCCGACGGCGGCGGGCTGGCCGTCACCCACCTGCTCCCGATCGTGGGCGGCGAGCGGATCGCACATGCCTACGCCGAGATCGCCCGGGTGTCGGGCCACCGCACGACGTTCCTGGAGTGCACGGTCAACGGCCTGCCCGGCCTGGTGGCGCGGCAGGACGGCGCCGTCGCGACCGTGTTCGCGTTCGAGATCGTGGGCGACCGGATCAGGCACATCTGGGCGGTGCGAAACCCCGAGAAGCTCCGTCCCTGGCGAATCGGCTGAGGAGCGATCCGGAACACCGCGGCGATCGGACCGTGACAGGCCGAGAGCACCCGCAGGCAGGACTCACCGGCGGGCGCTCTCGGACTGACTGGGATGCACGGGCCCGTTGGAGTAGGGCGCCGTCTCAGGGGCTACCGCTTGCGCGCAAGCGTGACGCCGTCGGCCATCGGGAGCATGGACACATCGACTCGCTCGTCCTTGAGGAGGGTGCTGTTGACCTCGCGTACGCCTTGGGTGTCGGCGTCCTGTGCGGTGGGGTCGACGACCCGGCCCGACCACAGTGTGTTGTCCAGGACGATCAGGCCACCTGGCCGGGTGAGGGCGAGGGACCGCTCGTAGTAGTGGGGGTAATGGGCCTTGTCCGCGTCGATGAAGACGAGGTCGAACGAGGCGGGGCCTCGCTCGGCCAGCAGGTTTTCCAGGGTCGCCGTCGCGTCGCCGAGGCGCAGGTCGATGCGGTCGTTCATGTCCGCCCGCTGCCAGGCGCGACGGGCCATGGCGGTCCAGTCCTCGCTGACATCACAGGTGACGACCTTCCCGCCGGGCGGCAGGGCACGGGCCATCGCCAGCGTGCTGTAACCGGTGAAGGTGCCGATCTCCAGGACGTCGCACGTGCCGGTGAGACGGATCAGCAGCGCCAGGAACTGGGCCTCCTCGGGAAGGATCTGCATGATCCCGTCGGGCAGCGCGGCGGTGCCGTCGCGCAGCTCGCGCAGGACAGTGTCCTCGCGCAGGGAGACGTCCCGGACGTAGTCCAGCAGAGCAGGGGTCATGTCGATCTGATCACGCACTGGGGTTCCTTGCGGGTCGGGGGTCCGAGGAATCGGGAGAGCTGGGGTGGTCGGTGTCCCATGCGCGTGCCGGGCCGTAGCGGCGGGCACGGGTGGTGCTTTCGTAGGGGAGGCCGGTGGCTGCCTGGACGAGTTCCATCTGCATGCCCCAGGGCGTACGGAAGTAGATCCAGCGATTGCCCGCGATCGGTCCGTCCGGGATGGTCTGGGCGGTGCCGAGCAGCTCGACTCCGGGCTGTCCGCGCAGATAACGCACGGCCGCGTCCAGGTCGGTGACATGGATGGCCACGTGGTGGCCGCCCCAGTCGCTGTTGGCCGGCAGGACCCGGTTCTGGTCCGGAGCCTCGTACTCGAACAACTCGACGTTGGTGACCGGGCCGAGGCGGAGCATGGCGATGTGGGCGACGGCCGTGGCATGGACGCCGAGTTGGCGGCGCATCATGTCGCCCTGCGGGTCCCGGACGGGGCCTTCGCGGTAGATCAGCTCGGCGCCGACCACCTCGGTGAAGAAGGTCACGGCCTGGTCGAGGTCGGGCACCGTATACGCGATGTGATCCACGTTGGTGGCGCCCGGGATGCCCGGATACCGAAGCCCGGGGGACGCGGTGGTCGTCGGGGCCGTGGACGTCACGAGGCGACCGGCAGTCGGGGCGGCATGGCGGCGGTCAGGTGCCGGGGCGCCACAGCGACCAGGATGAGCCGCGCGCCGTGGTCGCCCGCGCGCAGACGTGCGCCGCTGTTCAACGAGCAGACGGCGAGAGCACCGCGGTGCAGCACACCGGTCGATCCGTCCGCGTGCAGAAGGTGACCGTCGCCGTCGGCGACGAACCAGATCTCCTCGGTTCCCTCGCGCCCGCGCACTCCGATCTCGGCGCCGGGCGCCAGGTGGAGGTGGTCGACGGCTTCGGTCTCGGAGAAGAAGAAGCCGCGCCGGGCCAGTGAACGGCTCGCGGTGTGCGCGGCACCGTCCTTCAGGGTCCGGGTGGTCTCCTCCACGGTGGTGACGATCACTGTGCGTCCGCTTCCTCGACAGTCGGCGAGAGCGACCCGGCCGAGGCCGAGGGGGTCATGAGGCTCGCGTGGAAGTAGCGCAGCGGCTCCGGGCCGGCGCTGATGGTCATCGATCCGCCGAGCGGCAGGGTGACGGCGGTGCCGGCCGCCAGGTCCACCGTCGTGGTGCCGGCCTGCGCGGAGCCGGTGCCCTCCAGCACGAAGAGCGTGTGCTCGCGGTCGGTGGCCGACAGGGTCTCGGCCTGCGCGGTCTCCAGGGTGACGACGCGGGCCTGGCGCAGCGGCCCCGTCAGCATGGTGGTCAGGTCGACCTCTCCGCAGGCGGCGAGGTCGATGATGGTGGCGGTGGTCATGAGGTCCTCTCAAGGGCAGGAAGGGGCTGGGTGATTGGGTCGGCGCCGGATCCGATCAGCGCCCGGGTGGTGGCGGGCCCGAAGACCTCGATGACGAGCCAGTTGAGGTCCTGGTCACCGAGGTTGCGGAACTGGTGCCGTGTGCCGAGGCCGTTGACGACCAGGTGTCCGGGGCGGATGCGGTGCGGCACGTCGTTGAGGAGGATCTCGCCCTCGCCCTGGAGGACGAAGTACAGCTCCTCGGTACGGGTGTGACGATGCTCCCCGCAGACCGCGCCGGGAGGCAGGGAGGCCCACTCGATGGCTTCCCAGGTCCCGGCCAGCCCCATCCGGCGGGCCAGGCACTTCCAGCGGGCGATGTCCGCGCCGCCGTGCATGGCATGCACGGCGGACGCGCCGCGCACGTCCGCGACCAGCAGTTCGTCAGGCATTGTCATTTCCTCTTTCGTGCAGGAAGCCCGCGGCGGACCGGACTTCGTCGATGGTCAGGTCGTTCACGAACAGCGCCGATCCGATGTCGGCGGGCAGTGGCAGCCGCTGGCGGCCGTCGCGGTGGCGAACGGTGTCGGCCAGGGCGTGTTCCAGCAGCTCCGGACGGCACACCGGGTGGGTGAGGGGAAGTCCGAGAGCCGTCGTCACGGCCAGTACGCGATCGCGCTGGCCGGTGGTGAGCAGTCCCCGGCCGCAGGAGATGACCGTGGTCAGTGCCATGTCGATGGCGACGGCCTCGCCATGCAGGAGGCCGGGGAGTGCGTGCATCTCCAGGGCCGGGCTGAAGGAGTGGCCGTAGTCGACGGCCCGTTCGAGCTGGTCCTCCCACAGGTTGGGTTCGAGTTCGGCGAGCATGCCGCCGATCGCGCGGCGCAGCGTCTCGTCCGCGGCCTGTGCGCCGGGCGCGGAGATGCCCTGGAAGCGTTCGGTGCGCAGGAGGGATCCGTGCTCCTCCAGCAGGTCGAACAGCCGTCGGTCCAGGACCAGCGCGATCTTGAGGATCTCCGCCAGCCCGTTGGAGAGGTGACGGTTCGGCAGGGTCGCCAGGAAGGTGGGGTCGACCAGCGTGCGCCGCGCGGGGAAGTAGCTGCCCAGCCGGTTCTTGCTCCCGCCGTGGTTGACCCCGGTCTTGGCTCCGATGCCCGCGTCGACCAGACCGATCAGTGTGGTGGGGACCCTGACATGGGGCAGTCCGCGCCGATAGGCGCTGCACGCGAACCCCACGATGTCGGTCAGGACACCGCCACCGACGGCGATGACGGGCTCCTGCCGTCGCAGGATCCCGTGGGAGTCGAAGGTGTCCACCACCCGCAGGACGGATTCGATGGTCTTCTTCTCCTCGCCCAGGTCCAGGACCAGCCATCGCACATCGATCCCGTGGGCCCGGAAGTACGCCGACAGGCGGTCCCCGTAAAGCTGTTCGACGGTTCGCTCGGTGATGACACAGCGCCGAGCCGGTGCTGCGAGGGCCGGGCCGAGACCCGCTCGCGCAAGGGAGTCGTCAGCGGGATCCAGCAGATCGCGGGTGAGGACGACGTCGTACTCGACGGCCTGCTCGGCGCGTACCGCCCAGGCCGTTCGGGACGGCACGAGCGCCCGCGGGAGGGCGATCGAGGGCCGCACCTCCCAGTCCTGCGGGCTCTGATGTGTTCTGGGCATGACGACAGGACCCTCTTCACTTCGTATGTGGGGACATGGGGGCCGGCCGAAGCACTCGAGCCGTGCGGCCCCCGACGCGACGAAGGTTACATGTGGTGATCTCTGTGCAACAATCCGTCACTCGACAAGTGAGTCCCCAGCTCAGAACCCTCCCGGGGGAGCCCGTGCCAAGATCGAGGAGAGCATGGCGCCGCCAGTAACTTCCCAGGCCCCCAGGCCGTTTGAGTACGACGTCGTGATCGTCGGCGGTGGCTCCGCCGGAGCGGTCCTGGCGGCCCGGCTGAGCGAGTCACCCGACCGCAGCGTGCTCCTGACCGAGGCCGGACCCGCCTACGCGCCCCACGAACTGCCCCGCCACATCCTCAGCGGCGCGGTCTACGAAGGCGATCCCTCCCTCCTGTGGGAGGTGCCTCCACCAGACCCCCAACACACCGGCCATGCCGCGTCATTCGTGCGGGCGAAGGTCCTCGGCGGCGGGTCGGCCATCAACGCCGGAGTGGCGATGCGCGCCCACCCCGCCGACTTCCACCGCTGGGAGCGGAAGGGGCTCACAGGCTGGAGCTACGACGACGTCCTGCCCTACTACCGGAAACTGGAGGCGGACAGGGACGGTGTCGCCGACAGGGACGGTGGCGCCGACAGCGACCCGGCCCTGCACGGGCACGACAGTCCCGTACACATCAGCCGTGTCGCTCCACAGGACCTCACGCCGGCCCATCAGGCCTTCAGTGACGCCTGCGCAGCTCTGGGCTTCTCTTCCGTCGACGACCTCAACACACCCCACGCCGGCGGCATCGGACACTTCCCACTCAGCCTTGCCGACGGCATCCGGCAGAGCACGGGCCTGGTGTACCTCCACCAGACGGTGCGCGACCGCCCCAACCTGCACATCGTGGGCGCGACGACCATCGACACCGTTGCCTTCGACCGGCGGGGCAACGCCATCGGCGTCCGCACCACCGACGGCACCCTCCTGCGGGCCAGGGAAACCGTCCTGTCCGCCGGTGCGGCAGGCAGTGCGGCCATCCTGCTGCGGTCCGGCATCGGACCGGCCGACGAACTCAAGCGGCTCGGCGTCGATGTCGTCACCGATCTGCCGGTCGGCCGCCGTCTGCGCGAACACCCCTGCGCCTATGTGTTGTTCAGCGCGGACGCCGAACAACTCGGCGCGACGACACCCCCGGTGTCGGTTCTGCTGACGACGCGCAGTTCGCTCGCCCGAGCCGACGAACTCGACCTGCAGATCGCTCCGAGCCACCTCGTGCGATCCGACGCCTACCCGCGCGGCAGCGGACTCGGCTTCCTGGTCTCGGTCACCCGCCCCGAACCCGATGCCCACGGCACGCTCCAACTGGCAAGCACCGACCCGGCCGTCCCGCCCCGGCTCCAGCTCGGCCTGCTCGACGACCCCAAGGACCTGCACAAGATGACCGAAGCGATCGCTCTCGGCCGGGAACTCGCCGACACCGCCTCGATGCGCCCACTGGGCCTGAACGAAATCGCCCCCGGCCCCGCCGTCACAACGGACACCGACATGGCCGCGTACCTACGCGCCCACGTCAAGCCGTACCCGCACCTGTGTGCCACCGCGCCCATGGGGCCCGACACGGACGCTCACGCCGTCGTGGACCACCGCGGCCGTGTACGAGGAGTGCCCGGCCTCCGAGTGGTCGACGCCTCCATCCTGCCCGACGTCCCCTCCGTGGCCACCAACCTCACCGTGATCATGGTCGCCGAACTCATCGCCGACCACTTCACAGAGGTCACCGTGGTCTGACGTCGACGCTCCCGTCCCCGACGGCTCGGCATGGGGGGGCGGCCGACAAGGCGGGACAGTGTCTGTCTACGTCCCCGAGCGCGCTGTGCCGACCGACGCCGCGTACGTCTCCAGAGCGGACCGCGGCTCACGATCCAACAGCCCCCGCAGCGCGTTGAGTTCGATGCCCGTCCCATCCAGGAACCCGGCCGCGATCGCCGAGTACGTCCCCATCAGCATCGGCAACTGATAGGGAAGCGCCTCTCCGGCCGCAGTGATGGCTTCCCGGGCTCGGGCGAGTGTGCCGGGCTCGTAGGCTCCGTCGGCCGCCGTCGCCAGCTCCGTACCTCCGAGGGCTTCCTCGCCGACAAGCTCGTACGTGCGGCCCGCGTGCTGCTCCGGGGCGCTGACCACGCGAGCGGCCACCTCCGCGAGATCCTCGCGGGCGACGGCGGCCAGACGCCCCGCGCCGAGCGGCGCGGTGATCGTCCCGTCTGGACCCGGGGCGGCGATGGCCGCGAGGAACTCGGCGTACAGGCCATTGCGCAGGATGGTCCACTCCAGGCCGCTCCGCCGGATTCTGCGCTCGGTCCAGCGATGGGGGAGTGCGTAGGCGAGGTGGTCGCCGTCGCCGCTCAGGCTGGTGTAGACGATGTGCCGTACGCCCGACTTCTCGGCCGCCGTGATGGCCGCGTCGTGACGGGCGACGACCACGTCGTCCTCGCCGAACCCCGCGGAGATCAGCAACAGGGTGTCCACGCCCGTGAAGTCGAGCGACGCCGGCTCGTCGAAGTCGACTCGGCGCTCGCCCGCGGATCGGGGTGCGCGGGTGCCGAGCACCACGTCGTCGCGTATCGCCAGTCGCTGGGCGACGAGTTGTCCGAGTGCCCCGGCGGCGCCGGTGACCAGAATCATGGGAAGTCCCTCCTGAGCTGTGTGGTTCCATCCTCAGCAGAGGAACCCGATCGCATAAGGAGGCACTTTCATGTCAGCAGGGCACATGGCGGTAACCAGCCCGGCGACCGCCCCGGTGGCCGCCGAACCTGTCATCGTGTGCGACACACCGCAGGACGAGTGCGGTGTCCGGGACGTACTGGACCGGCTCGGCGACAAGTGGTCCGTCTACGTGGTGGTCGAACTCGCCTCCGGCATCCGCCGATTCAAGGAACTCCAACGCGCCATCCCGGGCGACATCTCGCAGCGCATGCTCACGCTCACCGTCCGCCGCCTCGAGCGCGACGGCCTGGTGCGGCGCACGGTGTACCCCACTGTCCCGCCGCAGGTCGAGTACGAGTTGACGGAGATGGGCCACAGCCTGACCCACCTCGTGAAGGCTCTCGCCGACTGGTCGATCGCCCATCGCCCGGCCATCGCCGCCTCCCACGAGGCATGGGACGCGGCCCGCCAGGACTCGGACGCCCGCTGACTGCCCGGTCCGCAGGAGGGCAGCCGTCCAGGGAGGTGTGGGGTCCACAGAAGGCTGGTCTCACCCGGGCAGGTGGACGGCTGTTCCCTTCTACAACGGCCGGCTCCAGCCGACGGTCTCTGCCGCGCGGGCGGCGCGCATCGGTGCCCAGCTCGCCGACGCGCTGGCCGCCCTGCACGAAGCGGGCGTCGTCCACTGTGACGTCAAGCCCGCGAATATCGGCCTCACCCGGCATGGGGCCGCGAAGTTACTGGACTTCGGCGCCGCCTACCGGGTCGGCGGTACCGAGACCATCACCGTCAACGGCCCGTTCAGTTACACCCCGGACTACGCCGCCCCCGAACTGGCCCGGGGCAACGTCCCCCGGCCGGCCTCGGACGTGTTCTGTCTGGCCGCCACCCTCCACGCACTGGACACCGGTGCACCGCCGCGCGGTGCCGCGACAAGTGAGGACGCAGGCTCTGCCAGGACGGGGGACGACGGGGAGGAAGCCGAGCGGCTGAGGTACTGGAAGGCCGAGCAGGGCGTCGTCGAACTGGACGCCGCCGCCGTGGGACCGCTGTATCCCGTGCTCGCCGCCATGCTGCACCGCGACCCTCGGCGGCGCCCGGACGCCGCCGACGTCAAGCAACTCCTGGAGGACGTAGCCGGATCCGAGCCGAGAACCCCTGGGGGCACGGCCACCGTCACCGGGCGCCGGAGGTGGGGCCGACCGCTGATCGCGGCCGCGCTCGGCGTCAGCACCGCACTGGCCCTGGGGCTCGCCCTCGTCCCCGGCCACGGCGACGACGGGAAGGCCACCTCCCAGTCCGGCCGGAGCGGGCTGGAGGAGGACGCCTCGGACGGCGAACCGCAGGCCCTGATCGGCGATCCCCATACGGCCGACGTGTGTTCCCTGGCCGAACCCGCAGCTCTCGACCAGTGAGCACGGGTCCTGCGCGAGGAGCTGTCCGACAACAACGGGGCACTTGACAGGCTGTGTACGTGGTGACAACGAGGTCCCGGCAAGGCGTGTGAGGTCGGAGGGGGAACCCTGGCGACTTCCGGGCACCGCCGACGGGCTCGTCGGTGGTGAGCCGCTTCCGTCTGAGGTTCCGGCGGCCTCGTAGGTTCCGGGAGAAGGCTGTCGCTCTCCCCGTCGGCGGTGGACCGCTCCGCAACACATCCCGCACCTGCCCCGAACGCGGGCACATGGTGAAGGAGCACCGCCACCCAGGGAGAGTTCCAATGTGTCGTCTGCAGCCACGCCGCACACACGCCGATACGGTAGGCGCTCTCAACGTTCTAGGGGCCAGGCCGGTCCGTCGCAAATCCAACCCGGCACAGCGAGAAGCCACCGGTTCCAGCCGGAGGAGGAGTCACGACGATCGAAGTGCGCCCGGCTACGGTCTTCGAGGACGTCCGCACCCTGGTGGGCCCGAAGTCACCCGGAGCAAACGTCTGCTGGTGCCTGAGCTACCGGATCCCGTCCAAGCTCAACAACGAGCTTCGCGGGCCGGCCCGCGGCGAATACGTCGCCGAACTGTGCCGTACGGGACCCCCTCCGGGCGTGCTCGCCTACGACGGCGGCGAGCCGGTCGGCTGGGCCGCGGTGGCACCGCGCGCGGACACCTCCTTCGCGCGCAACCGCAAGATCCCGCACGTCGACGACCTCCCGGTCTGGTCGCTGTGGTGCATCCGCGTACGCCCCGGTCATCGGAAGCAGGGGATCTCGCACGCTCTCATCGCCGGGGCGGTCGAGTATGCCCGCGACCAGGGCGCACCGGTGGTCGAGGCCTATCCCCTCGATAACGGTGACGCCAAGGTCGACATGACGATGGCGTACGCGGGGCTCCGCAAGAACTTCGAGCGCGCCGGGTTCACCCACGTCGCCGACACCACCTCGGTACTGGCCGGCCATCCCCGCATCCTGATGCGCCTCGACCTGCGCTGACAGTCGGCAGGAACCCCTGGGTTCGACTTCGTGCTCCGGGCGGCACGAAATCACGACCAGCTTCCTCTCTGCTGGTAGCCCCATCTTTCCATCGCAGGTCAGCGGCCTGACCGCGTGAGAACGGCGTCCGGCACGCGATGGAGCGTAGTCAATCGGTCGGCGATGTTCGGTGGCACGGCGCCGATTCGCGACCGCTTCTGATCCAGTTCCTCAAGAGGACCGGCTTGACCAGTTCGTCGCAGCGGTCCCGGCTCACACTGCCGACCATTGCGGACATCCGCATCCACCCCCACGGGCCCGGAGCGCGGCACCCTTCATGCCGTCAACTCGCCGCGAGTACCTGTCATTTCGTACCATCCGGCCGTCCGAGAGCGGTGTCGGGGCGCACGGGCCCGGCGCGTGGAGCGGCCTTGCCGTAGCGGCGCGCGCGGTCTCCCGCACCGCCCGGCTGTGTGCGCCGCGCATGCGCCGCCCGCCTGCGTGCGCCGCCGGTGCCAGGCCCGTTTGGGAGAACGGGGAGAGCGGTACCGTGCCGAGGCGGGAAGTTCCATCCCGACCGTCCAACTCGCGCCGCACTCCGGACAGTTCGGCGTCCGGGCGACCAAGGTGGTTGTCCGGCGAAAGCCCCACGCGGCAACGGAGTTCCCATGGGCAGGAGATCGACCAAGATCCTTCTGTCGCACGAGGAACTCCGTTGGATGCTCAGGGTCGCACCCTGCCCGCAACAACCACCATTTCCTGGCCGGAGACCAGTCATCCTCTCCGCGGCCCGTTCCCGCTGAGCTGAGCTGAACTGCGCTTCGGCGGCCGTCCCGGTGTCGGTGCTGTCCCGAGCTGTCCTCCCGGCGGTGGTGGAAGGGACGGCCGCGTCAGCGCCGCTGGAAGGCGCGGTTCAGGACGTCACGGGTGACCGCCAGCCCGAGCCGGTGCCCGTGCTCGGAGGCGAAGCGGTAATGCACGCCGGCCCAGATTCGCGCCTCCATGAGTTCGGCTGTCGCCGCCCGAAGGCTGTCGTAGCGGCGGGTTGTGCCGGAGGCGGGGCTGTACGCGGCGAACATGAGGTCGTCACGGCCAAAGAACGACCCCAGGGTCGTCATGACCGCCGTGGTGAAACAGGCGTGGCCCGACGGGTACTCCGGCGACGGGGCGGTGACCCGCAGCGGCGTCCAGTCCGGGTCGGGATCGGTGGCCGCGTTGCCGTCGGTGTCGGCGAGCGGAATGGCCGTCACTGGGCGCCAGAAGTTCCAGTGAGCCTTGGCCTTGTAGCAGGAGATGAGGGTGTCGGCGGAGGCCACGTACACCATGGCGAGCAGCCGGGCCGTCCGGAGGCTGCTGAGGCGGTGCTCGCCGGCGAGTTGCCGGGTGATCGACCATTCGACCATCTGGGGGTCGTCCCACCAGATCGCCGCCTCGGTCTGGTCCTCGGTGCGGACGGTGCTGGTGGCCGCGCCGAGGCTCTTGACCTCGTTCAGGTCGCGGGCCCAGGCGGCGCTGGTCAGGGCCGGTGGGGGCTCGACCCGGTGGGCGCCGGCGTCGGGGACGACGAACGGCTTCAGGTTCGGCACCCAGGCGCCGACGCCGATGTAGCCGGGCGGGGTGAGCCGGTATTCGCCCGGCTCGGTGCCGACGGTCCACGGCGCGCTGGGGTCGAAGCCGTCGTCACGGCGGCTCTCGGTCATCGCCGCGGCGGCGGCCCTGCCGACGGCCACCCCGCCGTCCTCGGCGCGGCCGTCGGGGATCGCGGCCAGCGCCTCGTCGTACCGGGCGTTCAGCGACTCGGCCTGCCCGGGGAAGAGCCACAGCAGCGTGTCGTGGGCGGCCGCGGCGACCGCCGCGGCGGTGGAGTCCCCGGGGCGGCTGCGGGGCGCGCTGACCAGGGGCTCGTACGGACGGCCGGCGACAGCGTTGACCGCGTCGTATACGGCGCCCTGCACGATGGCGAAGCTGCGGGTGCTGGTGGTGGGCGACTGCTTGGCGGTGTCGTAGATAGCGCTCTGGGCGTGGATGTTCCAGGCGATGACGGGATTGCCCGGGGTGGCCTCCACGCCGCTGTGCGCCTCGGCGGTGGTGGCCGTCAGTGGGACGGTCAGGGCGAGTACGGTGAGGACCGCGATACGGCGTAACCCTCTGAATGATCCGGCGAGCTGGCGGTGTGTCACGAGACCCCCATGGGCTTGTCGGTGACAGATTGTCCGAGCCTATCGACGGGGGTTCGGTTTTGTCGTTACACCGACAATCATCGACAATTCGACGGGGTTCACACCCGGTTGTCCGTCACCATGTCCGTGACCATGTCCGTCACCTCGGCGACGAATGCATCGCACCGAAATCGCTCATGCCGACCTGGACCCGGAATCCGTTCTCCCGTTGCGGGTCGCAGCGTAAGTCGTAGGGCCCCAGAGCTTCGTGATCACCTCGGGCCAGAACGCGCACCGCTCTCCTGCCGCCACCTCGGCGGTGCTCACCACATTCATGAGCCCCAGTGTTGCTGCGGCGGGGCCAGATCAGCATCACCCGAACCAGCCGAACCCATCCCACCGCCGTACGCGTCCCGGCGGGAACCTGACCGCGGTCCGATGCTCCCCCTTAATGGGGTGATCATGACGGGCTGATCCGACACACTGGTTCGATGCGGCACGACGATGAAGAGCCCTTGTCCGGTGGCAACGTCAGTGATGGTGTCGTGCGCGTCGGGGACACCGTTCGCCGTCCGGCCGGACCATGGACTCCCGCTGTGCATGCCCTGCTTGCCCACCTGCACGAGGTGGGATTCGGCGCGGCGCCTCGTCCGCTCGGCATTGACGATCAGGGGCGTGAGGTCCTGACCTTCATGCCGGGAGATGTGGTCTGGCCCGACCGGTTCTCGGTGATGGAACCCGCTCGACGACTGGCTCGCGTGGCACGGCTGATCCGGGACTTCCACGACGCCGTGCAGGACTTCACGCCGCCGTCCGATGCGCGGTGGCAGACGCTGATCCCCGCCGAGGGCAGTGACATCATCGCCCACAACGACCTGGCCCCCTGGAACCTCGTGGTCGCAGACGAGGCACGGTGGGCCTTCATCGACTGGGACGCTGCAGGTCCCGGCCTGCGCCTGTGGGATGTCGCATACGCCATTCACGGGTTCATCCCGCTGTCCGCGCATCCGGACTGGCAGAGCCCGGACGCGGCGCACCGACTGCGAGTCTTCGCCGACGCCTACGGTCTGGCTGAGTCCGAACGCCGTCGGTTGGTCCCTGTGCTGGGGCGCCGTACGCATTCCATGCACGACTTCCTGCGGCGACCAGGCAGCCCAAGGAGCCCAGCCTTGGGCAAGGCTGTGGGCTGAAGGCCACGGCGACGCCTGGCGAAACGACGCCGAGTACATCGAGCAACGCGAAGAGCAGTGGATGCAGGCCCTGCTCGCCGGCTGAGGCATCTCACCTGTCCGGCCCGTGCACCGAAACCCTCAACGCCCGGACCTGGAAAGCCAGTTGGCTAGAAGAACCGGCGGCCTGCCACCCGCTACGACGTGGGCAAGACCATGAAACGACCCGAGAGCGCAGGGCAAGCTTGAGACGCCGGGTCCTGGCCTTCGGTGGCGAAGCAAACTTCGGCCCTGGGATCGGCGATGTGCTGCGAGGTGTTGCCGGCAACGTCGAAGACGCGGTCATCCCGGACCGCGGGCACTGGATCACAGAAGAGCAGCCGCAGGCGACAACGGACCTGGTCGTCGACTTCCTGCGCCGGGAGAAGTGAAGGACCCGACTTTGATGTGAGCGGCGCTCCGGCCTTCGGACTCGAACTCTGCCGGCCCGGCATCGAGGAATTCCACTACAAGAGGCTGCTCCGCATCGCGGCATGGAGGAGAGGGCAGGGACGGACGCGGGCCAGCGCGGGCGCCCGGAAGACGCCCGCGCGGCGGCTCGCCACACCCTGCGGGTCAGGGCTTGCCCAGGTACTCGGTTGCGTCGATCTCGTTGAGGTGGATGAGGACGTCGTGTGCCTGGCCGAGGGCGATCCTGTACGTCACGGGGTCGGGCCACCCGGCGCCGATGTTCCAGGTGACACGCGACTTGTCCAGCCAGGCGCGCGCGGAGTTGGGAGCCGTGCGCATGTCGAGGATGTAGTCGTCCTGGCGGACCTTGTCCAGGGTCTCCTCGTTCGAGCCGGGCTTCGCGGCACCCACGCGGTAGGTACGCATCACGTTGTCGTCGGTGCCGAACGCCTTGAAGGAGCCCTTGAAGAAGCTGAAGCCGACGCTGACGTACTTCCTGCCCAACGCGTCTCGCAGGAACGCCCCTTGGGTCTTGGGGTACCGCTCGTCGAAGGAGTCGTACGACACGTGCGTGTTGTGCGCCGACAGCAGGATCCGGTCACCGGTGTGCTTGTGCCACCAGGCCACGTTCTCCGCCATCACCTGGTCACGGAGCCTCATCATCTCCGCGACCTGGGCCTCGTCGGTGATGTCGAGGGAGTAGCCCCTGGCCATCTGGTGGATGGCCCTGGCGTGCTGCACGGTCCACAGGTGCTCCTGCCGGTCGGCGCCCGAGCCGGGGCGCTGCTTGCGCAGTAGCTCGTACACCTTCCCGGTCCGCTCCGCCCGCTCCTGGCGCTCCGCCAGTGGCAGCTTCAGGTAGTCCTCGCTGTAGGTGCCGGCGTCGGTGGTCGGCGCCAGGCCGCGGTACAACTCGGTGACGCGCTCCAGCAGTTGCGGGTACTCGCGCGCCACCTGGTCGGTCACCTTCTCGTACAGCTCCGGCCCGGCGTAGCCCATGTCGTTGCCCATGAACTGCACCTTGTCCTTCGGGTGCCGGCGGTTGTAGTCCCGCATCCACTCGATGAGGTCGATGTAGTCCTGGTTGTTCCAGATCCGGTACGCCCCCTGGAACTCCTCGTTCGCTATGTCCTTGAGGTTGCCTCTGCCGTTCACTACGTAGTCGTTGAGCCGCAGACCGCTGCTCCAGGCAAGCTCCAGGGAGAAGGTCCGGAAGTCCTTCTGCTCCACCAGGTAGCGGAAGACCCGGTGCTTCATGCGGAAGAAGTCCTGCGATCCGTGGCTGGCCTCGCCCAAACCCACCACCTCGGCGTCCTTGACCATACGGCCCAGCGCGTCCAGGTCCCGCAGACTGCCTTCGGGTTCTGTGGTCCTCAATGTGTGGGCATTGCGCGCGATGGCTTCGACCACGCCGCCCGCGCGTTGCCCGGTTGCCGGCGTCGTGGAGAGGCCGGCGGACGCCGAAACCGGACTCGCTGACTTGTCCATGGCGTCGCCGATGGCGGGAGTGGCAACCGCCACGGCACCGAGGGAGAGGAGGACCGAGGGAATGATTACTGCCTTGCGTCGCGTCATGGCCATAGATTCCCGTGCGCGCAGGGGGCGTCTCCAACCCATACGCTGCCCATCTCCGAGTACAGCAGACACTACCGCCGGGACTCCTGACACCGCCTTGCGGCCGTTCTGAAGGATGCGAACACAACTGGTGTCGTCCCAGTCGTGCAGGATGTACTTGAGGAACCTCGGCTGCCCGGCCCACCACACCGAATGTGCTGGCGAAGCAGGCCGCGCAGCCAGCCGCGAAGAGTTGCTCGGGATTGGTGCTGCCGCGCGTCAGTGGCAGCTCAGAGGCTCCTGGCCGGCAGCCGGGCGGGAGCTGTCCACGCCCGGGCGGCCGGGTGTCCGGGCCGTTCAGGAGACCTTGGCCCCCAGCAGGTCGATCGGGGCGATCACCGGCGGTGCGCTGAGCTTGGACTTGGCCGCCTCCCCGAGGGCGGCGGCGATCCTGCCCGCGAGGTGTGCCTCGCGCCCCTGCTCGTCCTCGAAGGTGTCGAATACCCCGAAGGTGGTGGCGTTCTCACGGAACGCGAACCACGCCACCGTGCCTCCCTCCTGCTCGGCCAACTCCTGCGCGCCGCTCAGCATCGCCGCCACCTCGTCGGCGAACTCCGGCTTGGCCTCGATGCGTACCAGCAGACCGACCTTCATGTGACCACTCCTTGCCTGAGAAGCGCCGGGCTCCCGGCGCACGACGAACCTATGGCGACGGTTGGTGATCACATCAGTGGCAGAAACGACACGTTTGATAGTGTTCCCGCCATGCGCATAGCGGTCGTGGTCTACGACGGGGTGTTCGACTCAGGGCTCGCAGCCGTCCTCGATGTACTGGACAACGCCAACGCCCTGGGCGGGCAGATCCACGAACCGCCCACCTGGAACGTGACACTTGTCGGCCCCGCTCCGCAGGTTCGGACCGGAGCGGGATTCCTTGTGGCACCCGAGCCGCTTGAGCAGGCACACACGGCGGACCTCCTGGTCGTTCAGGCATTCGGGGGGAGCGATCCCGACGCATTGCTCGACCATGTCGGCGGCGATGCGTCTCTTGCCGTGCGTGACCTCATCGCACACACCCGCGCCCGCGGTACGACCATCGCGTCGGCGTGCGCGGGGACCTTCCTGTTGGCCGAGGCGGGAGTGCTGGACGGGCTGCGTGCCACGACGACCTGGTGGCTGTCGCCCGTGTTCCGGAACAGGTATCCCAAGGTCGAGCTGGATCACAGCCGGATGCTCATCACCTCGGACGGCGTCATCACCGCCGGTGCGGCTTTCGGTCACGTGGACCTCGCGCTGGCGATCGTCCGGGCGGGCAGCCCCGCTCTCGCCGACCTGGTCGCCCGCTATCTCGTGGTCGATGAACGCCCCTCGCAGGCCGCGTACACCATTCCCAGTGCCCTGGCCCAGAGCGATCCCACCGTCGTGGCCTTCGACCTGTGGACCCGCGAGCATCTGGCCGAACCCATCAGAATCCCCGAAGCCGCCAGTGACATCGGCGTGAGCGAGCGGACGCTGCAGCGTGCCGTACAGCGCACGACCGGAACATCCCCCATCCGATTCGTCCAGGACCTGAGAATCGAACGCGCCTCCCACCTGTTGCGCACCACTGACCTGTCCCTGGAGACCATCTCGAGGAAAGTCGGCTACGAACACCCCAACACCCTGCGAGTGCTCCTTCGCGAACGCACCGGGAAGACGACATCAGCCCTCCGCGGCGGCAGCTGACCCCGCAACTCCGCGCAGGACGGAGCGCTACGAGCGGCGCGGTGGTGACGCCGTCCACCCACCCACGGACGAGGTCAGAATCGGGCGACGTCGACGACGGCGCGGGCGAATGCTTCGGGCGCGAACTGTCGCCGGAAGCCCAGGCCCACGTCTCCCGCATCGTGCAGGTAGCCGAGAGCAGAGCACCTCGTACGGCCGCCGTACGAAGTGCTGCGGCATGGTGCGAAGGTCCGGAGACCTCGACGTCAGACCTTCCGGATCCGGTCGGCGATCTCCGGCCTCACCGCGAACCCGGCCGCCATGTACGTGGCGACGCCGCCGACGTTGGAGCTCGGCGTGCACACGCGCACGCTTGACGAGCCCATCTCCCGCAGTGCGGCCGCCCCGGCGACGGTGATCGCCCGGCCATGGCCGCGGCCGCGGTGGTCTGCGTGGACGCCCATCGGCTCGACCAGTCCCGGCTTCCCCGAGCCGGCTGACCAGACCGTCACCACCGCCGCAGGGTTGCCCTGTTCGTCGTAAACACCCAGGCATCGGGCGTCGCCGTAGAACGGTGCCGCGGACATCTTGTGCCGGTATTCGCGCGTGGGCTTCGTGGTGTTGAACGCGGACCGCAGGACGTCGGCGAAGTCCTGTGCCTGCTCCAGACCGATCTCCTTGATCCGCACGCCGGGGTCCTCCGTCGCTTCGGCGAGGTCGCGGGAGAGCGGCGTCCACGGCTCGTCGACGCCCCAGCCCTCCTTGGTCAACAGGTGGTGGAGCAGCAGGCCCTGCGGTGCCTCGATGAATACCGTTCCTTCCGGCAGCACGCCGCGCTCGGGCAGCGAGAAGTCCTCGACGAGTCGCCGCGCCAAGTCCTCGTCATGGAAAACGTCGGGAGCGACCGTCATCCGCACGAGCGTCGGCGAATCCAGCATCCCGACGGCGAGGATCCGTCCGTTCCGGCTCCAGGTCCGTACCGCCGCGGCCGTCTCGGCCGATCCGAACCGGTAGTTCCAGCCGATGTCTCCGGGATGCAGCTGCATCGGCGTCTCGTCGTGCTGCCACTCCCGCAGCGCCGCGATGGCCTCGCGTACTCCATCGGCCGTCGGCGTACTCAGCACAATCGTCATAGCCGGGATCTGACACTCCAGTCTCGGCGGCGTGCAACCGAATAACTGACCGGCTCCAGGTAATCGGCTTCTGTCGACACTGCAGCGACAGCCTGCAGCGCTGACCACTCGTACTCGTGCCCCGGGAGGCCAACGCCTCGGCCCCGCCCTTCCGCCAACAAGCCCGAGGCGAACCGGCTCGCCGACAACTTGCGTGTCGCGGCAGCGCTCGCTGAAGCGGGCTACGACTTCCGCCTCGTCCTGGGTGATGGCGGCCACAGCCCCAACCACTGTGGTGTCCGGCTCCCTGATGCCTTGCGCTGGTTGTGGCGGTCTGGTGATCGTCCGAACTAGCCAGTGGGTTTGGGTGGAGCGACTTCGTAGAGTCGGCCCTCCTGGATCAGGGCCCACAGGACGTTGACTCTCGCATCGTGTGGTGCCGGCGCCAGACCGGCGAATGCTGCGAGCCCGTCCTGACTGGTGAAGTCCGCCAGGTCGTTGCCGATTGGGGCGAGGAACTCGGGACCCAGGAGCGGACCGATGCCGGGCATGCTTGCCACGATCTCGGGGAGTTCGTGCGTGCGGAACCTGGCCTCGATGAGCCGGTCGACTTGGGCGATGCAGAGCGAGACCGAGGAAGGCTAGAGGAACCCAAAATTCCGGAAGGGCGGGCGAGGCGCCCGTCGATCGGGCGCGATTGGCGCGGCAGTGGGGCGTAGGGGCGCGGCCCGTGGTCCGTCAGTCGGGGGCGTCGCTGGTCTGGAAATCCACTTGGCGGGTCTCTCCGTTGCCCAGTGTGACGTCGGCGGTGACCGGAGAGGAATCGGAGGCGACGACGGTGTAGGGGCCCGGAGTCAGGCCCTTCAGGGTGTACGTGCCGTTCTCGCTGGTCGTGGACGTGGTCACGACATCGCCATGGGGGTTCAGCAGGGTGATGTGGGCGTGGGGGACTGGACGGCCAGTGTGCGCTTGGCGCACGGTGCCGTGCACAGCGCAGACCGCTGTCAGGGCGAGGTCGGAGAGGGCCGGTTCCTTTCCCGTGGTGACCTGCACGGCGCGCGGCTCGTGCCCCTTGGCCGACACGACCAGCATGTGCGAACCCGGTTCCGCCGACGCCAGCTCGTACGTCCCGTCCTCACCCGATCTGGCGATGGACTTCTGGTGGCCGTAGCGGTCGACGAGCGTGAGGGTGGCGTGGACCAGTGGCTCGCCGGCGCTGTCCCGTACCCTGCCGCGCAGTTCCAGGGCTGGTCGCACGGCCGAACCGAACTCCGTGGCCGCTCGCACAGGCGCCGAGGTAGCCGGCGTCACGGGGGTCGGCAGGGTGGACACTGCCTTGGTGCGGCCACGGATCAGTGAAGCGGCCGCGGCGGCCAGGGACATGGCGATGGCGAGGGAGAAGACGATGACCAGACCGTCGTGGAACGGCTGCGAGATCAGGTGGGGGAAGAACTCACGCCCCGTGAGATGCGCTGAGGCAGTCGGGGAGAGGTGGGCCAGGACATCCGGGCCGAGCAGGTGCTGGATCGGGTTGTAGCCGAGGAAGGCTGCGAACAGGACGCCCACCGGGGGCAGTTCGGCGACGGTGTGGGCGGCGTGTGCGGGGACGCCCTGGGCGGTGAGGCCCGAACTCAGGGTGTGCGGAAGCGTGCTGGAGAGGCCGGCCACCATGAGCGAGAAGAACACGCCCATGGACAGCACCATGCCGGCGTTCTGGAACGTGGCGCGCATGCCGGAAGCGGCACCGCGGGCATCGGCCGGGACGTTCGACATGACGATCGACGTGTTCGGCGCCGCGAAGAGGCCACCACCAACCCCGTTGAGGAAGATCAGTACTGCGAAGACCCCGTACGAGAAGTCGCTTGGCAGCATGAGCAGTCCCGCGAAGGACGCCGCCATCACCGTGAATCCGGATGCGGCGAACAGGCGTGCACCGAACCGGTCGGACAGCGCTCCGGAGATCGGCCCGGCTATCAGGAATCCGGCGGTCAGCGGCAGCATGTAGATGCCGGCCCACAGTGGGGTGTCGGCGTAGTCGTAGCCGTGCAGGGGTAGCCAGATGCCCTGCAGCCAGATGATGAGCATGAACTGCAGGCCACCGCGTGCGATCGACCCCAGCAGAGTGGCCGCGTTGCCGCCCGCGAACGCCGCGTTGCGGAACAGGCGCAGCGGGAACATCGGCTCGGCGACCTTCATCTCGACCACGCAGAAGACCGCGAGCATGGCTACGCCGCCGATCAGTCCGGCCAGCACCCACGGGTTGGTCCAGCCCATGGTGTGGCCGCCGTAGGGCTGGATGCCGTACGTGATACCGGCGAGCAGGGCGCTCAGTCCGACGGCGAAGGTGATGTTGCCCCACCAGTCCATCCGCCCCGGCCTGCGCACGCCCGTCTCGTGCAACGACTTGTACGCCCACACCGTGCCGATCAGGCCGATGGGCACGTTGACCCAGAAGACCGAGCGCCAGTTCCACGTCACGAGGGCTCCGCCCAGCACCAGGCCGATGAACGACCCGGCGATGCCCGCCACCATGTTGACGCCCAGGGCCATGCCGCGCTGACGGGCGGGAAAGGCGTCGGTGAGGATGGCCGCGGAGTTGGCCATCAACATCGAGCCGCCGACTGCCTGCACGATGCGCCAGCCGATCAGCCACAGTGCCCCGCTCCCGCCGTGGAAGGGGTCGAGGGACAGGACCACCGAGGTGAGCGTGAAGATCAGGAAGCCGGCGTTGTAGATGCGGACCCGGCCCATCATGTCGCCGAGCCGGCCGAGGGCGACCACCAGCACCGCGGTGACGAGCATGTAGCCCATCAGCATCCACAGCAGGTAGCTCACGTTCGCGGGTTCCAGCGGATCGAGTCGGATACCGGTGAAGATCCCGGGCAGCGAGATCAGCACGATCGAGCTGTTGATCGTGGCCAGCAGCATGCCCACAGTGGTGTTGGTCAGCGCGACCCACTTGTAGCGGGGATGATCCACGCCGATCCACGTTCTGTGGCTGCCCTGCCCCCTGTCGGCGGTTGCGGGTACGTGGGACTGCTCGGGGGTCATCGCTCGCTCCCGGTGCTGTGCTGTTCGAGGAGGGGAGGCTGCTGTGTTCCGTCCTCGAGCAGCATCTGCCGCACGAGTGGCAGGGCGGTCCGCATCGCTGTTGCCAGGGATTGCTGCTCCTCTTCGGGGAGGGAGGACAGCAGGGCGGCCAGGCGGGCGTCACGCTCTTGTCGGCGCTCGGCGAGAACCTCCCGTCCGGTGTCCGTGATGGCCACCAGAGTGACGCGCCCGTCTTCCGGGTCGTCGATCCGCAGCGCCAGCGCCTGCCGCTCCAAGCGCTGCACCAACTGAGTCATAGACGGCTGCGTGACGCCTTCCGCCGTCGCCAGTGCGGTCAGCCGGGCCGGTCCCTCCCGCTCCAGCCGGGCGAGGGCGGAGGCGGCGGTGAAGCTCATACCCCGCCGGTCCGTCACGGCCCTGACCACGACAGAAGCGAGGTCGGCCAGCGCTCGCGCGGTTTCCTGGAGGCGGTCCTCCGAATGCGACTGTTCCACAGTCATCAAGTATCGCGCATTTACATAGGCACCCTATGAAAAATGGGTAAGAAGAATCTCCGGGACGCGGGAGCACGGCCGGGGAGGGGCGGAAGCCGGGGGAGGCGTGACGCCGGGCCGACGGTCCCGGTCCCGACTGTGGGCCTCATGCGCGCTGCCCGTTGTCCGTTGCGCTGGGCGGCGGCCTCGATGCGGGCGAAGAGCTGCTGGCGGCGGTGGGCGTGGGTGAAGTCGGCGACTCGGTGGGTGCCCTGGGTTAGATCTTCGCGGATGCCGGCGTAGGCGTGGCCGACGCTGTAGGCGGGGCCGGTCCGGGCGTCGGCGAGGGCGGGCAGCTCGTAGGAGGCGGGCAGGGGAAGTTCGGACAGTTCGCTGTTCTTGCCGTGGGCGCCGCGGAGGGTGATCGGTCCGACCTGGAGATGACTGTTGGGAGCGGTGACCTGGATGTCGCCCTGGGTACCGTTGATCTCCCACAGGAACTTTGTCCCCCCCCCGCTCAGTCCGCCGCGGTAGTGGGCGGAGACGACCGCGCCGGACTCCAGGACACCTGGACGGCGATCTGGACCACCGAGTCCTACGATGAGGGGCCCGCCTTCCGCCCGACCAGCAAGGAACACCAGGCCGTGGACGTCGAGTTACCCCCGTTCGTACGCGACACCGCCACCAAGTTCGGCGCCGGTGTGCCGTACGCCCTGAAGGTCCTGGCCGGACAGTTGGCCGACGACCCGGACATGGGCCGGCCCTCGAATCTGCCAGGCATCCTCACCGTGACGGTCGACGGCGACCTGTTCGAGGACTGCCCCGCCCTGGCCGTCGGCTACATACGCGAGCCCGACCGGATCGAGATCCGGTACGTGAACCCGATCTCCTTCGCCGAGCCCGCGGAGTCCGCCGAGCCCGCTGCCGACGCACAGGACCAGGAGCAGCAGGAGGAGGGGCACGCCGACCCAGCCACCGACGCGGTCACCGTACGGGAGGTCGCCGATGCCTGGCAGCGCATCACCGGCTGGCTTCAGCGGAACGCCCCCGATTCCTACGCCGCACTCCGTGCCGGCGCCGGCCCCGCCGCCATCGCCGCCCTGGAGGGCGACCTCGGCATCCCGATACCTGTCGAGCTGCATGTCCTGTGGCTGCTGACGGCGGGTGACGACGGGGTCGATGGCGCGGGATGCCTTCCGGGTAATTGGGCTCTGATGACCCTGGACGCCGTGGCTGCTACCTACCGGCTGAAGATGGACTCCCAGGCCCACCAGGACACCTTCAACATCGACCGCCCCGAGGACGAGCGGATCACTGTGTGGAAGGCAACCTGGATTCCGGTTGTCGCCGTGGGCCCGGCTGACGGCACCTCGGGCCTGTACCTGGACGCCGCGACCGGCTACCTGGGCCGCTGGTCCCGCTACAACGAAGCCCCGGGCGAGGAACTCGACACGCTGGTCACCTACTTGGAAGAGGCCGCCGACATGCTCGAAGCGCCGGCCCTGGCCACGAGGGACAAGCCCGGCCTGATCGGTGGCGTGCTGGTGTGGCTCAGCAGCATCAACCCCGCACAGGAAGACCGGTGGCAGCCCTGGACCGGCTGATCGGCTGACCAACCGGTCGCTGTCTCTGTGTCTGTCCCTTCAGTGGGTGACCAGCAAGCCCCGGCTGCGCAGTACTCGCCGCTCCAGCGGGCTGAAGATGAGCAGGTCGATGGCGATTCCGACGATCAGGATGAGGAGGATGGCGAGGAAGACCATGGACATGCTGTTGGCGGTGCGGCCGTTTTC